>JAFDZR010000015.1 GCA_018266875.1 Bacteroidota bacterium
TGATAGATTACGTCAATAAAATTTCCCTGTCCGAGAAATTTGAGCAGTTATTTATTGGTTGGGAGTTTTATCGCAATTTTTCACGAATTTAAGCAATTATTCATCCCGAGTTCTCGGGACGACTTTTCTTTGGTACTTTCTTTTGGTCGTACAAAAGAAAGTACGTTTACTCCAGTAAATTTTGATTTCTTAAACTAAACGTTTTGGACACTATTGATATTAAAGATTGAAAGATTTAAAAAAATGAAATTAGTCAGACTGGTGTTTGATTTGAATCTTCCCGTAAATAATCAACAGGTTTTTCCACAACAGTAAAACTTATATGTATCCCAATATACTTTTTCAACTCTTACCGCTGCATTTTCTTTTCCTGTCTAATTCACAATTCACTATTACTTAAAAGGATTAATTTATATTTTTACAAATCAAATGCCAGAAGTTTCATTAATAATCTCGGTTTACAAAAAGACAAGAGAACTTGATCTCATATTCAGCGCTTTGTCTGTACAGAGTTTCAAAGACTTTGAAGTTATCATTGCCGAGGACGGTTCCGATCCAGATATGAGGGAGCTTATTGATATATGGAAGTATCGTAAAATTTTTCCTGTCAGACATCTGACACAGGAAGACAGAGGTTTCAGAAAGAACAGAATGCTGAATGAGGCGATAAGAAAATCGGAAACGGACTATTTAATTTTTTTTGACGGAGACTGTATACCTCATTCTGATTTTGTAAAAAATCATTTTGAGAACAGGAGGGAAAATACTGTATTATGCGGAAGAAGAGTGAATCTTACAAGGAATATTTCGGAAAAGCTGACGGCTGAAAATATTCTGAACAAGGAATATGAAAAGATAAAACTTTCCGAAGCGGTTTATTCATCGCTCAACAGACACAGGAATGAATTCAATTTCAATATTGAAGAAGGCATTATCATTAAAAACAGATCATTGAGAAACATAATTACCAATAAAGACGAGCATATTCTCGGCTGTAATTTTTCTCTGCCAAAAATACTGCTTGAAAAGATCAACGGATTTGATGAGAATTACGAAGGACCGGGACTTGGCGAGGATTCCGACATTGAATTCAGACTGAGGCTGATCAGTGCGGAATTCAGATCAGTCAGGAATCTCGCAGTGCAGTATCACATATATCACCCGAAGACAAAAGAAGAAGAATTGAATATGAAATATTTCAGTGAAGTAAAAAAAAACATGGTGTTTTTCTGCAGAAACGGATTGACAAAATTAAATTAACATGAAAAAAATCTCCGGAATAATTATTTGCAGAAACGAAGAGAAAAATATTGAGGACTGTCTGAAGAGCATTCAGTGGTGTGATGAGATTATATTAGTTGACAGTCTCAGTTCGGATAAAACGGTGGAATTAGCCGGAAAGTACACATCAAATGTTTTTCTCAATGAGTGGAAAGGTTTTTCAGAACAGCGGAAGTTCGCTTTGGATAAAGCCCGTTACGAATGGATATTTTCGATTGATGCTGACGAGAGATGTACTGAAGAACTCGCTGTTGAGATCAGATCAATTCTTGATAAAGAAAGCAGAGTAAAAGGTTATTTTGTCCCGAGAAAAAGTTTTTTTCTTGGAAAATGGATAAAGCACTGCGGGTGGTATCCTGATCATCAGATGAGATTTTTTTTAAAAGGCAGTGTATCGATAACAGACAGACTTGTTCATGAGGGATATAAAGTTACAGGAGAAACGGCTGAGCTGAAAAACGATATTCTCCATTATACCGTAAGGTCAGTTTCCGAATATGCGGAAAAAATAAATCATTATTCCACTCTCTCCGCGATGGAAAAGGCAAATGAAAAAAAAATAAGCATGGGATATTTACTTTATAAGCCTATTCTGGAATTCAAAAAGAAATTTTTCTTTCAGCAGGGATTCAGAGACGGGATTTACGGACTTATGGTTTCCTATTTTCACATGTTTACCAAAGCGCTGACATATATGAAAATACTCGAGATGCAAAACAAAAAGAAAGATGAATAATTATAAAAGAATTTTCAAATATGTAAAGCCATACATTAAACCGCTTGTAACCGCAAATGTATTCACAATACTTGTTGTTATATTCAGTCTTCTTTCCGTCATGATGATATTTCCCTTTATGGACCTGCTGTTCAATGAGTCACCTAATCAAATTCCCGCTAAAGAAGTCACTTCAGTATTTGATCTAAAGGATTTTATAATTGTCTACTTTTCGAAAATTCTACTTCAGTATGACAAGCTTGACGTTCTTAAATATCTTTGCATTCTTATATTTCTGACATTTTTCCTTAAAAATCTTTTCAGCTATCTTCAGACCTATTTTATGTCAGTTGTTGAACAGGGAATTCTGAAGGATATAAGGAAAGATCTGTATGATCATTACCTTGAACTCCCACTGAGCTTTTATACTGACGAAAGGAAAGGTAATTTAATTTCACGGCTTATCAACGATGTTCAGATCATTAAGGACTCACTCATTGCAGTTCTCAACAGTTTATTCAGGGATCCGCCGACGATCATTACATTTTCGGTAGTCCTCTTTTTATTCAACTGGAAACTGACTCTTATAATTTTCCTAATGGCTCCGGTGACAGCTTTCATATTAAGCAAGATTGGCAACTCATTGAAAAGGAGCAGTCAGAAATCACAGGAGAAGATATCCGATATAACTGCAACACTCGATGAAACACTCGGCGCTGTAAGAGTAGTAAAAGCTTTCGGAATGGAGGAATATGAAAAACAGAAATTTGAAAACGAAAATAATTCTTATTTCCTTCTGCTTGTAAAGATATTCAGGAAAAGAGCACTTGCATCCCCGATTTCGGAAATAATTGGAGTTTTTACTATCGTCATTATACTTTTCATCTTCGGTACTGATATCATCAAAGGTCAAAGCGATATGACTCCCGGCGCTTTTATTTTCTACCTTGCCGTATTTTTCCAGATGATGCCTTCTCTGAAATTATTCGGACAGATGTTCAACAGTTACAAAGAAGGAACAGCTGCATCCGAAAGAGTATTTAAACTCATAGATACGAAATCAGATATTGTGAATTTACCTGATGCAAAAATTTTAAAGGATTTTGAAACCTGTATTGAATTCCAGGATGCCTCTTTCAAATATGATAAGAGTGAAATGATACTAAGGAACATTAATCTTAAAATTAACAAAGGAAGTATTATTGCCATTGTCGGACCGAGCGGCGCCGGTAAATCCACACTTGTGGACCTGATACCTAGATTTTATGATACTACTTCAGGAAAATTACTTATAGACGGATCAGATATAAAGACACTTCAGATAGAATCTTTAAGATCCAAGATGGGAATCGTAACGCAGGAAACAATACTCTTCAATGACACAGTTAAAAAGAATATTGCTTACGGTAAAGCGGAGATCCCGGATGAAAAAATAATTGAAGCTGCCAGAGCGGCTAATGCGCATGTGTTTATTGACAAACTTGATAAAGGTTATGAAACTGTGATCGGAGACCGAGGAATAAAACTTTCCGGCGGCGAAAGACAGAGACTTTCCATTGCAAGAGCATTACTCAAAAATCCGCCCATTCTTATACTTGACGAAGCTACATCTTCACTTGATACCGAATCAGAGATCCTTGTTCAGGAAGCCATTGAAAGACTCATGCACGGAAGAACCTCAATTGTGATCGCACACAGACTTTCGACTGTCAGAAACGCTGACACGATCGTTGTTCTGAATAAAGGCGAAATAATCGAAACCGGAAATCACGACGCTCTGATAAAAAATGAAAGCATGTATAAAAAGCTTTATAATCTGCAGTTCAGACATCAGGAAGAATCAGTATGAAAGTCTCAGGATTTACAATAGTCAGGAACGGAGAACTTTATGCTTATCCTTTTGTGGAATCAATACTGTCCGTTCTGCCGATGTGTGACGAAATGATCGTAAATGTCGGCAGATCAGATGATAATACACTTGAATCGGTAAGATCAATAGGAAGTGATAAGATCAGGATTTTCGAATCGGAATGGGACATGTCACTGCAGAACGGCAGAGTGCTTTCCGTAGAAACCAACAAAGCTCTTGAAAAATGCTCGGGTGACTGGTGTTTTTACATTCAGGGAGATGAGGTTCTTCACGAAAAGTATTATGATACAGTAAAGGGAGAAATGTTAGCTGAACTTAATAATAAAAAAACCGAAGGACTGAGATTCCGTTATCAGCATTTCTACGGAAGCTATGATTACGTTCAGGATAATTACAGAAACTGGTATATAAAAGAGATCAGGATCATAAAAAAGAGTGAAGACATTGTCTCCTGGGGAGACGCTCTTGATTTCAGGCACATGGACGGAAGCAGACTTAAGTCCAAAGATATAAAAGCGGAGATCTATCATTACGGCTGGGTCAGACCTCCGGATAAATTAATAAAAAAGAGAAGAGACTTTGAAAAACTATATAATAAAGGCGAAGAAGCTGAAATTAATATTTCAGGATTCCAGAATTATGACGATCTCGGCAATATTAAAGTATTCAGCGGAACTCATCCCGTGGTAATGCAAAAAAGAATTTCTGAAAGCAAATGGGATTTCGATCCAAAGCTTGATCTTCAGAAACCTGACTGGCTAAGAAAAATCCTTATATTTCTTCATCCTCTTACAAAAAGAATAAAAGGCGAAAAATGAATTCAGGGCAAAGATCAGTGATCTCAGACAAGATTGATTTTATAATATTGATTCTGCTTACAATTCAGATAGCTGTAGTAAGTATTTCAATTGCTGTATCTTCTATTGCTTTCGGGGCATGGGCAGGATTATGGCTGATCCAGTTTTTTATTTTCAAGAAGGATTCGTTTTTATACATCAATTCAGAAAATCTTAAAGCAATCAATTTCTTCATACTCGCTTACGCTTTTTTTGAAATATTATCAAGATTTTTTGCGGTTTATCCTGAAGGCGCATTCAGTAATTTAAAGAGATTACTACTGTTTTTAATCTTTTATGTGTCTATAGTTAAAGTCATTAACTTTAAGGCGCTTATCGTCATTCTTCTAATCAATATTACAGCAGTATCTGCAGTTTCAGTGATTGAAATAACCAAGTATTCTTTAAAGTTCGGAGAAATGATAAACCAGATGCCATTTTCTGAGATCAGGATAGATTACTTCAATTATCCGCTTACATCCGGAGAGATCAAAATGATGAGTCTTCTATCAGTATTTCCTCTGCTTTTCATAAAAGAGAAATTTCTGTTGCACAGGAGAACTCTTCTGCTGATACTGCTTCCAGTTATCACTTCAATGCTTCTTACGCAGTCCAGAAATGTGCTTGTTGCTCTGACAATCTGTTTCATTATTTTCGGAATAGCTGCAAACAGAAAATTTCTTTATTCATTTCTTCTGATAATCATCGCTGCCGGAGTTATCCTCCCCTCACAATATACAGACAGGGCAAAAAGTATAATCGATCCGGGACATTTAAGCAATAAGTCACGTCTGAATATGTGGAGCGTTGGAATTCAGATGTTCAAAGACCATCCCTTCACCGGAGTAGCCGATTCACATATCAGGGAAATTTACGAAACATACAGAACGCCTGAAGAACAGAGCGAGGGAGTTCATCTACATAATAATTTCATAATGATACTTGCGACTACAGGAATTTTCGGTATCATTTCTTTCCTCGGAATTTTTATTACGGTATTTTTAAAACAGATAAAATTCTTACGGAATGAGAAAGACAATTTAAGGCGAATGCTTATATTCGGCAGTATACTTGTAATGATCTCATTTCAGGTATCCGGGATTTTCGAATGGAGCTTCGGAGATCACGAAGTGGTAACAGTATTCTTTTTCCTGACTGCTGTTCCGTTCATATTGAATAATATTTCAAATAATAAAATAAATACTTTCAGTTCTGATCAATAAAATTAATCAATTAAATAATTTATTATGAAAAATATTTTTTTATTAATATTCATTTTACTATTAGTCACCCCGGCATTTTCCCAGACAAAACTGAAGCCGGGTTTTGATCCGCAGGAATACAAGACACTGCTCGAAATAACAGCAAGACAGGTAGATACACCATGGACCAAAGTTGAGATCCCGGCACCTGAAAACTGTAAAATGGTCTTCAGATCAGATACTGTCGGACTCGACAACCGGTGGGATCTGTGGATAAGATCGGACAGCGTAGGCATTATCAGTATAAGAGGAACCACAGCAAAGCCGAACTCATGGTCAGAAAATTATCTTGCCGCTATGGTTCCGGCAAAAGGTTCCCTGCGTCTTGCATCATCAGATATTTTCGTTTACAAACTTGCTGAATCAGAAAAAGCGTCAGTTCACACCGGATGGCTCACAGGACTTGCATATCTTTCGGAATCAATTGTACTGAAAATAAATACTATGTATTCTCAGGGAATAAAGGACTACATTATAATCGGTCACAGTCAGGGAGGAGCCATCTCATATCTGCTGACATCGTATCTCCATTATCTGAGCGGTCAGAGATTTCCTGCAGACATAAAATTCAAGACTTACTGCAGCGCTCCTCCTAAACCCGGTAATATGGAATACTCATATGATTATGATTACATTACAAGGGGCGGATGGAGTCTTAGAGTCTACAACACTGAAGACTGGGTTCCGCAGACTCCTTTCTCACTGCAGACTCTGGATGATTATGCCGAAATAAATCCATACAGCGAACGCGATTCCTTTCTTGTGAAAATGAATCTTGTTGAAAAACTGATTTTTGATTATATAGTCGGAAGGCTAAGCGGCAGTTTGAATGACACCAGAGACATTCTGACGGAATATTTCGGAAAAGCCGCTTTCAAATTTTCATTCAGCAAATATTTAAAAGATTTCCCCGAACCTGTTTTTACTAAGGATACATATTTCTATCCCTGCGGAGTACCAGTGGTTCTGGATGCAGGTAGATTCCGGAAAGGATATGATGAAGTCATCGAGAATGAAAAAGACACTCCCCTTCTTTTTAAGAATCATATGGTACCTCCTTATTATTACCTTCTGAATGAAATTTATTTAAAATAGGATGATAGTTATCTGAAAACAAAAAAGACCTTTCATTAATTTGAAAGGTCTTTCTTTTTTATTCAAATGAGTTTAAGATCATTCAAGAACAAAAATATTTTTTGCACTGCAGATTTCCTTCAGCTTTTCCGGCCAGACTGTAACGCTGACTTCACCAAGATGAGCTTTTCTTAGCAGAAGCATGAGCGTTCTAGACTGTCCGATACCGCCGCCGATACTCAGAGGCAGAGTATTATCAGCAATTCCGCTGTGATAAGGAGTTGATAACAGATCAAGCTGTCCGGACAGTTCAAGCTGTATCCTCAGTGTTTCAGCGTTGACCCTTATTCCCATTGATGAAAGTTCATGTCTTCTTTTCGTAACATGATTCCATACGAGAATATCTCCGTTAATGCCGTGACCCGTTTTTCCGTCAGGCATTTTTGTTTCAGTAACCCAGTCGTCATAATCGGCAGCTCTCATTTCGTGAGGATAACCATCTGCAAGAGGCCAGCCAATTCCTATTATAAACACGGCCGGATATTTCTGAAGTATTGCTGTTTCCCTTTGTTTTCTGGGAAGGTCAGGATACATTTCAAGAATTTCCTCCGCATGCAGAAATACAAGTTCATCGGGAAGCGAAGGA
Source organism: Bacteroidota bacterium (assembly GCA_018266875.1). Taxonomy (GTDB): domain Bacteria; phylum Bacteroidota; class Ignavibacteria; order Tepidaquicellales; family Tepidaquicellaceae; genus UBA2330. The sequence continues at coordinate 7,685 of JAFDZR010000015.1, forward strand.
TATTTCGGATCTTTAAGAGCGGGGAATCTGTCAATAGCAAACATCTCTGCTTCTTTAAGGACTTTCCATATCTTCTTTACAGTATCCTTAAGGTAATTCAGGTTTCTGTCCTGCGCCGTGATTATTTTTTCCCAGTCCCATTGATCGACATAAGCGCTGTGATCATGATCAAGAAAGTAATCTTTTCTTACAGCTCTCATATCCGTACATATTCCTTCACCCGTCTTCAGTTCAAATTCCTTAAGCGCGACTCTTTTCCATTTTGTAGCTGCCTGGACCACCTGAGCTTCGACAGGATTTTTATCTCTGTCATTGCTGATATGGAATGCAACAGGCGTTCTGGATCCGTCCCTGTCCAGCATGTCATTGACACCGCTGTCCTTGTCAACAATAAGAGGGACTTCAACCATCATGAGATTAAGTTCCTTGCAGAGATTTTTTGAAATGAATTGTTTTACTTCGTAGATAGCGGTTTGCGTATCGCGTTTATTGAGCAGTGATCTGTAATTATCCGGTAATATTTTATCGACTTCTTCATATGAACTAATACCGGGTCCTGCCAGATCGGCTTTTTTATCATACATAATTTTTTCTCCTTAATTAAATTATTTACACTTTAATATATTGATATTCGTTTATATTCATTATGATTTAAATCATATTTTCAGGTAAGTCCGGGATATGAACATAGCCCGTTTTTTATTGAATTTTTATAAACTCGCATATTAAGTATATTTGAAAAAGTTAAAATAAATTTCATATGAGCGAAGATAGAAACAAACAATTATTTCTTTCACTTATTTACAGTTTTCAGATGCAGGCTATGATACAGCTTGGAAAACTTCAGAATCCTGTGACCGGAGAGGCGGAGGAGGATCTCAATGCCGCACAGGTAACTATCGATATGCTTGACATGCTGAAAGAAAAATCCAGGGGAAACATTTCAAGCGATGAACAGTCATTCCTCAATCAGGTCTTGGGTGATCTTAAAATTAATTTCGTGGAGGAAAAGACGAGGCAGGAAAAAGCCGGAAAAGAAAACAAGACCGGTGAAATAGATTCTGAAAATGAAAATGAATCTGAAAAGAACTCCAAAGAAAGTGTGAGTGAAGAGAAAACCGAACCGGAAGAAAAGAATGATCAGAAAATAGAAACTGAAAAGGCGGAGAAAACTCAAGCTAAACAGGGAAATGAAAAAGAAAATTAATCTTTCCCGTTCCGTTTCGATAAAGGATCCTTTGAAAACCAAAATTACAATTGGTATACTTGGAAATACTTCAAAACCCGAAGTCGCAGATCTGCTGAAACATATAACAGACTGTCTGAAAAAAAACAATCTGAATTATCTTATTGAAAGATCACTTTCGGATTTTTCAAAAAACCGTGACAGATCCAGAGTCTGTCCGGAAAAAGATATAACCGGAAAATCGGATTACATATTTTCTCTCGGCGGTGACGGTACTTTCCTTAACAGCGCAAAGATCGTTAAGGATAAAAATATTCCAATACTCGGAATAAATCTCGGGAGACTCGGATTTTTCTCCGAGATCTCTCCTTCGGAATTCAGCAGTTTCATTCCCAAATTTGTAAAGGGAAAATTCAGGATCACAGAACAGGTTGTAATAAGATCCGATACGAAAGGAAAAAAAACGCTGTTCGGTCTGAACGATATTGTCATAGACAAAAACGACTCGATAAGAACTTTGGAAACCGAAGCATACTACAATAATGAAAAAGTTGTAACAATAATTTCTGACGGGATAATAATATCGACTCCTACCGGATCGACCGGTTATTCAATGTCCTGCAACGGACCGATTGTAAATCCCGACAGCAAAGTATTTCTCATCACGCCAATCTCCCCTCATACATTAAATGTCAGACCGATCGTAGTTCCTGATAACGGAAATATCACTATCAAGATTAAGAAAAGAGGAAGAGTAAGAATTTCTGCCGACGGACAAAGTACATTCAGGATAGACACTCCGGTGGAAGTCTTACTTACAAAAGCTGATTACACTGTTAAGGTGATAAAGAAAAATTCATCGACGTATTTTGATACCATCCGGAAGAAATTATTCTGGAACGCTGACAAGCGTTACAACTGATCAGTAAGGAATTCCATCCGCTGCAGGCGGTTTTGTCTTTCCTATGAATCCTATTAGAACAAGAATTGTAATGAGATACGGAAGCATCTGAATAAGCTGCGAAGGCAGATCAGTACCTGAGATCTGAAGAGATATTTCAAGAGCTTCAAATGCCGAGAACATTAGGCAGGCAAAGAATATATTTACGGGTTTCCATTTACCGATTATCATGGCAGCAAGAGCTATATATCCTCTTCCCGCCACCATACCGTCACTGTATGAATTCTGATTGGAAGCAAGCCAGATACCTCCGAGCGAACTGAGAAATCCGCAGATGAGTATACCGTATAATCTGTAACTTCTAATTTTAATACCAAGTGTTTCACCTGCCTGTGGATTCTCACCGGCTGATCTTAATCTCAATCCGAACCTCGTCCTGAATAAAATATATCCTGAAAGAAATATCAGAATAAAACAGAATACAGTCAGATAATCAGAAAGGAATACTCCGAAAAAAGGAATGCTGCCAAGCAGTGTAAAATCAGGCAGACCTTCAAAACGGTCAGTATTGCTTGAACTGCTGAATATATAAACCAGAAGGAATTTTGTGAGCCCGGCAATAAGAAGATTGAATCCCACACCGGTAACTATCTGATTGATTTTCAGCTTCACAGTGAAATATCCGAAGAGTAAGCTGAACATTAAATTAATAATTACCGCTGAAATGAATCCCACGGCAATATTTCCCGTGAGAATTGAAATCACCGCGAAGCTAAAAGCGGAAAGATTCATGAATCCTTCGACGGCAATATTGATCACTCCTCCCCTTTCGGAAAAGTTTGCAGCGCTGGCTCCGAGATAGAACGGAGTCATCAGTCTGAGCACCTGCGCAAAAAATCCAAGCGATATTATTGATGTTAAAATGTCCAAACTAAATTAAATATAAATTCGTCATCAGCTTACAATTTTTCCTCTGAAATAATTATTAACCAGCTTATCCACCGCCAGCAGGGATAGTATGATTATCCCCTGGACAACAAGCATGAGCTCCTTGGGAACAAGCTGATTTACTGATAATCCTCCGTAGTCCAGCACAGCAAATAGAAGCGAGGAAAATATTATTCCGATTGGGTTATTCCTTGCCAGCAGCGTTACCGCAATAGCAGTAAAACCGATGTTGTTTGAAAATCCGAATTCGTAAAACCCTTTATAGCCGAAAATATAATTCATTCCTGCAAGAGAAGTGATCCCGGCTCCGATAAAAAATGAGATCATAATAACTGCATTTGTTCTTATTCCTAAATATCTGGATGCAATTTCATTGAATCCGACCGATCTTAACTTATATCCGAATCCTGTTTTATAAATAAACATATACATCAAAAATGCAAGAAGCAGAGCGAGTAAAAAACTTATATTCAGGGATGATCCCTGAAAGAACGGAATTACATCTTCCATTTTCAGAAACATAAAATTCGCGCTTATCTTTTCCGTTCTCATTGTGGACTTCACAGCAAAAAAATCTAGCAGGAAAAAATTAACAAGAGCAAGTATGATGAAATTCATCATAATCGTAGTTATGACTTCGCTTACGTCTTTTTTTATTTTTATATATGCGGGAATGAGACCAAAAATGCCGCTGATGATAAATCCGCAGATAAGACTTACGGTAATTAACAAAGGGAACGGAAGGAAGTCAAGTTTCAGTGCGACCAGCGCAGTCACAAAAGCTCCCGCATTCAGCTGACCTTCTGCTCCGATATTAAAAATCGAGGCATGAAAGCACACTGCAAGTCCGCAGCTTACAAAAATAAGAGGAGTCGCCTTGAATAATGTCTGTCCGATACCGTAACCATCTGCAAAGACCTCTGAAAATATTTTTGAAAATATCAGAAACGGATCCTTATTCAGGATCAGAAGAAGTATAAAAATAATAAGTAAAGTCACTATGACTGAAAGCGAAACAGAAATAAGATTTATGAGAGATTTTCTATTCATCCGTTATTCCCGTCATTAATTTACCGATTGACTGAAGAAAGTCCGGGTCAGCTGTAAGTTCAACTTCATTCTCTTCCTTTATGTATCCTGAAAAATCCTTTCTTGCAAATGTCTTCAGGATTTTTCCTTTATATAAAACGCTTAGTCTGTCGGAAAGCAAAATCAGTTCATCAAGATCGGATGAAATTACAAGAACAGCCTTTCCTTCATTTCTTAATTTTAAAATCCTGCCGTGAATAAAAGCTGAAGCATTTATATCAACTCCCCTTGTCGGATGAACAAGTACAATTACATAATTTTCAGAATCTGATTCCCGCGCAAATATGACTTTCTGCTGATTGCCTCCGGAAAGGTCTCCCATTGGGGATTCAATGTCTGAAACTCGGATGTCATTTTCGGATATAATCTTTCCGGAAATTTCGTTTATCCTTTTTTCGGGAAGGTAATTAAGATTTTTTCCCTTAAGCGAAATATTTTCTCCGATATTGTATTCTTTTATGAATCCCTTTCGTTTTCTGTCGTCCGGGACAAGCGAGATTCCTCCTTCAATATACTTTTTAAAAGATCCCGTAAAATTTTTTTCAATTCCATAAATCACATCAACAATCCCGCTCTGTCCGTTCCCTTCCACACCGCATATTCCGTGTATCTCTCCTTTTTTCAGTTTCAGATCCAGTCCGTTAAGAACATTTAATTCATTCAAAACAAGGTTGATGTTTTCAAGAACAACAGCGTCTGAGGTATTTATTTCAGCAGCTCTTTTAACTGGATTACTGATTTCACTAAGTTCACCGACAATCGCCCTGCTTAGTTCGGGAATATTAAGATCCTTATCCGCATTATCAGACTCATATACCAGTTTACCTTTTCTCAGCACAGAGACTCTATCGGAAATATATTTTACTTCATTAAGCTTATGTGTTATGAATATTATCGTCTTTCCGTCATTTTTAAAAGTCCCAATGATCTTAAAAAACCTGTCAGTTTCCACCGGTGACAGCACTGCAGTTGGTTCATCAAAAATAAGAATATCCGATTCCCTGAAAAGTAATTTCAGTATTTCGACTTTCTGCTGCTGTCCGATGCTGAGTTCAGAGATCCTTGCATTCACATCAAGCCCTAGACTGTATTTTTCAACAAGTTCATTAAGTATCAATTCCGATCTTTTAAAATCAATACCGGTTTTCAGTGTTATCTCATTTCCAAGAATAACATTTTCCAGGACAGTAAAATCCTCAATCAGCATAAAATGCTGATGTACCATACCGATCCCGTTTTTGATAGCATCCAGAGGACTTTTAAAATCCTTTTCTTCTCCGAAAATCTTCATTTTCCCGGAATCTTTTTTTATAATCCCGAAGAGGATATTCATCAGAGTTGATTTTCCGGCTCCGTTTTCACCTAGTATGCAGTGGACATCATTGCTTTTAATGTCAAAAGATATTTCATCATTAGCTTTGAAATTTCCGAACTTTCTGGTAACCTCTATAAATTCTACTGCTTTCATAATTTTTTAGACAACGCAAATTAAACTTTTATGAATTAAAATAATATTAATAAACAATTATAAAAATTAAAGTATTTGTGAATAACATTACATTAAAATAATTACTGCAAAGATTTTTTGCGCCGGTGATTTAGATAATATTAATACTTTTATATGATTATATTTTATCCTTTAAAATCATGTTAAATGCATATTAAACCTCACAGATTTTTTTTACCGGTAATCCTGTTAATTGTAATTTCTTCCGTGCAGTCCTTTTCACAAAACTCCAAACCATTGACAAGAAATGAGATGAGGGAAAGGGCTTATGTTTTCTGGAAAGGAACAAAAACTACTATGACCTTCAGAGAGTTCGCTTCATACTGCGCTCCCGTATTCTGGTTTTCACCTGACGAACCGGAACTCAGACTTGCCAAAGGCAGGGACATCAGGATCCCTACAAACTTTCCTTTTGAGAATAGCTGCGATTCGCCTGTTGTTTATTATCAGATCAGCGAGATCTTTCCAAGGGGAAATGCAAAAGGTAAATTGTTTCAGAAGGACTATTCAGATATTAACAACTCAAAGCTTGATATCTCAAAGATAAATGCAATAAATATAGATTATAACCATTATTACAGATTTGAGGCCGGTCTGGGAGGACATAATCACGATACTGAGCAGTCAAAATTCAAAATACTGATAAAAAAGACAGTACAGAATGATACTGTTTATTATTATTTCGTATTTCTCGAAGCTACGGGAAAAGCTCATGCTCTAAGCTGGTTTGATAACGTATACACAATCGATACGAGTGCATTTGAAACGAAGCTTCCATTCAATATTCTTGTTGAGGAAGGAAAACACGCCAGCTGTACTGACATAAACGGCGACGGTTATTACACTCCCGGTTACGATGTAAATCAGAGAAAAAATGACGCATGGGGTGTAAGAGATGTTATAAGAACGGGAACGCTATTCTCATCTTCTTTTCAAAGTTACATGCAGAAGATCAGAACACCTGAATACAGAGTCTTTCCGCCGCTGCCGGAAGACAGTCCGCTCAGAAAATATTATACGAAAGACAGTATATATTCTCCGGATAATGCTGTTTATGATCTAAGACCTATGCCCGGACGAGAAATGGCAAAAGGAGACAAACTTTTATATCATGATATAGAAAGCTATTCAATGGAATCCTGGCCGATAGTTGAAAGCAAACAGAAGGATATTTTCAGCTGGTTCGAATCAGAGCAGGTAATAAAATCGATTGGAATATCTTACAGAAACGACAACGGCACAAACGGACTTTCCTTTACTTTTCCGCTTCTGATAGTTAAAAATGTGGAAACTCCCATAATAGGCGGCTGGATCGTGAACAGGATTTACTTACAGAACAGAGACTTCACCGACTTCGGTTATAATATACTCCTTACTCCTTCCGCATCAGGTTTTCTCGATACCTATTTTTCAGCAGGTCTTGAAGTAAATAAATTAACCATAAAAGACAGTCTGAACATCGAAAAATCAAAAATAAAAACCGATTTCGCAATGGAACTTGGTTTTAAGATCAGGGCAAACGTAAACTATTCACCTTTGAAATTTCTGAACGTACTTTCTGATTTCTGGGGTGTGAGAATAGGTATTAAAAACAAAGGCTTTTCTTCCATCAAAAGCATGAATTACATATTTGAAGTAGGAGCCGGAGTCTGGTAAAAGATAAAAATATCAATTGTTATAAAAATTTATATAGGTTAAATTTATTGTTAGCTATTCTAATAATAAATTTTGCTGGAGAATATAAAGAAAGTAAGCGGACTTATTGAAAAGAGCGAGAGGATAATACTGACAACGCACGTAGTCCCTGACGGAGATGCAATAGGAAGCGTGATGGCATTATCTGAATTCCTGAAACTAAAAGGAAAAAACCCGGTCATCATCAATCATTCCGAAACGCCATTCAATCTGGAATTCATGGATCCCGGAAATACTATCCGAGTTTTTAATGAGAATAAAGAAGAGAATATTAATCTTATCAGAGAAGCTGATCTGATATTCATTTTAGACACCAATGATTTTAAAAGGACCAAATCACTTGAAACATTCATTGAATCTTCAAATGCGGAAAAGATCTGCATTGATCATCATACCGGACTGAACACTGATTTATTTTCTGCAACCATTTCGAATACCGAATATCCTTCAACATGTTCCATTCTTTATGAATACATGAAAGAAGTTGATGAAAAACATCTCTCAAAAGAAGTTGCTTCGAGTCTCTATGTGGGAATAATGACTGATACGGGATCATTCAGATATCCGAGAACCACATCTTATGTATTCCGTGTCTGTGCAGACCTTATTGACAGAGGAGCTGAGCCGGTCTCTTTGTATGAAAGTATTTATGCAACCACTTCGATGGAGAATCTAAAACTCATGGGAAAATTCATAGAAAGTTTTGAATTTTATTTCGGCAACAAAGTAGTGACCGGAATCGTAACCCGAAAGGACTTCGATGACCTTGGCTTGGGGATACAGCATGTCGAAGGATTCACTTCACTTATAATGGACATACAGGGGATAAAAATCGGGATCGTTCTTGTTGAATTACCTGACAACATTAAAGTCTCATTCAGGTCAAAAGGCGATATTGATGTAAGCATACTGGCAAAAGAATACGGCGGTGGCGGTCACAAGAATGCTGCCGGAGCTAATGTCAGGAATGCTACAATAGAAGGATTAAAATCAGAACTGCTGGGAAAAATAAAAAATTATTTAGACTAATTTAAACCACGAAAATGAAAATTACATTTGAGAAAACCACTATAGAAAAACTAAAATCTGACACTTATTTATTTCTCTGTTACGAAGATAAAAAACTTTTCAGTGAAGAGCTCAGGCTTATTGAAAATCAGCTTAAATGCAGCCTTGCGAAAATCAGTCTTGAGGATTTTGAAGGAAAAGAGAAACAGACTGCGCTGGTTTATTCTGACAAATACAGGATCATACTATCAGGACTAGGAAAAAAAGATAATCTGAATCTTGAAAAAGTAAGAAAAGCAACAGCACGCGGAGTCAAGAAAGCAAAAACTCTAAATATAAAATCTGTAGCAATCGAGATACTGCAGGACCTGACCCTAAAAGGAGTTGAAATAGAAGATATTACAAGAGCCCAGACTATAAGCGCTCTGCTTGCGCTTTATTCATTTGATAAATACTACACAAACAAAAAAGATAAAGAGATTTACAAGATAAATGATATTATACTTTTTTCTCAGTACAATTCTCTCGGAAAATACTCCGGGGAGATTCAGGAAGGCATAAGAAGCGGAACTGTGATTGGAGAAGCAACTAACATGGCAAGGGATCTCGGAAATGAACCTTCGAATGTTCTTTACCCGGAAGTACTCGCCAAAAAAGTTCAGGAACTCGCAAAACTAAACAAATTCTCTGCAAGCGTACTCGGCAAAGCTCAGCTTACTAAGTTAGGTATGAACGGAGTTCTCGAAGTTGCTAAAGGCAGCAAACGTGAACCGAAATTCATTATAATGGAATACAAAGGCGGGAAGAAAACCGATAAGCCTTTTGTTCTTGTCGGAAAAGGTGTTACATTTGACAGCGGCGGAATTTCCATAAAACCATCCGCCGGAATGGCTATGATGAAACTTGATATGGGAGGAGCAGCGGCTGTGGTAGGCGTTTTTGATGCGATCACTCAGCTGAATCTTAAACTCAATGTAATCGGACTTATACCTGCCGTTGAAAATATGCCGGACGGCGGCGCTTACAAACCGGGTGATGTTATCAAAGCTTTTAACGGTAAAACAATCGAAGTGGATAATACCGACGCAGAAGGAAGAGTTATTCTCGCTGACGCGTTATCCTACGCTTCAAAATATAAACCCGAAGCGGTGATTGACATGGCAACACTTACCGGAGCCAGTATCATTGCTGTTGGAAGCGTTGCTTCCATAGTAATGGGTAATGATCAGAAATTGATCGATGAACTGATCATTGCCGGAGATCAGACTTATGACAGAGTTTGGCAGCTTCCCCTTTGGGACGAATATGATAAAATGATCGACTCAGAGATCGCTGATGTAAGAAATTCCGGAGTAGTGAAACAGGCCGGAACAATTCTCGGCGGTATGTTCCTAAAAAGATTCATCGGTGATTATTCATGGGCTCATCTTGACATAGCAGCTACTGCCATGAGAACAGCTGAGACTGATTACGATCCGAAAAATGCAACCGGTTCAGGTGTCAGACTTGTGACGCAGTTTTTAATGAACAGGAATAAAAAAACGGGAAAGAACCGATAATCGGTTTAATATTTTTCAAAGCAGAATGTGAATGCAGTTAATTCAATTAACTGCATTTTTTATTTTAATTGGTCCTCAATATATTTATATTTTAAAATAATTTATGCACTTATCATTTTTTCTCATATTAACTTTATTTTTTCAGCTCACATCAGGTCGAGATGATGTCAGTAAAGATTATCTATCAGTCCCTGAAAGCAAATTCATTCTCGGAAATGAAAATCTAATTAATGACAACTCTGGAATTTTAAACGGTAAGACTTCCGCTCTCATTACAAATAAAAGCGGTATTATGCAGGATGGCTCACTCTTTCTGGACCATCTTGTCAAAGTCAGCGATGTAAAAAGAATTTTCACGCCGGAGCACGGTCTCAGGGGTGATGACAAAGATGAAAATTATACTGATGAAAGCACTGGTTTACAGGTCGTTTCTCTTTACGGGAAGAAGAAAAAACCTGACAGTCAGGATCTAAGAGATGTGGATATTCTTATTTATGACATTCAGGATGTCGGCGCAAGGTTCTATACATTCATTAACACCATGTATCTGTGTATGCAATCTGCTCTGGAAAATGACAGAGAGTTTGTCGTTTGCGACCGGCCGCTGATACCTGACGGTAATTACACGGACGGTTTTATGCTCGACGCTGATCAGGAATCATTTGTAGGAATGATAGATATCCCGGTTGCTTACGGAATGACATGCGGAGAACTTGCAGGATATATCAATTCAAATTACTTCAGCAATGAATGCCGTCTGAAAGTCATAAAGATGTCCGGATATTCACATGACACCGATTATGAATCTCTGAATCTGCCTTGGGTAAAGCCGTCACCAAATATTTATTTCCCGTCTTCGGCTGTTTCTTATCTCGGTACCTGTTTTTTTGAAGGGACCAATTTTTCAGAAGGAAGAGGAACAGACAGACCTTTTGAATACGCAGGCGCTCCTTACTGCGACGGTAAAGTTCTTGCCGAAGAAATGAATTCCATCGGACTGAACGGAGTCGTTTTTGAAAGCATCGAATTTATTCCCACTACTGTTACAAGTCCATCCAATCCTCCGAAGTATGTCGGGGAAAAATGCAGTGGAGTTTATATTAAAGTCACCGATAAAATACAATTTGAACCTGTAAAAACAGGGATTGCTCTGCTTGTTTCTCTGAACAAACTCTTTCCGGCATTTGAGATCAAAAAAAATAAATTCATTGATAAGCTGGCCGGAACCAGCAGGCTGAGGAATTCAATTCTCAACGGAGATTCCCTCGAAAAAATTATTTCATCTTACAGTAATGAACTCAACAGCTTCAGGGAAAAAAGAAAAGAACATCTGCTTTACTGAGACAGTTTATCAGATGTGTCATTCCTGATAACGATTTTAATTTTTTCTGTCAATAATCATTGTACTTGCCTGTGCTTTCGGAAGCAAAACCATCTGAGCTACCACAAAATTATCATTCCTCGTTGCAGAGAATATAATTGCTTCGGCAACATCTTCAGGAGTCAGAGGTTTCATTCCTGAATAGGCGACTTCGGCTTTATCGGAATCACCTCTGTATCTTACCATACTGAATTCAGTTCTTACCAGACCCGGATCAATTGTAGTTACTTTTACCGGAGTGTCAACGAGTTCCATTCTGAGACCTTTTGTAATTGCGTCTACGGCATGTTTTGTGGCGCAGTAAACATTGCCGCTCGGATATACTTCCCTTCCCGCCACAGATCCGATGTTTATAACGTGTCCGGAATTATTCCTGAGCATCAGGGGAACGACGCATCTTGTTACATAGAGAAGACCTTTAATATTTGTGTCTATCATTTCATTCCAGTCAGAAACCGATCCGTCAAACAGAGTACTGAAACCTCTTGCAAGTCCGGCATTATTTATTAGAATGTCTATCTTATTCCAGTCGTCACTCAGTCCGTTAACAACCGTTTTTACTATTTCAAAATATCTGACATCGGCTTCGGCTGTCAGAATTTCAGTTTTAAATTTTACTTCCAGCTCCTTTGAAATTTTTTCAAGTCTGTCCTTTCTTCTTGCTATCAGAATAAGCCTTGAACCGTTTTCCGCAAATTTGTATGCTGCCGCTTTTCCGATACCGCTTGTCGCGCCTGTAATTAGGACTGTTTTACCTTTTAGATCTTTCATTTTTAATTAACTTTTTATAATGTTTGTGAATGAATATTTTAGGATCTGTTTAAGATATATTGATAAGATAAAATAAACATATTATGATTTATAAGAAAACAAAAATAATCTGCACAATAGGACCTGCGGTGGAAGAGGTTGAAAAGATCTGCATGCTTATTGATGCCGGAATGGATGCGGCAAGACTTAATTTTTCACATGGTACTCACGAAGACCACAAGAGATATATTAATAATATCAGAAAAGCTGCAAAGATAAAACAAAAATTCATCGCGATAATCCAGGATCTTTCCGGACCAAAGATAAGGGTTGGTAAGCTGGAAAATGGATTCATAAATCTCGAAGAAGGAAAAATTATAGATATAACTTCAGGGAAGAAGACCGGAAATGAAAATGTAATCTCCACTAATTACCCTTCTCTCGTAAGAGATCTTAAAAAAGGACAACTTATCCTGCTGGATGACGGCAAACTCAAACTTCGCGTAATTTCAACAAAACCGATAAAGCGAACCGTAGAATGCGAAATAATTACCGGGGGAATTCTGAAAGAGCACAAAGGAATAAATCTTCCGAATACAAAACTGAATCTCCCGCTGCTGACGAATAAGGATCTGAACGACCTTGATTTCGGTCTGAAAAATAAAGTTGACTTTATTGCCGTAAGCTTTGTAAGAAGCGCCGCGGATATAAAGTATGTTAAGAGCATTCTCAAATACAAAAAAAGGGAACTCCCTGTTATCTCTAAAATTGAACGGCCGGAAGCCGTCGAAAACATAGATTCGATAATAAAGATAACTGACATGATAATGGTAGCGCGGGGAGACATGGGAGTTGAGATTTCCACTGAGGAAGTACCGATTATTCAGAAAAGAATTATAAAAAAATGCAACGATGCAATTAAGCCGGTAATAACAGCAACACAGATGCTTGAAACGATGATAGAAAATCCCGGTCCCACCAGAGCCGAAGCTTCAGATATTGCAAATTCAATACTGGACGGAACTGACTGTGTAATGCTGTCAGCCGAAACATCAACAGGAAAATATCCCGTACTTGCTGTCAGCACGATGAAGAAAATAATCATTGAAACTGAGAGAATAAAAAAATCCAACTATTTCAAAGATATGTTTGTAGAGGATTCACTTGAAAATACTCTGCATACGATCTGCAATTCGGCTACTGAAATTTCCGCGCGGTTGAATGCAAAAGCCATTATTACCATTTCGCATACCGGGAAGTCCCCTCTTCTGCTTTCAAATCACAGACCTCATGCTCAGATAATTTCAGCAACCAATATCGAAAGCATTATCAAGAAATGCAAACTGATCTGGGGAGTGGAATCCATATACGTCAGACGCAGCAGGAGCTTTAAGGAAACTACTGAAATGATCTTCAAAACCATCCTTTCAAATAAAATACTGGAAAAAGGCGACAGGATTGTGATAATAGCTCCAATGCCATTTTCAAATTCCGAATCTGCTAATATGATACAGGTAACGCAGATACGAAAAAAATAAAATACGGCGGTAAACTCTTGGATGTAATTATAATCGGCGCCGGTCCGATAGGTCTTGCATGCGGGATCGAAGCGGAGAAAAATTCCCTTAGCTATTTAATTATTGAAAAAGGCTGTCTTGTAAATTCCATTTTCAATTATCCTACAAACATGACATTCTTTTCCACATCTGAGAGAATAGAACTTGCGGGAGTTCCTTTTGTATCTCATGGCGTGAAACCAAACAGAAGAGAGGCGCTGGAATATTTCAGAAGAGTAAAGGAATCTTATGATCTGAAAGTAAATACATTTGAAAAAGTTCTCAGCGTGGAAAAGACAGGAGATATATTTTCAGTCAAAACCGACAGGGATTTTTACATGTCTTCTAATGTAGTAATTGCAACAGGATATTATGACAATCCTAATTTACTGAATGTGCCCGGAGAGAATCTGCCTAAAGTAAAACATTATTTTGACGAACCGCACCCTTATTCCGGACATAAGACCGCTGTAATAGGAGCAGGCAATTCGGCTGTTGATGTCGCTCTTGAGCTTTACAGAGTGGGAGCTGAGGTAACAATGATAATCAGAGAAGAAAGTATCAAACCGTCGATTAAATACTGGGTTAAACCTGACATTGAAAACAGGATTAAGGAAGGTTCTATAAAAACTTTTTTTAATGCTGAGGTAAAGGAAATCAAACCAGGTTCGGTATTAATTAAAATAGGAAACAAAACAGTTAATATTGAAAATGATTTTGTATTCTCAATGACTGGATATCATCCGGATTTTAATTTTCTGAAAAATTCCGGAATAAAAATCAACCCTGACAATGTACCCTACTTCAGGAAAAGTAATTTTGAAACAAATGTAAAAGGTTTATACCTGGCGGGAGTTGTATGCGGAGGGATCAATACAGATAAATACTTCATAGAAAATTCAATAAAACATTCAGGAATAATAATCCGCTCGATAAAAAATAAATTGCGGATGTAACATTACTCCAGACTGCTGATCCTCCTGCTGAGATAATTTAATAGCCACATATTGAAATCATCATTGGAGTTGTTTATTGATATCAATTCTTCCTTGGGAACCGCCATTACATTAGTATCTTTGCTTGCATACGCGGAGTAAATGTATTTTTCGTTTCTTAGAGCATCGTCAATTCCAAGTATATCGCCGGCAGAAAGTTTATATTTCAGATTCATTCGTCCGCCCGGAAGATCATTACCAATGCTAACTTCACCTGAGATAATAAAATATACTTCAAGCGCCTCCATTCCCCTGGAATAGATCTTGTCATCTTTTTGAAAACTCAGAAAGCTTTTTTGATTGAACCTGTCGACAAATACATTGAAATCAAAATCCTTCAGGAAGGAATTTGAATATTTCTCAAACATGGGAAAAATAATTTAATTAATCGTAAAGATTTGCCAGCTTAAGCAGGGCTTCACTTTTAATTATCTTTATTTTCTTTCCTTCAAGTTCCAGGATACCTTCTTTTCTTAATTCGGATAAAAGACGGATTGCAGTTTCGGTTGCAGTTCCTACAATGTTTGCAATTTCTTCTCTTGTAATAGTAATATTGAGGTACGGTTCATTCTCCTTCATTCCGTAATATTCTTTCAGCATGAGAAGAGTTTCGGCAAGTCTTTCTATAACAGGTTTCTGAGCAAGATTAGTAATTTTATTCTGCGCAAACTTCAGATCATTTGCGAGAAGTTTCATGATCTTTCCTGTAAGTGCGGCATTATTCTTAATGAGGTCATAAAAAATGCTTTTGGGAATAATACAGATCCGGGAATCTTCAAGCACAGTTGCAGAGGCGGAATACGGTTCGCCGCTTATAAGTGATCGGTACCCCATAACGTCACCGTCCTTTGCAAGCCTGATGATCTGTTCCTTTCCTTCAAAACCCGTCTGAGAAAGTTTTACCCTTCCTTTATTTATGCAGAATAAACCGGTTGGATGATTTCCTTCATTGAAAATAGTCTGACCTTTTAAGTACAGATTGCAGTGTTTGTACTCGGATATTTTTTCAACATCATCTTCATGCAGGTCACAGAAAACCGAATCAAGTCTTGCGCTGCAGGTATCACATGAAGGTGAATGGAATTTTCGCATTATAATATCTGAGTTTTAATTTATTGTATATAAATTTACTTCAATCAGATTTAAATTACAATTTATAAGAAAATCAATTTCGGGCACCCCTGAAAGTTCAACAACCGGCAGATTTTCTTTTTCTGTTAATGAAAACCGGCAGCTGCAAATTCAGGAGAAGAAAGTAATTCCTGATTACGAAAGAAAACAACGATAATAATAAAGAACAATAATTTCTGTAACTGAATTTAATTGCACTGAACTTCAGTATTGTTGGATTTAAAATTTTCTTTATGAGCGGGACTGAGATACGGGATACCCAGATCAAGTCCTCTGAGAATAAACAGAACAGCTAAAATAACCGCAAAGACCGGTATCAGTCTGTTAATCCTGTTCCTGATATTAAGACCTATGAAATTACCGAATACAGAAATACCGAACATGAGCGGGAATGTACCGAGTCCGAAGAGCATCATGTAGAAAGCACTTTGCGTGAAATCTCCAATTGCAAGAGCGCCGCTCAGTCCGATGTAAACAAATCCGCACGGAAGAATTCCGTTCAGAATTCCCGTTATCAGATAAGAAAAATAACTTCTTCTGCTGAAATTTATTTTCATATATTTCTTGGCAGCTGAGACAATTCTGACCTGAAAAAAAGACAAAGCATTTACTTTCTTTATAAACACACCTGCAAAGACACTCAGCAGAATGATAACTCCGATCGAAATGGATATCCCTTTCTGAAGTCCGAAAAGATTTAAACGGTCTCCGAGCAATCCGAACAAAGCGCCGAGAGCAGTATAGGTAATGACCCGTCCTGAATTGTAGAGAATCCTTCCGTACAGGAATGACCATTTTGAGAACGTTCCCGCAGGCAGACTCAGAGCAATCGGTCCGCACATCCCCGCACAGTGAAAACTTCCGACAAGTCCGATCAGAAATCCGCTGAATAATTCCATCAGTTTATAAATATGTTTTTTTCAACAAAATACTTTTTATCATTTCTGTAAAGTTCAAATTTCACCTTCCAGGATCCTGCTTTCATATCTTTTGCTGAGATGATCTGACTCCCGTCGGGAGCGGGTTTGAAATCAACCGTAAAATCCATTG
Organism: Bacteroidota bacterium; assembly: GCA_018266875.1. Taxonomy (GTDB): domain Bacteria; phylum Bacteroidota; class Ignavibacteria; order Tepidaquicellales; family Tepidaquicellaceae; genus UBA2330. Next base: position 24,441 of record JAFDZR010000015.1, read on the forward strand.
ATGCATCGGAAGACCTGTAAAATATGATCTTTCCCGTAAGATCTCTGAACTTATCAAAATCACTGATATTGACAACAGCATTTCCACCGTTCAGAGTTATCATCAGGTTATTGTTGATTTCACCTGATTCCTTTAGAATATCGATCTGCTTCTGATAATTTATTTCCTGCTCATAATAATGCTCGTCAACCAGATCAATATTGTTTGAGAAGGAAATCGCAAGCAGCAGGGAGATTCCCAGTCCGAATATGATAAAAGTAATGATGATCTTGTATCCCCAGTTTATCTTCATAATTATTGGTTTTGTGGTCCCAGAAAATTTGTTTTTAATTCATCAATTTCTTTGCCGTCCGAATAGACTTCAATATTCAGAGGAGTATTTGTCATTTTAATCTTGTCTTTTGGCATAAGTATCAGCAGACTCCCCTCGTGTATCTCAAGGGGTTTGAGAATAATATCATTCCCAATGAGTTTAATTTCCCCTTCAGCATTTTTTAATTTAAAGTCTATCCTTTTTTCGTCATAAGTTTTATTTGATATTTTGATATTATACATATTGCTGACTTTATTATCCTGCTGATTCTGATAAAGCATCCCCGGGGTTCTGAGTACGTTTACGTCAATATCCTTTCTTGATGCAAAAAGAAAACCGGTAACCGAAATAAGAACAACCAGCACAGCCGTATAACCTGTAAGCCGGGCTGTCCATTTAAATCCCGACCTGGTTTCAATATTTTCAATCGAATCAAAACGGATCAATCCTCTCGGACGATCGATCTTATCCATAATTGAATCGCATGCATCTATACATGCAGTGCAGTTCACGCATTCAAGCTGAGTCCCGTTCCTGATATCAATACCCGTCGGACAAACATTAACGCACAGTTTGCAGTCAATGCAGTCACCGAGGTTGTCCTTTTCCTTGTCTTTTACTTTTCCTCTGGGTTCGCCCCTTACATTATCATAAGCTATGACAACTGAATTCTTGTCGAGCAGAACGCTCTGCAGTCTGCCGTATGGACAGACTAGAATGCATGCCTGTTCCCTGAACCAAGCGAATATCCAGTAAAAGAACAATGTGAATACAACTATTGATATGAATCCGCTCAGATGCTGATTCACAGGTTCGCTTACAATTTTCAGGAGTTCATCTGTTCCGATTATATAAGCCAGAAAAGTATTTGCAATCAGAAAAGAAATCACGAAGAAAATAAGATACTTTGAAAATTTCTTGAATATCTTTTTTCCGTTCCAGGGAGAAGCATTAAGGGATTTCTGCTGAATGTAATCGCCTTCTATAAAATATTCTATTTTTCTGAATACCATTTCGAGAAATATAGTCTGAGGGCATAGCCATCCGCAGAAGATACGTCCGTATACCGCAGTCACAAGAAAAAGTACAACAAAGACAGTTATCATCAGCAGTCCGAAAAGATAAAAGTCCTGCGGCGTAAAGACCGTACCGAACAGAATGAATTTTCTTTCCAGAATATTAAGAAGCAGGAACGGATGTCCTTCTATTTTTATCCAGGGAGCTCCGAAAAGGAAAGCGAGAAGGAAAATGCTCAAGACCGTTCTTGCATTGTAGAATCTGCCGGAAGGTTTTTTCGGATAAATCCACTTACGCCCTCCCTCTTTGTTTACAATTGAGATTGTATCCTTGAATGAATCATTCGCATGATCTTTTTTTAACATCGTATCTGTATTTGTGCCGCTCATCAGTTAAAAATTATTTTATTTTTTTACAGAATCTGTTTTTGCTTTATCATTTTTTAAAGACTGTTCCTTAAGTGAATCTGTTTTCAAGCCGGAATTTTTCAGAGAATCATTTCCTGCTTTGGTTGAGTCAGTTTTCTCAGAATACTTATCGCCTTCAGGGGCTTTTCCGTTCGGAGGATTTGTTCCGTGAAGAGAAATCACATAACTTCCAACCTCCTGAATTGATTTCGGATTGAGAATGCTCTGCCATGCGATCATACCTTTTACCGGAACTCCGTATTTTACAGTCTTGAATATATTTTTGATACCGCCGCCGTGTATCCAGTAATCATCAGTGAGATTCGGACCGACTGTTCCTTCAGCATTATTACCGTGACATGGTACGCAATTAGCCAAGAAGATCTGCTTTCCTTTTGCAAGCGACTCGGCATCCTTAAGCTGTTCAACGGATTCCTCGTTAATGAATGCGCCAGTTCTGATAAGCTCTTCTCGCTTTACTTCAGCGGCATATACTTCGTCATTATATTCCTGAAAAGGAAGTTTTCCTGTTTTGAAAACATGATAATTCAGAAGATAGACGATCGCAATTATGACAGTACCATAAAACAGAATATTGAACCATGGCGGGATGTTGTTGTCAAGCTCCTGAATACCGTCATAATTATCACTCATCAGAAGCTCTTTTTCCGCTTCCATTGGTTTTAGTCCTGATATCTTGTCAGTAATAACCCCGATAACAGATTTTTTCTTTTTTCTTATTTCGGCAGCTGCAAGTTCTTCAGTTGTCTTTTCCGGAAAAAGCATAGGAATAAAAACAGCATGAAAGATTATCAGAACTACTATGAACAGAACTGTAAAATACAGATTCATATCAGTCTCACCGGAAGGAGCAGCAACTGGAGCAGTCTGCGCCTGAATTGCCTGAACTGCCATAAAGAAAACAATGGATACAGACAGGATTTTTTTAACAGTTATTCTCAAATATTTCATTGCATTTATTTTTATAATATTAAATTTCACTATTATTATCTCCTTCCAGCGGGAGATTGCTTATTTCTTTGAATTTGCTTTTATCGGTTTTCAATATGTAAAGGATCACGATTATGAAAAATATCAAAAAAACTATCAGTGAAAATATCGGATAAATATCAATTCCGTCAAGTAACTCGAAATAATGTTTAAACATTTTTAAAATTAATTTTTTGATTAATAATTATTTACCTGCTGTATTGCTGACTTTAATATCTGTCCCCATTCTCTGCAGATAAGCTATCAGAGCAATTATTTCTTTATTTTTTTCAACTGTAACTCCGTTCTTTTTCAGATCTTCTGCGATAAGAGTCTCCTGCTGTTGCAGTTCATCATTTGAGATTTTTTCATAATCAGGATTATAAGGCACTCCTAATTTTCTCATTGCATTTATCTTTGCTTCCGTCGTGGAAATATCAAGATCCTGTTCGAGGAGCCATGGATATGAAGGCATTATTGAGCCCGGAGAAATTGAATTAGGGTCATTCATATGATAATAATGCCAGAGATTCGGATATTTCTTTCCTATCCTCTGCAGATCAGGTCCTGTTCTTTTTGAACCCCACAGGAACGGATGATCATAGACAAACTCCCCGGCTTTCGAATATTCGCCGTATCTTTCTGTTTCAGATCTGAACGGTCTGATCATCTGCGAATGACAGTTGTTGCATCCTTCCCTTATATATATGTCCCGTCCCTGAAGCTCAAGCGGCGTGTATGGTTTGACGCTTGAAATAGTAGGTATATTTGATTTCACAAGAAAAGTCGGAATCATCTGAACGGCTCCTCCGATGAGTATGACTATCGTGGATACTATCGCAAATTTTCCCGGTCTTGTTTCGATCCATCTGTGTTTGTATTTTGACGTTTCAGGAGTATTGAGCATTAGAGGAGGTGCTTCTGCATCTTCATTCTCCACAAGCTTTCCGGCTTTCATGGTCTTTGCAAGATTGTAGATCATTACAAAAACACCTGTCAGATAAAGTGCGCCGCCTATGGATCTCATAACATACATAGGAATGATCTTTATGACAGTTTCAAGAAAATTCGGATACTGAAGAAGACCTTCGGGAGTGAACTGTTTCCACATAAGAGACTGCGTAACACCGGACCAGTACATCGGAGCCGCGTAGAAAACAATTCCCAGAGTTCCTATCCAGAAATGGAAATTAGCGAGCTTCTGAGAAAACAGCTCAGTCTTGTATAATCTTGGTATCAGCCAGTACAGAATTCCGAAAGTCAGGAATCCGTTCCAGCCGAGCGCTCCTATATGAACGTGAGCGACGATCCAGTCTGTGAAGTGGGCGATTGCATTTACATTTTTCAGTGAAAGCATTGGTCCTTCCAGAGTTGCCATACCGTATGCAGTAACCGCAACGACCATAAACTTCAGCACAGCGCTGTCTCGCACTTTATCCCATGCCCCTCTCAGTGTTAAAAGTCCGTTTACCATTCCTCCCCATGACGGTGCAATCAGCATTATCGAAAAAGCCGTACCGAGTGACTGAGCCCAGTCAGGAAGCGAAGTATAAAGCAGATGATGCGGACCTGCCCATATATATATAAATATCAGCGACCAGAAGTGAAGTATTGAAAGTCTGTAAGAATAAATCGGTCTGTTAGCAGCCTTGGGAAGAAAGTAATACATTAGTCCCAGATACGGAGTGGTTAGAAAAAATGCAACTGCATTGTGACCGTACCACCACTGAACAAGAGCGTCCTGAACTCCAGCATATACAGGATAACTTTTTAAAAATGTGACAGGAAGTTCAATGGAATTAACAATGTGCAGCACAGCTACAGTCACCACCGTGGCAATGTAAAACCATATTGCAACATAAATATGTTTTTCCCTTCTTTTAAAGATCGTCCCGAACATGTTTACAGCAAACACAACCCAGATTAGAGCAATGAGTATGTCAATCGGCCATTCGAGCTCTGCATATTCCTTGCTGGAAGTAATCCCAAGAGGAAGGGTAACGGCTGCAGAGACAATTATAAGCTGCCATCCCCAGAAATGAATCTTACTGAGAATGTCGCTGAACATTCTTGCTTTGCAGAGTCTCTGCAGCGAATAATAAACTCCCATAAAAATTGCGTTGCCAACGAATGCAAAGATCACGGCATTAGTATGAAGCGGTCTGATCCTTCCAAAACTGGTGAACTGATTACCAAAGTTAAGCGAAGGAGAAAACAGCTGCATAGAAACCAGCAATCCTACCAGCATGCCTACGACACCCCAGATTATTGTGGCAAGAGCAAAATCACGTACGATCTTATTGTCGTACCTGAATTTTTCCATCTCCATTTTTTGAAATCTCCGTTTTTATTTTATTTAATTATATTAATTTCCTTCATGCATTTTTTAATTTTCTCATAGGCGGGCTGAATATCATTATCTAGACCTATAGAGAATCTTACCAGACCGTCACTGAGTCCCATTTTCTTCTGCTCTTCTTCGGGGATCTCGGAAGAAGTGCTGTGACCGGGCGAGCTGAACAATGTTTTGAAATAGCCCAGACTGACTGCAAGGTATCCTACCTTTTCCTCCTGCATGCGTGTCATTAACTGTGCGGCTTTATTATAATCACCTGCATCTATAGCTATCATGCCTCCGAATCCGAAACCTTCATTCCTAATTGAGTCAAGTAATCCGTGATGCCTGTTTGATCTCAATCCGGGATAATAGACCTTTACTCCGAGTTTTTCAAATTCCTCTGCAAGGAACATTGCATTCTCGCTGTGTTTCTGAATTCTTAGGTGAAGCGTGTGCAGATTTTTTAAAATGCTGGCTGCCCTGAAACTGTCCAGCACTGGACCAAGAAGCATTGTAGCACCTGAAGTAATATCAACGAGACTGGCGATAAAATCATGAGTCGAGCAAATGCATCCCGCTACACAGTCGCTTGTTCCGTTAATGAATTTTGTCATGCTGTGAACCGTAATATCAGCGCCGAGACGCACAGGCGTGATAATCATAGGACTGAATGTATTATCCACTATGAATTTCAATCCGTATTTTTTTGCAATTTCACTAACCTTAGGAATGTCAAGTATCTCCAGAAGCGGATTACTTACTGACTCTCCGTATATAATTTTTGTTTTATCTGTAATTGAATTTTCTATAAGCTTATGGTCATTCAGATCAACGAATTTCACTTTAATTCCGAGTTTGGGTAGAAAATTCTTGAATAAAGCATAAGTTCCGCCATAGATCGTCCTTCCGGATATTACTTCATCCCCTGATGAACATATCTCAAGGATTGCCGAACTTATGGCTCCCATGCCTGAAGATGTAACCTGAGCTGATTCTGTATCTTCAAACCTTGCAAGAGCATTTGAAAGATATTTATTTATAGGATTCCAGTGTCTTGAGTAGAGAAAGCATCCTTCAATTTCATGGTCAAACAATTCCTCCATTTTTCCAGGATTCCGGAAAGTAAATGTTGACGAATCCGTTATGGAAGGATTAACATCTCCGAATTCTCCAAAGACAAGGTAATCATTAATGCAGGTACTGGGGTCAAATGTTTTCATTTTCTCATCGTTAATTGTTTTTTATAATCCTGTTCAGAGTTTGATTTTTCATCGTTCTTATTTTTTCCGGGCATTTCATCTTCTTCAAAAAGCATTCTTACTGACGGCGTATATTTATCTTCATACTGACCTGACCTTACAGACCAGATAAAAGCAAAAAGGAATACAACTGCGACTACTAAACTAACGCTTATCAGCAAGATTATTGCGCTCATGACAATCCTTTCCTTTTTGCCATGAAGTTTGTCAAAGCATAAATTATCAATATTATAGAAATTGAATTAAACGGCATCAATACAGCCGCTACCAGCGGAGAAAATGTACCCGTAGCGGCAAGAAATAATCCGGCGGCATTATATACAAATGAAATTATAAAACTTATTTTTATTATGCTCATACACGTCCCTGAAAAAGAAATGAATTTCTCTATCTTGGAAAATTCCCCGGCATCTATAATCGCATCACACGAAGGTGAAAAGTTCGTCACATTTTCAGAAACTGAAATACCGACTTCGCTCTGCTTCAAAGCGCCTGCGTCGTTCAGTCCGTCCCCAATCATAAGGACTTTCTTTGATTCATTCTGAAGTTTTTTGATGAAGTTAAGTTTATCCTGCGGTTTCTGATTGAATAAAAGTTTTGTATTGTTACCGAATATTTTCAGGAGATTGTTCCTTTCACAATTGTTGTCACCGGTTATCACTGCCAGTTCATGATTTTCCGAAAGATCGCTCACTACATTCTCCAGACCATATCTGTAAATGTTTCTGAAAGAATAATATCCTTTGATGTAATTGTTGACTGATATGAATACGTTTGTCGAAAACGGATTTTTGATCATCTCTCTCTGCTTTTCATAAAACGAGCAGTCAAGGTCTTTCAGCAGATATTTTATACTGCCGACCTTTACCGGAACCCCGCAAACTGTTCCCGATATTCCCTCGCTTATAGATTCATTGAATTCAGTGACTGCGAGATCATCTTCGTTGCATTCAATATCAATTGATTCAAAGATCTTTCTGCTCAAAGGGTGAGATGAATTCCTGACAAGCGATTTTACCAGGCACAGCTCCGTATGGGAGAGTTTGCTGCCGAAAAATTTCACGGAAATGTTTCCTGAATCCGTCAGTGTTCCCGTTTTATCGAAAACAACTGTATCAGTTTTGGCAAGATCTTCTATCACACTTCCTTTTTTCAGATAGAATTTATTTCTTCCGAAAATCCTCAGAGTATATCCAAACGCAAACGGAGTAGTAAGTGCAAGAGCGCAGGGACATGCAATTATCAGGACTGTGGTAAAAGCATCTATGGCTTTGTTAAAATCTTCCTTAAGCCAGAATATTCCGGCTCCGAATGCTATTGCAAGTATAATTATTGTAAAATATTTACTGACCTTATCCGTCAGATTCTGCAGCGCTGACTGACTGTCTTTTTTAAATACATCATTGTTCCAGAGCTGGGTAAGATAACTCTGTGAAACTGTCTTGATCACTTCCAGCTCAATAGCGCTTCCGAAATGTCTGCCGCCTGCGTAAATTATTTCCCCGAGCACTTTCTGTTCAGGCATAGATTCGCCAGTCACAAAACTATAGTCAATATTTGCAGTCCCGCTGAAGAGAATTGAATCCGCCGGGATTATTTCCCTGTTTCGGATTATAATTCTTTCACCTGCTGCAAGTTTGGATACAGGAATACTTACCTCGGAATTTTTTCTTTTTACCGTAACGGAAACCGGGAAATAAGACCTGTAATCTCTTTCAAAATTAAGCGACTCATAAGTTTTATTCTGAAAAAGCTTTCCAATAAGGAGCAAAAAAATAAGTCCGGCAAGTGAATCAATATATCCTGCATTATTGAATACAAGAATTTCATACAGACTTCTCACAAAAAGCGCCGTCAGACCGAGTGAAATCGGAAAATCTATACTTATGAATTTTCTCTTCACTGATTTCCATGCTGAAATAAAGTAATCAGATGCAGAGTAAAAGAATACAGGAAGAGCTAAAAGAATATTAAGATAATTAAAAATGGTTTTGAGTTCCGGATCTATCGCCTCGCCTTTTGACAGATATTCGGGAAAGCTCAGCAGCATTATATTCCCGAGACAGAAACCGGCGATACCTATCTTCAGATAAAGTTTTTTTACAGTGAATTTGTTTTTGTTATTCTCCTCATCATTCTTATCCAGCGTGATTAGGGGTTCGTATCCGATTGAGGACAAAAGAACCGTAAGATCCTTTAAAGAGATCAGATTATGATCAAAGACTATGACGACTTTTTTTTCGGGAAAATTAACAACCGATGATTTGATCCCCCGGTTTAATTTATAAAGTTTCTCAAGCAGCCATATGCAGGAACTGCAGTGAATCGAGGGAATAATGAAAGAAACCTTGGATGTTTTCCTGTCCTTAAAATCAAGAAGCTTTTCCTGAATATCCCTGTCATTCAAAAATTCAAATTTATTTTCAAATTTGATATCCGATAGTTTAATTCCGGAAACATCACCCATGGAATAATAAGAGCAGAGATCATTACCTTTGAGAATTTCATAAACTGCTTTACAACCTTCACAGCAGAAATGCTTTTCCTCATAAATAATATCTGATTTTCTGCATAGTTCACCGCAGTGAAAGCATTTCTCAGCAATATTTCTGTCTTTGATATTTATCATTTAGCTGATAATAAAATATGCTGAAAATAAAACTGATTGTATGATTTAAATCATAAAACGAGATGATATTTAATTTTTTTTATTTTTTTTATCAGGAAAATATTTTTAAGCAGCTGCCTGAAAAAATTTTCATCATATTTTTATTAACTTTAAGAAGATACAAAAATTAAATATTTTGGCTACTTTAGATATTGCAGAAATTTTTTATTGACACCGTAACTTTGACTTGAATTCGCAGTATGACATTACTATATTAGCACTCTCAAGGCAAGACTGCTAATAGATTTTTAAAATAACTAAGTGTTTTAAAATTAAACAACTTAAGAAAGGAATAAAATGAACATTAAACCATTAAGCGATAGAATTATCGTAAAACCTGCAGATGCAGAGGAAAAAACCGCTTCAGGAATTATCATACCGGACACAGCAAAAGAGAAGCCGATGAAGGGCGAAATAGTTGCTGTTGGAAAAGGTAAAATTACCGATGACGGTAAGGAAATAAAAATGGAATTAAAAGTCGGAGATAAAGTGCTTTACGGAAAATACTCCGGAACAGAGATCACTATTGAAGGTGACGAATATCTCATTATGAGAGAATCAGATGTATACGCTGTAATCTGAAATTAATGAAAAAGGAAATCAAATCCTTTACTGATCAAATACCAATAATTTTTTATAAATTAAACAAAATAAAACATGTCATCAAAAATCATAACCTTTGATACAGAAGCAAGATCTGCATTAAAGAAAGGAGTTGACACACTTGCCAATGCAGTGAAAGTCACACTCGGACCCAAAGGAAGAAATGTAGTGATTGATAAAAAATTCGGCGCTCCTACAGTTACCAAAGACGGAGTGACAGTTGCCAAAGAAATCGAAATTGAAGATCCTGTTGAGAATATGGGAGCTCAGATGGTAAAAGAAGTCGCATCAAAGACTTCTGATGTAGCCGGAGACGGAACCACAACAGCAACAGTTCTTGCGCAGGCAATTTACAGGGAAGGTCTTAAGCATGTAACAAGCGGAGCCAATCCTATGGACCTCAAAAGAGGAATTGACAAGGCAGTTGAAGAACTTGTAAAAGGACTTAAAGAAATTTCATCCCCTATAAAAGAGAATAAAGAGATTGCCCAGGTTGGTTCAATTTCCGCAAACAACGATCCCTATATCGGCGGACTCATTGCACAGGCAATGGATAAAGTCGGTAAAGACGGAGTTATCACAGTTGAAGAAGCAAAAGGAACCGAAACAACGGTTGACGTAGTGGAAGGTATGCAGTTTGACAGAGGATATCTTTCCCCTTACTTTGTAACCAATGCTGAATCAATGGAAACCGAACTCGAAGATCCATATATCCTAATACACGATAAGAAAATCTCAACAATGAAGGACCTGCTTCCTATACTTGAGAAAACAGCGCAGTCCGGAAAGAGCATGCTTATTATTGCAGAAGACGTGGAAGGTGAAGCTCTTGCAACGCTGGTTGTAAATAAATTAAGAGGTACATTGAAGATCTGCGCAGTAAAAGCTCCGGGATTCGGTGACAGAAGAAAAGCAATGCTTGAAGATATTGCTACTCTTACAAAAGGAACCGTTATCTCAGAAGAACAGGGATTCAAACTTGAGAATGCAACTATCTCTTATCTTGGAACAGCCAAAAGAGTTGTTATTGACAAAGACAACACTACAATTGTAGAAGGCGCAGGAAATTCTGATGATATTAAAAAAAGAGTAAACGAGATAAAATCACAGATCGATAAGACAACATCTGATTATGACAAGGAAAAATTACAGGAAAGACTTGCAAAATTATCAGGCGGTGTAGCTGTTCTTAAGATCGGCGCTTCGACAGAGATCGAAATGAAAGAAAAGAAAGCAAGAGTAGAAGACGCTTTACATGCTACAAGGGCTGCAGTTGAGGAAGGTATCGTTCCAGGCGGCGGAGTAGCGCTATTAAGAGTCAGCAGCAAGCTGGATAAATTAAAAGACGATAATCACGACATAATGACCGGAATTTCAATTATCCATAAAGCCATTGAAGAACCGATCAGACAGATCGTAAACAATGCAGGACTTGAAGGTTCGGTTGTAATCAATAAGGTAAGAGAAGGAAAAGGAAATTACGGATTCAACGCTGCAACAGAGGAATATGAGGATCTTGTAAAATCAGGCGTCATAGACCCTACAAAAGTAACCAGAGTAGCGCTTGAAAACGCAGCTTCCGTAGCCGGACTTCTGTTAATGACTGAAGCGACTATTGTTGAAAAACCTGAAAAAGAAAAAGGACCAATGATGCCTCCGGGCGGAATGGGCGGCGGAATGGGTGATATGTATTAATATTCCCTGCAATAACACTTTCCTGTCGGAAATTGTTAATTCCGGATAAAAATAATTCAAACCCCCTTAATATTTTAAGGGGGTTTTTATTTTTATTACATGAAAAGCTTGGTTTTATTAAAAATATGCGGTTTTTCCGTGTATATTCTGGCAAGGAAGAAATTCATATATTTCAAGTGATGTCTGAACTTTTGATATTTAGTAAGCAGTTAATTCAGACTGTGAAATATTATGACATACCACAGACAACAAACAAAATTCACATGCGGTCCCGCTTCTATCAGGAACTGCCTTCTTGCGCTTGGATATTTCTATTCCGAACGGCTGATAAGGTCTTATTCCGGTACAGACAGGATAACAGGTACGAATGAAAAGAAAATATTTAAAGCTCTGACCGCTCTTGGATTTGACTACCAGGAATTTTCAAATAAAACTGAAAAGGCATTCCGGCAGAAAGTTATATATAATCTGAAAAAGGGAAATAAACTGATAATTCTTACAGATCACGAAGATCACTGGATCAGCGTTGTGGATTATTCAAACAGAAAGCTTGAAGTTATTGACCCGGAAAGGGAAAAAGTAAGAATTGAACTTACACCAAGAGAATTGGGTAAATGGTGTCTGAACTTCAATAAACAGACAAGAGAGACCTATTATTACGGAATAATAATCTGCAATCCGGAAAAATGAAATGTTGAGGTTTGATAATTAATTTATTTTATCTATTTTTGGAAGAATGAAAAATCCGGATAAAAGAATTGACGGTTATATATCAAAATCAGCTGACTTTGCAAAGCCGATCCTTACTCATCTCAGGAAATTAATTCACAAGACCTGTCCAGAAGTAACCGAAACAATCAAATGGGGATTCCCTCATTTTGATTATAAAAATGAAATGATGTGCAGCATGGCTTCATTCAAACAGCACTGCGCATTCACATTCTGGAAAGCTTCACTGATGAAAGATTATGATAAAGTTTTTAAAGGAATGAACAAGAGCGCAATGGGACATTTCGGTAAAATCAAGGACCTGAAAGATCTGCCTTCAGATAAGATAATATCGGATTATATTAAAGAAGCTATGAGTCTCAATGACGAAGGCATAAAGCTTAAAATTAAAAAAGCACCTGCTGATAAAAAACTCTCCGTTCCGGCTGTACTAAAAACAGCATTGATTAAAAATCCAGAAGCCCGAAAAGTATTTGAATCCATGAGCACATCACATAAAAAGGAATATGCTGAATGGATTGATGAAGCAAAAACCGATGCAACAAAGGAAAAACGGCTTAAGCAAACAATAGAATGGCTCTGCGAAGGCAAATCAAAGAACTGGAAGTACACAAAGTAATTTTCCTTTTATGTTAACTGAGCTGTCCCGGCAAGTCAAGTTTTCAAAACCTGAGAAACTATTTATCGAATTCTATTTTCTGTTAAATCCTCCAAGAGGTTTCATGATCTTTGCGCCGATCTTGTTCAGTGCATTCACCACATTTTCATCCGGATTTCCGTAAACAACAAATTTTCTGATCTCGAGGATGCTCATAAATCTCTGAGCGAAATTCTTACCAAAGGAATCAAGATGCTTTAAAGTCGCTTCCGAATCCGAATATCTTTCGAAAAGATTACAGCTTTTACCGTCTTCGCTTACAGACCATTCGTAATACAGTGCTCCGTGTTCATTTTCTTTAGTGTAATCGATCATTTCAGTCATAAGGTTTTTCAGATTCTCCGTTTCACCTTCCTTAATATTTGTTTCCAGCAGCCAGTATACATTGTTAGTCATATTTAACCTTTCTTTTAGTTATTATTTATTTTTAATTGAATATTTTGAATGACTTTATTTATAAAAAGAAGTAATTTAATTTATTAAGATAATCAAATTACTATTTAAAATATAAATATTTTTGAATAACCAAATTCACCTTTTTAAAAATTATATTTCTGCTGCATCAATTTTTTTTATTTTAACGTTTATTCCGTCTGCCTCATCCTTCTCTTCCGAAAAAGATATCCGAATCATTTACACTTCTCCGGTGAATAATTCCAAACTCGTGAACTGCTCGGAGAATATTATTTTCAGGACCGGCAATAAAAGTGATATGAATATTTCCAATTTCAGAATCTCGGTCAGAGGATGTTCAGGAAGATTTTTTACAGGAAAAAGTTATTTATCTTCTGATAAAAAAACAATAATATTTGATCCGTATGAAAAATTCAATCCGGGCGAGAATGTTTCAGCACAGTTGGTTTCAGTCATTGAAGACAGGATTCTCAGCAAGATTTCTTTTACAACTTCAGAAATAGAATTGGTCCAAAGCGAAAAAGATAAAATATTAACGGGTATTCGTGAAAAAGAATTCGAACAAAACCGACAGGCGGGGAAAAGCATTCCGGAAAGTCTAAGCGGTTATAATACCGGAGGCGTGATCATGCCGGAGATCACAATTACAGCCAATAATAACTCAACCGATGGAACAATATTCTTTGCAAATATTGCTAACGATACAGTCACTTCACCTTTTATAATGTGCATGAAAAATAACGGCGAATTTCTTTTTTACAGACAAATGCCTAAGACATGCTATGATTTTAAAGTTCATAAGAACGGGCTGATAACATATTTTCAGAACACAGCAAAAAAATTCTATGCATTGGATTCGACTTATACAGTTACAGACAGCTTTGCGACAGGTAACGGTTATGAAACAGATCTTCATGACATTCTCATAAAAGAAAACGGGAATGTGATCCTGTTCAGTTATGATGTTCAGATAATTGATATGAGTCTTATAGTTCCCGGCGGCACTAAAGATGCAAGGGTAACCGGACTGATCATACAGGAGATCGATCCTTTGAGGAACGTGATCTTTCAATGGAGAAGCTGGGATCATTTTCAGATCACTGATGCAGACAGCGTAAATCTATCTCTTGGAGAAGTGGATTACTGTCACGGAAATGCCATTGACCTGGATTATGACGGCAATTACATTCTCTCTTCGAGGAATATGTCAGAGATAACCAAGATCAGCAAAGAAACCGGGGAAATCATCTGGAGACTGGGCGGAAAGAATAACCAGTTTACTTTTATAAATGACCCTGTACGGTTCTCTTATCAGCATGCAATTAGAAGGACTGCAGCCGGAACATTCACATTATTTGATAACGGTAATTTTCATTCTCCTCCTTTTTCAAGAGCGGCTGAATACAGAATAGACGAGAACAGCATGACAGCTGAGCTTATCTGGCAGTACAAAAAGGATCCTCCGCTTTATACATTTGCTATGGGATACACCGACCGGCTGAGCAACGGCAATACGACTATTTCCTGGGGATTTGCCGGAACGGCATTTACTGAGGTAAACAGCAGTAATGAAGTTGTATATGAATTCAAATTTGATCAGACAAATTTCAGCTACAGAATTTACAGGGAAAACTGGAACGTGGAACCGCCGGCCGCAATACCGAATATTCCCGACGATTTTGCAGTGACTCTTAATTATCCAAATCCTTTTAACGGCGTTACTAATATTTATTATAATGTAAGAGAAAATTCTGACGTCTCAATCAAGATCTATGACATGCTCGGCAAAGAAATTAAAACGCTTTTAAAAAATGAATTCCGAACAGCCGGAAGATATGTTTCAGCTTTCAATTCCGGGAATCTTCCGTCGGGAGTTTATATTTATCAGCTTCAGCTTAATGATAATTTTTATTCTCATAAAATGATACTTTCAAAATAAAATAATATTCCTAAATATTTTTAAGAACATGAAATACATTTTTATAATTTTGCTCCTGTCATTTGCTCTTCAGAGCTGTAAGAAGGAAGAGGAAGATTTAAACAGGATAGACGAAAAAAAATTAAAGGAAGAGATGGCATTCAGCAGAAAAGTAATCGGCGCGGAGATTTTCAAAGGCATGTATACTCTAGTAAATGATTCGGCAAGTTTTACGGAATGTAAATCAATGCGGAATTATTCTCTTGGAGGCGAAGGAGAACCGGAAGATATCAGAAACGAATATATAAAATTCGAAACTCAGTTCCCCAAAAAACCCGCTTATATTGAATTCGAAGCTTTCAGATCAACAAGATCCGATAATGAGAAAAGCGTTTCGGATACAGTACTTGTAGTGACAAGGTTTATAAAATTTCTGGGAAACAAAACCTGTGATGATTTCTAAAGCTCAATCCCCTTTTCCATGCTAATGTGACATATTGCAAAGTCATATTTAACAGGATCGGCAGGATCGAATTCCTTCAGCTTGTCAGTCAGCGCCAGAGCGAATTTCATGTCGCATGTATTTCTTTGAACGAGATTCAGTTTCCTTGACACTCTGAAGACATGCACATCAACAGGAATGATCAGAGCTGACGTGTCGACTTTATTCCAGATACCGGTATCAATTTCATCATTTCTTACCATCCATCTCAGAAACAGATTCAGACGTTTGCACGCCGAACCGTTTTCAGCAAGCGGAACGAGATATCTGAATGAATTTTTTTCAGGAACGGAAATATTAAATTCTCCCGTAAATCTTTTCAGAGCGGGAAGTATATTTTCATTGCCGGCTGAATGTTCCAGCATAAAAAGATCCTCAAGTGATTTATGCTTCTCATAAATCCGTTTCAGTATTTTGAGAAGCAGAGAAAGATCTTGCTGAGGATTAAAACGGTAATTAAGATCTTTTAAAAATTTTTTGTCTTTATGTTCAGAATAATTACAGGTAAATTCGTGTACTTTATTTCCTGTCACATTCAGAAATTTACTTATGAATTTATTGATATTTTCTACTCTTCCGTAAGAGTAACAGGAAGTTATAAATCCTGAGGTTTCAATATCCCGTTTATCTTTGAAATTATGCAGATGCCATACAGGATCTTTTGAGGAAAATTTTTTATGGTATTTTTTATAGAGTTTATCTAAATAATATTTTAATTCTTTATCTGACAATTCAATATGGAAAAAGTTTTTTTGATCGGAGACAATGAGTCTCTTCTAACCGAAATTTCCGGAATGCTGAAATCCGGATATGAGATCATGGATCAGCTTGATGACACTGCAGAAATAATATTTGAACTTTCCGGTTCCGGCAAAGATTTCAAATCCAAGTTCATTAATTTTATTGATGAAAAAAATTCAAAAGCAACTGTGATTTCTTCTTCACTGTGCATGTCTGTGCTTGAGCAGTCTGTCAATTCAAAGTATCCCGAGAGAATAACAGGTGCGGCATTATATCCGACAGTATCTCTGGCAAAAGGGATTGAGATCACGGGGAGCAGATATACCTCAAGGGAACATCTGAGTCTCAGCAGAGATCTTTTTGAAAAAGCTGGCAAAGAGGTAACAGAAGTGAAAGACAGACCGGGAATGATAGGAATGAGAATTATATCACTGATAATAAATGAAGCATATCTTGTGCTTCAGGAAGGGACGTCAGTCAGGGAAGACATAGATACGGCAATGAAACTCGGCACAAATTATCCATTCGGACCTATAGAATGGAGTGAAAAGATCGGAGTGGATATTATTTACAATATACTTACAGCAATGTCTGAAGAGTTCGGGGAAGACAGATACAGGATCACTCCCCTTCTGAGGGAGAAATATCTTGAGACATTCAGAGTGTAAAGAAAGAATTTATCTGAATGTAAATCCTGCATGAATTAGTTTAAAAGTCATGTAAATAGAAAAGATAGTCGCGAGAATGATAATTCCCAGAATAATTTTTGCAAGAAAACTGTCGAATCTTTTTGGTTTAGTATTTTCCACAGGCAAATGTGAATTATTTTTTCAGAAATATATTAAATTATAATTTCAAAAAACAGAAATAATTTTTATTCCAGTATATCAATAATAAGAGGTTTATCAGCCGGTTTTGATCCGGTAATTTTCACGGCATCTTTCATTCTTTTTTCTGATACTTCAAGCTTTTCACTACTTCCCGAAAACAATTCACATATCACATCGCCTTTTTTTACTTCATTCCCGACTTTTGTGTGAAGAATAATTCCGGCGAGATAATCAATTTCATCATCCACTTTTTTTCTTCCGCAGCCGAGCTCGATTGCAGCGAATCCGAAATCAGAAGCGTGCATTTCAGAGATGAAACCATCTTCTGAGGCTGTAACAGTTTTTGAAAAGGCAGGTCGCTTCAGGTCAGCCCAGTCTTTAACATAACCGGTATCTCCGTTTTGAATTTCAACTATCTCAAGGAATTTATTATAAGCGGATTTATCCTGTAATTTCTGCAGTGCGATCTTCTCACCTTCTTCTATATTTTTTGCCATTCCTCCTGCATAGATCATTGCTCCGGCAAGCACATTGTTAAGTTTAAAGAGATCCGGTATCATTTTTCCGTTCATCACTTCAATACACTCCTCAATCTCAAGCCAGTTTCCGATCTTCATGCCGAGAGGCTGTTCCATATCTGACAGAACAGCAATAGCTTTCTTTCCGAATTTCCGGGATGTCGATATAAGTTTCTTTGCAAGTTCAATGGATTCTTCTTTATCCGGGAGATTCGATCCGACTCCGATCTTCACATCAAATACAAGGGCTTCGGCTCCTTCGGCTAGCTTCTTGCTCATGATACTGGAAGTTATAAGGGGGATACATTCTACTGTAGCTGTTACATCACGAAGAGCATAAATTTTCTTGTCAGCAGGCGCGAGCTCTGCAGTCTGTCCGACCATTACAAGTCCGGTTTTTTCCAGGATCCTTTTAAAATCATCAACGGGAAAATTCACATTAAAGCCGGGAATGGATTCAAGCTTATCAAGCGTACCACCTGTATGACCTAATCCCCTTCCTGATATCATCGGAACGGCAATTCCGCATGAGGCAACCAGAGGGGCGAGTATGATGGAGGTCTTGTCCCCTACTCCGCCTGTGGAATGTTTGTCAACTTTCGGCTTTTTAATGTGACTCAGGTCTAGGATTTTACCGCTTTCAAGCATTATTTCAGTCAGAAAAAAAGTTTCCTCTTCATTCATATTCATGAAATATACCGCCATAAGGAATGCAGACATCTGATAATCGGTTACTCTTCCGTCAAGATATCCTTCAATAATGAACTTGATCTGATCTTTTGTTAAAGCAGATCCGTTTCTTTTTAATTTTATTAATTCAACTGGATTCATTGTGCAAGTTAGAAAAATACAATTTATAATTAAAGTCTCATATTATCTGATTATTGATAAAAATGACTTATCATTTAATCCGGGCAGTCTGCGAATGACTTTTAAAAGATTTTCACAAACATTAAAAATTGCAGATTGATTTTTCAGCAGCTAAAAAATATTTTCCGGTGGAAAAACTTTTCATTAATTCCTGTTAATGAATTTCTTTTTTAAAAATCCGGCTTTCAGATATTTTGTTTTATTTTCAGCAGGAATACTTGCACAGGATTACCTTAGACTTGAATCAAAAATAATTCTGTGTTCAGTTCTGTTTCTTCTGATACTGCTGATATCATTCCATCTAATGAGAATTCCGGAATTCCTTACAAATTTGTCACTGGCAATGATTATTTTTGCCACCGGTTCATTAAAAGCGGGAATGGATCTCGAGCGAAATGAAGTAAATTCAGTTAAATATATTTCCGATACCAGGAAAAACTCATTTGCCGTATTAACAGGAATAATAACTGAAATACCCGAAACTGATGAGAAAGGAATAAAACTGATTATTGAGTGCCGGAATTTTATAACACCAACGGATACTCTGCGGATTTCGGGAAGAGTTATTGCTTCAGTTAAAAAAGATATTTATTCAAAGAAATCCGGACAGCTGCCTGAAATCCTTCCCGGAGATGAAGTCTCTTTAAAAGGCAAACTGTCCTCACCGCCCGGAAGACGAAATCCGGGTGAATTTGATTACAGGGAATATCTTGCACTGAAAGACATATACAAATTATTTTTTACCTACGGTTACAGAAATTTAAAAGTATTATCGCACGGAAATCTTGACTTCATTTATCAGAGAATAATTTTCCCTTCGAAACTATTTGCTCTGAGAAATATTGATACGCTGCTTTACGGAGATAATGCTTCATATCTGAAAGGTCTGGTGACGGGAGAACGTTCTGATATTTCTCCGGAAACAAAGGAAGCATTCATTAATGCAGGAGTAATGCATTTAATAGCCGTGTCAGGACTGAACGTAGCCTATGTCATACTTTCGGTTACAATTGTACTTTCGCTGTTGCGGATACCGTTTAAATTCAGGATTATTATTACATGTTTTTTTCTGATATTCTACTGCATGTTCACAGGCAGTCCAGCTTCAATTCTCCGCGCTTCTTATATGGGAATACTTATTCTGTTTTCATTTATTATTGAAAGGAAGATATTCTTTTACAACATAATAAGTGTTTCCGCTTTATTGATACTTCTGTATGATACAAGATTACTATTCGACACAGGGTTTATTCTTTCATATTCGGCTACAATCTCCATGGTAATAATTTACAAAAGGTTTGAAGAAAGTTTTCTCAGATCGGTGGAAACACGGCATTCAGGATTCAGTAAAGCATTCAGATGGATACTTGTTCTTTTCTTTACCTCGCTTGCGGCTCAGATCGGGACGCTTCCGCTTACCTCATTGTATTTCGGAAAGATTTCATTGATTTCGCTTATTGTCAATGTAGCAGCGGTTCCTCTTGCCAATATCTCCCTTGCGATAGGATTTTTACAGATCACAGCCGCAGTTATTTCATTTCAATTATCTTCTGCAGTAGCAGAAGCCAACAGCATTCTGCTGGGCTTTCAGCTTGGTTTTATTAAATTTTTCGGCGGGCTGGATTATTCATTTATTTATATAAAAAATTTTAATCCTGTTTTTATTTTTCTGTATTATCTAATGTTCGGATTAATTCTTTTCAGCAGATCGATTCATGTTTTCTTCAGAAATGTTTTAATCTCGGTACTTGCATGCTGTATTATTTATATTTTCAGTAAAGGTGAAAACAGTGATTTGAAAGTCACTTTTCTCGATGTAGGTCAGGGAGACTGCGCTCTTATTGAAACAGCTGACGGCAGGAACATACTTGTAGACTGCGGAAACTTCTCGAAGAATTTTGACAGCGGAGAGAAAACAATCGCTCCTTTTCTGAGGCGAAAGGGAATCAGGGAGTTAGACATGATAATACTTACACATCTGCACATGGATCATATAGGCGGACTTAATTATCTTCTCAGGAATTTCAGCGTAGGCAGGATCATAGAAAGCGGTCAGAAACACAGGACTGAATATACAATTGAAACAGACAGTCTGATAAGATCAAAAAATATTGAAAGAGTGATTGTAAAAAGCGGCGATATGATAGACCGTTTAAGAGACCTTAGAATATATTTTTTATTTCCGACAAAGGAAATAACTGATAAGAGCGATGATCCCAAATACGGTAACCTGAATAACGGATCAGTTGTATTTCTTTTGAAATATAAGGAAACGGAGATTCTGTTTACAGGTGATATTGAAAGCTCAGACGAAAAGTTTCTCACAGATAAATATTCAGGATTTCTGAAAGCGGACATTCTTAAAACAGCACATCACGGCAGCATAACTTCTTCCACAGTTCCGTTTATAATAAAAAACTCACCCTCGGCAGCGGTTATATCATGCGGTCTGTATAACAAATTCAATCATCCGTCTGATATTGTTCTGAACCGTCTTCAGAGCTCCGGCGCTGAAATTTTCAGGACTGATAAAGAAGGAGCTGTAATACTTGAGACAGACGGCACCGTGATCAATATCTCAAACATAAAATGATCACTGCCTCTGCTCGGGAATTTTGAATCCTAGATAAGTTCCTGAGCTGATTCCCATCAGGGCAAGAAGAGTATTGTCAAACTCGGGCATTTTAATACTGTTCCATACTGTGAAAATAAAGATGTAACCGAGAACGATAGTCCAGACTGCGATCTGGAATCTGTATAAGCTCACACCTCCGGAATCAGAAAGCAGATCATTTATAAATCCTTTTCCGGTAAAACTCTGAAAGCTTCTGTCGGATTTAATTGTATCCCTTATTTCATACTGCCTTTTATTCAGCAATTCCATTTCTTCCCTGAGCTCTTCTTTCCTTGCGGGAGTTTTTTCATCCTTCGCTGACTCACTGATCACTTTCACTCTGTCGTCAATTGATCTCATCTCAGCGTTCATACTTATTATCTTTTGTTTTGCATCAGTTACTTTTTTATAGTTTATCATTACCGAACCAAGTGCAGTCGCAGAACTTATTCCCATCAGTGCCAGAACTGAATTTGTAATGGATGGAAATTCCTTGGTGATTATATAAAGAGCTAAATAAGATGAGATGACTAGGTATGACCAGAATGCCATCTGAGTCAGTGCAAGGCTGTAAGGTCTTTTTACACTGGAATTGTTATCGATCACCGGTTCTCTGAGCATATCGGTTTTTACAGCAAGATAAACCGTGATCAACAGAAGAAGGATAGATACTGCAATGAACTGGAAGAATGCAGTTGAGCTGTAAATAACAAGAGAAAAATTATTTTTAGCTGATTCAAGTTCTCTTTCTCCGTCAATGCCTGTGCTGACCGTAACAAAATTACTTGATTCTGAAGCGATCTGAGGTCGTCTCAGAATTTCGAGCCATTCTTCTTCAGCTCCTTTCATTTTCAAAGGGAATTTTATCCAGCCTTTATTAGCGGAAGTATCAATTATATTTCTGGAAGTTACATTACGAATTGGAAGTCCGTTGATAAAAAGTACAATCGGCTTTCCCTTGTTTTTGCTGTCATTTAGAAAATCCTGTATATTATTGATTTTCAAAAGAATGTTATCACCCAGCGTGCCTTCATTCAGCTGAGTAGCTTCAGACAAAACCGCTTCGACGAAAATTTTTTCAGAACCTCCTTTTTGAACCGTTGAATTATTTTTCGTTTCTGAAACGCGGTTACCGGAAACCGAATCGGGAGGGAATTTATTTTCCGGAGCAGCTGAAGACTGAGCAAAAACAGCTCCGGCAGTAAATACAAATAATCCGGAGATCAGAATAGTAAAAAATATTTTACCCATAATGGTTTATATTTTTACTGAAGTTAAGAAATAATTTTTCAATAATTGATTTACCTGTAATCCGGCAAATTAAAAATCAACCGTTACTTTATAAAAACTTTCATTTCTTGATCCGATAAATGTAAGTTCATTTTTTACAGCATCATACTTCATATCGTTGATCGAATTAAAATATTTACCAAGAGAGCGCTCTCCTGTTATTAATTCATTTGTGTAAATATAATTTACGGTATCAAGATCAGTAACACCGACATAAAAAAGTTTTCCGTTGACAGTATAAAACATACTGTTAATATTCTGGAATTTACCGGTGCCTGTCATCATGCCGGAAGGATATTTTACTTTGCCTTTATCAGTAAATATTTCGCTGAAATACTGACCTTCTCCGTCCTTACTGTCAACACTGTATGCGTAATTTCCTGAGGAGTCAAAGACCAGCATTGACAGATCTTTATTCAGCCCCTGAAAGGAAGCATATTCGAAAGAACCTATAAACTTGTTATCAAAATAAAAATCAGTTGTTATTTCAGATCCGGAATTTTCAGGATCATTTTTCTGTGCAAAGTAATAGATCTTTCCGTCTTTGGTGAATCCGTAGTCAGCAATGTAATCATAACCTCCCTGTGCAATGATAATAATACTGCCGCCGTAAAACTGCATTAGAATATTTTCCATTTTAGCCAGATCAACAATACCGGAATAAATAATACTGCCATTGCTGTCATAAATAAATTTCCCGGTATTATATCCAAGCGGAACGGCTTTTCCGTTTTTAACAAAGTAAACCCTTGTATAATACTGATCATAAGAATCCGGATCGGAAGACCCGGCTTTTTTTACAACTTCATTATATGCAAAATAACTGATTTCGCCTTTGGCTGAGATCTTTATATCATATATCTGTGAAAAAATGTCTGAACTGCTGCTCAGGTCAGCAAGGGAGAATTTAACCGGAAGCTGTTTATTTCCTTTGACAACGAACAATTTCTGTGTATAATCCTGAAGTGAATCACCGGCTTTATAGACAGGTTCATTACCGTCTGCGAACTGAACCGGAGGCAGAACAAAATCAAAACTTTTATAGAATTTTTTGCCGGATACTACGAATTCATTTCCATATTTTTCATAGAACCTGCCGCCGTTCTTTGCAATGAAGGACAATTCATTTTTTTTGTTAAAGGTCAGACTTGATTCATTAATATCGGAATAGTTTGTCATTTGAATATTGTCCCCGAATTTAATTCCGGCTTTCCCGTTCCTGATCACAATAAAACCTCTTTCTCCTTTTTCATTTTTATAAAAAGTATCTTCGTCAACGTATTCTTCATCGCCTTCCATATCCATATATTCCGTATAATTATAAATTGGTTTTATCAGATCATATTTTTCAGACTGCCTGAAACTACCGTCACCTTTTACATAACCGAAATAATATTTTTCATCCATTTTGAATGCAAAGACATATTCATCCTTATTGTTCATGAATCCGCTGAAAGATTCTATATATTCAAGACCCTTAAGGGTTTTTCCGTTTACAATGAGAAAGTTATTGTTAATTCCGTAATCCGAACTGTAGTCACCTGCAACTGCAAAGTAATTGCCCCTTGAGTCAAATTTTATATCGGTTGTTATAAAATAATCATATTTTTCAGATTCACCGCTGCGTGAGATAAGAAAAGATTTTCCCTGATCAGGGATCTTGTAGGAATAACAGTAATTACCTGATCTTTCATCGTATTTGAAATTATAAACTTCAGGAAAACCTCTGTAGGAAAGTGTGAAGATTTCTTTTTCGCTTACGGTCTGGGAAAAGATATCCGGACCGGTAAAAGTCATTGTAAGAATAAACAATGGTATCAGAATTTTTTTCATTCGGCAGGTCTTTTTGACAATTTATTAAAATAAGGATTAATTTGAAAGTTAGTTGTATGAGGAGAATCAACTAGCCCGGTCAAGTTAGTAAGTGCAGTTACTGTAATAGGAATGACTGCGCCATTTATCGGTTATTCCGGTTATACTGACGGAAAGATCTTTAAATGCGTGAGTCTTGATCCTTCGCTCGGCTGATCAAATTTATTGGGAGACATAACTCCCCCTCTCAATAACGGAGCTTGGGTGAGACGAATCGTAGTTGACCCGTCTGATCCTGAGACGATCACGGCATGTTATTCCGGATTCAATATCATTCCTCCGTATACAGAAAAACATATATGGAGAACAACAAACGGCGGAGCTTTCTGGAGTGACATTTCAACGGGACTTCCGAATGTTCCGGTACACGGTCTGGTTTTTGATGAGGCTGAACCTGCTACTTTATATGCAAATACTGAAACTGGAATAATTACTTCTACGAATGACGGTGCCACATGGGCAATTTTAACTTACGGAATGCCGGAATTTGTGCCTGTTGACGAGCTCGTGATTCAGAAGGACACTAAAGTGCTTATGGCTTTCACCCACGGAAGAAGCGTTTACGCTTCAGAGACAGCATTGCCTGTCGAACTGAGTTCATTTATTTCTTCTGTATCCGGAAACAACGTTATTTTAAACTGGTCAACTTTCTCAGAGATTAACAATTCAGGTTTTGATGTTGAAAGAACCAATTCGGATAACGAATGGATTAAAACAAGATTTGTGAAAGGCGCGGGAAATTCGAATTCAGGAAACAGTTATTCATTTACAGAGAGAAATCTTCTGCAGGGCGTTTATAAATTCAGGTTAAAGCAGATTGACTTCACAGGATGCAGGATATTATTCAGTTGAATTTAGCGGTGAAAGATTTGCCGGCGGTGTTTATTATTACAGACTGGAAGCCGGATATTTCGTCAACACAAAAAAAATGGTCCTTATCAAATAATAATAATTCATTAAATAAATTCTTTTAATTTACAGAAAATAAACTTCCGGAGACGTAATAGCTTCGGAAGTTTTTTTATATGTCTTTTTCAATCTTAAATTTTCATATTTTAAAAAATAAAATTACATGAATAAATGGATATAAATTACACCTGTACAGAAAGATTCCTAAAGTATGTTAAAATAGATACGCAGTCTTCGCATGACACTTCAGTATTTCCTTCTACAGAAAAGCAGAAAGACCTCGGAGCTATACTTGTGGAAGAGCTGAAACAAATGGGAATAACAGATGCTGAAATGGATCACTTCGGATATGTGTATGCAACTATTCCCTCAAACACGGAAAAGAATGTTCCGGTAATTTGTTTATGCTCGCATATGGATACATCACCTGATGCTTCAGGAAAAAATGTAAAACCTGTGATACATAAAAATTATCAGGGAGGAGATATAACTCTTCCCGGAGACAAGTCACAGGTAATTATTGCCGCTGAGCATCCTCAGCTTTCCGGTCAGATCGGAAATGACATTATTACAACTGACGGAACGACTCTTCTGGGAGCAGATGATAAAGCGGGTATTGCTGAAATAATGGATGCGGCTCATCATTTAATGAATCACCCTGAAATAAAGCATGGAAAGATAAGGATACTTTTTACGCCTGATGAAGAGGTCGGTCACGGAGTGGATCATGCTGACCTGAAAAAGCTGGGAGCAGATATCGGATATACAATGGATGGTTCAGACCTAGGAAGCATAGAAGATGAGACATTTTCGGGAGATACAGTTCATCTATACATTAAAGGGTTCAACATTCATCCCGGATTTTCAAAAGGAAGGATGGAGAATTCAATCAAGATCATGCAGAAAATACTCGGCAGGCTTCCGCAGGACAGTTTATCACCGGAGACTACAGAAGGCAAGGAAGGTTTCATTCATCCCGTTAACATAAAAGCAGAAGTTGATTCCGCTTATATTAAATTCATTATCAGGGATTTTAAAACCGAAGGTCTTGCGGAGAAGGAAGATCTGATAAAGAAAATAACCGAAGAAGTATTAAAGGAATACAGGAAATCTTCATATGAGATCAGGATCGAGGAATCATACAGAAATATGAAGGAAGTTCTGGATAAGGAACCGAAGATCGTTGAATATGCACTGGAAGCAGTAAAAAGATCCGGCGTAAATCCTCTGAGAAATTCCATCAGAGGCGGAACAGACGGATGCAGACTTTCATTCATGGGACTTCCCTGCCCGAATATCTTTGCCGGCGGTCACGCATTTCATTCAAATCTTGAATGGATCTCGGTTCAGGATATGCAGAAGGCGGTGGAAACGATTGTCAATCTATGCATGATATGGGAAGAAAAAAGTTAAATGTCCTGATAAATTAATTTAATAAAATTGGATCCATTATTTATTGATCCCGATATTTCTAAGGCAGAAACTCTTCCTTCGGACTTTTACAGGGATGACAGATATTTTGAAATGTCGAAAGAAAAAATATTTTCGAGAAGCTGGCAGTTTGTTTGCGACACAGATGAAGTAAGGGTTGCGGGTCAGATATTCCCGTTTTTTATGCTGGAGAATTACCTGGATATTCCGCTTATCATAACGCGGGACAGGGATGACAGACTACACTGTCTTTCAAATGTATGCACTCACAGGGGAAACATTCTGACTGAAGCTGCTTGCATTGAGAAGAACATAAGATGCAGATATCACGGGAGAAGGTTTGAACTCGACGGAAAATTTATTTCAATGCCTGAATTTGCTGAAGTAAAAAATTTTCCTTCGCCAAAGGATGATCTTCCCGAAATACCATTTTATAGTTTTGATAAATTTCTGTTTGCGTCATTAAATCCGGCTGCTCCTGTCCATGAATTTACAGGAGATATGTTTTCAAGAGTCTCATTTCTTCCGTTAAACGAATTCAAACGTGATCCCTCAAAGTCACGAGATTATATTGTAAAAGCGCACTGGGCATTATACTGCGAGAATTATCTGGAAGGATTTCACATACCTTATGTTCATAATTCATTGAATGAGAAACTTGATTATTCAGGATATACCACGGAGCTGTTCAGATTTTCAAACCTGCAGACAGGCATTTCACGCGGAGGAGAGAGTTGCTTTGAGTTACCGGGTGATCATCCTGATCACGGGAAAAATATTTCAGCTTATTATTTCTGGATCTTTCCGAACTTAATGTTTAACTTCTATCCTTGGGGATTATCATTAAATATTATAAAACCGCTTAAGAAAAATCTTACCAGAGTTTCTTTTATCAGTTACGTCTATGACGAATCAAAACTACAGGAAGGAGCGGGAGGAGATCTTGATAAAGTGGAAAGAGAAGATGAGACAATAGTTGAGAATGTGCAGAGAGGAATAAGTTCCGGACTTTATGAAAGAGGGCGATATTCAGTCAAGCGTGAAACGGGAACACATCATTTTCACAGACTGATCTCAGATTTCATTACTCACTGATTTATAATTATTACAAAACGAAATAAGGCATTTCATTTTTTATTTCACGAATTAGTTTTCAAGAAAATTTTATTCAATCAATGCGCAGGTCTTTTATTTATGTTGGAATTCAGTTTGCCTGTATAATTTTCATTATGTTCACGGGACAGATTTTTCCCGCTAATATTTACATGTTTATTCTGCTGATAGTATCAGCGCTGCCCGGTCTCTGGGCTGTGTATGAATTCGGATTCAACTTCAGTGTTTTTCCTGAGATTACAGACAATCATAAATTATTCACCAAAGGTCCTTACAGATTTGTAAGACATCCGATGTATACTTCGGTAATTCTGATCACATTTATTTGGATTTTAAACGATTACAGTTCGCTGAGGTTTATGATCTGGTCTATTCTGGTAATTGATCTTAGTTTTAAGCTTCGTTATGAGGAAGGTCTTTTAAGATCAGTGTTTCCGGAATATGATAACTATAAAAGCCGGACCAAGATGTTTATTCCCTTCATATATTAAAATACCTGTCAGAGAATTTAAACTAAATTCACTGTCGAGTAAAGGGAAAATATTTTAATACAACTTACATTTTAATTTACTTTTCTGAAGTAAAATAATTATTCCGTTATTTACTTCACATCGGTTTTACATATTTACTTGTCTCGCCTTCTTTGATCATCTGCTGATAAGGTCCGTACTTATGCTGGGAAGCGGAGAAATTATCATCAAACGGCGGGAAAGGAAAATCGACCGGCTTATATTTCAGATCGGGATAATCTTTTTCCACACCTGGAAATTTCGGTCTCGGTGCGGAATTTATGAAAGCAGCTACATCATATGATTCATCAACAGTCAGAATAGCGTCATTGTAAGGCATTTTTGCAAATATAAAGGAAGCAGATGCAAGGAGTCTGTACATTCCGGCGCCGTCATTATAGCTGTTCATCCCCATTACAGGCGGATATTTATAACCTCTCATAGAATCGGCGGCAACATCAACGTTTCCTGGATATCTCAGCACACCGCCTCCGTTTTCTGCATGGCAAGTAGTACAGTTATTTAAAAAGACAATACGGCCGGCTGCAGTATCAGCTGCTCTGTTAAGGAGTTCAATTTTTGCAAGACCCTGACCTTCCACTTTAGTACCTTTTGGAGCGTATGTACTCAGCCATTTCAGATATGTAATAAGGGCATTCATTTCACCGCAGGTATCCGGCATCGCATTTCCGTTCATGCTACGTTTAAGGCAGTTGTTAATTCTTTCAGAAAGAGATATATCTTTTCCTGACCTGGGGTCAAGTTCAGGATAGTCAGAATAAACTCCTACGAGTCCAAGAACATTTTTCAGAGTGCCGCCTTTGAAGTGACAGTTCTGGCAGACCATATCGTTTCCGGCAAATCTCTTAGATACATCATTAACTTCCGGACCAATATATTTATAAGTATTATTGAAAATATCCATTCCAAGCCTTATCTGTTTTCCCTCTTCATTATCGGGAATAGCGCTTAGTTCAGGAACACGCCACGGGACTATGGAATCCTTTGCCACAACCGGTTTTTCCTTCTGGCATGAGAGGAAAGGATGCGAATCTTCAGAAATCAGATATAGTGAGAAAAGGAAAATAAATGTAAGTAAAATTACTTTGTGAGGTGAACTGTAAAATGTCTTCATTTTTCTTTTAATATAATAAAATTGATTTTGAATTTGGAGGCATTAACTACTTTGACGGGATTGTACAAATGTTCAGATTTAGTGAACAAAAAATTAATTGTTAGATTAAACATGTAATTTAATTTATTTTATAAAATAAAATTGATTAAATTTAGCATAATTATTTCTGCGACTTTATGACAACAGTATTCGTCTAATTAACAAGAACTTATAAGTCTTAAAAAATTGAGTAAAAACACGGACAGATTCACGGAACTGCTGAAGCCTGAATACAGCAGCGCTTTAAAGTACTGTAATGCGCTTTGTTCAAAGTATTCTCATGATGCCGCAGGAGACGTTCTGCAGCAGTCACTGCTGAAAGCATTTGAGAATTTCGGAGCACTTTCTGATCAGGAGAAATTCAGATCATGGTTCTTTAAAATAATCACCAGGG
Organism: Bacteroidota bacterium; assembly: GCA_018266875.1. Taxonomy (GTDB): domain Bacteria; phylum Bacteroidota; class Ignavibacteria; order Tepidaquicellales; family Tepidaquicellaceae; genus UBA2330. The sequence goes on from JAFDZR010000015.1 coordinate 54,217, forward strand.
AATTTTACAACTACATAAGAAAAGATTTCTGGAGAAAATTCCTGCCGCTGGATCAAATGGATTCGGACAGTTCGTTCCCGAAATTAAATACAAGAATGGACGAGAACGGAAACGGACTGCTTCTCAGAAAGGCTTTAGGAAGTATTTCAATAAAAGAAAGGACTGCAATACTTCTTTTCGAGGTAGCCGGATTCAGCATTGAGGAAATAAAGGAGATACAGAATGAAAATAGCATTTCATCAGTAAAATCCCGGCTGAGCCGAGCTCGGAAGAAACTCAGGGAATTCATTGAAAACGAGGAAAGCAATTTACCAAATCATCAAAAGCAAAAATCAAATAACTCAGGAGACATTAATAATGAAACAATCAAACTCATACCGGAAACAGAGAACTGAAAAAGCGGATCAATTATTTGAGGAATTCAGGAAAGATAATTCAGATAACTCCTTTCCGGAAGTGGAAAAGTGGCTCCGGAATCTGGAGTCAGACAAACTGAATTTTAAAGACAAAAAAAGCGAAAGGAAATTTTTCAATATGAGATCACCTAAATTCAAATTAGCATATGCTTTTCTGATCCTGGCTTTTATAGTTGCCGCATGCAATTACCCTGTTACACAGCAGGAACCCGTTGCAGATGTCATCAAATGGACGGTTAATGTTAATGATAAAGCCACAGCAGAATCAATAAGTAATCTGGAATGGACGAAGAAAGCCATGCTTTCAATAAAGACGGCAGATGCAGGAAACGAAATTGCAGAATACAGTTTAGTATTAATGAAAGAAGATCTTGGCAACACACAGAAATACCTGGATCAGTTAAAATCAATAAGCGGAATAATAACAATTGACCTTGTGCCTTTAAATGAAAAAGTGACACGTCCGGTTTATTCACTTGCGCTGAATGAAATATTCAAAGTCGACATAAATGCATCAAATATGTCAGACGATGAACTTAAAAATGAAATTATTACACAGCTTGAGAAAAACGGCATGCAGGGAGTTCAGGTCAGTTTTGAAAAAAACGCTGAAGGCAGAAGAATTTCAAAAATATTCATACCTGAGAACGGCATCAGGAGCAACATCGGTTTTGATCTGACTATAAAAGACGGAGACATTGTTAACCGGATCAAAGAAATCAGAAAAGATGGTAAAAGTGAACCAGACAGATTTAAGGATAAAACAGACGACGAGATCAGGAATATGCTTATGGAAGAGCTGGGTGATAAAAACATCAACCCTGAAGACATTAAAATTACGAGAAAAGACGGGAAAGTAATGGTGAACATAAAGAAGAAAGGTATAGAAACAAATGACGAATTCGAATTTAAAGGTGATGTAAAATAATAAAATTTCACCTGACCTGAATCTGTGATGATTAGCTTACATAAATACGGAATAATATTCCGTATTTTTTTTATGTAAAAATTCCGTACTGATAACAACTTTCCCGGCATACATCCGTAAGTTTTACCTGTATTAAAAATCATATCAGTTTTTACAGTTAGGCATATATTATTTTTTCAATAATTCTCAAAGTATGCATTGAACATAAAGATAGATTTAGCTATTTTGGAAACTGATAAAACCAATATAGTTTCTCTTGGACGTTTCAATTACCAATCAAAATAAAGACCGGGAAAGAATTCTCACATTTGCAACACAGAAATTCCACAAAGAAGGATTCTACAAAACATCAATGGATGAAATATCCAGAGACCTCTGCGTAAGCAAAAAAACGATTTACAAATATTTCCCTTCAAAGGAAAACCTTCTGGAAGAGATTTGCAATTATACTACAAAGGAGATTTACGGTGCCGTGGAATGTATTGTAGACGGGGACGGGAACGTAGTAAACAAATTCGTCAAACTGCTGAGCATGTACAGTAACTACACACTGAACATCAGTGACAAGTGGTTAAACGATCTTAAAGTTCATCATCCGCATATCCTGAAAAACATAGATGAGAAAAGGACAGAAAAGATAAACAGCATTTTATCAAAACTTATAAAGCAGGGCAAAAAGGAAAAACTGATTGAAAATTTTCCGACGAACATAATCATTTCCATATTTATTAATTCTATCTCAAGCGTGCTGCAGCCGGAGTTTCTGATCAACAACAATTTTACAATGCAGAACGCTTTTAAAATCACGTATGAAATGTTACTAAGCGGAATACTAACAGATTCCGGAAAAAAGATATTCAACAAGGAAAAAAAAATACTTGCAAAGGAAATAAAACTCTAATTATTATGACTTTAAACAATTTTACGAAAACCTTTCTCTTTTCTGTAGTTTTCATATTTTCCGTCAACGCTGTTTGTCATTCCCAGCAGAAAAGAATCATTACATCAATAGACGAAGCAGTTTCCCTCGCAATGAGAGACAATTCGGATGTAATAAATGCAAGGTATGATAAATTAAAGGCAGATGAAAAAGTATCGGAGGTATACAGCGAGAATCTTCTTCCGACACTTTCTCTGAGTTCAACTTATACAAGATCATTCAAAAAGCAGGTAATTGACATTTTCGGGGAACGGTTTCAAGTCGGCGCGGACAATACATGGTCTACATCATTAAATGCTACAGAGCCCATTCCGATTCTGGGGACTCCTGTATTTTCCGGTATTAATATTGCCGAATATTTTTCCAAGATACAGCAGGAGACGCTTGAATCGGTAAAGAATGATGTTAGGACCACAGTAAAGAAAACATATTTCGGTGTTCTTTTGTCTAAAGCGGTTGTGGATGTGAATAAAATAACTTATTCGAATGCTGAAGAAAATTTTAAAGTGGTTGAATCCAGATACAGGAACGGAGTTGCTACAGAGTTTGATTATTTAAGGGCAAAAGTAAAAGTAGAAAATGTCAAACCCGTACTGCTTAAATCACAAAGGGATCTTGAGATCAGTAAGAAGCTTTTTTCAAATGCAATCGGATTAAAAGTAAATGACGCAGTTGACATATCAGATTCACTGAGATATGACAGTACGGAAGTTTTCGGCAACACTGATCAGGTAATAAATAAAATTTCAGAAGAAAACGTAGCCATCAGACAGTTAAGACTTAACAAGAAAATCAACGAAGAATTAGTCAATGTAGATAAAGCTAATTTTCTTCCTAAGCTTTATTTATTCGGGCAGTATGCAATTAATGCACAGGAAAATGACGGCCGTCCTTTTATAGATTACAGATATTTCAATACATTAAATGCCGGCTTAGGGTTAAGCTGGGATCTGAATCTGTTCAGAAACTCTTACAAGACTAAGCAGTCTGAGATCGATGTTAAAAAATCGGAAGAGCAAATCAGGGATACAAAACAAAAATTAAAACTGACTTCCGAATCAGCAATAATAGCGCTTGAGGATGCAATGGAGAGGATCAAGTCAACAAGAGAAACAGTCATTCTTGCCGAAAGAGGACTGGATCTCGCAAACAACAGCTACCGTGAAGGAGTTCTGAACCAGATAGATGTTCAGGATGCAGAGCTCACATTATATAATTCAAGATTAGGATATTATCAGGCAGTTTACGACTACAACGTTGCAAAAGCGGAACTTGAAAAATTACTCGAAAAATAAATTAATGATTAAAAACAAATCTAATATAACCAATATGAAATATGTCATTTTCTCAATGATATTTTTATTAACAGGTTCATTCATTTTCTCTTCATGCGGAAAAGACGGAGAAAGTAAAACAGAAAATCAAAAACAGCTTCAGGCAGTTAAAATCAAAGAGATAACAACACAGGAATTCAGGGAGACATACAGCGTAGTTGGAACAGTTAAGCCCTATCAGACAGCAAAGATCTCTGCTGAGGAAGGCGGACTAATAACTTATATGCCTTTCGACAAAGGAAGCAGAGTAAGCAGAGGGCAGACTCTTGTAAAGTTAAAGAAGGATGTTGATTTTGCATCCTATGATCAGGCGCAGACTCAGCTTGAGTTAGCTAAGAGCAATTTTGAAAGGATAGAGAAACTTTACAGAGAAAATGTCTCAACCGAACAGGATTATACAAACGCAAAGTTCCAGCTTGAGATCGCACAGAAGACACTGAATCTGATTGAGACAAGATTGTCAAAATCATATGTAACTTCTCCAATCAGCGGAATTGTAGATCAGAAATATATGAGCCGTGGTGAGGTATGCGGACCGGGGACTCCTATTCTTAACATCGTTGACGTTTCAAAGGTCAAGATATCTGCAGGTATACCGGAGAGATATATCGGAGAAGTTAAAAAAGGTTCAGAGGTAAAGATCACCTTTGATGTATATCCGGACGAGGATTTTACCGGATCAGTAAATTACATTTCACCTGTGCTAAGCGATAAGAACAGGACATTTGAAATTGAAATGACAATTCCCAATCCTGGAGGAAGACTTAAGCCGGAGATGAGTGCAAACATTATAATTGAAAAACCGGGAATAGATAATGCAATAGTGCTGCCACAGGATCTGATAATAGATTTTGGCAGTGAAAAGTTTGTGTATGTACTGGAAAACGGTGCAGCAAGAAAGAGAGTGATCCAGATAGGAGGAAGAAACAACAATGAAGTTTATATAATATCCGGTTTAAATTCCGGCGACACTCTTATTTCGGAAGGTTTTCAGTCAGTAGCTGACGGGGACAAAGTCGAGATAATAAATTAAACAAAAATTTTTAATAGAATGAATGTTTCAAAATTAGCAGTAGATAACAGAGTAACTGTATATATTCTTGTAGTAATAATAGTACTTCTCGGAATTTCGGCTTACAACTCAATTCCGAAAGAATCAGCGCCTTCGATTACGATTCCCAATATTTTCGTATCAACTTTATATTTCGGAGTATCTCCTCAGGACATGGAGAGTCTTGTAACACAGGAAATCGAAAAGGAAGTAAAGGGGATCAAGGACGTAAAGAAGATCACATCCGTATCACAGGAAAGTTTTTCTATCGTAAACATAGAATTTAATCCTGATGTGGTGATCGACGATGCACTTCAGAAGGTAAGGGATAAAGTTGCTATAGCCAAGACTAAAATGCCCAAGGATATTGAAGAACCTTCTATCACTGAAATAAATCTATCCGAGCAGCCTATGCTGTATATAAATCTCTCGGGAAATCTTGGACTGGCCAGATTAAAGGATATAGCGGATAATTTAAGTGATGACATAGAGGGAGTACAAGGGGTTCTGAGCGCTGACGTTAAGGGCGGACTTGAGAGAGAGGTAAAAATAAATGTTGATGCAACGCGTTTAAAGTATTACAATCTCACATTAAATGACATAACGAATAAAATCGGGCAGGAAAATCTAAGCATACCGGGAGGCAGTATTGATGTCGGATCACAAAATTACCTTGTGCGTGTTCCCGGAGAATACGAGGATCCCGAACTGATCAGGGATATTGTGGTAAAATCCGAAAATGAAAATCCGATTTACATCAGAGATGTAGCTGATGTTATATACGGTTACAAAGAGAGGACAACTCTCTCAAGAGAAAACGGAAACGAAGCGGTAACAATAGTTATCAAAAAAAGAAGCGGCGAGAATATCATCAGGATTGCCGATCAGATAAAAGAACTTGTCAAAGTAAAACAATCCTCATTTCCTGAAGGATTGAAAATAAGTTTTACCGGTGATGCTTCAAAAAGCATTAAGAACACAGTGCATGAACTTGAGAACGGAATCATAACCGGATTCCTTCTTGTATGTCTTATACTCCTCGCATCAATGGGTTTAAAGAATGCATTTCTGGTTGCAACTTCCATCCCGTTTTCATTTTTAATATCATTCATCGTACTGAGCGCATTAGGAATAACAATGAACATTGTTGTATTATTCGGATTAATACTTGTGCTAGGAATAATTGTTGATGATGCAATTGTTGTTACTGAAAATATATACAGACTTCAGGAAACGGAAGGATACAATCCGCATGATGCTTCAATTGAAGGACCCAGGGAAGTACAGATACCTGTAACAATTGCAACATTTACAATCATTTCATCTTTTGCTCCTTTGTTATTTTTTCCGGGAATTGTAGGTGAATTCATGAAATATCTTCCGATCACACTTATAGTCTGTTTATTTTCATCTTTATTTGTTGCGATGATTATCAATCCTGTGCTCGCTTCAAAATTCATCGACTTCAAAAAAGACAGGGCAAAGCATGAAAGCAAAACGAAATGGTATAATATTATTAACAGGTTCCATTTATGGTTTGACAGATTGTTTGCAGGGATAGTAAAGAAATACGAGAAATCAATAAGATGGGCGCTGCATCACAGGAAGATAACATTATCACTTACAGTTTTCATTCTGATATTTGTATTTTTCCTTTACGGAATGTTCAGCAAGGGAATAGAATTTTTTCCTGATGTGGAACCTCAGCAGGCATTCATATATGTGAACATGCCGGTAGGGACAAATCTTGACAAATCGAATGAAGTTACAACCGTTATAGAAAAAAAACTTCCCGCTTTTAAGGACCTCGAATATTATCTTACAAATATCGGATCGGAAATAGGGTCGGGATTCGGAAATGATGTATCGAACAAGAGCACAATTACTCTTAATTTTTTTGATAAAGAGGACAGGTCACAGAGTTCTTTTAAAACAATTGAAGAGATACGTGATTCAATTAAAAATATTACTACAGCTGATGTCAGAATCCAGAAGCAGTCCGGAGGTCCGCCGACGGGACCGCCTGTGAACATAGAAATCTCCGGGGATAATTTCATAAAACTCGGACAGCTCGCAGAAGAGATAAAGAAACAGATCAAAGACATTCCGGGAATAAAGGATCTTAAAGATGATTATGATGAAGCCAGACCTGAAATCAAAATCAATATAGACAGGGAAAAAGCTTCTCTTTACGGATTAAATACGGCGTTGATTGCTTCAGATATAAGGACTGCGATAAACGGCACTTCAGCCAGTAAGTTCAGAGTAGCAGACAAAGAATATGATATAACAGTAAGACTTGATTCAAGTCAGCGGGAGAATATATTGGCAATTCAGAATTTATATTTACCCGGAAAAGACGGGGCAAAAATTCCTCTTACATCTGTGGCAAACGTTGATTTTTCAGGTGGTATCGGAGCGATCAACAGAAAAGACCTGAAGAGAGTAGTAACCGTTTCAGCCAATGCAGAAGGAAGACTCGGCAATGATGTTTTAAACGATGTGAAACTGAAGCTAAAGGGGATAGCAATTCCTGACGGATACAGCATTTCATATACAGGTGAGCAGGAGAGTCAGCAGGAATCATCTGATTTTTTAAGCAAAGCATTTTTAGTTTCGCTGATGCTGGTTTTCTTTTTTCTTGTTATAGAGTTTAATTCAATACTTTCTCCGGTAATAATTATGTTTACTGTGGTACTCTCACTGATCGGAGTACTGCTTGGATTACTGATCACTCAGACGCCATTCGGAATAATCATGACAGGTATCGGAGTGATATCTCTCGGAGGTATTGTGGTTCGGAATGCGATAATACTTCTTGATTTTCAGGTTGAGCTTGAGAAACGCGGACTCAGCCGTGAGGAATCGGTAATTCAATCCGGAATGATAAGATTAAGACCTGTATTTCTGACAGCTGCTGCAACAATACTAGGACTTGTACCATTAACTACGGGAGTTGATTTTGACTGGAGAACTTTTTCCTGGCTTCTGAACGGACAGAATACTGCTTTCTGGAGACCGATGGGAGTAGCAATAATATTTGGATTATCGGTGGCAACGTTTCTTACTCTTGTAATTGTACCGGTAATGTTTGTTTCAGCATACAATCTTGCAGATAAATTCAGGAAGAAGAAACCATCAGAAAGTCCTGAAGGCGAGATCATTTTAAATACAAAATAAAATTTAAAAATAATTAATTGAAAAAATTAATGCCGTTCCATCTTGCTGTTCCCGTATCAGATCTTGAGAGAACAGCAGATTTTTACAAGGAAGTACTCAGCTGCAGAGAAGGCAGAAGCAGTGAAAGCTGGAAAGACCTGGATTTTTTCGGACATCAGCTGGTATTGCACAAATCGGGAAAAGCGGAGTCGGATAAAAGTCAAAGCAATTCCGTTGACGGTCATGATGTACCAATTCCGCACTTTGGAATAGTGCTTGAGTATGAAGACTGGTTTTCAATGGAAAAGAAACTCAAGGAATCCGGTATAAAATTTATAATTGAGCCGTATGTCAGATTCATGGGACAGACCGGTGAACAGGCGACAATGTTTTTTTATGATCCGTCAGGAAATGCTATAGAACTGAAGGCTTTCAGGGATCCCGAGCAGTTGTTTGCGCATTAGGCCGGAAAAAACGGTTTAAAAGTTTTTATCCCGATTTCCGGATCCCCGGAAATATTTTCATTACCACTCCCCTTCCTATTATTATTATTATACTGTTTATTATATCTCATAAAATTCATATTTTTATTTTTTACTTATTATAAAATCTTTAATGACTATCGGTAAAAGCATTACTGAAGATGCAGCTGATTTTGTTTTTGATCTTTTTAAGAATAAACTGCAGAGCATTTATGTTTATCATAATCTGGATCATACTGAAGAAGTCGTCGAAGCAATAAAAAAAATAGGAATTAAAACCGGACTTAATGAAGAAGACTTAGAGATTGTAACTCTTGCCGGCTGGTTTCATGATACCGGGTTTATCGAAAGAAGCGAAAATCATGAAGACATCAGCATTGAGATCGCCAGAAAATTTCTTACTGAAAGAAATTATAATCCCGATAATATTTCTCTTATAATCGGCTGTATAAACGCCACCAGATTTCCCCAGGCACCAACAAATATTCTGGAAGAAATTATTTGCGACGCTGATCTTTTTCATATAGGGAGTAAGAATTATTTTTCTAAATCCGATCTTCTCAGACTTGAATGGGAAAAATCCTCCGGGAAATTCTACAATGAAATTGAATGGCTGAAGATAAATATCGATTTTCTCACTGCGCATAAATTTTTTACTAAATATGCCAAGAAATCCTGCGGCGACAATAAATCTGAACTTATTGTAAAACTTCAGAAAAAGTACAGAGATAAAATTGAAGAAGAGGAAAAAAAGAAAATCAAGGAAATCAAACTTGATATTCAGAAGCAGAAGCTGGATTCAAAAACAGATCCAGAAAACAATTTTGAAAACAGTATTGAGGATATCTTACGTGACGTTATCAGAAATCATGCCGGCTTCAGCACTGCAGCCGACAGTAATGCAAATGTCATGATCAGTATTAATTCACTGATATCAGTTGGTCTTATAATCGTTTTATTGCTGAAACTTGATTCAAGTCCGCAGCTTTTAATTCCGGTTTTTCTTCTGCTCACCGTTTGCCTTGTCTGCATTGTTCTCGGAGTACTTGTAACTAAACCCGTTATTACTTCCGGCGTTTTCACAAAAGATGAACTCAAGAACAAAAAAGTAAATTTACTTTTTTGGGGAAATTTCTTTAAAATGGAACTGAAGGATTTACAGTCAGGTATTGATGAGATGAAAAATGACAGGGATTTTCTATACAAAAACATGGTGAAGGATTTTTATTTTCTGGGACAGGTACTCAGTGTTAAATATAGATTTCTCAGGATCTGCTACTCTGTTTTTACATTTGGTCTGATTATCTCACTGATTGCCTTCACTCTTGCTTATTTAACTCTTCCTGATGGTCTGATTAATTTTTTTCAATAACTTATCTTAATTAACATCAAAGAACTATATTTAATACGGCACTCAAAATCAAGCTGGGATTTTCCTGAACTTGATGATCACGACAGACCTCTAAGCAAAAGAGGAAAAAGAGATGCACCGTTTATGGCTGAGGTTTTAAAAAAAAATAACATTTTCCCCGATCTGATTCTTACAAGTTCTGCAGAAAGAGCTAAGATTTTTGCCGAAACTCTGGCAGATAACCTAAATTACAACAGAGAAAAGATCGTGATAACCAGAGATTTCTATTCAGCTGAAGCTCCGGAATTGTTTTCGTTTTTCAAGACTCTTGGTAACTCTTACAGTAAAGTTTTTTTCATTGGTCATAATCCTGAAATCACTTATCTGGCAAATTACATGTCCGATCAGGATATTGACAACATACCCACCTCCGGAATTTTCGGATTAAGATATGAAATTGATAAATGGGAAGATCTGGACAGCAGCAGCGCTGAACTGATCTGCTTCTATTACCCTAAGTTGTTTAATACTTAGACGCGTTTCTACTTTATCCAAAATTGATTTTACTTTTCTTTTCTAACCCGATAACTAAAGGAGAAAAATTAAACTTATCCCGCAATCAGTTCAAAACTTTCCAAAATAATTTTTAATCTTAAGAAATACTTTAATATTTAAAATCTTTTAAACTTTTTAATATATTCTTTCAAACTATCTGCCTTTAAATTATTGAGGTTAAGAATTCGAAATAAATTGCGTCACTAAAATTTCCCTGTCCTGGAAATTTGCGCAACAAATTTTGAGCTGGAATTTTTATCGCAATTTTTAATGAATTTAGTCAAATATTCATCCCGAGTTTTCGGGACGATTTTTCTTTGGTACTTTCAAGCCTGCCCTCTAGTGCTCCTATCGAGGGGTCGTACTAAAGTAAGTACGTTTACTCCGGTAAATTTTGATTTCTTAAACCAAACGAATTGGACACAATTGCAATCAGATTCTGATTTATTCAAACTTCTGCCGTGATTTGATATTTAGAATTACAGAAATTAATTCTCATTTTTATTCACTGCTGACATTTTCAACACTGAATAATTCAACTTCATTTTCTTTACCCCTGAGTTTGTACCTGCCGGCTGTTTCCGTTTTGTATTTTCCAACGGAATTAAGATTATTTTTAACATCTTCAGATATCAGTAGATTTTTACCAAGTATCTTACATTGCGCCTGAATTCTTGAAGCTGTATTAAGTACATCTCCCAGAAATACTATTTCCTTTTTAGAGTCACCTATTTCCCCTGTAATGACTTCGCCATAATGCATTCCCGCTTTAAATTCCGGAACTACACCGTATTGAGCTTTAAATTTCTCCGATTTATCCGTTATAACTTTTTTTATTGAATAAAAACAGTCCAGGCATCTTGAATTTTCAAAGCCCAGATCATTGATCCAGCTTACAATTACCTCATCCCCCACATATTGATAGACATCAGCTTTATGGTAAACAATTGATGAATCAATATCAAAGAAAAATGAATTGATAAATTTGTGATATTCAACCGGTCCTAATTTTTCAGCAATTGTTGTAGAAGAACTCAGATCAAGAAACATAAACAGACGCTTTTCTGCTCTTGGTTTATGGTATTTTCCTGACAGATAATTATACAGGACTTTCCTGCCAAGAAGTGAATTTATCTGCCGGAAAAAGTTTATAAAAAAAGTTACAAGTATTGAAAAGATAAATATATTTTTGAAATCTCCGTACAGCATGAAATTCCTGAAATTTTTACTCTTTATGATTTCAAAAAATGTTGAGTTTGAAGTGTTCATTGCCTGAAATATCCAGACCATTAGAACGGAAAGAGATATGACCAGAATATAAAAGGTCGTTCGGAAAAATAATGCGGATGAGAAATTAATTTTATGAAATCTGCTTTTAAAAATAAATATCTCGAAAAATGAAATAATAAATGTTATTAAAGATGCAATTGCGACTCCTGTCAAAATTGAACCTGAATTAAAACCGAAGCTCACTAAGGTAAATAAAACTCCAACAAGCATTCCAATAGAAGTAATGAGTAAAACAGATTTTATATTTTTTTTGTTTTTATCGGAAAGATCCAAGCGATTAGTTTAATTTGCATTTCTATTTTAAATGTATTTCAGCTTTTAGTTCAAATTCAATAAACAGAAGACAGTAAATTTGTTTTTCAAGTTAATGAAAATTAACTTTAAATTAAATAATCTATTCTGATATAAACCGCTGAGGATTTTTTGCAGTTACCGTAAATTCCGTAATAGCTTTGATTTTTAATTATACCATCAATTAAATTTTTTTATTACCGGTAACAGATTTATTTATTAATTCATTTGTCTTGAATAACTATGTCATTTAAATTAGTTTGGAATCAAATTTTATTCATAGAGAAATCAGTAATTTGCAAAACGAATTGATAATAGACGATAATTTTAATTTATTCAAAACTCTTTTACTAAAAGAGAACATTCAAAATCCTTACCCTGTCTATGACAAACTGCGGGATTTTGATCCTGTTTACCTTATGAGATCTCCCACGGGTTTTTTATCTGAGAATCTCTGGATACTTACAAGATATGATCATATATCATCTGTTCTGATAAATAAAAAATTCGGCCGGGGAAACAGATTCGGGAAATCAAAGATCACTGCCAATTATGCCAGACTGAATTCCCTTTCACAGATGAGACAGCATTGGATAAATTTTCTTGATCCTCCCGAACATACAAGAATAAGAAGTTTTATAAATAAAGTTTTTTCACCAAAGATTGTAAATAATCTTAAACCAAATATCGATTCAATTGTAAATTATCTTCTGGATAAATTCAGCGGAGATAAAGCTGAATTTATCAGCGAGTTTTCTTATCCGCTGGCTGCAATTACCATTGCGGAATTTTACGGAATACCGAGAGAAGACAGGGATATAATCGATAAATGGGCAATGCAGATAGTCCGGACACTAGATGTGGTGTCAAATCAGTTTACTCAGGATGATCTTAAGAATATTTACAGATCGGCTGATGAGATCAAGGATTATTTCAGGAAAATTGTAGAGGAGAAAGAACGGAATCCAAAAGAAGATCTTATCAGCAGGCTTCTGATCACCGAGGATAAAGGCGACCGTTTAACAAAAGAGGAAATCGTTGCCTCATTAGTGTTAATGATAATGGATGCACATGAAGCGCCTAAAAATCTGATCGCAAACGGACTCTATGCATTACTGAAAAATCCGGATCAGCATGAAAAGCTTATCAGTAAACCTGAGCTGACCGAAAATGCAGTAGACGAATTTCTCAGATATGACAGTCCGGCTCAGTTCACAGGAAGGAGAACTCATGAAGACGAAACAGTAGGCGGAAAAGAAATCAATAAAGGACTTCAGATCATTTGCATGCTCGGCGCCGGAAACCGTGATCCTGCGAAGTTTGAAGATCCGGACCGGCTTGACATAGAAAGAAAGAATGTAATTCCATTATCATTCGGCGGCGGCATACATTTCTGCGCCGGCGCCGGGTTTGCAAAACTTGAAGCTGTTTCCGCATTTGAAAATCTGCTTAAAAGATTTCCAGCAATAAAACTACTTGATAAGGAATATCATTATCATGACTCGCTTCACTCAAGAGGATTGGAAAGTCTTGAAATAAAATTGAGGTAACCCCGACGGCCGGAAAATATATCAGAACATAATTCAAAATAAAATAGATGGATCATTCCGGAAATCCAGCAGGAATGCCGTAAAAAATTTTCATTGATCCCTTCTTAGGTTTTTTTCATACATTTTTATCCATTGCGACGGAGTTATTTTTGAGACGAGTTTACCAATCAGTTCAAACGGTATCTGCTCCGGCTTTGAGAATCTCAGACAGCTTTTTCCCATGTCAGATTTTTTACCGGTAATTTTTTTATAATTATCAACATACCAGTCATGTAATTTTTTGTCGCCATAAATCCCCATGTGATAAACCGCAATAAAATTCTTTTGCGAGGCAATGTTTATAAACGGAAGCGGCAGTTCAGGATTGCAGTGATATCCCTCAGGATATTTACTGTGCGGAATAACATATCCTATCATTCCATAGGAAATTACTTCCTTAAAACCCTTTGGCAGATTTTTTTTGATCACCTTTCTTAGTTCGGTCATATATTTTTTCCGTTCTTCGGGAAGAGAATCAAGATACTCTTTAACTGATTGAGCTTTTGAATACATAATCTGAATTTTAAAATTATAAATTAACGGAATTTAAAATAACGAAATAATAAAACTTCCTCAATCCACAGCTGTGTCATTTTTTTCTTGAATTCTGTATTGATTTATAACTTAAATAAAACAGGTAAAGCAATAGTGTCCAAAACGTTGTATAAAATTATAGAGAAAATTTCAATTATACTCAGATTTACCTTCTTTCTTTTGAACGATCAAAAGAAAGAAGCAAAGAAAAATCGCCCACTGGTGATAAATTGCCGGAAATTCATTCATATTGGCGGCAAAAATTTCAACTCACCAACCGTCAGAAAAGCAATGACGGTTGG
>JAFDZR010000016.1:0-83110 GCA_018266875.1 Bacteroidota bacterium
TTTCTTTGGTACTTTCTTTTGGTCGTACAAACGAAAGTACGTTTACTCCAGTAAATTTTGATTTCTCAAACTAAACGTATTGGACACAATTAAATACATTCACATGCAGTCAAAAATGCGTTTAAATCCGTGCTCAAATTCATGGGATTTTAAAGAAATAAAGGGTATGCAGTAAATTCCGGCTGCAGAAGCTGAAATGTTATTCACATAATTTCTTCTTTTTAACAAATCAAATTATGACCCTTAAAATTGTTTTCAGATCTGAACATTTAATAAATATAAAAAAATCCGCGGTTTATGGAGATGATACCGTAATTATCCTGTATGAATTATTTTCCGCTATCAGCAGATCCGCAAGATCAGTCAAGCCATCTCCGGTCAGATCAGAATCGACATATCCCGTTACAAAATTATAAGAATCATTGTCAATAATTGCATTATCAGAAGCATCAACAATTCCGTCCTGATTGACATCACCTGAATATATACAGTATCTGCTTCCCTTAAGTATGAGATTATTTCCGTAAGCCGAAGCCGAATCCTGTGTGAAATCATAAATCAGATTATTGAACATGAATAATTCAGGCGCACTGCTCCAGGTTTCTATGGAATTTCTGTGATTGATCTGCAGATAATATCCTGTTGCATTGCTGGCGTTTTTAAATGTTAGTATGCATTTCCCGGCAGTATCAGATTTAGTTCCGGAAAAATCAATGATCTCATAGGGTGATGAGGAACTCCTTAAATTTACTTTTACGGAATCTGCTATACTTATACCGGTATTTTCATTGTATAATCCTTCCAGAGCAAGAGTTAAATTCAGCTTTTTATCAGGTCTAAACAGAGTGAATCTGTCCTTCCTGCTGTTGCTCACGCTGTAAAATTCAAATACGAGACTGTCAGCGTAAGAATTCATTATCATTGCTCCGTAATTGGCGTTGTATCTTACAAGACTTCCCGCAACAGGAGTTCCGAACGCATAGAGACTTCTGCCTCCAAGCCCGTTAACAATATAGGGAAATCCGTTTACTTGCAATCTTTCATATGTGTGATCGTGTCCTGCCATTACTATAGAAGCGCCCCAGCTTTTGAAAGGCCACTGCATTATTGTTTCCGATCCGTGCACTGAACTCGAAGAATAAGAAGGATGATGAAAGTAAACTATTTTAAAATCGGAAGCGGAATTCTTAAGACCATTCTTCAGCCAGAGCGCCTGTACTGAATTACTGTCCCTTCCGTGAGGTTCGTTTGGATCACTGTCTACAGCAAAGAAATGAATGTTCCCTTTTACAAAATCATAATACCTTTCATTTCCGGGAAGAGTAAAATAATCAAGATACGGCTGGGCATTTGTTGTGTACCAGTCGTGATTTCCAAGAGAAGGGAAAAATCTGTTAACGGTATCCCCCGCTCCGTAAGAACCTGTATAGGGGAAAATAAACTCATGATAATACTGACCTATATTGGCGTCAATTGTCGATGCTTCACCGTTTGCATAATTATTATCTCCGAGTGTAATAACAAAATTGGGATTCCAGCTTTTCACAAGATTTGATACAGCCAGCTCATTTGAACCGGCGCTGCCGTAATCTCCGATTGCTGCGAATTTCACTATCTGTGAAAATGCTGTCAGATTGGAAACGGCAAAAAAGATCATCAGTAAAATGAATTTCATTTCTGCTTTTTTAAATTTTAAAATTTTTGGGGATACTAATAATTTAACGAATTGAGTTCTAAATTTACAGACTTTTTTTTGACTGATTACTTTTATTTAAAAAAAAGTTCAGACAATTAATGACCATTGCCTGAACTCATTAAAGGAAATCACTATTTGTTTTAAGGTATTTAAGTAAAAAAATATCTTTACCTTATCAGCATCATTTTCTTGGTATCTGAAAATCCATCCGCTTCCAGTTTATAGAAATAAATTCCGCTTGATAAATTTACCGCTTCGAAGCTGACCTCGTATGTTCCCGGAGAGAGATTCCCGTTCAGTAGTTCCGCAACTTCCCTGCCCTGCGTATCATATACAATTAGTCTGACTCCGGATGATCCTCCGTTTTTTTCTGTCTTTATCTCAAAGCGTATTTTTGTTGACGGATTAAACGGATTCGGATAATTCTGTGATAAAGAAAATCCTTCCGGAACCTGTTCCGAAATATTATTAATGCCGATCGGGACCTGCGAATATTTGATTGTAACGATGTCGTTTCCTGTACTGCCGCCGAAACTATT
This sequence comes from Bacteroidota bacterium, assembly GCA_018266875.1. Lineage (GTDB taxonomy): Bacteria > Bacteroidota > Ignavibacteria > Tepidaquicellales > Tepidaquicellaceae > UBA2330. Next base: position 2,236 of record JAFDZR010000016.1, read on the forward strand.
CCCGGAAACATAAACATTTCCGCTGTTATCCAGACCAACTGTTATTCCCCTGTCAGCACCGTTCCCGGTTCCGTTATATATTGTTTCCCATTTGAAAATTCCCGATGAGTTGTATTTCACTGTGCTTATGTCGGAATTATTATAAGTTCCGCCGGTGACATAGAGGTTTGATGAATCATCAACTGCGATATCATAAGCTGAATATCCGTCTTCTGCTCCGCTTCCGCCGTAATCCTCAGCCCACTGCTGTATTCCGTTTCCATTGTATTTTATTGTAGTATACCTGTTTGTCAGCGGAAAACCGTTCACTCCAGTCTGACCGGTTACATAGACATTTCCTAGATGATCAGTCGCGACCGCTCTTCCTAAATCGGTTCCGCCCGCAGAATTATAAAGATTTCCCCAAAGCACGTTTCCTGCAGGATCTATTTTCACAGTTGCATAATCAACGTTAATGCCGCTGGTTCCTGTAATTATGATATTGCTGTTTATATCAACAGCCATATCAATTGGATTCTGATTTCCAATTCCCCTGCCCCATCTTGCAGCCCAGACAAAATCCAGATTCTGTTCATATTTCAGAGCGATAAAAGAAAGCGAATCGTTATCATTTATATATCCTCCTATAATTATTTTTCCCGATCCGTCCATTCCGATCTTTCTGCCTCCTTCACTTGCGGAATTATAGAATGTCTGATTTATTAAATTCCCCGATGGACCGTACTTTACAAGAAAAATATTCGAGAAAGTATTTCCGTATTCGCCTGTAACATAAACATTTCCGTCAGCATCAGTAATAATATCATATCCTCCGGCGTAAGTGGAGGTTATGTACTGAAATCTGTTAGCCCAGAGCTGTGTACCGGACGGACTGTATTTTATCACAAGCATTTCATTCGCTCCTCCGGAAAATAAAGCATTTTCTCCTGTGACATAAACATTTCCCGTTGCATCAACGTGTACCGCCCTGCTAAAAGCTCCGTTGTTACCGGGCGCACGATAATTCTGTATCCACTGCTGCACTCCCTGGGAATTGTATTTTACCGTTAGGGCTTCTATTTCCTGAGCAGCGCCGGAACGGGACCTCTGCGAACCGGTAATGTAAACATTACCCTGACTGTCGACAAACATGTCATTAACACTCTCATCTCTTGTACTGTCGGAAGTGTATCTCTGTACCCACTGCTGTGAAACCTGGGATTCGGCAATTCCCGCAGTCATTAAAGCCATGATAAATATACTGATGAAAATTTTCATTTTGTGAATTTCTCCATATTTATGATTTAAAAAAAACAACCCTCCGGGTACATTTGGATTTATCTTCTAATGGCATTAAGAGGATTTTGAAAAGTCCCGGAAGGTTTGATAATTTTAAATGTTTCCCCTGCTTTGCCATTAGTGATGCAAAATAATACTATCTGCATAACGAATCAAAGAAAGTATTTTCAGTTTTTAGAAGTCATTACTGAATTTTGTTAATAAAATGTTTAAATTAAGCTGATTTAATTAAATAATGGCATAAATTTTTAGAAGAGGATTATTCTCAATGAAGAATACAAAACTGATTAAAGTCCTGAAAACTTTTTCAAGATCAGAGGCTTTGAAATTCAGGGAATTTGTTTTGTCACCGTTTTACAATAAGAACCGAAGCGTTATGAAACTTTGCGAAGAGGTTTTAAGATTTCATCCTGATTACAATACTGATGAACTTTCAGATGAAAACATTTTCAGGAAAGTTTTCGGGAATGAAAAATATGAATACTTTAAGATAAAAAACATCATTTCCGATCTTTATCAGCTGTCAGAAATGTTCCTGAAAACTTCAGCATTCCTTAAAAAAGATCTTGAAAATGAAATTGATCTTTTGAACGAACTGCATGAAAGGAATCTTGATACTTTATACATTCAAAAAGAAAAACAGCTGAGAAAAAAGCTTGACGCTGCAGTGAGGGATGAGATCTTTTTTTATGCAAAATATCTTCACGCAAAACTGAACACGTCACATTTTAAATTTGAAAAGACCGGTTACCTTTTCGGTCAGATCCAGAATGAATTTGACACACTGTTTGATTTTTCACTTACAAGTCTTCTGAAATTATATGCGAAAATGCTTCACAATAAAAATCACGGCAATGTAAATTTTGACATGAAGATGTTTGACAGCGTCCGTGATTATATAAAGGACAGGCAGTTTGAGGATAATCCTTCTGTTCAGATTTACAGGCAGAGCATAAACCTCGAACTTTCAAAGGATGAAAAGGATTACAGGACACTTTTGGATCTAAAGAAGAAATTCGCTGATAGATTATCAGATGAAGATATATATTACATTCTTCTTGTGACAAATTCATATTCAGTATACAGATTAAAACTAGGCGACGTTTCTTATTATAAGGACAGGTTTAAATCCCTTGCCGAGATTCTGGAAAGGAAATTCATTCCGGATAATAATTTTCTTTTCGTAAATTTCATTTCCACTTTTACTTCAGCATGCATGGCAGGTGAAACAGACTGGGCTGTGAATTTTCTTGAGAGTCATCAGAATTCAATTTCACCCCAAGAGGAAAATCATAACACTGTTAATTACTGCAGGGGTTTTCTCGCCTACAGGTTAAATGATTACGAAAGTGCTCTGGATTATTTTTCCAGGACAAATTTCAGATTATTTCTTATGAAAGTAATGGTCAAGAGTTACACGCTTAGGATTTATTACGAACAGGATATGCATGAGCAGACTTTATCCGCTATAGACGCCTTCAGGCATTATCTTAAAAGCGAGGATCAGATTGCCGATGAACAGAAGATTGCTCACTATGAATTTCTTAAATTCATTTCCGAACTGACAAGACTCAAACTTGACGGTGTGAAAAAAAATAATGATTCGCGCCTGGTTATATTAAGGAAAGAAATTAATAAAATGCACAGCAATCCCTTGGGCTCAAAGAACTGGCTTATCGAAAAGTCTGAAAATTTCTTATGAAAATTTTTCCGTAAACAAAAAAGCCGGCAGATATCAGCCGGCTTAATTTATTAATAAATTTATTCCTAATTACTTTATCAGGATCATTTTTTTAGTTGAGGTAAAACCTGAAGTCTGCAGTTTATAGAAATAAATACCTGAAGAAAGATCAGAACCGTTGAAATTAACTTCATAAGTTCCGGCATTTCTGAATCCTTCAGCAAGAGTGTTAACTTCTTTTCCGGTTTCGTTATATATTTTCAGGATCACATTGCCTGACTGAGGCAGACTGTAGCTGATCGTTGTAGACGGATTGAAAGGATTAGGATAATTCTGTGACAAGTTATAATCAGCAGGAACAGCTGAAATAATATTTTCATTTACTGCGGTTAATACTGAATAGGTTACATTCAGTTTGTAAACATTGGAACCCTGGTGACATACAAGATATCCTCTGTCCGGAATTAAAATTCCGCCTCCGTGACCGCTTAAGCCGGAGCTGATATTTGTCCATGTCTGACCGCCGTTTGTGCTTATCGTTGCCGAGGCTCCCCAGCTTCCCGTTATTATTACATCAGGATCCTCACGGCAGACATCTGATCCCCATCCGGAAAAACTGTTACTGTGATCGGTTGTCCAGTTTGCTCCGTAGTTAGTTGATTTATATATATTGCTTCCGCTCCATTCAGTGCACCACATTGTTGCCTGATCAAAAACGCTGTTAGCCATTGACGGAATCTCGCTTGCAGAGGCTGTGTGAACAAGAGTCCAGTTAGCGCCACCGTTTATTGATCTGAATATATTTGCCTGACCGCTTCCGGTTATTCCGTCAGCGACAAAAATTACTTTGGAACTGTCATGCATAACTATAATATCGCAAGGACTTCTGAAAGGATAACTATTGCTTATCTCATTCCATGTAGCACCGTCATCTGTTGATTTCCAGAAACCGCCGTTGTCCGGAGCGAAATAAAATGTGTGCGGATTATTCTGATCCATTTCAAGCGGCTGACCGTAATTGCTGAAATTTAAAGTCAGAACTGCTGTCCATGTATTTCCATAATCTGTAGTTCTGTAAACCCTGTCAGGTGATGCTTCCGTAGCAACAAGCCAGATGTTTGTATCCACAGGACTTACAAAAAATGAATGCGGGGTGTTACTGGACGGAATAACATTACCGATTGCTGTCCATCCTTCAGCCTTGTCAGTGCTTCTGTAAATCCTGTTACCGAAAGCTATAAAGATCGTGTTTCTGTCTGTAGGATGAAGACACATATTGTTTCCGAGGAAATTACCGCTTGCTCCTGGCTTTGAGACCCAGTTGTAACTTACTGTTGTGCCAGAAGGAAGTTCCCATGAAACTCCGCCGTTGGTGGTTCTGATAACTGCATTATTCAGACTGCTGACAGCATATCCGATATTTGCAAATTTCGAAATGCTGACAAGATCAGCAAGCATCGGATTTCTTTCGAAATTAAGAAAATTGCTGTTACCGCTGATATTATTTCTTATAAATCCGCCGCCGCCGACAACATGTATGTCATTGAATGATTCGCCTTCAATACCTCTGATGTCAGAATTGGTTTTCATATTTGGATAATACCAGGCTGAAGAGGTGCCTCTGTATAATACAGTACCCCATTCACCGGCTATTCCGATACCGTCTGAATAATACTTGACGGCAAGCAGATTTCTAGTTGTTGATACTGTTTCTGCAGTCCAAGAACTTCCGCCGTTGCTTGTAACGAATACTGATCCGTTATTGCCGACTGTGACTCCGTTCTGTGCGTCTTTGAATGAAATTGAATTAAGCTTTACATTTGAAATACCTGTATTGCTGTTTGTCCAGGTAACTCCGCCGTCAATTGACTTCATTAAAACTCCGTTATCACCGCAGATGTAACCTGTATTGGCATCTGTGAAGAAAACCGAATTAACAGAAGTGTTTACACCAGTGTTGCTTTCGGTGATGTCAGTGACAGCTGTTGAAGATGTATACACTTTACCGGCATCTGAAGTGTACCAGACTTTACTGCCAAGAGTAAATACACTTTTAAAATTGACTGTGCCGATTGTGGTTCTGTTCCAGGTATTTCCTGAATTATTTGAGTATAATATATTTCCCTGATTACCCGCAGCCACAACAAACGTTGCGCTTGAGGTATGAACACTGTTCAACCCGGCTGCATTTGCACTTATTGATACGCATAATATTGCAATGCAAAAATAAGAAATGAGTTTTTTCATTTTTAATTTTTTGTGTTTTATTTAAAATTTAGTGCTAAAACTTAATTAAATCATTTTTCATTATCAATTGTAAAATCTTTTTTGCAAAAAATAATCTCATGCAATGCAGAATGGATTTTTTTAAAATAGCTTAAAGAAGTAAATTTTTTTTATAAAATATGAAATTATTTTGCCGATCCGGATATTTATAAAAGCAGCCGCATTAATTTTTTTATTTAATTAGAAAATGTAATTGATTAAGTTTATCTAAATTCCATTATGAAAAAAACAGCTACAATTTTTATATTAACACTGTTATCCTTCTCAGTTTTCTCAAACGATATATTCTCACAGACTTTCAATTATCCGATTGTTTTTGTTTCAAGAAATCATGAAGCAAACGGGAATATTTTTTTCCCGGACGCTGGTTTACTGCCGGGTATGGGTCCTTTCTCAAGATTTTCGGTTGTCGGCGGTAAACTTATGGTAAGAGATGCGCAGGGAAATATTTCCACGCTTATGGACAGCTCAATTGTCCTCAACGGGATCCGCATAATAGATTTTCAGCAGCCGTGCGTCCACTGGAGCGGAGAAAAAATAGTCTTTGCCGGTATTGAAGACGTTGACAGCAACTGGAGGATATACGAGATCCGAAGTGACGGATCCAGATTAAGGAAAATAACTTTTACCAACAGGAATATAGATCTTTCCCAGTTTGGCGCAGCAGGTCCTAAGTTCCGGACTTATGAGGATATTGATCCGGTTTATCTTCCCGATGGAAAGATAATATTTGCTTCCACCAGATATCCCACTCTTTCGGAGATCGGCGGATTTCAGACTACAAATCTTTTTATAGTGGATTCTCTCGGCGGTAACATGCACAGAGTTACTACCGAAAGAAACGGCGGTGAAAAACCAACCATTGATCCTGTATCGGGAAGGATCGTTTATTCAAGGTGGTGGGTGAATATTGACAGACCAAGCAATCTAACAGGAACAGGTATTACGAGAATTGATTCCCTTGCGCTGACCGATGATATTGCGGATATATGGCAGGTTGATCTTGTAAATCCGGACGGAGATAATTTAAAGCTTTTTGCATCTGATCCGAGAAACAGAAAGAGTTTATCTTCATATAGACCAAGAGTTCTGCCGGACGGTAAATTATTATCTGTCTTCATTCCAAGTCTTCCGATGGTTTATACTTCCGGCAGCCCGGGAATCCGTTTTTATGATCAGGCTTTATCCGAAGCGGTAAAAATTATCGGAACTGACAGCACTACTCCTTTATATGTTCAGAATCCTCCTTCAACTGGAACAATGCAGCCGCCTTATGCAACTGATCCGCTCGGACTGCCCGACGGAAGGATACTGTTCTCTTATGCAACTACAGTTGAAACTCAGGATTACGGGATCTATACTGTTAATATGGACGGAACCGGATTGACGCAGATCATCGATCTCCCGGGAACCCTTGAATTGAATGCGGAAATGCTCATGCCAAGAAAAGTCCCGCCGAAAATTTTTTATCTTAATGATTACGATACAAATAATGTGCCTCCCACTTCGGATCCGATTACTTTTTATCAGGGCGGATTGTTCAGATTTGACTGTCTGAATGTTTATTCAAACGCTCCTGTGGATGCACCTATAGAAAATGCTCCGCTCATTCAGAAAAATGCAAAGTTCAGGTTTTTCCTAAATTTCCAGAGACAGGATGTTAACGGTCAGGATCATCCCATACTTTTCAGGGAAATTGCTCTGGACAGGGATGGTAAAATAGCAGAAGGCGATATACCTGCGAATGTTTCAATGTTCGAACAGATAGTTGACAGTACGGGAAAAGTTCTTGAAAATAAGCAGGGACAGTTTGCTCATGTTACAGGTATGAATTTCGGTAACAACGGATCCGGGACTAAATGCGTCGGCTGTCATGCCGGTCATACGCGGATAACAGTTCCAATTAATCTTACGGAAGGTACATTTACAAATCTGTCAACTTCCGCCGATGTAAGAGAAAGCAGTTTCAAAACCAATGGAAATATTTCTTACAGAGGCCAGAATGCTGTTGACAGAAAAGCAAGAAATACGGACCAGACTGTGAACTGGATCTCAACAGGCAGTAATGATGAGTATGTGGTTTTAAAATGGCAGATACCAATTGATATAAGAGGAATAACGCTTTATGATATTATTCCCAATCAGTCAAACAATACAGACATTCATGTAACTGACTGCGAGATATTCTTTTATTATCAGAACAGCATCGTTAATCACATTGCTTCCACGGGACCATTGAATACGAACGGATTCAGCGTTCCCGTTACTCCTATCACCACGATTGACAGCGCTAAAGTAATCGTAAAAAGTTTTACGGGAAACATCAACAATCAGCATGTTGCCGGTCTTGCCGAAGTTGAGGTTAACGCCAGGGTTTCGTCTGTTGATCTTGTTAATATAAACAGCGGCATTACGGCTCTTAATGAATTCAGACTTGAACAGAATTATCCGAATCCATTTAATCCTTCTACAATGATTAATTTCACTTTGCCGAAATCACAGGAGATCAGGCTTGAAGTTTTTGACATTACCGGAAGAAGTGTCGCTGTTTTAATAAGCGGAAAAGTGGTAGGCGGTAAAAATTCGGTAAATTTCAATTCCAGAAATTTGCCTTCAGGAATTTATTTTTATACCCTGACCGGTAATAATTTCCGGGATTCAAAAAGAATGGTTCTGATAAAATAGAAAGCAGCTGCTGTAGTAAAGTTAATAATTTCCAATGGATGAAGATAATTCAAATATAAACGGTCAGAATTTAAAGGGTCAGCTCCTGCTTTCAGCTCCGTTTCTCGGGGACATTTTCAAAAGATCAGTCATATTAATTTCTGAAAACAATGCGGAAGGATCAGTAGGATTTGTTTTAAATAAAGCTACTGATCTAAAGCTTCATCAGATCATTGAAGATTTTCCTGAATTTGACGCAAAGGTCCTGATAGGAGGTCCTGTTGAACAGAGTTCGCTGAATTTTATCCATAAAGCCGGAGATGTCATTGAGGACAGTTTTAAAATATTTGAAGGAGTTTACTGGGGCGGGAATTTTGAGCAGATGAAAATTCTGATCGAAAGCGGCAGTCTTGATCCCGTGGATTTCAGATTTTTCCTTGGTTATTCCGGATGGAGTCCCGGGCAGCTTGAAAACGAACTGGCAACAAAATCGTGGTATCTGAATAAACCAAAAATACAGAATGTCTTCAGCGAAAGTCCTGAAAACTTATGGGGAAAGATCCTTAGAACTATGGGAAATGAATTTTCCGTCATATCAACTTTTCCGGACGACCCTTCACTAAATTAAATATTTTTTTCCCTGACAAATTCAGAATAGAAAAGAATTATCAAATCTGAAATTCAATGTAAATTTTTTCTATTGATTCCTCAATACTTTCCTGTTCAAATCCAAAGGACCTCAGCAGATCCGTTTTCATTGAAACGTCATATACCCTGTTCTGTCCTTCAAAATCATGTAAAGATGTCCGCTCGATAAGTGACTTATCAAAATTAAATCTACTGCAGACCATTTCACCAAGTTCATATCTTGATACCTTTTCCCTGCCTCCGAAATTGACAGTCTGGTTTTTAATATCTGAAGAAATAATTTTTTTAATTATAGAAGCTGCATTATGAAGGGACAGAGGAGTTCTGAACTGATCGTAAAAAAGTCTGACTCTCTCCCCTTTCTTAAAACTTTGCAGCATATTATGGAAACTGCAGGAAGAACCGTTAAGACCGATTCCGTAAAGCAAAGAAGTTCTGAGAATCAAATAGTTTTCGGATTTATTCCTAATGAAATTTTCACTCTCCGTTTTTGTCCTTGCATAAAGGGATTTCGGTTCAGGTTTTGAATTTTCATCGAGCATACCTCCTGTATCACCATTATAGACAAGGTCTGTCGATGTAAAAATAAACCTGGAATTGAATTCATTGCTGAGTTCAACGAGATGTTCATTCAGATAATAATTTATTTCCATCACATGGTGAAACGGAAGAGAGTCACATTCTTCGGGTCTTGAAACAGCAGCAGTGTGAATTACAGCTTCCGGCTTAAACTGCTTAAACAGTTCGCGAAGTTTTTCCGCATCGGTAAGGTTCATGCATACATTACTGTAATCTTTACAGTTTCCTGCCGATCTGTTGTAGACAGTCAGAATGTCATTTTCAGAATCCAGATAAAAATTCAGATACTGACCAAGCAACCCGCTTCCGCCTGTGATTAAAATCTTCACTCGAATGAATTTTTTATATAAAAAAATACCGGATGCGATTCCGGTTTATCAGTTGCTGTAATTTAGTTAATATTATAATAATATTAAACAAATCTTTTCTGAGACTCTTTATCATTTATAATGTATTGAAGATGTTTCCATTAATGTATAAATTAATTAAATTTACCTATATAAAATAAGGAGATATCTAATGAGAAAAATAATTTTTAATTCAGTATTAATTGCTGCGCTTTTTTTATCAGCAAATTTATTTGCTGAAGATGTAAAATTCAGTACCGGTACCTATCAGGAGATCCTGGATCTTGCTAAGAGCGGTAACAAAACAATAATGATTGACTTTATCACTGACTGGTGCAAATGGTGCGTGGAAACTGACCGCAAAGTTTATACCGATCCTAAAGTTTCATCTTATGCAAACGAAAATCAGATCAACTGGAAAATCGATGCTGAAAAAGGAGAAGGACCTGAGCTTGCAAAGAAATACGGAGTAAAGGGTTACCCTACAATAATATTTACAAATTCATCGGGAGATGAAATTGACAGAATTTACGGATACCTTCCGGCTGATATTTTCCTGACCAGAATGATGGATTACAATAACGGTGTAAATACTTACGGGGATCTGAAAAACAAACTTGAAACATCGCCGGATGATCCGGAATTAAATTACCTTATGGCTGAGAAGATATCATCAAACGGTCTTGACGGTGATGTCAAAGTTTATCTGAATAAAACCATCTCCGCTGATCCCGGCAATCTGAAGGGTTATACCGATGATGCGAAATTCATGCTTGCTTACATGAATGAAGATGCTGCTGAACTTCAGAGACTTATAGGCGAATATCCGGAGAGCAATAAGGTAAAAGACGGATACATGAATCTGGCTTCTTATTATGAAGATAAAAATGATCCTGTAAAAGCTGACGAACTTTTCAGTAAGGCTTTCAGTGTTTTCGGAGAGAATGATTTTGATCTGATGCAGAATTACGGAAGTCTTCTTCTCGGAAGAGCTTACGGAACCATGAAAAACGAGAATGCTGCTGACAAAGACAGAGAGAATGCTCTGATTACTCTAGAGAAATCAATTAAATATGTTGGCGGTACAGTAAACGAAGCCAGCGCATATTATATAATGTCAGAGCTATATTTACAGTTAAAAGACATTAAAAAGGCAGAGGAATCAATTGACAAGGCAATTTCGATATATGACAAGAAATCATACAGGGATCAGAAAGATAAGATAACAAAGCTCAGAGCTGAAAAATAAAACTGGAATTTTTATATAAATTGAAAATCCGGCAATGATTTGCCGGATTTTTTTTTTACTCTTCAAAAGCAAAACCTTTGTGGATCCTGACGGAAAAACATTAATCACGAATAAGAAATTTCTTTAATCATTTTATGATCTTTCCGTATTATTATGGTTGGGAATTTATAAACGCAATTTCAGTAATTGAAATAATACCGGGGAATTTTTCTTGATTCAGCAGACCTTAAAATTGAAAGGACATAACTAAGCAGTGAGCCGGAACAATTCACATATTATTTCAGCGGAATTTAAGTTTTGGAGTTTTGCAGTATTAACTTTATTATCAAACCAGTGTTGATTGAATTTATTTTTTTAATTAAATGCACTGGTTTGATAATAATGCTAATCAGAATTGCAGATCAGTCAGAATCAACTGACGAAGATCAAAAAATTCTTTTTGATTTCAAAGTTCTGTGGTACCAATTGTTCAATTAATGAATAAAATAGAAAGAAGAAACTTTATGTTTGTTGAATGAAAAGGAATTTCAAAAAAAAATCAGACAAAAAATAAAATTATGAAAAGTACGTGAAAGAACGGTATCTGATTTAATACTGAAATAGCTTAAAATATTACTTTATTTTTAAATATATTATTTCTACTTTTGTATCGGTTAACCCAAAAAGCCTTAATTAGTTTTAATTAGATAAGTTACATCCTCCAAGGCCGTTCAACCCCAAATTTTGAACGGTGAAAGGAGAGAGGAGGATGTAACTTATTTAATTTTATACACTCTTTGTATCTCTCTGTTTCCAGAACAATCCAACTATGAAAGAGGACCCCCTGAATAAACTTCAGTAACTATAGTAAACTCTCTTTAAAATCTTTTAATGTTAAGCTGACTCTTACAGCTCTTCTACCTTTGTGATAAAGATACCACCTTCGGTATAAATGTAAATGTATTCTCTTCCGTCACTTTCCGTGACTTTGATCAGGTTCAGAAAATCACTTTTTGTTTCGACTGAAACTGAATTTAAACTTTTTGCTTCTGTGTTTCTTACTGAAGCGAAGGAAAACATTGTTACTACTGCTGCGATTACTAAGAAAACTTTAATGAAGTTTTTCATTTGGATTTCCCCTTTCATAATTTTATTTATAGCAAATTAAGAATATTATACAAAGCATACAAAGAAATATTTTTCAATTTGTCGCACTTTTTTTTATCATTATCACAGCCTTAAGTTTAAATTGTTAGGATTTTATTGATATATTGCATATTTTTGTATAGTATAACACCCAATATATGTCGCTGAAAATTAAACTATTTTAAAAATAAAAGTCTGTTTATATGTATACAAATTCACTATTTGATCTTCTGCAGTCATTTTCTGAAAAGGAAATGATGAAATTCAACAAATTTCTAAACTCCCCTTATTTCAGTAACAGCAGGAATCTGATTGCACTTTTTAATGTGTTAAGGAAATATTATCCGGGATTTGACCAGAAAAATTTTACAAAAGAAAATATTTATAAAAAAGTATTTGGACATTCCAGGTATAATGATTCTACATTGAGAAATCTCAATTCAGATCTGTTAAAATGCGCAATGATGTTTCTTAAGACGGAAAGAATGCTTAAAGAGGATGTCCAGAGTAATTTTTTACTGACTCACGAAATGTTTGAAAAGGGAAATTACGATCTGCTTAGAAAACAGATGAAGAAAACCGAAACTGAACTTGTCGCGAAAAACACTCTGGACGGAGATTATTTTTATTATCGCTATAAGATCAACACTGATTTGTTTTACCTCAATTTGCTTACCCAGAAAGTCATCAAAAAAAATTATGTGATCAGCGAGTCAAAAAAAATGATAGACGGGATCATTTATATTTTAATATTTTTTATTATTGAATCGGTAAAACATAATGACAATCTTTTGAAATATACCCGATCCTACAATATTAAAAGATACATGGAGTTCATTAAAGAATTCACCGAAATATTTAATTTCGACAAAATGATGGATTTCGTAAACAGGAATTCCGACATTAAGATCAATATAATAGAGATATATTACAATCTTTTAAAAACTTATATTAACTTTGATGATGAGAATTATTATTTCGAATTCAAGAATTCTCTAACACATTACTCACAAATGTTAGGCAAGAATGACAATAATTTCCTCTTCTCAAGACTTATGGACTACTGCGTAATGAAGATCAATGCCGGTCAGCAGACTTCATTTGATATTCAGATGGAGATATTCGACCTTAATAAAACATACATAGAAAAAGAATACTACAAAACCGGCTCCAGCAAATATATTCCGTTTGATCTTTACCGTAATGTGATCATGAACTGTATAAAAGTAAAAAAACTTGATTATATGGAATCTTTTATCAGAAAATATTCAAAACAACTGCATCCTTCTCAGAAATCGAGCGTGGAATCATACAGCAAGTCTTTGTATTATTTTGAGAAACATGAATTTGAGAACGCTTTGTCAAATCTTAATGAGATCAAGTTTGATCAGTTTGTTTATAAACTTGACATGAAAAACCTTCAGCTTAAGATACAGTATGAACTTGGTGAATATGAAGGTACAATTTATGTAATTGATACCTATAAACATTTTCTCAAGAACAACAAACTGCTTTCTGACAGCAGAAGATTATTTCATAATAATTTTCTTACCTACGTTCAGAAATTAATATTATTCAAAACGGGATCAGGAAATGTAAATTTGAATTATCTGTATGATATGGTGAACGCCTCCAATGATATCTTTGACAAGGAATGGCTTTTGCAGAAGATAGGCGAACTGCTGAAAAGATCAGGCAAATCCTTAAAAAAATCAGCGGTATAAAAAAAGCCGCAAAAATTAGATTGCGGCTTTGATATTTTCTGTTTTACCTGAAATGGATTATTTGTTCTGTTTCTGATTTTGATCTTTGTTCTTATTTTTCTTACCCCATTTCTGTTTTCTTTCGGCTTTCAGATTATTGAATTTTTCAATCTGATCCTTGTTCAGAATACTTTCAATCTGTTTACTGAACTGTTCACGGTGCTCCTTCATGATTTTCCTTTTTTCAGTTTTATCAAGACCCTTGTTCTTTTCCCACAATTCTCTTCCTTCTTTCATTTTACTGACCATCAGATTATAAATTTTGTTGTACTGATCTTCATTGAGGGATAATTCATTTTTGAGACGGTCGGCTTTCTTCTGCGCGATTTCTTCAGGAGACTTTTTCTTTTTATCTGAGCTGTTACCCGGATTATTCTGCGAATAGGATACTGAAGCGAAACAGATCATCAGAATTAATACTGAAAATACAGACTTAATTTTAAATGTGTTCATTTGATAGTTATTATTTGATTAATGAATTTCAGTCATTGGACATTACAATGTGGAAAATGGTTTAACAGAAATGAAAAACCCTGCTTCTGGCAGGGTCTTTTTCATTGAGATTTTCGTAGCGGGAGAAGGACTTGAACCTTCGACCTTCGGGTTATGAGCCCGACGAGCTACCAACTGCTCCACCCCGCGATGTTTACAAATATAAGCAAAATTTTATGCTTTAACAATGTGATTTACCGGAACAATTTATAAATTGATTTTACAAATTGAGAGAATTATTTTTGAAAAATGTCAAACATTTCAATCCAAATTCAAACCTTTAACTATATTTATGAATATTTTTGTGTGTGTTTCATTAGTACCTGACAGTACTACCAAAGTAAAAGTTTCATCTGACAATAAGTCAATTGACGAAAACGGAGTCAGTTATATAATCAATCCTTATGATGAGTTTGCAGTTGAAGAAGCTATAAGGCTGAAGGAGAGTAAAGGCGGTGAAGTTACTGTGATCTCAGTCGGAACTGACAAGGCAAAGGAAGCCATCAAAAAGGCATTTCAGATGGGAGCTGACAAGGGAATACTTATTAAAACCTCATCCGCAGATTTTGACTCATATTTCGTAGCAAAGAATATTTCAGATTACCTAAAAGATAAAGATCCCGAAATAATTTTCTTCGGAAAACAGTCAATTGATTTTGACGGTCTTCTGATTCCTTCAATGGTATCGGAATTACTAGGAATTCCGTCCGTAAGCGTCGTTGTAAAACTTGATATCAATGACGGAAAAATCACAGCCGAACGTGAAGTCGAAGGCGGAAAAGAGATCGTCGAAGCGGATTTACCTGTCATTATCGGGGCTCAGAAAGGGATCAATGAACCCAGATATCCGAATCTGAAAAGCATTATGGCTGCAAAATCAAAACCTATTGAAGAAATTGAAGCAGCTTCCTTGGATTCAAGGACTGTTATCAATGAAATGAAACTGCCGCCGGCTAAAACAGGAGGAAAGATTTTTGTTAACGGAAAAGATGATGTGCCCGAACTGGTAAGGCTCTTAAGGGAAGAAGCAAAAGTAATATAATTTTTAAACTTATCTAAACTCAATAATTAATGTCAAAAAAAATATTAGCATTCATAGAATCAAAAGACGGGAAATTCAAGAATTCCTCTTTCGAAGTAATTTCAGAGGCAAAGATAATTGCTGAAAAACTCGGCTCAGATTTTACCGTTCTCACAATCGGAAAAACTGATGAGAATGAAATTAAGGAACTTGCCAAATACGGTGCAAAGAAAATTATTACAGTTGATCTTGATAAGCTGAATTCTAAATCCCCTGTTCAAGGGATTAAGTATTCACCTTCGGCTTTTGCCGGAGTCATAAGCGAAGCTGCAAAAAAAGAATCCGCTCAGATCATAATGCTTTCCGCTACGTCACTGGGCAAAGACCTCTCAGGAAGGGTAGCAATTAAAACTGATTCTGCTGTATTCAATGACTGTATTGCTGTCAATGTTGCAGACGGAAAAATAACTGCATCCAGACCCGTGTATGCAGGTAAAAGCATTACTGAAATTTCAACAGACTGTGAGAATATACTGATTTCTCTGAGACCGAATGTTTTTAAACCTGAAATATCGGATAACACGCAGATTGAAATTACCGAAACTGATCCGGATTCCCTTAATATCGAAGCAGGTGATTTTTCATCAGTAGTAAAAGATCTTATAGTAAGTGATGAGAAGCTTGATGTTGCCGAAGCAGACAGGATTGTTTCAGGCGGAAGAGGATTAAGAGGTCCCGAAAATTTCAATCTGATCGAAAACCTTGCAGCTTCTATCGGAGCGGCAACCGGCGCTTCAAGAGCGGTAGTGGATGCGGGCTGGAGACCTCATTCAGAACAGGTCGGACAGACAGGGAAAACTGTCTCTCCCAGTCTTTACATTGCATGCGGAATCAGCGGTGCCATTCAGCATCTTGCCGGAATGTCATCATCAAAATGCATAGTAGCCGTGAACAAGGATAAGGACGCTCCGATTTTTCAGATAGCGGATTACGGTATTGTCGGAGATGTGTTTGAAATACTGCCTGAGATGACAGAAGAATTTAAAAAAGTTGTTTCAAATTAAACAGGAAAATTGTTCTTAGATTTATATTGTAAATTTGAAACTTTTACTTTAGCTTGATTGTAATTAATGAAAAATAAATTTTAGAAAATGGACTACCCTGAAGATTATATACAAGTTGATATATTCGGATTATCACTGACTCCTTCCATCAACGGCGGAGGTTATGCAATCATTCTAAAAGAGATTACAGGCAGTAAAAGACTCCCGATAATCATCGGACAGTACGAAGCTCAGTCAATAGCTCTTGAACTCGAAGGCATCAAACCGCCGAGACCACTAACACATGATCTCCTAAAAGAAGTGATAGAATCACTCGGAAGTTCGATAGAATATATCGTAATTAGCGAGCTTAAGGATTCAACCTTTTATGCAAAGATCAAATTCAATTCACCGGACATAGACGAACTCGATGCACGACCTTCGGATGCTATTGCAATAGCGCTGAAATTTTCCGCTCCGATATATGTTAATTCCGATATTATGGATGAAGTCGGTTTCATTCCGGATTATGATGAACAGGTGCTGCCTAAAGAAGAAGGATCAGCCGCAGAAGAAACTGAGGAAAGCGAAACCGAAGATTCTGATACAGCCGAACCAAAGACTACAGAAAGAAAAAATCTTTCACAGAAAGAAAAAAAGCTTTTACAGCTCAAGTCTGATCTTGAGGAAGCTATTACAAAAGAGGATTACGAACTTGCAGCTGAGCTCCGCGACGAAATAAAGAAAATGGAAATCTCAAATTTAAATTAGCGTTAATTAAATTCATAAAATAATTCTTAATAAGTGAAAATAATAATTGCAGTAATTTCAATTCTGTCAATTTTAACTTTCGGAAATTCCTATTCACAGCAATCCGGTCTGATTTTAAAAGACACTCCTTTTACCGGTTTAAAGAAATTATCACTTAACGAAAAGTCCGGCGTTGCCAAGCCCACCGGTCTCCCCTCTTCGGGAGCTGCCGTTGGTTTTAATGTAGGAACTGCCTTCATTGAAGGCGAGGTTGGTTTTGCAATAGGAGGATTTGCTGAATTAAAAACCGGCGGATTTTCCTTTATTCCACAGGCAAATTACTGGAATCAGAAGAAGCAGAGCAATTTCGAACTTGCAGGACTTGCAAGATTTTATCTCAGTCCGAAAGTCATTATTCCTTATCTGGACGGAGGTCTCGGTGTGAATTTTTATAACTCGGATGTGACAAATTTCACGAAGTTAAGCATTCTCGCCGGAGGAGGAATCGAACTCACTGACCTCGGCGGCTCATTCAATCTTATTTTTGACGGGAAATATAAACTCATTGTGAACGACAGAGGAAACATTTCGTGTTTCGTATTTACTGCGGGAATGAAATTTCCTTTTAAATAAATTATTAATAATTCATTTCAGAATGCGTAAAAGTAAATTTTCTTTTACGCATTTTTCATTAAAAAATGAAAAATCTTCTTATTGACATAGGAAACTCAGATATAAAATCCGCTGAGGGAACACTGAGCGGGATCAGGATATCAGGCTTAAAAAGATTTCCCTATGAGAAGAAATCATTCAAAAAAGATTTTATTGAATTTATTAACAAGACGAACGTAAGCTCCGGAATAAAAAATATCGGGATTTCATCGCTTGACAGTAAAAATGATCTATTCATAAAAAGTGCTTTTAGAAAATTCACTGGCAGGGATCCGTTCTTTATAAAAATTAATTCAAGACTTCCGGTAAAGATCAGTTACTCCCCCACTCTCGGCACAGACCGTATATGCAGCGCTGCGGCGGCGGAACGGATCTTCCCCGGGGGAAATGTACTGATAATCGATTTCGGAACAGCGACTACTTATACTTTTGTTTCAAAGGGAATTCTGAAAGGCGGCTTTATAACTCCCGGAATTGCCACTGCAATAAATTCTCTTCACGAAAAAGCAAAACTTATAAAAGTGCATCCCGTTTTCCCGGACAAATTAATAAACAATAATACCGAACTCAATATTCAGTCGGGAGTATTATATCAGTCACTGTATTTTACAGAAGGAGCAGTTGCAGAAATGAAAAAAGAATACAAAGATCTTAAGGTAATTGCCACAGGAGGCTTCTGCGGACTGATAGGAAAAAAAACAGATCAATTCGATGTTGTTGACAAGGAACTAGTACTAAAAGGAATAAATATTATAATACAATACAATGAAGATAATAACTAAGGAAATTATACTTCAGAGCAGAGGCAACTGCAACATTATTGACTTAACGGATGAAACCCAGAAGATACTCAACGAAACAAATCTTCTGGAGGGAAGCTGCGGTATTTTTTCAATCGGCTCTACTGCGGCGGTTACTACAATTGAATATGAACCCGGACTGCTCAGGGACATACCAAGGATACTGGACAAACTTATCCCGCAGTTCTCAAAATATTATCACAACGAAACCTGGGGAGACGGAAACGGTCATGCTCATATACGGTCGGCTCTGATCGGGACTTCACTGAACGTACCGTTCAGAAACGGAATGCTGATGCTCGGCACATGGCAGCAGATTGTTCTGATTGATTTTGATAATAAAAAAAGAACAAGAAGGGTGGCAATTCAGGTCACGGGGAAATAATCAGGAATTGAAGACAAAAATATTCTTACTGCTGATAATAATACTTTCCGCTGTTCTCAGGATCTATGATATAGAGACCAAGAACATGTGGTTTGACGAGATATTTTCTTGGAAGCTTTCTCAGAGCTCATTCAAGGATATTATAATTCAGACTTCGGGAGACATACACCCGCCTTTTTATTACATGCTTCTCAGTATCTGGACATCTGTTTTTTCGGACAGCATTTTTTCAATGAGAATGATGAGCGTATTATTCGGAATTCTGTCAATTGTCTTTATTTACAGAATATCCGGGATGATATTTGAAAGCAAGACAAGTGTTTTTTTTGTATTGCTGCTGTATGCCGTATCGCCTGTAAATATTTTTTACTCGCAGGAAGTCAGAATGCTGAACCTGAATTTATTCCTGTGCCTCGGATCTGTGTATTTCTTTCTTATGTCTTTAAAAAATAATTCCGGGAGATATATACTGCTGTTTATTTTGTTTTCCGTGCTTGCTGTATATACTCACTATTTCGCTCTGCTGATAGTATTCACTGAGTTCATAGTTTTACTTTTGAAAATAATTTTCAGAAAGTCTTCTTTTAAAAATTTGAAAAAACAGTTTGCAGGTCTGATTGCAGTCAACATTCTGTTTATTCCCTGGTATCCGGTTTTTTTCAGACAGGTTTCCAAAGGTCAGCCATGGAGGACTGTTCTGTCCTTCAAAGATACCGGTTTGAATTTTCTCGCTTATTTCAAAGATGTTTTTCTGAGCGCATATTTTTCATTTGAGCCCTCATACATACAATATCTTTCGGTTTTTATAAGCTACATTATTCTTGCATATCTTTTATATTCACTTTTCAAATATATCAGCTCGGGGGAAAATATGATGAATGATTTCAATTATACTGTATTGTTTTTTTACATTCCACTTGCAATCGCTTTATTGATCTCATTCAGACAGAGCATAGTATTCTCAAGATATCTCAGCATTATCATTCCGTTTTTTATCATCACTCTTTTGTTTTTTTCTGACAGACTTTACAAGAAAAAATTCACAGTAGTTTTATTTATGTTCCTCTTTGCCGTAAGCAGTCTCGGGACTTACATAAATTATGAAAACAAATTCAAGAACAATGATTACAGAAAAATAACAGCTTATCTGGAAGAAAATATAATCAGCGGAGATAAGATTATTCCTGAACCACATTTTATGGGATTCGGCATTGAATATTACATAAAGCATTCAGTTACAAGGCTTCCCGGTCCGGAAACGCTTGGGTGGGACCTGAAGATGCAGCTGGATTCAATCAGAAACAGACCGGACATAAGTTCATTCTGGCTGATACTCGATTACAGTTCTCTTGAAAATGAGAATTATTACACCGCGGAAAAAGATTTAAAGGATATCGGATATGAAAAAAAAGAAAGCCGGACATTTTATATAATTCCTGCAAAAGTCAGTGTCAGCAGGTATATTAAATCCGGAGAAACAATCAAATAAAAAATTAAGAAAATATTAAAATTTGCTGAATTCTTTATCTTTACTTTTAGGTATAATTAACTTAATTTAAATCAAATTTTACAATAATTATCATAAAAATTAATGTCCCAGTTAATACTCCGTTTGTTTTTTTTTTCTGTTAAAAAAGTAAATTCCCACAGAATAAAATTTCTTATCACAGCCATTCTGACCTTTGTTTTTACATCTTTTTATTATTATCCGGGCGATATACAGGACGATGTAAATAATTTATTTACAAATGTAGGAAATATCGCACTTACTATTACCAATTACGGCACTATCGGGAACGGGTTCGTGAATTTCCCGAATCAGCCTTCCTGTCAGTATCCTAAGAATTCCGGCATAGAAAATTTATTTGTCGGCGGTATATGGGTCGGCGGATCAAAAGCAGGACAGATACTCGTTTCTACAGGAGCAGTTGACGTTTCAAGCGCAAACCGTGGAGAGGGATTTGAATTTTCAAATTCTCCGGGTCAGAGAATTTTAGAGAGATCATCTCTGCAGAGTTCTCCGAATTACAGACCTGACGCAGTTTCCCATCAGGACTTTGTTTGTGAATTCCTTGATACAAATACAGTCGTAAACGGAACTCCCATTGTTAATCACAATCCCATGGGCGTTAAAGTTCTTCTTGAATCATACTGCTATGATTTCAATTTCGCAAATAACTGGGTAATTCTTAATTATAAAATTCTCAATATCGGATATAACGGAGACACTTCTCCTATCGACAGTCTGTATATCGGTCTGTGGGCGGACGGCGTAGTCAGGAATACAAACATTACGCCTCCCGGAGGAACATCTTTTTATAATAAAGGCGCTGACGGATATGACAGCACACTGAGAATGTGGTATGAATATGACTACAACGGCGATCCGGGATTTACCGATACTTATATTTCATTTAAACTTCTCGGATTAGATCCAAAACCTTCACAGGAAAACATCAACAGCAGGACAAAATATTCAATATGGCAGTTCAGAAATTCAACCGGAATATTATATCTTTCTCCGACTGTCGATCAGAGCTCGCAGAACGGCGGCGGAAAATATGAGAAATTGGCTGGATATTTAAGCGTTTCTCCTCCGGATTCTCTGAGTAATCCATCCGTTCCGTCGAGGAATGATGAATTAAGACATACGCCCAATAACCGTTCGACAATTATTTCATACGGACCATTCCACAAAGATAACGGCGACAAATTTTCACTGCGCTATCTGCAGGACACTGTAAATATTGTATTTGCAGTTATATGCGCTAAAAAAACAGGAACTGATCCTACGACATGGGATTCAGCTTTTCAGAGACAGAATCTGAACATCTCAGCCGGATGGGCTCAAAGCGCTTATGACAACGGTTACAGACTTCCATCTCCGCCTGATATTCCGAAACTAAAAACCGTGCTTGAAGATAAGAGAGTAACTCTTTTCTGGGCTGCGAATTCGGAAAGATCAGTGGATCCGATCTCAAACAAAATGGACTTTGAAGGATACAGGATCTACAGAACAAATCCGGGAGCGGATCTGAATCTGAGCGTGGATCTTACCGAACAGTTAAAGCTCGTCGGGGATTTTGACAGCGTCAACAATATCGGGAATAATACAGGTTTTAATTTTATCAAACTGACAAAGCCGAAATACTTTGACGGCGATACCACTCCTTACTATTATACATTTGATTTCCCGAATCAGCTGAACGGATTTCAATACATTTATTCGGTGACTGCATATGACAAAGGAGATGTCACGCAGAATCTCGGTTCACTGGAAAGCAGTATTCTCAGTAATTCACAGAGAATTGTAGTCGGCACTCCGGCTAACAATGAAGCTTCGGCCGAAGTTGGCGTTTATCCGAATCCGTATTACGGCAGCGCCGTCTGGGACGGAACAGGCAATAAAAAAGAACTGCTGCGGAAAATATATTTTTACAATCTTCCTTCCAACTGCGAGATCACTGTCTGGACAATTGCCGGAGATCTTGTGGATAAATTCACTCATGACGCATCTACATACAACGGCAGCGATATTGAATGGTTCACTACTTATTCCGACGGAACGCAGAAATTCGCAGGCGGAGAACATGCATGGGACCTTATAACTAAAAATGAACAGGCCATTGCATCAGGATTGTATATGTTCACTGTAAAAGACAATAATACGGGTGAAGTAAAAAAAGGAAAGTTTGTAATAATTAAATAAGTTTAAATTAAATTAAAAAGATTAAATAATATTAATTAATTTTAAAATCGCACTGAATACAATTTCAAAAATAAACTAACATAATTAATAAAAAAAATACAATCATGAAAAAATTAAGACACCTGCCGGTTATATTAATAGCCGCTTACATTGTGTATTCGATCGGGTTCAATGTAATGAACCTGAATTATACTAATGTAACTTTGCAGCAGATACAGACAAAACCTGCTGATTCACTAGTGCTCGGAAGAGACGGATCCGACCTTAACGGCGATTCAGTTCAGTTCGTTGCAAGAGTAGTTGCTCCGCCGAGAGTTTCCCCCGCCAATAATGATTTCAGAACAATGCTCAGGGGAACAACTAGCTGGACATGTTATGCTCAGGATACAGCCAACGGTTTATTCGGCGGTATTGTAATCAGACAGAGCGGAAGAGGTCCCCAGACTGCCATTGACCTTGTTGACACCGGAACGATCATAAGAGTCCGCGGAGTGGTTCAGGAATTCGGCGCTACCAGCGGAGCTCCGTTTGCCAATACCCTAACTCAGCTTGCGCTTGATACCATTTCAGGTTATACAATTGACATACTTCAGTCAGGCGGAGCATCAAAAAGACCTGCACCGATCCCTGTCAATATTTCGGATTTTGCCAACGGAGATTATCCAAACGGCGGTTCAATCAACTATGTTGACGGTGAGAAATACGAAGGAATGTATATTGAAGTAAGAAACGTCACAGTTGCAGGCGGAATCGGAAACAGACAACCATGGAGTATTATAGATGATAACGGAAACAGAATGTATATCAGAGATTTTTCAAACTTCTTTTCAACTTCACCTTCAGGAGATACATTAAGACCATGGACACATCCTTCGATCGGAACTGTAGTTGAATATGTAAGAGGAGTAATAATCAACGCAAATAATGAAGGCGCATTCGGAAGCCAGCTTCCTTACGTAATTGTCCCTATTTATCCTAACGATCTCAGTCTTGGAAATCCTCCTCCGCAGCTTTCAAGTCCGACAAGAAGTCCCGGAGTCCCTACGCCGAATGACAGTGTTACCGTCAGCGTAACTGCAGTGGATCCTGGTCTGAGCGTTTCTTCAATCACTGACATGAAAGTCTTTTTCAGATCAAATAACGGAGCTTTCCAGAGCAAGAATATGCCTCTGGTAACAGGAAATATATTTTCAACAAAAATGCCTCCGGCTCCGCTTGGTACGCTTGTGGAATATTTCTTCAGAGCAGAGGACAATTCAGCGGGAGTAAAACTTCTTCCTTCTGATACTTTAAGATCCAAACTTTTTTATGTTGTAAGATCAAGCGATTCGATGTCAGTTCAGGATGTTCAATTCTGCCCTAACAACGGCGGAAGATCCGGCTTCGAGGGATTTGACGTAAGAGGAGTGGAAGGAATTGTAACAGCTGATACATCAGACATTCCCGGAATCAGTTTCTCAAGCTCCGGCGGAAATCAGACTGCGCCGAGAAGAGTAATTATTCAGAACGGTCAGGGACCAAACAGCGGTATCTGGATCTCAGGAAATCCGACTGACGCATTAAGAAAAGGAGACAGAGTAAGAGTTGCCGGAACAGTTGAAGAAAACTTCAGCGTAACCAGGATCAACGTAGCATCAGCTTCGGGAATTACTCTTATTTCACAGGGAAATCCCCAGCCAGCTCCGGAGATCGTAACTACAAGCATGATAAATAATGCAGCACAGGACGGTGACATGGCTGTGGAAGTATGGGAAAGTGTATTACTAAGATTAAACGTACCTGTAACGATCAACTGTGTAAACGCCGCAACAGGCGTAGCGTGTACGACAATAGATCCTCTTCCTGACACAACATTCAGAAGAAACTTCGGAGAGATACTTGTTTCTGACAATTCAAATGTAAACGCCAGGATAGAGCTTCAGGACGGTAATCATACATTCACAAACAACTGGGACGGTCTGCAGAATCCTCCGCAGCCGGGATATACGCTTCTGACAAAGAATGACATTATTTCTTATGTAGAGGGAATATTGTATTTTTCATTTACAAACTACAAATTAACACCGAGAAAGAATCCGGATTTCGGAACTGTAACAACTGTAGGAATCGTGAATAATGTTGAGAATGTAAACAGTTACTATCTCTCGCAGAACTATCCGAATCCTTTCAATCCGACTACGAAAATTACATTCAACCTGCCTGTTTCAGGAAGTGTATCTCTGAAAATATATGACATCCTCGGCAGGGAAATGAGGACACTTGTAAATGAAGTCAGGAATGCAGGAACTTACAATGTCAGTTTCAACGGAATTGACCTTTCGAGCGGAGTTTATTTTTATAAACTCGATGCAGTAGGAAGAGACGGCAACAGATTTGTAATGACAAAGAGAATGGTTCTGATCAAGTAATATAATTCAGCAACAGATAATATTTTTGTCAGAGTCCGTGCAAGCGGACTCTGACTATTTGAAAATGCTTTTTTGCCTCTAAGGCTCGAAGACTCAAAGGTAAAAAAAACTTGACCACTGAGACTTGAACGGTACCACCCGGGAGCAGTGACAGAAAGAAAAGATATTGGAAAATATTTAAAAAAGTATTTGAATTATTTTATATTCGCGCCGTTGTTGGTCTTAGTGAGAGAAGCGAGCGTGACCAAAAAGTTTGAAGAGATTTAACAGAGATTAAAAAGTTTGTAAAGTGCAAACTTTTTGGAACAACAAAAACGGCACTTTGAATCTTGTGAATAAATTTCAGCAGCGCGGAAGGTATTCAGGTGCATTAAACGGAAGTAATTTAGCAAGCAGAGTATATTTCTATAAACTTGATGCAACCGGCAAAGACGGAATTAATTTTTTAATTACGAAGAGAATGATTCCGGGAAAATAATTCTTATGAGCACAATTTATATACTAAAATTTACTATTTAACATTTATCTATATGAAGAGATATTTCTATTACTATTTAATTTTCATCACCTGCATTCTCATATACTCCTGCAGCGATCCGATAACAGGAACGATAGAAAACCAGCCGCCGAATACTTATCTTTCACTGCGTCCGGACAGTATCATTTCGCCGGGTTCAACGATCAAGACTATCAACTGGTGGGGAGATGATCCGGATGGATTTATTGCAGGTTACAGGATTTCTTTTGATTCCGTGAACTGGGGATATACGACAAAGAATGACAGTACATTCATTCTTTCCATCAACGGAAGCGACAGCACTTTCAGATTTTTTGTAGCTGCAGTGGACAATAAAGGTCTTATTGATCCAACGCCTGCTACTAATCTGTATCCTGTGATCAATACGCCGCCTGAAGTAAGCTTTGATGCTGGAACTGAAATTCCCGATACAACTTTTCCTCTGGCTACTTTCAAATGGACAGGATCCGATCCGGACGGAGTCGAGAATATAAGATTTTATCAGTATTCGCTTAATGATACTCTTAATTTCAAGAGAGTCCCGGCTACGGTCAATCTGCTGACACTTACAAAAGACAGCGGTCTTGTGCTGAACTCAGATAATATTCTGTATTTGCGGGCTGAAGATGAAGCGGGCGCTTTAAGCCCGATCGTTCAGATGCCGGATACCGGAAAGATATGGCATGTAAAACCGCAGACTGCAAGGATTCTTCTGATAAAGGATATGCCTTTAACTGATTTTACACTGGCGGATAATTATTTCATTTCAGTGATGGATACAATTTCATATGACGTGCTCGATATTAAATCAGACAACGGCGCGCTTATTCCGAAAATCGTCAATCCGATGTTCATAGAGACATTAAAACTTTTTGACATTGTAATATGGAGCGCTAACAGAGGAAACGTTTCCTCAGATAATGCGAATTTTGACCTTGCGCAGAATTCACTACCGTTTTATCTGCAGTCAGGAAGGAAATTATTCTTCACCACCGGACTTCCGAACGCTGAAGTCCAGGGACAGGGTGAACTTATAAATTTTGCACCGATAGACAGTCTGTCAACATGTACGATTGCGCTTATTCCAAACGGAACAAGTCTTATAAATGCGGACAATACTTATCCTGTATTATCTTCAAGCGTGCTGCTGCAGAGAATAAGAGGAATCAATATAACTCCTCCTGCACAGATAGTTTACAGACTGCCGATAAGCACAGCGTGTCAGACAAATACGATCGTTGCGATCAAAGATGCGGCGGTAAATCCAAGGAATATACTGATGACAATGCCCGTTTATAAACTAAACGGCGATCCGAACGCTTCAAAGGAACTGTTCAGGAAAATTATTTTAAGTGAATTCGGATATCAGTGAAAATTATAAATTTTAAATTGTAAATTTACTTTTTGGAAAATATATTTGAAATAAAAGTTTAAATCATACTAATGAAAAAATTATTACTACTTATTCTGTTGCTGATCTGTTCAGGTGTTTATTCACAGGAACAGCTCGGATCAATTTCAGGAACGGTTACAGATTCGGCGAAAATTCCGCTCGACGGAGTAACGATAAAACTCAAAGGAACATACCTTGGAGCTGTATCCGGTATTGACGGAAGTTATATCATAATGGATATTACTCCCGGCAGTTATACTATGCAGGTCTCCTATGAAGGATTTAAGACCGTTGAATATACAGATGTACAGGTCACTGCAGGACAGGAAAAGAAATTCAACATTGTACTTAAATCATCTTCCTATTCAGTGGATCAGGAAATTGAAGTTGTCGGTGACAGACCTCTGATGGACATCGAACAGACGAGCAGCAGTCACATTATTTCAAGCGATGATATTTCCAAATCCATAGCAGTTGACGTTACAGATGTAATAACGCAGCAGGCCGGTGTCGTGCAGGATAATAACGAGATCCACATCCGCGGAGGCAGAAGTTATGAAAATTCATATATCATTGACGGAGTGTCAGTTCAGGATCCCCTGTCAGGAACAGGATACGGACTTCAGCTTTCAGCTAATTCACTTGAGGAAGTCGAGGTTATAACCGGCGGTTACAACGCTGAATACGGCGAGGCGACCAGCGGTGTAGTAAATGTCAGGACTAAGGAAGGAAAATATAATGACATAAGTTTCTATCTTTCCTACAAGAGAGATAATTTCGGCGTGAACAAAAATTCCGGCTCGAGCTTTAATACAGACGTATTCGAAATGAATATCGGCGGACCCGAGCCCATCTCAAAATATCTTTTCAATGCTTTAAAAATAAAACCTCCGGGAGAGATCACTCTCTTCGGAAGTTTTTTTATGGGACTGTCAGACGGATTCTATGTCAACAACGGCGGAAAGAAAGCCAGTTATGTGAGCTCATCCACTTTCGGCGGGACCAAATTTTCCCCGCGTCAGGATAACAGCTGGTACTGGCTGGGAAAAGCTACATGGAGACTGAATGAAACAATGAAATTAAATTATTCCTATAATCAGTCCGTTTCCATAAATCAAAATTCGAGTTCGCTGCAGTCAAATCTGGAATATGTGGAGCCGTCTCCCGGCTATCAGTATAATTTCCAGGACATTCTTGATCTTGCAAACACTTATACACAGAACAGTTATTTCCATACTGTCAGCTGGACACAGACGACAAGTCCCAAAACATTTTACGAGATAAAGCTCAATAATTTTTTCACTAACCTGAGAGTGGACGCAAACGGAAGGAACTGGGATCAGTATTCCGAACCTTTCGATCTGATCAAACCTCCTTTTCAGTACTATTTTATTGACAGTCTCAGGACGGGTATAATTCCGGGAAACGGTTTTTACGATATTGGAAATCCTTTTACATGGCATGATCATTATGTGAATGAATACTCGGTCAAGTTTGATTACATCCATAACTACACTACAAAAAGCAAACTCAAAGCCGGCGCTGAAGCGAGCTTTCAGGAAATGCAGCTGGTTGACATTTATCAGCCATGGATAAAACCTTTTGGACTGAACAATGACGTCTACAAAGTCTATCCTTCATTTGGAGACATTTACGCTCAGCACAGCATAACATTCAAGGGAATGATCCTGAATTACGGACTCAGACTTGATTACTGGATGCCGGGAAAATATGTTGACGATGCTATAAAGGACACGAACGTAACAACTATAACTCCTCAGACAAGACAGGCATATGAAGATGATTCCTATAAAATTTTCGGAAGGAATGTAAAACTCAGGATCGCTCCGAGACTCGGGATATCACATCCGATCACAAACAATCAGACTCTGTTCTTTTCTTACGGACATTTCTCAAAGAGACCAAAGCCACAGTTTGTGTATGCCAAGATAAATCCCCAGGCTGCTCAGTCAACATTTCAGAAATACGGTAATCCGAATCTGAATCCCGAGACTACTGTAGCTTACGAGCTGGGAATAAGAAATCAGTTCACCAGTGATGACGTGCTGACTGTTACTGCATATTATAAAAATATTTATGACTATGTAGCCACAAGAAGCATCAGGATCAACAGCGGCAGACTTCTCGGACAGTCATTCGTTACATATTTCAATCAGGATTATGCAAGGACAAGAGGAATAGAGGTGGAATACAAAAAACGTATCGGCGGCTGGTTCAGCGGAAAATTCAATTTCACATATTCCGTAGCGACCGGAAAAAGTTCTTCCTCCGATCAGGGTTTTGTAGTCGCAACTTCCGGAGCTGCCGAGACTATATCTGAGACGTTTCTGTCATGGGACAAACCGGTACAGGCAAGCGCAAATCTGTATTTCAACATTCAGAAAGGCAAAGGTTTGTTCGGTTTTGCAAGGAATATACTTGATGACATTTCATTCAAAACGAGATTATTCTTTCAGTCGGGAAAGAGATATACTGAACAGATTTATATTGGAAATCTTGAGAACGGCAGACCTGAATACCAGTCTGACATAGACAACATTAACGGAAAAGTCGGCGAGAACTGGTTCTGGGTTGATCTGGACATTGACAAATACGTTCCTTTATATTCAATGGACCTTGTAATCGGAATTTCAATAAAGAATTTATTCAACACAAAGAATTCAACGATACTGAATCCAGTAACGGGAGAAGCTTACGAATACGGACAGCCGACACCGAATTATTACAATGATCCATTGTATCCGGACCTTCAGGCTCCGCTTGATCCGTATCCGTATAATCCGGCGAGATATCTTACTCCAAGAAACATTATGTTCAATATTTCTTTGAAGCTTTAAATAAAACTGAAGATTCTTCGGAATTGTTTTTGAATTATTGGTAATTTTATACATCGGAAAAGAATATAATCTCATAATGTATCCAAATTCAATAATCAAATTCGGAGAGAATTCTAAAATCGTCCTCGAAGACAGCGCAATAGTGATCTTGCCTGATAACTATACTCTTCATCTTAGTGGAAATACAACGTCACTTATATTGAACCCCGGCTCGAAGATGATGTTCGGCGAGAACTCCGGTATAGTCTGTGACAGCGGAGCGAAGCTGATAGCGAATGATGCAGCTTTTACTTATGAGGTTACTTTAAAGACAATGACTTCTGAAAAATCTGAAATGATATTATGAGACTTAAAATAATAATCTGTTTAGCGGTTTTTGTAGTTTGCTGTGAGGGAGCAGTGTCGCAGTCGGTGACTTGGGAAAAATTATATTCTAATGGAGCTATATTCAGAGGAATTCAAACTTCTGACGGAGGATATGTTGCAGTTGGAACTACAAGATTACAAAACCAATTCAAAATTATTGTTATACGAACAAACTCAGTTGGAGAAACACTTTGGAATAAAACATTTGGTTCATTAAGTAATGGATTTTCAGCAAACTGGATTGAAGAATCTTATGATAACGGATTCGTAATTGCAGGTAATGACGGTGGCGGAATTGCTGGAGATGCTTACCTCTTAAACATAGATTCTTCAGGAATTTATAGTTGGAGCAGATCTTTTGGTGGAAATGAATTGGAGGAAGCGCTTAAAGTTTTAAAAACTAGTGATAGTGGATATATCATTGGTGCGAGATCAAATCAAAACTTACTTGTAATTAAAACCGATAATTCGGGTAATATGCAATGGCAAAAAATGTATACCAGCAATGGTTTTGGTGATCTTGTAAAGGTTGATAATTTCGGTTATTTATTAATGGGAATTTCCGGAGGAAATAAATTATTTAGACTTAATAATAATGGCGATACTCTTTGGTCAAAATCAGCAGTTGGAAATAGTATTGGAGAGTCATTGCGCAGATTAACAGATGGTTCATTAATTATCGGAGGAACTACTGTTCCGAATGAATGTGTAGTGACTAAAACGGATTCTATAGGAAATATTCAATGGGAAATTCAATACCCGGGAGTCGGAAGAGAATTTTTATATGATTTGGAAATACTCCCTAATAACAGAGGTTTTTTGATTTCAGGTGTTACAGATTCATTGGGTAATGATTATTTTCAAGCTTTCATAAGAGTTATAGATCCGGTGGGTAATGTAAAGTTTAAAAAGTATTATACTCCTTCTTTTTATCCTACAGATTATGCAGAATTTCGTTCAGGAATTCCAACAAGTGATGGAGGTTTTTATTTGTCGGGTTCAATAGCACCAATCTCAACTGGTATTGCTTATATGGTAAAAACTGATTCAAACGGTAATTTCATTCCAGTAGGAATTTCAATTAGTGAATCAATTCTGATAGATAATTTTAAATTATATCAAAATTATCCAAATCCGTTTAATTCTTCTACGAATATAATTTTTGAATTAAATGAAAATGCTATTGTTGATTTAAAAATTTACGATATCTTGGGGAATGAAATTAACAATATTATTGAAAATAAAAAAATTAATTCGGGTAGATAATCATCTGGAACGCTCAAAATATTTCATCTGGAATATATTTTTATAAAATTACCGTAAAATCAATTTTTTCTTCAAATTCAATTAATAAAATAAAATCTATGGTTTTTTTAAAATAAGAATAAAATTTTATGAAAAAAATTATCACTTTAATTGTATTTATGTTATTTCTTAATAGATTTGGATTTACACAAGAATCAACTTCGTTTGAATTGAAAATAAAGAATAATTCAACAGATTCAATAAAAATTTATGTTTATCCTATAGGATCAATTTTTAATGGTGATAAATTATATAATTTAAATTGTAAATTCCCTAGAGACTCTGTCTATAAATTCATATATGGAGGTTATAAGAAATTGTATGGTTCTAATCATACATTTGAATTAAATCATGATGCTGATTATTTTAGACCTACAACAGAAGCATCAATTGGGTATGGAAAATATAGAGTTAGGTTTAATGTTTATAATATTTTTACAGAACTCTATGATAGTGTAGATTATTGTGATGTAAATTATGGTGATTCCGATTATCCTTATCAGGTAAATAATGATATCTTTTTGGAATATTTTAATTCAGACAGTATTACGTTTTTATTTGGCGGTTCTTCTATCCGAATAAAAATTAATGAAGCTAATAGATATTTAAAAATTTGGGATCAATACGGTGGAAACGTTCACAAAACTCAGAACAAATCAGGATTTTTATCAGATAGTTTATATACTTATCTTCCAATAAATGCAGTTGACTCACAAGCAGTTAATCACATTGACAAAGGAGATATCAGCCTATACTTTAGTTTAATTAATGATATGTATACCCGAAATGTTTTGTTTGATACTATATCAAACATAACCATGAAAAAGAGAGCAGCATTTGTTATTAATTCCGGAATAACTTTTAACATGATCACTCCTTCTTTCGGATACAATAATCTGATAGTCGAAGACACAGCATATCTTGTCTTATATAACTCCGCCAAGATCAATGTCTTTTCTCCAAATAAAATTACTTTAAAAAATAAAAGCAACCTGACTATGCATAATAACGCTGAAATCAGAATTAAAAATGGCGGAGTTTTGTGTAACGTAGGCGGAATTATCAGAGGTCCGGGAAAGATCACTTATGATTCCGGCGTTCACGTTTTATGCAGTGATATTGTAAATGACTTCGCAGTTAGAGACAGCGCAAAGATCATCCTCGAAGACAGCGCAGTCGTGATACTGCCAACTAATTACAACTTACATCTCAGAGGAAATACGACTTCGCTGATAATGAAGTCGGGATCGAAGATGATTTTTGGTGAGAACTCGGGAATTGTATGCGACAGCTGGGCGAAGGTGATTGAGGAAGATACAATGATTTGTTTAGAACGTGAATTTAAAAATTCTATTAAAGCATGAAAAGGTTTTTTGAAATATTAATATTATTGTTTTTGGCGGCGGGATCGGGTGAGGTGCAGGCGCAGTCTATAACTTGGCAGAGAACTTATGGTATGTCTGGTATTCAATATGGATATTCCATTGTTCAGACTCCAGATAAAGGATACGTGGCTGCAGGTAGAAAATTTTCAAATATTTATGTTATTAGATTAAATCAATTTGGTGATACGATATGGACTAAAGAATTCCCGGGCTTTCAGGCAACATCTTTAATCAAAACTTCTGATAGTAATTATGTTATTTTAGGTATATATGGTGATGTTATCAAGATTAATCTTAATGGAGAAGTTATTTGGGAAAGACACTTTGGCATTAGATCTCGGAAAATTAAAGAAAATTTAGATGGTACACTTTTCATTTGTGGCGCTATTATTGTAAGCGGAGTATTAAGAAAACCTGTGCTTCTAAAATTAAAAGCAAATGGGGATTCAATATTTTATAAAGAATTCTTGTCAAATTCTTTTGATGGATATTTTACAGATTTATTAATTTCTAAGGATAGTAATGTTGTGATTTGCGGAAACTTTAGTGACACTTCTGTTATAATAGATAAACCTTTCATTCTTAAAACAGATTTTTCTGGCAATTCAATTTGGTTTAACAGCAATGATTTACTTAAATATCATTACACATCTTCAATTGTTCAAACCAATGATAACGGTTTTTTTGTGGGAGGATCGATTAATAGAAGTATGTTAATGAAATTTGATTTTAACGGTATTTTTCAATGGAAAAAAATATATGATTCATTGCACTACGGTGAATGCACTTACATAATAAATACTACTGATTCTGGTTATGCATTTACCGGTACATGGGATTCCTTAAATAATTTAGATTACTATGTCCGATTATATAAATTAGATTCTAATGGAAATGAGATTTTTCGAAAATCTTTTGGCTTCAATGATAATGATGTTGGTTATAATATTTGTCAAACCAAAGATAGTGGATTTGCAATTATAGGGATTAGAGATAATTTTCAAAACGGAGATATTTATATTATAAAAACAGATAAATTGGGCTATGCAAATCCAATAGTAAGCATAAATAATTTATCGAATTCATCAATTCCTAACTTTCAACTTTCTCAAAATTATCCCAACCCATTCAATCCAAAGACTATCATTAGTTATAAATTACAATTTGGAGGTTTTACAAAATTAAAAATATTCAATGCCCTAGGACATGAAATAATTACCTTAGTAAATAAAAAACAAAATGCCGGATCCTATGAAATTGAGTTCGACGGCAGCAATATTTCAAGCGGAGTTTATTTTTATAAATTAGAAACAGAAAAATTTATCCAAACAAAAAAAATGTTATTAATAAAATAATTTTATTTCAATTAGTCTTAAAATAATATTATCATGAGGATATTAAGTTTATTATTAATTCAATTTGTATCTGTAATATATTCAACTATCTGTTTTTCTGAAAATCCAAATTGTGAGATTTATTTAATAAATAAATTACAAAATTCAGAACAAATGGATCTTTATATAAGGCTTATTCCGATAAGTGCTATCTTTAACGGACATGAATCAATCAATGAAAAAACTCATTATACATTAATTTCAAAAGATGAAGATGGTTTTAGTAGACGTGGTAGTGGTATTATCCCTTTTATTAAATATAATGTTGGATTAGATGGTTATGCTTTAAGCAATTCAAACAATCTTGGATATTTTAAAATATCTCCTGACCCTGGAGAAATTGCTGAAAGCAAATGGTTATTAATTGGACATGATAATACACATAATAGTAATTTAGATGGATTAATTAGCTATGGAAAATATAGATTAGAAATTTACAAATATTTATATGATACAACTTATGCCTTAATAACTTCTCCAATAATAATAGATTTTTTAGATTTTAATTACACGAAATCTGGATGGAATGGATGTGTTGATTTATGGATAAGAATTAATTCCATAGACACTTTAAATTTTTCTTTTCAATGGACTGCACCAAGTGGAACAGCAACTGCAGGTGATGAATTACCATTATTTGGAACCGGCAGCCCACCTTATGACGGAAGCATAAAAGTTTACAAACAATATCATAGATTTGATACAGTTACAAATCAATGGGCAGGTTATAATTTAAATAATGAACACCCTCCTTCTAAGGGAAGCTCAATTACCGACGAAAACTATTTAATATATCCTATAGACGGAAGAGAACTTCCAAGTCCATATACTATTCCCTACCACCCTAATGCCGGTGATATATTTGGAAATGTTTTTGTAAAAAATAACATTAGTACAAAAAATACTCTTCTAGATACAATTACAAACATTACAGTTAAAAAGACAGCATTCATGCAATTAGATACCGGAAAAACTTTTAACATGATTACTCCGTCTTTCGGATATAATAATTTGATAGTTGAAGATTCGGCAATTTTAGTTCTGGAAAACAATTCTAAAATTATCATTGAAAATCAAAATAAAGTTACTTTAAAATATTTAAGCAATCTTACTTATCGTTCCGGTTCTTTAATTCATGTAAAGCAAGGCGGGAGTTTATGTAATGAGGGAGCAAATATCAGAGGCAACGGTATTATTTATTTTGATAAAGGTTTGCACGGACTTTGTCCGGGTGTAGATAATATATTTAAAGTCGAAGACAGCACAAAGATCATCCTCGAAGACAGCGCTGTAGTCGTTCTTCCCGATGATTATACTCTTCATCTAAAAGGAAATACAACTTCACTTGTTATGAACCCCGGCTCGAAGATTATGTTTGGTGAGAACTCCGGCATAGTCTGTGACAGCGGTACTAAGCTGATAGCCAATGATGCGGCGTTTACTTCCGTTGACTCTGCAAAAAAATGGAACGGTATTTTTCTTAAGCATCGTTCACAGGATACCATAAAAAACTGCCTTATCAGCAATGCTCAATACGGAATTAACATCTTTGGCAAAAATGATGATGAAGGAACAGAAGTACCTTTTTCGACCGAAATATCCGGCTGCTCTTTTGTAAATAAATCCGGTTCTGAACTGAGCATCGCCGTTTATGCAGCGAACAGCAGTAATCTTCTTATAATGAATAATACCGTCTCTTCCGCAAATATAATAAAAGGATTTGCGCAGGGGATCTATACTGAGTTCTGCTCAGGAGGAAATGTTAATTTCATTGGAAATACAATAAGTGGCACAGGAAACGGCATGACTATGATAAACAGTTCGCCGTTCGTATCTCAGAATGTCATAAACGGAAATCAATATTCAGAGTCAGGGATATTTCTCGATAATTCAAACGGCAAGTTTAAATACAATACTATAAATGATTTTTATTATTCATTTTACTCACTGCTTTCGTCACCCGATCTTTTAAAAAATATATTCGGTAACTCTTACGCTGAAAATATATATCTAACATATTCATCCGCTCCTAATCTGAAACCCGTATCATCAGGCGGAAATACATACTGGCTTTCGGGAGATAATCTGATCAAAGGCGAACCTTCCAATGCAGGGATATTCTTTGAAGATGAGTCACTTCCGAATATCGGATTCGGCTATAACAGGTTTATAATGTCAAATAATGATTATTATATCAGCGGAACGGTTCCGAGCAGTTATGATTCATATTTTGATATGAGAGAGAACTACTGGGGAACGATTCCTCCGGATACCGGCAAATTCGATATTGCCAATTCGATCGGAATACTTTATGATCCTTACGATGATAATTCATCTGAGGCGAGAGCAGTAAACAATTATATTTTATACGATATTGGATTCGGATTAAAGGACACAGTATTTTACCTGGAAGGTGATAATCCGGGAATGGCAAATGAGCTTTATCTTGAAGCATATCAGAAAGAAAATTCGGGAGAGTTTTCAGAGGCGATAGAGATTTATAAGGAAATAATTTCAGATTTTAAAGACAGTGTATATGCAGTATCTTCACTATCCGGATTATTCAATTGTTATGAAAAGAAAAACTCGACACAAACTGAATTCAGCGTACTTCAGAATTATTATTCGGATATTTTTGAAGATACGGCATACAGCGAAACTCAGAGAAACCTGTCTGAAGATCTTATGATAAAGTCAAAAGTGAAGCAGAACAATATTGAAGGAGCAGTAAGCGATTATAATACAATTTACACGAATAACCTGAACACAGCAAAAGGAACTCATGCATTAATTAATATGGAAATTCTATCCGCAGGAGCGGGAGATAACTTAAGCGGCAGTAATGAAATTGCGAATCTGGAAATGAAGCAAAACAGGATCAATGACATATTAAGCAGTGTCATTAATAAGAAGTCAGACAATTTATTAGTAATGAATAAACAGCCCGAGAGATTTCATTTATCTCAGAATTTCCCAAACCCGTTTCATCCAAAATCAATTATCAGCTACCAGCTTTCGAATACAAATTATGTAAAGCTTAAGGTTTTTAATGTCTTAGGAAAAGAAGTTATGACACTGGTAAATGAAAAACAGCCGGCGGGGAATTATTCGGTTGAGTTCAACGGCAGCGGATTGTCAAGCGGCGTTTATTATTACAGAATTGATATTAACGATGAACAAAAAGGCAGTAATTATGAAATTAAAAATATGATCTTAATTAAGTGAACTGTTATTTAAAAATATTATTTTTATTTAGTGTTATGTTTATCGAATTGGGTACAAATCCATTGAATTCTCAGACAGTAACGTGGCAAAAAATTCTAAGTAATTATTCCGGAAGATTAGTAAAAGCAATCCAAACATCCGACAATGGTTTTATAACTGTTGGGACAGGAAGCGTATTAAATTCAAAAGTTTATCTTCAAAAATTTAATTATCATGGTGATTCTCTTTGGGTACGGCTTTTTGGAAATCTTAGTCAAGCTTATGATGGTAATTGGGTTGAGAATACATTTGATAATGGTTTTATTGTTTGTGGAAGTGATGCAAATAGTCCAAATTCCGATGGTTATCTTGTTAAAACAGACTCATTTGGAAACTTAATATGGGATAACAACTTTGGAGGATTGGATTTCGATCAGGCTAAATGTGTTAAACAAACAACTGATAGTGGGTATATTTTAATTTTAAGAACATACTCCTTTAATGGAATTCAAAATATTTGGTTAATAAAAACAAATAAACAGGGTAATAAGATTTGGGAAAATGTATTCGTATCAAATAGTTCTCAAATAGCGAGAGAAATTATTGTTTTGAAAGACGGGTATGGTATTATTGGTGTTGCTTTCAATGATATATATTTTATTCGTACAGATTTAAAAGGGGATATTCTTTGGACTAAAAGATATGGAACATCATATTTAGATGCCGGTTATTCAATTCAAAGTACGATTGATAATGGATTTATAATTGGGGGTATTTCTTACAATTCAAATAATATTTCTAATTCATTGATTATAAAAACAGATTCAATTGGAGAGGTACATTGGCAAAAATCTTATACAGCAAATTATAATGAATTATTATTCTCGGTCAGAATTATACCGAATAAAGGATATGTTTTTTGCGGAACTACAGATTCAGTTAAAGGAAATCTTGAAAAAGGTTTTGTAAGAATTATCAATTTTAATGGAGATGTTTTACATGAAAAGTTTTATAGGGTTTTGCCATTTTTTACAGAAATTCATTCAATAGAAAATACAAATGATAAAGGTTTTATAATTTGTGGAGTTGCTCAGAATATCCAAGGGGGAAATCCTCAAATGTATATTGCCAAAACTGATTCAACAGGAAATATTAATCCTGTAGGAATTTCAAACTATTCTGAAACAATTCCTATTCAAATTAACTTACACCAAAATTATCCAAATCCATTTAACCCATCTACACTAATAAAATTTGATATAAATAAGAGTATGAATGTGAATCTTTCAATTTTTGATATTAATGGAAAAAAAATACTAAATTTAATTGATGAGTATCTAAATCAAGGAAACTATGAAATATTATTTCAGCCTGATATTCATTCATTATCATCCAGTGTGTATTTTTATAGACTAGAAACTCCTTTTAATGTATCAACTAGAAAAATGTTGTTTTTAAAATAATTTAATACAGTTTTTATTTTAAGATTTAAAAAATAATTTATGAATCATAAAAGAAATATTTTATTAATTATAGTATTCAATATACTTATATCAACTTCTTGTTTTGGAAGATACGAATTACAAATTTTTAATTATTCCACAACAAAATTATTATATGTGAAAATATTTCCGATAGGTGCAGTTTTTAATGGAAATTATGAATATTCTTTAAAATGTAGGTATCAAACTGATAATTACGATAAAATTATTGGAGTTGATACGATCTTACAAAAAAAGTTAATTATAGGACCTCCTCCTGATTTTGAAGTTAATCATGACAATAATTCAGTAACAGGAGGTACAGAAGCATCAATTGGGTATGGAAAATATAGAATTGAATTTTATGAAGTAAGAGAAGAAAATAATGAATATGTAATCTATTCTCTTCCATTTGATTATTGTGATGTAGATTTCTCAGATTTTAATTATGGTTATGAAAACAATCCAAATAATCCTGAGCATCATTTTCCATATCATACAAATGATATAGTATTTAATCATTACAACCAAGATAGTATTACATATCATTGGACAGATGATCTAATTCCTGAAAACAGGTTAATTCAAATTTGGGATCAACATGTTAGGAATCCTTTAGCAGTTAAACCTCAAAACAAAAATGGATTTATTTCGGACAATATCTATCTTAATTATCCAATAAATGCGACAGATTCTGGTGCTACAAATCATTTTTTACCAAATGAATTTTATGTTAATTTAGAAGTTAAAGATAATAATACGAATCTGGATGCAAATAATAACCTCAAGTTTATTTATTCTTCACTAATTATAAAAGACGATATAGATTTTACTTTAGGATCTAACTCCAGTTTGATCTTCGAATCCGGTTCTCACTTCCGTACTTTTGAAACCGGCTCTCCGAAGACCATTACTATGGGAGAAAATTCATACATTGAAGGTAAAATCGGTGCAAATATCAATCTTAATAATACTGTTTTTCAAACTACGAACAGCAGCGTATCATGGAAAGGTATTAAGCTGACAAATACTTATCTCGATACTGTAAATAACTGCACATTTAAAAATACTGATACAGCAATTAATTTATACAACTCAGATAAATGCTTTGCAAGAAACAAGAAAATTATTAAAGACAGTAAATTTGAAAATTGTATTGTAAAATTAAGCAATGTCTTTAATGCTTTGATAAGCAATGATTCTTTTTATACAAATAATAACAGCCAGTATCTGCTTACTGTCAGTAATAGTGTCCATCCAAATGATTATGCGGTTTTTTGTTCCGAAGAAGAAAATCCAGCCCCCGCTTTTAATTTAAATATTGCCGGCAATTATTTCTCCGGCGGTGCTGTGCAGATGTATCTCAACTGTCTGGCATCGGAGAAAACACCGTTTTTTATTTTTGGTAATGTGTTTCAGGGAACCGGATCGACTACAGGAATAGGACTTGTTTCAAATAAAATATCAGGAGATTTCAGATATAACAGTTTTTTGACAGATGATTATATCACTTCGGTAAATTTACTTCAGAGTGATCTTAATTTTTTTGAAAACTCTTCAATGAAGTCCGGCACAAACTCTACGCTGATCGTTAATTCAACTTCTTCAGCCCGGCTTGCACCTGTTTACAGCAGCGGAAATTATTACTGGTATGGAGGTTACAACAAATTATTTTCAAATGACCTAAACAATGTTTATATAGTTGGAACATCTTCGGCTTTTTTAGATAAAGGCGGAAATTGTTTTACTATATATAATTCAAATTATTATCACGTAAAATCGGCTTTAACTGGTTCATGTAATTCATACGGAATATCTGCTTCGGAAAATTACTGGTCAGCTATACCTCCTTTGAATCATTTAATTTGTAATTCAGATACTGTTGATTTATTTTACCAGCCGTATAATACTTATTGTGAAAATTCAAAACCTGAACCATTTGATTACGACATCATTGACAGAGGAGACGGAATCTATGATACAATTGCAATAACAGAAGGAGGAGATTTTATGAATGGTGACGGAGAAGATGAAAGTATGTTTGGACAGGCATTAATGAGTAAGCGAAATAAAAATTTTACTGAAGCAATTGAACTTTTAAAAACTGTCATAAATAATTATGACACAAGCGATTATCTGCCTTCTTCGATAGATGAACTTTACACAAATTATCAAAACAAAGACACTTCCTCTTTACAATTAAATACGGATATTCTGTTTGGTGATCTAAAGCAATATTTGGAATCAAAGATCACTCAACATGCAAATAATTATACAATTGTTGATAAGGCATATTCTTATTATCTGATGTGTCTTACAAAGATGGATGATTATGATGAAGCAATAGTAGGATACGAAAACATAATGTCAAATCATCCGGAGCCGGAAAGAAGACTTCTGGCAAGCTGGGACAGATCAGCGCTGACACTGCTGCAAAACGGTTCGGGACAGGGAGACAATGATAGTTTTTCTGAAAGCCGGAACGAAAAAAATGTAAAAGATAAACCTGTACATAGTATTGCCAAAACGAATTTTAAAAATTCAGATAATTATTCAGATTTAAATTCAGATCAAAATTCAGGAAGTAAATTTTCAAATGACAGTTACAGGAAAGTATTGGAAACAAAAATAATAAAATATAATCCGTCAAACCAAACAGAATTAGATAAGAAAATTACTGAAGATCTTAATTTCCTACTTGGATTAAAGACTTCTGAAATCACTGAAACACAAAATATAAAAGTTGATAAATTCCAATTGAATCAGAATTATCCGAATCCGTTTAATCCTTCGACAAAGATCGCATACAGCATTCCTGTTTCAGGAAATATCTCTATTAAGATTTATGACCTAACAGGAAAAGAAGTAAAGACACTGGTGAATGAATTTAAAAATGCGGGAATTTATTCAATAGAATTCAACGGAAGCGGACTTTCCAGCGGGGTATATTTTTATACTTTAAATGTAAAAGAAATTTATCAGATTAAAAAAAATGATCTTAATAAAATAAATGAATAAAAAATTAATCTTTGTATTCCTGTTTCTCATCTTCGCTTTTTCTGAAATGTCTTATGCGCAGCTGTTTCCGAATCTCGGCGGACAGAGGACGGGAACTACTTCGCTGCAGTTCCTGAAAATAGGAACGAGCGCCAGGGCTACCGGAATGGGAGAAAGTTTTGTAGCAGTATCAGATGACATTACTTCCCTGCACTACAATCCTTCAGGTCTTGTTGCCTTTAAAAACAACGGATTTACGGCAAGTTATACGCAGTGGTTCGTTGATACGAAACTCGCAAATTTCGGCGGCGTCTATCACTTCGGAGGAAATAACGCCATCGGCATTAACGTTACTTCGCTTCAGACTGAGGACATGAAAGTGACTACAGAGTATCAGCCGACCGGAACAGGAGAATTTTTCAGATTCTCCGATTTAAGCATTGGTCTTTCCTTTGCGAGACAGATGACCGAACAGTTTTCATTCGGCGCGACTATAAAGTATGTCCGCGAGGATCTCGGCGAAC
Organism: Bacteroidota bacterium; assembly: GCA_018266875.1. Lineage (GTDB taxonomy): Bacteria > Bacteroidota > Ignavibacteria > Tepidaquicellales > Tepidaquicellaceae > UBA2330. Next base: position 44,560 of record JAFDZR010000016.1, read on the forward strand.
TTAAGATTCAGGGAATTCTCGGAGACCTTGCCACTTCTTACAGAACCGGACTGGGAACTTCAAGATTCGGAATTATGATATCAAATTTCGGCGGTCAGCTCAATCCCACAGGCGATGTCACTCTTGTAAACGGAAACACGGTAAGCTCCTTTCAGAAGTTTCCTCCGCCGACTTCCTTTCAGCTCGGATTCGCAATGGAGCCGATCATGAATAAAGAGAACAGACTTACGACTTCCATCCAGCTTAACAGTCCTACTGACAATGCGGAGAATCTTAACTTCGGTCTCGAGTATGCATACAAGGAATTCCTTTTCTTCAGAGGCGGATATAAGCTCAATGTGGATTCGGAAAATTTCTCTGCAGGAGTAGGTGTGAAGACCGTTATTTCATTTGCTCATGCAAACCTTGATTATTCGCTGGCTAACTATAAAGAGCTCGGCATTTCGCACAGATTCAGTTTAAACATTTTATTTCCGAACTTTAAATGATCCTAAAATATATGAAATATTATTTCCTATTTATAACTTTATCGCTGATCTGGCTTTCCTCATGTTCCAATAAAACGGATCTTTCGCAGTTTCCGATTTCTACAGGAGGAGGACCGGTGGTAACTGAGACCACTTATGTTCAGCAGTCACCTGTATGGAATCAGTTCAATAAACCCGAAGCTGTACTTCTTGGAAGAGAGCCGCTGATATATGTCTGCGACACAAAGAACAACAGAGTGGTTCAGCTGGACCTTGCAGGCGGTGAGATCGGTTCTATTGAAGTAACAAATCCAAGAGCCATAGCCCAGGATTATAATTTCGATCTGCTTGTGATTGCGGACACTACATCAAATATTTTCACTGATACCCTCAGCATTTTATACAGAATAAAACTTGTCCAGATCGGAGGAGTTATATCAAACGCTTCATTGCTTCCTCTGATGAGATCCGATTATGCGACTCCCCTTTCCAGCAGAAGAAGGAAATTTACCGGTGTCGGAGTGTATTCCGATAATTCCTACATTATTACAAGAACAGGTCCCGACAACACAAGTTCGCTTGATCCTGACAACGCTCTGCTGAGAGTAACAGGCATAAATTCTGTTACCTCGGTTACGCCGCTCGGAGGATTTCAGCCCACAGGAAACGGTATTTATTCAATTGATAAAATGTCAGCCATTACAACATTCAATAATAATCTGACAAACTTTATCATTACAAGAAATTCAGTTGATTTCGGATTCAAGGTTGAATGGTTCGAATTTGATGATGTCAAAGGAACTTATAATCCGCGATATCTACCCGGAGACAATGTAGATCTTCTTAACAAGCAGCTCGGAACTCCGGTTGGAATCTGTCTAGATCCTTCGAACAATATATTTGTTGTTGACAACGCAAGGGATTCTCTCTACAAGTATACAAGTCTCGGGAAATATAAGAATGAATCGTTCGGCGGAACCGGTAACGGTGTCAAGCAGCTGAATAATCCGAACGGGGTTTCATTTTTTAATAAAGTTCTTTACATAGCTGATACGGGAAATGACAGAATTGTAAGATATAAATTATCAACAGACCTCCAGTAATTTGGCAAAAAAGCAAAAAAGATCTCCGGTGAAAATTCCGGAGAAGCAGCCTGTATTTAAGGACAATCCTCTCTATAATTACGGCATGATGTTACTCTTTGCCGTATTTATTATGATGTTCACAACATTCAAGATATCCGGAGATGACGACGTATTCTGGCATCTTGCCACGGGTAAGTACATCGCAGAGACTCATCACGTTCCTTCGGAAGATATATTCGGATTTGTAACTCAGGGACAGCAGTGGATGCCGTTCGAATGGGGATGGGATCTGATCACTTACGGACTATACAGCGCCGGCGGCTACACCGCCATTTCAATATTCAGGACAATAGTTTTCCTTCTTATCTTCTTCATATTTTTCCGGATCATGAGAAAGTTCGGAGTGAGTTACACAATGATCTTTCTGATCTTACTTCTGACTGCTTTCGGAATAATAGACCGGCTTACTCCCCGTCCTCACATAATGTCACTTTTGTTTTTTGCGGTATTGATCTATCTCCTGACCGAATACAAATATTTCAACAGGAAGAATGTAAGGATACTTTATTTTATACCATTTTTGTTTCTGCTCTGGGCAAACATTCACATGGGCGTTCTGGCAGGCGCTCTTCTGCTGTTAGTATTTTTTATCAGCGAGCTTATCCTTTTTCTGAAGCCGGATAAATTCTCCACAAAGGAAATTCCCGCTTTGACCAAAAAGGAGATAAGTCTGCTCGGAATAATTTCCGCCGTTTCAATACTTGTAATGCTTGTAAATCCGAACGGCATTGCAACTTACTTTTACGCTTACGACCACACCAAGATGAAACTGCTTGAGACAATAAATGAATGGAGATCGCCTTTTGATTCAATGTTCAGCGGCGGGTTTGTGACTAATATATACAAGTTCTTTCTATTCGGCGGACTATTTGTGCTTTATTATTCATACAGAAAAAAGGATATATTCCCGGGATTGCTTTACATAGTATTTGCAGTTTATTCAGTCCGAGCGGTAAGGTTCACTGTGGATTATATTATTATCATTACTGTATTTCTCGCAATTGCTTTGTATTTTATCATATGCGGATTTAAAAGCAGCGGGATAAAAAATTTACTGTCCGTCAACCCTCTTCCCAAGGTCTTACTTGAGTTAATATTAATTTTCATGATATTCAATATACCGAATGACAAATTGTATCTTGAGACGCTGAAATATTACAGAGTTTCCGGATTCGGCATTAATTCTGATTTCATGCCTGTTCAGATGTTTGATTTCATGAGGGAAAATAAAATTCCTGAAACCGGACAGAGACCTTTGAATCATTTCGGCAGCGGAGGCTATCTTGTGTGGAGTTTTCCGGGAGCAAAAAATTTCATTGACAGCAGGAATCTTAATGATGAGATTTTCAATGAGTATAATACGCTTATTGGCAAGGGTCCCGGATTTGAAAAAAAACTTAAGGATTATGATTTTGATTATTCCATTTATCTCGCTCCTGATCTTGTCAGAGTCCCGAAGGAAATGGAAAATTCCATTATCTCATATTTCAGTAAAAATTCGGATGAATGGAAACTGGTATTCTGGGATGATAAATCATTTTTGTTTTTAAAAAATGAACCGAAGTTTAAGGAAATTATAGATAAATATGAATATAAATATGTGACGCCGTATAATTTTATGTACCGCAAAAATATAATTGATGACGCAGTCAGAACAGATCCCGGGAGGGTGAAAAGCGAGATAGACCGCAAATTAAAAGAAGAGCAAAATGGATTGATAATTAATACAATAAATAACACTTTTTCTAAAAATCTTAACTCAAATTAAGCAAAAAATTAAACCAAATAATATATTTAAATGAAAACACTATTTCTTATAATGATCACCTTTCTGGCATTCTCACTTGCCGAATCACAGATCGTAACCATAGCGTCAATAAAAGTAAATAATTCAAGCGGTATACCGATAGATACAAGTTCATTCGTAACTGTTTCAGGAATTGTAACAGTGGCTAATGAATTCGGAGGTCCTTCATACATTCAGGATGCAACTGCCGGAATCGGAGTATTTTATACTGAATTTTCCGGAGCGGTTACGATCGGAGACAGCGTAATTGTAACTGCAAAGATCAGTCAGTTCAATGGTCTTACCGAACTTGTATATTCAACATTCGGCGGAACGCCTTCATATACAGTTGTTAGCAGCGGTCATCCTTTACCTCAGCCGTTGGTGATCACTCTGAATCAGTTCAATAATCAGACTTGGAACGGAACGGAAGAATATGAAGGACGGCTTTTGAGAATCAACGGACTTACAATAACCGGCTCAGGCGTTTTTCAGGCGAATACAAATTATAGCATAGCTGACGCAACAGGAACCGGACAGCTTAGAATAGACAACAATACTAATCTTGTCGGAACGGTAATTCCGACCGGAACATTTGACTGTATAGGAGCAGGCGGACAGTTTGATACTTCCATTCCGTACAGTTCCGGATATCAGCTTCTGCCGAGATTCGTAAGTGATGTCATTCAGGCGGGAGGTCCTATAATTCTAACAGTCCCGCAGGAATCAAACATTACTCCGACAAGTGTAACTCTTTCATGGACAACACAGTCAGCGGGAGACAGCAAAATTAAATATTTCAGATCTGATTCATTATATCAGCCGGTTGTTTTCACGGATTCCATGTTCAGTATCGGACAGACAACAAACCATAGTTTTACATTAACCAATCTCATGCCAGGAAAGATCTATTATGCAGTCGCTTATTCAACCAACGGTTCCGGAACAAGCATGAGCTCGGTAAAATATTTTTCAACCTCTTCAAATCCCGCTTCTACCGGAAGGTATGAGATTTATTTCAATAAGGAAGTTGATAATTCATTTGCTATGCCGAATAACAATGCAGTCGGAAACGTTGATTTCAAAGTAAGACTTGGTCAGAGAATCGATTCTGCAAATTATTCCATAGATTTTGCAATGTATTCCTTTAATGAAGTAACTCAGATCAAAGATAAACTCATTAATGCTCTTATAAGAGGAGTTAAGATAAGAATGGTTTATGACCACAGGGACGGGAATACACAGCAGCTTGTCCAGGATCTGATCAATTCCGGAATTCGGGTGTCCCAGAGACCTCAGAGCACAAACATTATGCATAACAAGTTTTTTATCTTTGATGCGCGCAATGATAACTCATTCACTGATGACTGGCTCTGGACCGGATCAGCAAACATAACAAATGCTCAGTTCTACGACGATGCGCAGAATGTTATTTTCATTCAGGATCAGGCGCTCTGCTATACTTACACAAGAGAATTCGAGGAAATGTGGGGATCACACAACGAAATTAACAATCCGGCGCTGGCAAAGTTCGGAGCTGACAAGAGTGATAACACTCCTCATTTATTCAATATTAACGGAAGAAAAGTTGAATGTTTTTTCTCGCCGTCAGATAACACTTCAGCAGTTGTAGAAAATATGATCGGTGACAATACAAACAAATCAATTTTCTTCTGCGCATTTGCTTTTACAAGATTTCAGATCGCAAATAAAATGAAAACACAGTTCAATCCTCCGTCAAAAATGGTAAGAGGAGTATTTGACGACGGCAACGGTACCGATCCTTCAAGCGTATATCCTGAAATGAAAGGGATTGGCGGTAACTTCCCCTGGAATCCGCCTGCTCCGGTATATCTTGATAATCAGCCGGGATTGTTGCACAGCAAATATATACTCATTGATTGTGATCTGCCTTCAAGTGACCCTATTGTTGAAACAGGTTCATATAATTATTCGACTGCAGCCACCACCGGAAACGACGAGAATATGCTGTTGATCCATGATTCCCTGATTGCAAATCAGTATCTGCAGGATTTTGCAAAGAGATATTCACTTGCAGGCGGGACAATAAGCGTTGAACAGATCTCTACTGTAGTTCCGCAGAAATATATTTTAAGTCAGAATTATCCGAACCCATTCAACCCGAAAACCGTAATAGAATATTCAATTCCGGCTTCGGATTTTGTAACTTTAAGAATTTATGACATTCTCGGTCATCAGGTGAAAACACTTGTGAGCGAAAATCAGACTCCTGGAACCTACAAAGTAACGTTTGACGGAAGTAATTTACCGAGCGGAGTTTATTATTACAGACTTGAAACCAAAAATAATTTTGAGACAAAAAGTATGCTTCTAATCAAATAAGAATTCTGGAAACATTTTTAATTAAATATTTAATAAGGAGCAGATCCACATTATTATGAACCTATTTAAATATGGTAATGTTGAATCAGTAAGCATTACACCTTTAAATAAACCGGCAAAATTATGAATAATTTTAAAATAGTGAAAAATGTTCTGACGTTATTGATATTTCTGATATTCGTTTCATCATCATTATATGCCCAGTCAAATGCTGTATTCGGACAAAACAAAGTCCAGTACAAGACATTTGACTGGAATTATATTCAGACAAAGCATTTCGATATTTATTTCAGTGATGGCGGATATAAACTTGCTGAATTTACCGCTCATACAATCGAAGAAGCGCTGAAAAATATGTCCGAGAATCTGGATTATAATATTTCAAACCGGATTCCGGTCATTGTTTATAATTCTCATATAGATTTTCAGCAGAATAATGTTATTGACGAATATCTTTCAGAAGGTATCGGAGGAGTTACGGAATTATTCAAGAACAGGATAAATATACCCTTTGAAGGCGATTATGAAAAATTCAGACATGTGATCCATCACGAACTACTTCACGCTTTCATGAATGACATGTTTTACGGCGGGTCCATTCAGAATATCATTTCAAAGAATATCACACTTTCATTCCCGCTCTGGTTCAGTGAAGGAATGGCTGAAGTTCAGAGTCATTACGGTCTTGACAAGCAGACTGATATGTATATGCGCGATGCCACAATAAACAATAATGTTCCCCCGCTTGAATACATAGGAGGATACTTTTCATACAGAGGAGGACAGAGCTTCTTTGCTTTTCTTGCCGACACTTACGGGGAGGACAAACTCGGTGTTCTCATGAATAACATAAAAGCTTACGGAGATGTGGATAAGGGATTTCAAAAGACTTATCAGATGTCACTTAATAAGCTTAATGAAAAATGGCAGTCATACCTTAAGAAAATGTACTGGACAGAGTTAAAGATTCGGGATGATGTTAAGGATTTTGCAAAACAACTGACTGATCATGAGAAGGACGGAGGTTATTATAACATTGCACCGGTAATTTCCCCGAAAGGCGATAAATTCGCTTTCATTTCCAATAAGGATGATCTTTTTGATGTTTACGTTGCCAGTACCAAGACAGGTAAAATCATTAAAAAAGTAATTGAAGGAAACAACTCCACTGACTTTGAGGAACTTCATATCCTGACACCCGGACTTGCATGGTCTCCTGACGGAAGGAAGCTTGCTATAAGCGTCAAATCCGGCGGATCAGACATGATCTATGTCATTGATATTCAGACAGAAGAAACAGTTGAATACCCTCATGATTTCGACGGAATATTTTACATAGGATGGTCACCAACCGGAAATAAAATTGCTTTCATCGGATCCAAAAAAGAAAAATCGGATCTGTATGTTTATGATATCAAAACAAAGAAACTCGAAGCTCTGACTGATGATATTTTTTCAGATGCGAATCCGACATGGTCACTCGACGGTAAGTCAATATTCTTCACTTCAGACAGAGGAAGTTTTACTGATCCGAAAAAGATTCCCGCAGATTTCAAAATGTGGGACTATGATTATTCAAGAAGTGATTACTACAGGATTGACATTGATACAAAGGTAATAACAAGACTGAGTAATTCAAAATACGACAATGAAAGTTATGCGCAGATCAGCCCGGACGGTAATAAAATACTTTACATCTCGGATAAAAGCGGGATCAGTAACATTTACATAAGGGAAAAGGATTCCACCGGAAAAGTGATTGACAGACCGATCACAAATTCTCTAAGCCCGATAGATCAGCTTAGTTTATCCAAAGACGGAAAAAAATTATTGTTTGTATCCCTGAACAAAGGCGGATTTGACATTTTTTCAATGGATAATCCGCTTGATATAAAGCTTGATGTGAAGGAACTTGAGATGACTGATTACGCTAAGAAAATTGAGGAGTTTGATAATAAATTCGGCAGAAGAAAGGAATTCAGATTTATAGACAGCGCTGACTTTGCCGTTAAAACTAAGGATAAGGACTATGATTCACTCTATTATTCATCTTCGGATTCAATTAAAAGATCTGATGATTCGCTTTCAAATATCACAGAAAATGATTCGCTGAATACAGAGAACGGGAAAATTTCTACTGCAGAAAATACTTCTGATACTCTTAAGAATCAAAATCTGAAGAAAATAAATTCAGCCAAAGACAGTGTAAAATCATACGGTGATGATGTAAGTATCAGTTTTAATCCGCCTCAAAAGACTTCTTCAAGTTTAAGGGACACTTCTGCTGCTGATAATTCTAATTTCAGGATTCTGAACAATTTTAATCCGGACGGAACATATAAAATAAAGGATTATAAGATCAAATTTTCTCCCGATCTTGTATACGGAAATGCAAACTACACAACGTTTTACGGATTGAGAGGAGTAGCGCAGATAGCACTCAGTGATATACTTGGAAATCACAGAATTTACATTCAGACTTCACTGATCATCGACCTTAAAAACAGCGACTACGCTATTGCTTATTACTATCTTCCTAAGAGAATTGATTACGGATTTCAATTATTCCACACCGCAAGATTCCTGACTTACGGAAACGGCTTTAACGGTTTTCTGTACCGTTACAGAACAATCGGAGGAAATTTCTCGGCGTCTTTACCAATATCAAGATTCAAAAGGATTGAAGGAAATTTAAGTGTGCAGAATATAACCAGGGAAAATCTTGATCTTGCAATTGAGCCGGTATCAAGAAAGACACTGTTACTTCCCTACCTGAGTCTGGTACACGACAATACAACCTTTGGATATACCTCTCCGGTTTCGGGAACAAGATATAATATTACTGCCAGCGCATCTCCGAAGCTTGGACCTGAAGGAATCGGATTTGTAAGCGGCCTGCTTGATTTCAGACACTACATTAAATTAAGCGAAGATTATACTTTTGCAGCAAGACTTTCCGGCGGGGCAAGTTACGGTCCTAATCCTCAGAGATTCTTCATCGGCGGAACGGACAACTGGATAGACCCGACTTATGAAAATTATTACCTGCCGGTTTCCAATATTGAGGAATTTGCATTCTCATCTCCCGGGCTTCCGCTCAGAGGTTTCAATTATGACAGACTTTCAGGATCTAAGTATTCAATACTCAATCTTGAAATGAGATTTCCGCTTTTCAAGTATTTGATATTCGGAGCGCTTCCTCTTGGTTTTGCCAATATTGAAGGTGTTACCTTTATTGATGCAGGAACTGCCTGGTCTGATAACAGTTCGCTGAAATTGATTCACAATGTAAATGGACATACGGAAACAAATGATTTACTGCTGGGAACAGGATTCGGTACAAGGGCAAATCTGCTGGGATTTCCTTTTAAATTTGATGTTGCCTGGAATTATAATTTAAATAAATTCTCAAGTCCGAAATATTACATTTCACTCGGATATGATTTCTGATAACTAAAATTATTCATTAAAACAAAAAACCCGGTCAATGACCGGGTTTTTTTTTTGACTTAATCTTTATAATGTTATTCCGGAGTTGCTTCGGATTCAGGTTTTTCGGCTGATTCTGTTTCGGTTTCAGATACAGTTTCAGAATCTGATTTCTCTTCGGTTTTAACTTCCTGTTTAACTTCTTCCTGGCTTTCGTTTACAACTTTTACTGTTATCTTTGCAACTACGGACTGCTGAAGTTTGATCTCCACTTCATGCTCTCCCAGTGCTCTGATAGGTTCTTTAAGAAGAATTTTTTTCCTCTCAACTGTTGTAAATCCTTTCTTTTCAAGAAGTTCGTGTATCATCTGCGCTGTTACAGAACCGAAGATCTTATCTTCTTCTCCTGTTTTCATTTTGAATTCGAAAGACTGGGATTTTAATACGCCTGCAAGCTCATTTGCATCGGCAGTCAGCTTTTCAGTTTTTCTTTTTCTCTGTTTTTTAATTTCCTCGTGACTTATCAGATTTGATTTATTTGCCATTGTGGCAATACCGTTCGGAATAAGATAATTCCTTGCATAGCCGTTTTTAACATCTACAATCTGACCTTCATCTCCAAGAAGCTCATGGTCATGTTTTAAAATTACTTTCATTTTATTATTGGTTTAAAAGATCAAGGGTGGAGAAGTATTTCCACCCTCATTTTATAAATTATTTTAAAAATTTTACTTGTCTTTTAAAAGATCTGAATCTTCGGGAGAAAGTAAAGAATCAAAAGAATCGTCTGTAAAGGAAGTAATATCATCTTCTTTTTCAGTATCTACATCGGGACCTGAACCTCTTTTGTTCAGGAACTGGATTCTTCTTGCCTTTATCTCAACGATAGTTCTGTTTGTTCCGTCTTCTGTTTTAAAAGTCCTGCTCTGAAGCTCACCGTCTACCAGAACAGCATTTCCTTTTTTCAGCCTGTCTTTACAGCTCTCAGCAAGTCTGTTCCATGCAACTATTCCTACATAACAGACATCTTCTTTCCATTCGTCATTCTTATCCTTAAATCTTCTGTTGCTTGCAATAGAGAAATTAACAACAGGCGTACCAGAATTAGTCTGCCTGAAGATAGGATCTTTTGTTAAGTTTCCAGCTATCACAACTGCATTTAATTCCGGCATCTTATAGTCAGCCATAATTTTCCTCCGCTAATGGGTTAGTGTTTTTAAACTAAAATTAGTTAATTTTTTTCTAGAACTTTATCATTGGATTTACCGGCTGTATTGCTTTCTTTTGCTTCTGCAGCTTCGGTTTCTGCTTTGAGTTCTTTGGCTTTGGTATCTTCAAATTTTGCCTGCATTATTGCCTTATTCTTGAAATGTTCATCTTTTTCTTTTCTGGTTTTGGGAGAGACATAAATAGTCAGATATCTGAGAATACTGTCATCTAAAATATAAGCTCTCTCTATTTTCGTAATTAAACTGGAAGGTGAAAGGATTTCAAAGCAAACATAATATCCATTCTGTTTTTTTCTTATTTCATATGATAATCTTTTTCTGCCGATCCTTACTGCATTTTGTAATTCTACTTCATTTTTTGAGAATAAAGATTCATATTTCTTGATAAGATCTTCTATTGCGGAATCATCCAGATTACCATCAAAGATGACATAGGATTCATAAAACTTTTTTGACAAAATTCGCTAAGTATTAATTTATAAAGCTACAAATATATCACGATTAAAGCTAATAATCAAGATATTTAAAATATCTTAAAGTGTGAATTTTCTTAACTCCGTTAATGGTTTTTGTGCGGAAGGCGGGACTTGAACCCGCATGCCTTGTGAGCGCCACCCCCTCAAGATGGTGCGTCTGCCAGTTTCGCCACTTCCGCAGGGAAAAACAAAAATAAGTGATGTAACATTAACTTTAAATACTAATTTTTAGTTGATTTGAAAAATTTGCAATTATCTTAATCATGATCTATACCTTCATATCAGAATTTTTCCCTGAGTCTGGCTTTCGCCTTTTTTAAAATATCGTGCAGAACCAGCGAAAAAATTATTACTGCGATTATTGATGCTCCAGGATAGAACACTGCCAGAAAAGAAATCAGCGCAGAAAGCGTCAGTTCCAGCGCTGCGATTATCAGATTTCCATAACCCGATATAAAGACGGAAGATACTGATCTCGCTTTTACAGTCAGAAACTGAAAATTCATCGCAATTCCCCCGCCGGCGATTACTGCTACAGACCATCTGATAAATGGATTAAGATCATTTATTACCGAAAGCGATATGAGTATTCCCGCAAAGAGAATTAATGCGGTTGTTATTGTATCGAGCATATTATCAATCCAGGGATTAAAATATCCGGCAATCTCTGCAGCCGACAATACCGAAAATATTATCAGAGCCGGCATTGAAGAAATCCATACATAAGCTTCGTTTAGCTCAATCCAGCCCGAAGCACCTGAAATGCTTAATATCAGAAACGGTATGAATATTCTGAATCCGCATGCCGCGCTCAGACCGATACCGGATAATATGCTGTACAGGATTTGCATTATAGTTCAGAAACTCCCTGAATAAGTTAAGTCAAACAATTTTTTTGAAGGATATAATATATGCAATATTAATAATTTCATTTAAAGTAACAGTTAATAAAATAATATAAGATTTTTATCTCCGGTCCGGTATTTTGTTATGTATTGAATCCGTATTATTTTAATATTATTTTGCAAATCATTCGCTTTTAATATTTTGAAAACCATAAAACATAATCTTTCTTTAAAGCTTGATTTTATCGGCTTTATTGCCTCTTCAGTATGCGCAGTGCATTGCTTTTTAATGCCATTTATTATTATTACGCTGACTTATTACGGAATGTCCTTTTTCAACAATCCGCTTTTTGAAATTACATTTATATCTATCAGTCTGATAATCGGTATATTTACTTTCAGACACGGTTACCTTAATCACCATAAGAGTCTGGTCCCGGGAATAATTTTTATCACCGGTCTGATAATAATAATCGTCAGTCATTTTTTATATCATGAACATCATGAAGTCAATCATGATCTTGATAATCTGTTTTTATTTATTATTACACCACTTGGGGCAGTGCTTATTGCTGTAAGTCATGTGATAAACAGAAAACTTACGCGTGAAAAACATAAAGCCGCCTGCAAATGCTGATTTGATTAAGATATTGGATTCAAAAAAAAATGGCTGAAAGTTTTATTTTTCAGCCATTCTTATTTAACTAAATATGTTGACTATTTTTTTCTGTAAGATATCTTCTTGGGAACTGTAAACTGCCTCATGCCCTCAACAGATCCTATAAATCCGAAACCGCTTTGCTTTATACCTACCCAAGGAGTTCCTGAAACGCCTCCAATTCCCTGATTAACGCCTATCATGCCTGATTCAATCTGTTCAGCGATCTTTCTGCCTTTATCAGTACTCTTTGTCCATACAGTAGCTCCCAACCCAAATGTCGAATCATTGGCTTTCTCAATTGCCTCTTCTGCATTTTTTACTTTCTGCAGACATACAACCGGTCCGAATGTCTCATTTGTCATTATGTCGTGCTTATGATTAAGGTTGCTGATTACAGTCGGCTCCAGAAAAAATCCGTTTCGTTCGATTACGCTGCCGCCGTATAATACTTTCGCGCCTTTCTTTTTGGCTTCCTCAATCTGATTCACAACATGATTTCTCTGTGCTTCACTTACCATCGGTCCCATATCAACATCATCAAATCCATCGCCGACTTTATAGTTTTTTACCTTGTCCAGTATCATTTTTTCAAATTTTGTAAAGATGCTCTGCTCTACATAAATTCTTTCTACGGAAACGCATACCTGACCTGAATTTCTCAGGGAACCGTTGACTGCATAATTAACTGCTTTATCAAGATCAGCGTCTTTTAGAACTATCATTGGATCTTTACCTCCCAGCTCAAGCACAAGGCGGTTGAGCTTTTTGGAGCATGCTTCCATGATCTTCTTTCCTACTGCCTGGGATCCTACAAATGAAACCATATCAATATCCGATGTAAGCAGTTCCTCGCCGACTTCTTCGGCTCCCTGCAGCAGATTTATAACTCCTTTTGGAAGATACCTGTTGTAAATATCATAAATCGCCTTACCGGTAAGAGGAGTATTTTCAGAAGGTTTGAATACCACTGTATTTCCCATCAGAATGGCGGGAGTAAGAAGAGATTCAGGCATTCCTACAGGAAAATTCCAGGGCGTGATTACTGCTACAACGCCTAAGGGCATCCTGTGAACTTCAGTAATCAGGGAATCTTCTTTATGGATTTCAGTCTCAAGGGCTTTTTCCGCTAAAGTAATATTTTCCTCAATTGCATAAGCAGTTCCTGCGCATTCTCCGACAGCTGAGTTATATACTTTTCCCATTTCCTTTGTGATCAGTTCGCCTATGTGCTTTTTCTCTTTGTTAAGATCGCGCGCTATATTTTTGAAAAGAGCTATTCTCTTTTTCATAGGTGTTTTGCTCCAGACCTTAAAAGCTTTTCTGGCAAGCTTAACGCCTGAGGCAATTTCACCGGGAGAAGAACATTTGATCTTTTCGATCAGCTCTCCTGTGGAAGGATTAATATCCAGAATAAATTTTCTCATGGAATGAATTATTGTGTTTTAATTATAAAAACTTTTTAAAGAAAGACAGTATACCCTGTTTCCAGGCGATCCTGTGTGTTACGCCTGTTCCCTGCTGGATAGTATGTTTATTGTCAAGATACCACTGATAAGATCTTATCAACGCTTCGGAATTTGAATACCTTGGTTCCCATTCAAGCTGAGTTCTCGCTTTATCAATTGAAACAAAAGAATCGGTGTCAGCTGTACCGTAAATCCATTTGTATAAAGGAGATACATTTAAAATTTCAAAGAACCTCAGCAGAGGTTTGATCAGAGAGGAAGGAGTTTTCATGACTCTTGAACCGGTGCCTGCGTATTCACACATTGCCCCTACATCCTCATTTACGGTTTTAAAATCCTTTGCTCCCACATTAAATGTATCATTTATTTTTTCAAGCGGAAGTACGGACGCCTGCAGTATTGCATCCACAAGATCCTCAACTTCAAAGAGCTGATATCGGTTAGTTCCGTCCCCGATTATAGGAATTTTAACTCCTGATTCCACCCAGTCATAAAGTATCTGAAATACGCCGAGTCTTGCAGTTCCTATGAAACTTTTTGGTCTTAGTATGCAAATCGGAAGTCCCTTCTTTCTGAATTCCTCGCAGACTTCTTCGGCCATTACCTTGCTCGTTCCGTATGGTCCCACTCCGTGTCTGGGATGATCTTCAAAAAGCGGATGTACATCAGGCACTCCGTATACAGCGGTGGATGATATATGGATTACTCTGTTTACGTTATTTTTAACCGAGCTTTCAAGTACGTTTCTAGCGCCGTCTACATTTGTCTCGAAGATATCCTTCTTTTTCCACAACGGCAGAGCGGCAGCGCAGTGAATTACAACATCAGTATCCTTCATCATTTCATCCATCTGCTTTTTATCTCTCACATCTCCGTAAATGCAATTGATCTCGGGATCGTAATCACTTTTTTCAAATTCAGCAATATCAAAGAATGTACAGTCTTTAAATTCAGCTATTCTGTTGATCTTCTGCGCAATGTGATAACCCAGAAAACCGGCACCTCCTGTTACAACTATTTTCATTTATGATTATTGTTTATTAAAGTAATTATTATTTAATTGAGTTATAAAGTTTGAGTTCGCTTCCTCTTAATGATCTGAATTTATCTGAGATCAGATCATAAATTATCTCTGCAATATCTTCAGGACTGGTCCAGTCCCTGATATTCTCCTCAGTCCCCCATTCCCTGTTTGCAGGTGTATCTATAATTCCGGGGATTATTGTATTGCATCTGATATTGTGCTGCATATATTCCTCACTGATCGTTTTCATAAGTTCAATGACTCCCAGCTTTGAATATGAATAAGCAAATCTGGAAGGAGTTAATTCCGTTGCTGATTTGCTGCCGACTGAAATAATTCTTCCGAATTTATTTTCAGTCATATGCTTCAGAACTTCCCTTGAAAAATAAAAAGCCGA
Source organism: Bacteroidota bacterium (assembly GCA_018266875.1). Taxonomy (GTDB): domain Bacteria; phylum Bacteroidota; class Ignavibacteria; order Tepidaquicellales; family Tepidaquicellaceae; genus UBA2330. The sequence continues at coordinate 59,849 of JAFDZR010000016.1, forward strand.
CATAAAATTCAGGTTCATCATTTTCAAAAGAGAATCAGTTTTCAATTCAGCGATCATGCAGGGATTATCGATGCCTCCTGCTATGTTAATCAGATAATCAATTTTTCCCTTTTCCTGCACTGCTACATTTCTGACAAATTCAGTGACGGATTTTTCATCCGTAACATCGCATTCAAAAGAAAATATTTTTTTTAATTTAAACTCTTCGCTGTCGGCTTTGTCAGATCTGTCGAATACTTCACTGAATTCCTTCATACTCAGAGCAGGAATATATACTTTAATATTTTTCCCCGAAAGGTTATCCGTTACAACCCTGCCAAGTGCTCCGGTTCCGCCTGTTATTATTGCAGTTTTTTCTGTCATAAGTATTTTATGCTAAACATATTTTACCGAGAAAAACATTTTTGTCCGAACCTGTAACAGACGGCATGTTTGCTTTATTACCGCTGATAATTTCATTAGCAAGCAATGCAAAGAGCACTGCCTCCTTATTGGAAGAATTTATTCCGTCTGTATTCAGAGAACTGACATTCACTCCCGGCATTAATGTTCTGAGATTATTCATTAGAGCCGTATTTTTTGATCCGCCTCCGCTTACAAAAATATTTTCAGTTCCGAATTTTTTTATATTTGAAAAGACAGCATATGCCGTGAAATAATTGAACGTCGCCATTAATTCGTACGGATCATAATTTTTATTACGTATTATTTCTTTAATAAATTTTTCGTTATAATATTCCCTGCCTGTTGATTTCGGAGGTTTCTTTTTTACAAAGTTGTCTTTTTTCAAAATATTATTAAACAGATCCGTGTTCAGTTTTCCTTTTAAAGCGGTCTTTCCGTCTTTGTCAAATTTCTTTCCGAAGTATTTTGCCGCAATGATATCAAGGAGAATATTCCCGGGACCGGTATCAAAGGCTTTTACTTCATCCGGACGGCAGTTCTTTTTGATAAAAGTAATGTTTGAAATTCCGCCGATATTCAGAAAAACGGAATTCCTGTTAATTTTCCTTCCGATTATATAATCAAGATAAGGAGCCAGAGGAGCGCCGTCTCCGTTGACAGCTGCGTCCGCTGTTCTGAAATCGCCCACAGTCGTAATGCCTGTTAAATTGGCAATAACAGAAGGGTCTCCGATCTGCAGAGTAGACCGGGAATTGTATCCTGATAAATTTTTATTTGAAGGATAATGGTAAATAGTCTGTCCGTGGGAACCTATCAAATCTATTGTTTTAGGTGAGATCTTATATTTTTTTAAAAATTCTTTGATAGTTAATGCAAATAACCTTCCTAAAATGAAATTCAGTTTGCAGATATCAGAAACTGTTCCTGAGTTCTCTGCAGAACATTTTAATATTAACTTTTTCAGATCTCTTTTATAAGGGAATGAACCGAACTTTAATATTTTAATTCCGGAATTAATTCCGCTGTTTGATATTTCAGTTAATACAATGTCAACTGCATCAACAGATGTGCCTGATAAAATCCCGATCACTTTCCTGCGGGATCTGATCCCTATTCCCTTTAAAATGTTCATTAACGTAACAAATATAATTTAATTACGAATTATAATCTATGAAATTTGGTATACAAATTCATTTTTGATTTTTTCAGGATTTTCTTTGCAGATGAATTTAAAAAATCAGTTCAGATTAACCGGGAAATTCAGAGTACTTATAAATTTTTCCATTAAATATTCAGGCAGTTAAACAGGATATAAATCTTCAGCTAATATAAATTAAAATAATATCATTTATTTTAAAGATAATTTTATGGATTTTGGCACAAAATAAACTTTTATACGATGGAAGAATTTTCAATAAAGACTAAGCAGAATGATGATATCTCCATCCTTGAACTTGAAGGGTATCTGGACGCTCACACTTCTGTGGAACTTGAAAAATGTTTTGAGAAAATAATTTCGGAGAAGAAATTCAAAATTATTGTAAATTTTGAAAAGCTGTCTTACATAAGCAGTGCGGGGCTTGGAGTCTTTATGGCATTTATAGAATCAGCCCGGAATAATGCAGGCGATATTAAATTATGCGCCATGAGTGATAAAATTTACAATATTTTTGACATGCTTGGTTTCCCGATTTTATTTGAGATTTACAAAGAGGAAAAAACCGCAATTGAAAAATTCAGCTGACAGCCAAAATGGGCAAATCTAATAAAATATTGTTCAAAAGTTCAACAAAGAATTTATCTTTGCTCAGAAATTTCATAGAGGAAAAAGCAGAGGCATTCGGATTCGATGAAAGTTCGATCAATCAGATAATCCTGTCAGTGGATGAAGCGTGCACAAATATTATCAAACATGCGCATAAATATAATGAAAAGGAAAACATTGAAGTCGATATAGATTCAAATAAAAATCAGTTTATTATAAAATTAAGTTACAAAGGTCAGGCGTTCGATCCCAATAATATTAGCAGTCCTGACATGAAAGAATATTTCAACAAATTCAAAGTCGGCGGTCTCGGAGTGCCGATCATGAAAAAGTTCATGAATAAAATAGAATTTTCACATCTGAATCCGGACATGAACAGTCTCACTCTTATAAAGAATCTGTAAATTCCGGAGCTGTAATAATCAGTAATAACTCATGATTACCCAATGGAAAAAAATGACCCTGCAAGAAAACAGCTCGAACTAAATTCACTCATAGAATTCTCACAGTTAATAAGCAGCAAACTCGACCTTAATTACATTTTAAATAACATTCTCCTGAGCGTTATGGGAAAAATGCTGATCTCAAAGGGAGTTGTACTTTTAAAAACCGAGGGTGCGGATAACATATACAACATTAAAGCGGCAAAAGGAATTGATCTGTCCCTGCTGAATTCATTTGTCGAGGCAGAATTTCCAAAGATGTCCGTTTTTACCTATGACGATATTTTTATGAAAAGCGTGTTCATCAATGAACACCGGTTCGAATATTATTTAAAAATATATTTTCAGAATAAATATCTGGGAATACTGTGTCTCGGTAAAAAGCTGAACAAAGCCGAACTTACAAACAATGAAATCATATTCATTGAAACCATGCTGAATATTTCCGCTTCAGCAATTGAGAACACTATCAAATTTGTTCAAGTAAGCGATCTCAACAATTCGCTCAGTAATAAAATACGTCAGCTTAATTCTCTGTTCGAACTCGGAAAGGAATTCAACTCAAGCTTTATTGACAAGGAAAAAATAATAAAGCTCCTGAACTTTTCCCTGCTGGGGAATTTCGGCATTAAAGACTTTGTGATAATTTCAAAGGACAGGAATAAAAAATTTATTATCCTTAAAGACAACAAGAATCTGGAAATAGAAAGTTTTGATCTTGATAAAATATTTTCAGACGCTGATCTTCCCGCAGAACTCAGATACACAATTCACATTAAAGAAGATTCCGCATTCCCTTTTATAAGTTATCTTCATTCAATGGGATTCGAACTGTTCATCCCGACCATTATAAACAATGAAATAGACAGCATCATCTGTCTCGGAAAGAAACTCAGCGGCACTGAGTTTTCAAAAGAGGACATAGAATTTCTTGAGTCAATAATGAATCTTTCCCTGATATCGCTCCATAATTATTTTCTCTTTCAGGAATACCTGAGCAAGCAGAAAATAGAAAGCGAATTAATGGTAGCGAGGGAAATCCAGATCGCGCTGCTTCCGGACAGGATACCTGATATTAATAATTACAAAGTGGCCGGCACCAATATTCCGGCTCTTCATATCGGAGGTGATTATTTTGATTTCATTGAGCTTACAAAGGACAAGACTGTACTGGTAATAGGCGATGTTTCAGGCAAAGGCACTCCTGCTTCCCTCTTAATGGCGAGCATACAGTCGGCGGTTCATTCTTATCTGAAACTGTATGACGAAGAGAATTTTGATTTTGCAAAAGTAACGGAGAAGATAAACGAGCTGATATATGAAAACACTTCGCCGGAAAAGTTCATAACATTTTTCTGGGGAATACTGGACTCAAAGGAAAACACATTCGAATACATAAATGCAGGTCATAATCCTCCGTTTCTGCTTAAAGGAAACGAATATTCCGAACTGAAGGAAGGCGGTTTTATAATCGGTATTCTCGATACTGCAATGGGATATGAGATAGGGAAAGTTCATCTGGACAAAGATGACATCATAGTCCTTTACACTGACGGCGTAACAGAAGCTATGAATAAAAAGGAAGAAGAATTCGGGGAAGCGAATCTGAAAAAAGTCATTACTTCGAATAGAGAAAAAAACCCCGATGTGATCCTTGAAAGCATAAAAAATTCTATAGTTGACTTCACAAGAGAAATGCCGCAGTATGATGACATTACTATGATCGTTTTGAAGAAGATATCGTGAGTATCCTTATTTTTACCCTCTCGTTCCCAAGCCACAGCTTCCCCTCTCGTTCCCAAGCCACAGCTTAGGAACGTTACAAATTATGCTGAGTACAAAATCCTGCAATCGCTTAAAATGTTTCCCTCTCGTTCCCAAGCCACAGCTTTCCCCTCTCGTTCCCAAGCCCCAGCTTGGGAACGTTACAAATATACATATTTATTTATAAGGAGTAATCGTAACACCACAGTCTTCACCATTCAGATAAAACACGGCCGAACTGTATTTCCAGTCCTCCGACATTCCCCTCCCGTTCCCAAGCAAGGGCTTGGGAACGAGAAGTAAAAGCGTTCCCATGCTGGGGCTTGGGAACGAGAAGTTAAAAAGCTGCAGATTATTAAGTTTGTGAAATGCCGGATCATTTTGTTTTACATATGCCCGGAGTGATGTGTATGTTAGTTAAACGTTCCCAAGCTGGGGCTTGGGAACGAGAAGTTAAAAAGCTGCAGATTATTAAGTTTGTGAAATGCCGGATCATTCTGTTTTACATATGTCCGGAGTGATGTGTATGTTAGTTAAACGTTCCCAAGCAGGGGCTTGGGAACGAGAAGTTAAGACAGGGGTTTGGGAACGAGAAGTTAAAGCGTTCCCAAGCTGGGGCTTGGGAACGAGAAGTCAAAAGAGATATATCTACGGAACCACCACCTTCAGCACATCCGACGCCTGTCCAATATCATTATCCGATTCGAAATAATATGCATAATATTCCCGCTGTTCGGGCTTATCCCGTTCGAGCTTTTCTCTTGTGTCATTGTAAGGCGATGCAGTATCCACAGCCAGAAAAGTAAATTCCGTCTCACTCCCCCGCCTGCCGTATATCTTTATTCCGTCCGTGCCTTCTTTTCTGAATTTTATAACGACTTCCTGCCCGCTTATATTTGCTTTCAGATCGGGTTTAAGTTCGGAGGTGATCTTTACTGACTGATCAGCTCCGATGATGCCGAGATCTTCTCCAATTGCTGTAGTGTAGTTCTTTGAGGACTTGATTGCTCTTGCAAGCCGTCTGATCTCGTCCAGAGCTTTATCGCGGTTAAGATTATTGAGCTCGGTAGCGGATTTCGACTCGGCTTTCTTTGAATTCATCCCGGTGAATGAAGCTCTGTGATCATTTATTATCTGAATTGACTGCGCTAATTCATCTGCATTCATTCCGAGAGCTGAGGCGTGAACCGGAAGCTTGCTGATCAGATTCTCTTCGAATGCATCCAGATTTCCGGATGAATATGGAATAAAATAGTTTTTCATGTTTGTTGGTTTTTTAATTTTTTAGTATTTGCTGTTTGAGATTCCTTTTCTATTTTAATTTTCATGGTGCATTTATAAAGATATTTTTTCAGTAACATTTATTTTTCACTTATTTGACTCAGTAAATAAATTCAGGCGGCGCTCTGGGAATTCTGCACATGCGGAAAATATTTTTTCCGTGATGCAAATTATCTTTCATATTTCCCCTGATTGATTTTAATATTCTGAAGCATAAATCCATGCCGCCTGAACAAATATTTCCGATACGGGAAATATTCCGGCTGCATTTTTCCATAAATATTTCTTGTTCCCGGAAATACTTAATGAAATCCTGAATACTATTTATATGTCCATGAACAGGTTTACTAAGTTCAGTAAGAAACTTACTGAAACCGAGAATTGAATAAATATCTCCGGTGACAAACTTACAAAACCCTGTGACAAACTTACAAAACCCTGTAACAAACTTACAAAACCCTGTAATAAACTCACGGAAATCTTTAATATTCTCAAAAGTACCTGTAAAAGATCTGCTGAAATCAGTAAGTAATTTACTGAAGCCGGCAGCTGATTCCCTGAAATCTTTTATAACTCCGCTGAGATCATTGAGGACTTCCCCGGAGACATAAAACCGCATTTCCGGGTTTATTTCGGTTTTTTTATAATCCTTTGAACTTCCGGAAGATAATTCCGTCCCGTGTTTTTCTTTTCTCTTTGAATTCGCGCCGTGTGAATATTTCAAATGAAGGATTTTAAGTTGTAAAAAGAATTCTTTAAAAACTCTTATACCCCGCTTCTGTCATTCATAGTCTCCGGGAATAATTCTGCAGAGTACAGGTCAATGTATCTTACTGATATCATTCCGTTAAAGAAACTTCAGGAACAGCTTCATCCTAATCATCAGGTCAGTAAATAATCATAAATTCCGGAAAATATTATAATAATAGATCGTCAAGTCAAATGTAAAAAAACACGTTTTGTGAAAATTTTTTTACTGACGGGGTTCAAAGTGGCTTTGGCGCTGGGTTTGCGGGGATGGGGGGAAATTAATTTTTTTTGAATTTTTGAATAATTTGCGCTGATGCTGGTGTTATCAAAAAGTTTGCTCCCGGTAGAGTCTCCCAGCTCTTTGGGGACTCTGCCGGTTAAGTAACTTTTTTAGCATTCACTTAATTTTAATATTCGGCGGAGTCCCTGAAACACACAGGTGACTCCGCCGGTGGAAATAATATTTTAAGGAATTATTTTTAATCTTAAGGTAATATTTCTACCGATTTTTTTTTTAAAAAGAACTATAAAATTTTTTTAATGTATATATTCACACTTAACATTGTATAAACTCAATATTTTCAGAGGGGGAATTTTTATGCCTTTTTTATTAAAAACGATTTTCAATAAATTTGCAAAATTAAAAAAGTTCTTACAGATATGACTGACAGGAAGTGTAAATATAAGATTTCCCCCAAACTCTCCTATACTTATACCAAAGACAAGATAAAAAACTGTTCTATGAAATAGTTTTATTATCGTTCTTTTTAAAAAAAGATAACATAATATTTAACGAAAACAATTTATTTCACAGATGAAATATTTCCTTTATTTCATTCGGGTGAAATAACTATATATTTTTAAATAAATTTAAAAGATGGTGACCATGAATCCACCAGATAAGAAAAAGTAATAAAAAAAGCAGACGAGGGATTCCAAAACAAGCGGGCAGCGAGTTTTAAGAATAATATTAATACTTATAAAGGTATTAAACCCTGTCTGCTTTTAAATTAATTAAGTATATAATAAATAACGAATAGAAATATAAAAACTTCAATTATTATTAAAAATTCCAATTTTAAAAAAAATATTATGCATAGAAAAATACTATTTATATTAATAATGATTTCAGGAATATCCTTCGGACAAGATTTAAGCCCTCTCATTGCACCTTTAACAACAAATCAATTAATAGACAGACCACTATTATTCAGAGATCTACAAAATAATCTTAGCACTGAAATTGGGTCTGTAAAACCGGGTCTTCAAGTCAATTATCTAAATAAAAAGCTTAAAGATCTAAGAGCATTATCAATAGATAAAATTGGGAAAATAAAATTAGTTTTAGAGTCTTCAGATAATTTAAATTACAAATTAATTCTTAGATTAGGAGGTGAATTATCTTCAGACATAACAATTATAGAGAAAGTTAATTTAAACGATATATCAGTAAATAAAATATTCGATAATTTAGAAGTTAAATTAGACTTTTTTATTAATGAAAAAATTTTTGAAAAAGCTTTTGCAATTACAGAATTAAATAACAAAACTTATTTAAAAAATACAATTTTGAAATTAACTTTTACATTTTTGAAAAATTCAGATCTTTCCGGAAATATTTTTGGATTACCTTCAGAGACAGAAGATAATATTGATGATAAGGACCTTCAAGAAAACCTTTCTAAACTAATAAGTATGCAAATTATAAATTATGTTAAAAATAAAATTAATTTATATATAAACCTTGATCAAATTCCAAATGGAGAAAATAATACTAAATTAGTAATTGAAAATATTAATGAACAAATTCAAAATGTTACAGGAATAATAAATACTTTATATTCTGATGCTGAACGAGAGATCTTTTCACTTGTTGATAAATTCAGCAAAACACTTGTTTCTGGAAATATTGGATTAGCAATATCTCAAGGAAGTGGAAATTTCTCAGGGGGAATACAATTTGCCTGGAATTTTAGTAGCGTGTTTCAGGGTGGAGCTTATTTAAATGGACAATTTAATGGAGGTGATTCTACAAAACCTATGAATTCTTTGGTGGCTCTTCAAACACGATATGCACCTTTTAATAATTTTGAATTTGATGCTGTAATATCGGCTTATTTTGGAGATCGAAATTTTAAAAGTTTTACAAATTATGAATTTGGCGGAGGAATGTCTTGGAATCCAACCAGTACATTAATATTTGGAGTAACTTATTTTAAACTTGTTAATTCCAGTTCCAGTAACTCCTCTGTAAATGGTTTAAATTGGATACAAACATTAGGATTATATGTAAAAAGTACTGACAAAACTTTGCCAGCAATTGTTTTTGGAAGAAGCTGGCAAAATGATACTTCTGATTCATTCGGTTTTCAAATTGTTTACCCAATTAATCAACCTTAAAGTCAAAAATATGAAAATCAATATTATTTATTTTATTATAATTTTGTCAGTATTTAATTGCAAAATTTTAATGTCCCAAATTAATGATGATGACAATATAATAAGCTATTATGCAGTAGGTAATTCACTTGACGGTCAACCGTTGATCGACACAAAAAATTCATTAAGATTCTTTCCTGTATATCAGTTCAGAAATAAAATGCAAAAGGTAAATGTCCGGGTTTATGTTGGTTCGACTATATGGGATAGAAATGCAATTAAAAGTGAAGACGGATCCTTCTGGCAGGCAGGATTACCGGATTTTAAGCTTGGTGAAGCAATTCAGAGGCTTGAAGTTGAAACTCAAATGATATTTGGCTTATATGAAAATGACGGTTATAATTCGGATAACAAATTGAAAAATTATATTGAACTAATTAACAGATCTCAAAATAATCTTATAAATTCGGAAAATGAATTTACAAATCTTTCTGAAGAAGTAACCAATAAATTTAAAAATAAATCTGAAGGTATATCTTCTCAATTAGATCAAATATTATTATCATTGAAAGAAATTCAAAATGATAATTCAAATAATAAAAAAAGAAAAGAATTTAATCAAAATATTGAAAATGACCTTAATAAGTTAAAAAGTGATCTCGAAAATAAGGTAATCATACCATTAAAAAATGAAATTGAAAAACCTGACAGTGAAAATAATTCAAGTTTAGATACTCTATTAACTGAAGTAAACAACAATGTAAAGTTTATTAAATCTGATCTGGAAGAATTGTCAAAAAAGAATTTTTATGATGGTGAGGCAAGTATTTTAAAGGATAATATTGAAAAAATGAAAAATGTTTTGAACGAAATTAATAGTTCTTTTGGAAATTTAATTGGAAACAATAGTTTGAAATTTGCCGATAAAATTGCTGAAAATATTAATAAATTACAAAACTCCAAAGACTCTCTAAGAAATTATATATTTCAGGAAATTACCTCTCAGTTGACTGATTCAAATCTAAGCGGACCAAGTATTCGTAAATCAGATATTGTAATTAAAATTGACAATAATAATAATATTATTGTAAATATGTTGTACAGAAATTATAAAACTACATTAAGACAATTACCTGCACTTGATCCTGCAGAAAGACTTGGAATATTCAGAGTGAGATATATCCCGTTTCCAGTTGTCGGAAATAAATTGTACAGACCTTTAACAGATAATTCACTAGCTGTTTTTGAAATTGGAATTGGGTTTGGAGACGTAGCAGTCACCGGAGATGAATTTATTAAGCCAACTTTGTCATTTGACAGACTTGGTGTCGCTTTTGCTATATCAAATAAATTATTTGACAGTTCTGCTCAAATTGTAGCATTAGCTTTAACTTATGATTTTAATGTATATGGTAGTATAGGAGCAGGGGTAAATTTCATTGATCCTGAAGGAAATCAGAAACTTAAAACATATTTCAGCTTTGGAATAAATAAAAAGGCTTTTGAATTTCTCGTGGTTAACATAGCAAAAATTTTTAATTGATAATTTTATTTTGAATAAATTTGATACGATATGTTTTATCTCCTTCCCAACTTGGGTTTGGGAAGGAGGATAAATGAAATCAAAAAAGAATCAGCACGTAGTTCCAGTTGATGAGAAGTGGGCGGTTAAGAGAGAAATAAATTCCCCCGGATAAAGATCACAAAGACAAAACAGGAAGCTGTCGATAAAGCCAGACTGATCGCGATAAATCAAAAGACGGAACTTGTGATGCACAACAGAGACGGAAAGATAAGGTGAAATAAATAATACAGGAAATATGGAATTAAATAAAAAAAGCATTTGAAGACTTAGTGGAGTCCCTAGAAAAATTTTTCGGTTTCAAAAAACATTTTTTTTAAAATAAACTAATTATAATAAAATGAATAAATCAGAAAAAGCTCTTTTGATAATTTCAGAATTATCTGATGCAAAAAAAATTGTTTCAAAGCCTTTAAAAGAAGTATATGAATTAATTGAGCAAATCGGAATCAAAAAAGGTATTTATTATATGAAAGATGATTATGGTAACATAAAAACTCTTACTGGGAGTCAAGCAACTTATACTAAATTTATAAATGTTCTAAAGGATTTAAGTAAAAATTACAAAGTAATAGATGTAATAGTTCACCTTCATGGAGATCCTATGAATTTATATTTTTCAGATGGGATTAAAAAAAGTTCGGATATAAGTATAGGAATAACAAACTTAAATATTGGAGAAAAATTAAGATTTCTTTATTCAACAGCTTGTTATGGTGCAAAGCACGCAGACGATTTTGTTAATGCCGGATTTAAATGTGCAAGTGGAGCAAATTGCATTAATATGAATCCGGGAACAGAGTATCAGAGATTTTTAATATACTGGACTGTTGGATATCCTTTTGCAAATGCTTTAAACGAAGCTTCAGATCCAATTATCAATAAAGTTGTAGATACTGCTGGCAAAATTGGTTTTTCTGGATGTGTAGACAGTAATAAAATAATTAGGGGAACAAATAAATATGTCAATAAAAATAGTATTTAACTTGTTGAAAATTTTTTCAATGGATTCTCAAAGATATAGCCAGCTAGTATAATTTTACTTTCTATAATTTTAAAGTAAGGAGTTAGCCCATTGTGGATTACCATTTTTTGGTTTTAAATTTCATTTTATAGCAAATAGGAAATAGAAAGTAATTGAAACAGGCAAATCGAATGTAAATATTATCTAAATTTAGTTTAGGAATAGGGATATTAATTTTTGCGATTGCAATATATTATTTACTTTTTAATTAAGTATGAAATTCCCACCGTTGTTTGTGTTTTCAAAAAGTTTGCTATAATAGATCTTCATATTACTATCTCCGCTTGTGCTGACTTTTTGATCGCCGGCAAAAGTGCCGGCAAAGTCTGCTGCATTAATTGCTAGAAGAAACATATTAAATCTTCACTCAATCATCACTCAATCTTCAATAATTACAAATTCTTATTTAGACAAACACAATTTTTATAAATTATATCCGATGAAATAAAATAATTCACAGCTGAAATTGACAAGTTTACGTTTGTTGCTGGTCACGCCCGCTGCGCTCACTAAGACCAGCAAAGGGGAAATAATATCTGCATCTACTGAATCTCAAATTTAGAATGAGATTATATTTTCTAAAATATAGTACTGATTAATATTATCTGAAAATATATTTTGTAATTGATTTAAATTAATACTTTTAATAAATCACCTTCATGGCTGAAAAAGCATACATAACTCCGAAAGTATTTAAGTGGGCTAGGGAATCTGCAAGAATTTCTGAAGAATCTGCAGCTGCTAAAGTAAAGGTTTCTGTAGAGAAACTAAAAGAATGGGAAGAAGGGACAAATCAACCAACAATCAATCAGGCTCAAAAATTAGCTAAAGCTTACAAAAGACCATTTGCTATTTTTTTCTTTCCTGATATTCCAAGAGATTTTCAGCCACTGCAGGATTTCAGAAAAACCGGTTCTAAATTATTAAGCACATCTTCTATATTCATTATTCGCGAGATTCAGCAAAAGCAGTCTTGGATCAGTGAAATGAATCAGGAAAACAATGAAAATGAAATATCATTCGTTGGGAAATTTTCTCTAAATGATAATCCTGAAAAAGTTGCAGAAGATATTTTGAATGTCTTAAAAATTACACCCGGTAAATACGAAAATGATAATCCTATTAAGGAGTGGATAACTAAAGCAGAATCAAAAGGTATCTTTATTTCCCGAACCAGTTTTATTCATTCAAGATTAAAACTCGATTCAGAAGAAATTCAGGGTTTTGCAATTGCAGACCCTTATGCTCCATTTGTTTTTATTAATTCTGACGACTGGAATGCTCCGCAGTTATTTACTTTGGTTCACGAACTTGCTCATATCTGGATTGCTGAAACAGGGATTTCAAATGATGTAGAACCCAGATTATTAAAGGATAAAAATTATCATACGGTTGAATTGTTCTGCAATGAAGTTGCAGCTAGTACTTTGATACCAGAGAATTATATATCCACTTTAGATGGAAAAACTTTTGATGATTCAAAAGCAATATTTAAAGCATCAAGAATATTAGGCGTAAGTTCTTTTGCATTTTTAGTAAGAGCTTTAAATTTAGGTATAATTTCTTTTTCAAAATATAATGATTTAAAAAAGGAAGCTGACAAAGATTTCTCAGCTTTTTTAAAAAGACAACAGGAAAAAAAAGCAAAACAAAAAGAAAAAGATAACAATGGCGGACCAAGTTATTACCTGCTTCAATTAAACAGGAACAGCAGATTATTTACACAAACTGTTTTAGATGCATACAACGGAGGTGCAATAGAGCCTTCATATGCAAGTAATCTTCTAAATGTTAGGATTAATAAATTTCAAAAATTAGAAGCTCAATTATATAAATGAGTGAGAAAGAAGAGATATATTGTTTGGATACGAATATTCTTATCCAGCCCTGGACAACTTATTACTCACCGGAATTTTGTCCGGACTTCTGGGAAATTTTAAAACAACTTGGAAATCAGAACAGAATATTTATTTGTACTGAAGTATATGATGAAATAAAGAAAACAGAAGATGATTTATATAAATGGTTAAAGGATTCAAAAATTCCGGTAAAAAAAACTTCAGAGGCTGTTATCAATTGTTTGAAAGATATTAATTCAAATCCCATACATTTAAAATTAGCAGATAATACAAAAAGCCGTTCACTGGCTGATCCCTGGGTCATTGCTCACGCTATGAATCAAAAAGCTGTAGTTGTAACAAAAGAAGAAAAAATCACTGCAGAAAATTCGCCAAAAATAAAAATCCCGAATGTTTGTGATAATATGAAAGTAAGGTGGATTAATGATTTTGGTTTTATTAAAGAAGTTGGTATTAAATTTTCGTGTCAAATAGTATAATGTTTTAAAAAAATTATAGTAACCTAAGTTAAATTATGAGCTTCTGGAAAATTGAATCAGATAAAAAACCTGAAAAAGTATCAAGTACAAAATTAAAAAACGAACATATACTTGAAAAGCATCTTGAAAATTGGGTAGCAGGATGTATTGAAATTCTTGAAGAACCACTTTTAATTATTGGAAGACAAGTTATAATCCCAAATGTAAAAGACAGATTGGATTTACTTGCCTTAGATCCAAATGGAAATGCAGTTATTATTGAACTTAAAAGAGGTAAAATGAATGACCCAGTTGATATGCAGGCTTTACGCTACGCGAGTTATTTATCTAAATGGGATTATAGTGATTTTGAAAATCAAGCAAAATCTTATTTAAGTACTGATGATGAATTTAATTTTAATGAGATTTATGAAAAATTTTGTATCCAATCCGGTGTTGATGAAATTCCTGACATCAATGGAAATCAAAGAATTATAATAGTAGGATCAGAAGTAAAAGATAAATTAGGAAGTGTTGCTTTATGGTTGTATGATCACAATATAGATATTAAAGTTATTGAGATTGATAGTTTTAAAGAAGGAGATGCAATACTAATTCAACCCAGGATAATTATTCCATTGGAAGTTAATAAATTTTCTGATGTCGGCAAAGCAGCCAAGGGTGATGTTTCTAAGCCTTGGATTAATTCCGGAAAGTCTTGGCATTTAGAAAAACGGATGAAAATTAAAACCAAAGAATTATTTTTACAATTAGATAATTTAATCCAGGATAACATACCAGTTCAAGGACCTAACTATAATCAAAAAAGTTATATTTCATATCAGTCTGGTAATCATAACTGGCTTTTAGTTCGTTCAAAAGCTAATAGTCTATTATTACAATTTGCTGTGAAAGCAAAATCAATGAATAGTAAGAAAATTGCTGAAAAATTAAATGTTGAGATTTTTGATGCGGAAGATTCACTTTCTGAGAAACTTAGTCTTCCAAGTTCAATTATTATAAAAAATCGAAATGAGACATCTGATAGAATTTATCTTCGAATTAAAGAAGACTTTGATTTAAACAATCCGGAATTTTTAGATTTTTTAAAAAATACTATAAAAAATTCTTCAAAAACATGAAATTAGTTTAAATTATATTATGAATTGAATATACTTCAGTACAAATAAATAAATGAACCTAACCCAATACATCACCAGCATCATCTCCCGCTACAAATCCGGCAATGCTACAGAACATTCATTCAGAAGCGATCTGCAGCAGCTTATTGAGAGTTTGGTGCCGGAGGTCAGGGCGACGAATGAACCGAAAAGGCAATCGTGCGGCGCGCCGGATTACATTCTTACGAGAAAAGACATTCCGGTTGGGTTTATTGAGGTGATGGATATCGGTGACAAAAGTTTGTCTGTGATCTGATTTGTTTCGGAATTTCCAATCAATAAGCTTACAAATATAAGTATTCAGAAGATCCAATTCCACTTGAAGCATTACAATTGTTTATTGCATGTAATTCATTCGGTAAGATTCTGCTGTTGGTGACCTTAAAGTTTGCAATCAATAATTGCTTAATTATGAATGTGTGACCGGCAAACTTTCAGGAACACCAACAGTGGCGGGAATTTCCTATCAATAAGTTTACAAATATAAGTATTCAGAAGATCCATTTCCACTTGAAGCATTACAATAGTTTATTGCATGTAATTCATTCAGTAAGATTCTGTTGTTGGTGGCCTGAAAGTTTGCAATAAATAATTGCTTAATTATGGAGGTACGGCTGGCAAATTTTCGGGAACACTTACAGTGGCGCGAATGATTTTCTTAACAATCATTATTCACAGATATTCAATAACATTGATTTGAAATTAATCAAATAATTTTGTATTAATAAATCTTCTCATTGTTCTTTTTTAAAATATTCTAAGAAATCAACATACTTCCCGTTACAATTTTTCAAAGCCTGATCAATATCATCAAATTTAGCTGATAAACGAAATCTTTTTTGATGACCACTTCCTAAATATTCAATTTCTTCTATAATATTTAACGATATTAGGTCAGGCAAAATATTTTTTTTAAAGTAATCAAAACGATTACTCAATTTTAACCTAAAAATATTTTCATTAACCTGTGTATTTCTCATAAATCTTCTAAACACTTTTTCAACTAAAATTATATTATCATCAATTTTATCGCTTTCCAAGTCCTCAATATTTTCCATTTTATCTAAATTAAAGCCCAATTTTACAAGTTTCAATTTGATTTGAGAAGGTGAATATATGGTGACATCATTTTTTAAATCAAAAAAACATGAAACTGTCGTCTCTTTCATAGTAACTTCATTGATTTCAACATTGTCTTCGTTAACTTCTAAACGTTCAAAACTACACTTCTCTAACACACATAAATTTAATTTACTCCTATTTAAAGTGGTTTCTTGAAAAATGCATTTTTTGAAAAATATATTTTCAATTGATACTTCTTCTAAACTGTTTGTTGGAAAATAAAAATTTTCAAGAATTAACTTTTTATTGAATGAAACATTATTAACAAGATTAATGGCAATATTCGCAAAATTTTCTTTTATCGAAGATAAAATTGACTCAGTTGAAATTGATTGATGAATTTTCGTTAAAAGCTCTTCAATGTTATTTGCATTTCTATCGACTTTTTCAATCATTACATCAATTGAAATATCTGGCAATTTCTTTCTTTTTAAAATTGAAATTAATGAATTTGAATCACCTCTATTTATTTTTTCACTTAAAGATACTCCTAAAAAGAAATTTTTGAATTCTTCATGGTCAAATCTAAACAACTTTTGCCCACTATTTGAAAATACAATAAGGGCATGTTGTTTAATTCTTTCCTTAATTTGATCAATTATTTGTAAAGAAATATTTTTTGACTCTGAATATATTTCTACAATTGTTTCTAAAACCTGCTCACTTATTTCATCTACATTGTTTAACCACATTTCTTCAGCAACGAAAGCTAGTAAGTCATAATGCTCAATTTTTGATAAAAGTGGTTTAAAAGGCTCTCCAGATGTATCTATCCATTTCAAATTTGCTTCTCTTTCAATTATCGTATCAACAAAATTAGGAAAATATTCTTTTGTGTTTCCCAATTTTTCTAATATTAATTCTTTATCTTCATCATTTGATAAAACTGAAATCAATTTATTAACAAGTACAGGTCTTGTTATTAAAGGATGTTCTGGATTTTTAAGCCTAGCAACTATTAGATTGTATAAACTTTCAGAATCTGAAATTGATTTTCGTATCGCAAATTCAATAAATTTATTTTTGTCCCATCTTTGTATTGATACTTTTGAAAAAACAATTGAACTTATATTTATAGAATCAAACAATTTTGCTTGACTGCTAAAACCTTTATTCTCAAAATATGCTTTTCTTGTTGCAAATAACAAAGTTCCTGAGGAATTTAAATTGCTTACCAAATTACCTGTTGCAGAAAGTGCTTCAGTAGTTGAGCCTACCATAAACATTTCCTCAAATCCATCAAATGTTGGAATAATAAAACCATATTTTACCAATTCGATAAAAGATTCGTAATAAAACGATCTAAATCTAAGTTTATTTACTAATGAAGCAATTATTATATCATCAAACCTAAGAAAAGGTCTACCAGACAATGGAATAGGCAAAAACAAAGGCATGTTTATGTCTTGCAAAATAAGAGAAGCTTGTTTTCTAGCAATTTGATTTATAATTGTTGTTTTACCTTCCCCAGCATCTGATGTTAAATAAATAATTTTTGTTGATCCTACACAAGCTGAGGGTAATTCAGTTAATAAGTATTTTGCTACAGATTCAATTTCCACTTCTTTATCAATCAAAGAAGTATCATCTAAAAAAGAACCTTTTGGTTCAATAAAATCAATTTCTTCTGGTATATTTTCTAATATCCTATTTGCTAATGTTTCCAAATCTGCTAAACGAATAGCAACCCACTCTCTAATTGGATATTCATTCCCACTTTCAATAATAAATAAATTTCCAGAAATGGTTTTTAGTTGTCCGATTAATTCTTTTTTTCTAATTGTAGCTAAGAAAGTATCCTTCTCAAATTCGATATCATTTTTATTGTCAGCAAATGAATATAGAATTTGCTTAAATTCCTGAACATTCATATTATTTTATTAGCTTAATTAATTTATAATTTAAATTTGAAGAGAGATATGATCCAAAATCAAATTCCTTCTCATTGTTCTTGGATTCAATATGTAATATTTGTCCACCAATTGATAATGATGTAAAAACTCCTGGCCAAATATCATCATCAGAAGTAATTATTATCAACTTTTCTTTATTTAACGAAAGATAAATCAAATCAGCAGTTAGCATTGAGTCTACAAGTTTTTGTTCCCCTCGGTAAAATATAGATTGCATTTCTTTCCTTTCACATTTTTGGCAAGCATTTTTTGATAATAAATTATGTATAATATTTACAGGGCAATCAGGTTCGAAACAATTTAATTCAGTTGCTTTTTTAGATTTTAATCCATAATATACTCCCCTCATTCTATAGGTATAAAATAAATGTTTATTTTTGTCTGATAATAAACTATATGCAAGTTCAAAATTAACAATAGAATTTTTGAGAGTTTTGCTATCCTTATATGAATATGGCATACTTGAATTAATTTCAACTGCAAGATCTTGAGCATGTCTTGACAAAATATTTTTATCGTACCAACCACCATACAATCTTATCTCTATGTTCTTATCAAAGAAAGGTGAATCAAAATCAACATTTGACAATATTATATTTGAAAGAGATTTTAAACCGTCTTTTTTATGTGAATGATGTAAATTATAGTAGTCGATTAATATGTACATAAAATTAAAAATTTTATTTGTCTAAAATTCCTTCCCCTCCACAATATCTATATCCTCCTCCGTCAATCCATACAACTCATAAACCATTCTGTCTATCTCTTCCTCAAGCGAATTCGTATCCTTTTCCTGCTTCTTGAAATCTAAAATTTCATCTACTAATTTTTCAAATGGTTTTTTATCAACTTCAGATATTTCTTTTATAGGGATTTTTTCAACATATTGAACTTTGTATTCCAAATATCCTCCTCTCCGACTAATGCTCCAAATATTCATTAAGAAAGAAACTAGTTTAGAATTAAGAATAGATAATAAATATTTACTGTTTGATTTAATTAAAAATGCAGTCATATCAATTACAGCTCCTTTTGTAAAAGTAAAATTATTGCCCAAAGTAACATTTGGGTATACAATGTATTCTTCATCATAATTAAGTGATTTATTAACTTGCTGATATTCATACCATAATTTTGTTTTATTTATTAAACCTTCTTTTATTATAGCTCTTTTTGAAAGTCTATCTATATTTTTAATCAAAAATTCATTTATTTCTATATGTTCATTAATATCAATTAAATTAAAATTTTCATCATACGGATATATTATTTTATTTTGAGATATTACAGGATGATACCTTTTTAAATCTTTTCCAAAGATATAAGGTTTAACATATTTTCCTAAATTTAAATTTGTAATAAATCCTTCATTAAAACCGGTTTTAACTCCAACTATTGGAAGCCCGCAAAACTCATTTAGAGATATAGAGTTTAGATATGTTTTTCTAATAATTTCAGAAACATCTTTATTTACAAATTTATAATCATTTTGTATGAAAATATTTTTTGTAGTCTGAAGAAAACTTATTGATCTCAATTTTTCAAAAAGTGAATTGTTTGGGAGTTCGTTTAAATTATAATAAGAAATATTAAAATCATTATTTCTTCCTTTTCTTCCTTGAAATATAATAGGGTATGCTGTTACTCCATCGAAGACTGGTAAATCATTAAAGTTAATTATTTTATCTATTTGTGAATTATTTATTAAAAAATCTATTAAGTTTTTACCATAATTTGCTTCAATAAATTTACCAGAGGTAATTAAATTTAAAATCCCAGATTTATTTAATATGTTGATAGCTCTCTCATAAAAGAAAACATAAATGTCAGATTTACCTGAAAAGGATTGAAAATTTGATTGAAAGTAACTACTTAATTCTTTTACTTCTTCTTGCCTAATATACGGCGGATTCCCAATCACCACATCAAACCCCACATACTCACCTTCATCATTCAGCACTTCCGGGAATTCGAATCTCCATTCGAAGGCGTTTCTGTAGATTGCATTTGATCTTATGTCTTCGACTTCTTTTGTCAGTCTTGTGAGTTCTGCTTTGAGTTTTTTCTTTTTTGCGGATTGTTCTTTCTGTTCCTTTTTTGTCTGCTCGAATAATCCGGTCTGATTCTCAAGGTTGTCAAGTTCACTTTTGATATAATTGAGCTTCAGAAGCTTTGGATCTTTTTTGCTTATGTCCGTCTTTATTTCATTTTTCAGACTGCGGATTATCTGTTCGATTTCTTTTTTCTTATTTCTGTTACGTTCACTTTTATAATCCCTTACGCTTTCTCTGTACTGTTCGATGATGTTCTGTTCCTTCTTCCCGAACTTACTTAGATCCGCATCCAGGGGAAAGCGGCTGATAAGAGAGTTTCCTGTTTTGATATTGATGTCGATGTTTGGAAGAGTCTCAAGCTCAGATGAAATTACTCCGTCCTTTGAATGAAGCGTGTCAGGCGGAGGTTTATAATAAGCGTTCTTCAGAAGCTCTATCCATAATCTCAGCATGCAGATCTTCACGGAGTTTGGATTTATATCCACACCGAAGAGACAATTCTCTATCAGCTTTTGCTTTTCGTGAAAAAGAGTTCTCTGAAGTCTCTGGGATTCAGGTCTTACTTTGAAACCGCCGGCAGAAGAATCAGATAATACTTCATATTGAAATATGTCTCCGCGGCTGTCTGTGATAATGAGTTCATCCTGCTCTATGCTGATATCATAATCGGATATCCGCGAACCCTGCTCATCTGCGAATATGCCGAGTTCGGACTTGACTGCAATAAGCTCATTCAGAGAAGAGACAAGAAAATGCCCGCTGCCTACAGCCGGATCGCATATCTTTATTGAGTCAACTACTTCATTGAATTCGATAATGTCATTTCGGCTTCTTTTATCTGCTATGTAATTTTTTATGTCATCGAAATTTTCAGCATTCCATTTGTATTGATCTTTGAACTTCTGAGTGACAGAAAGCCGTATAGCTTCACGGCACATATACATAGTGATAAATCCCGGAGTAAAAATTGAACCGTCTTTATAACCGTTTATCTTTTCAAAAACTTTTCCGAGAACGGATGCATTGATAAGAGTCCTGTTTTCCTCACGGACATCTTCCATTCCTTCGCTTGAGAAATCATAAGCTTCAAGAAATTTCAGAATATATTCAAGTGAAGTAAGATCTGTATTCTTTGCATTATTCAGAATGCTACCTTTCATCACATCAAGCTTCAGAGAGTCATTAAGAGAGCTGATGTTTATAGATTCTTTTTCAAGCTGACTAAGTTCAAAGAGTGTACTGTTAAGATAGGGGACAAACTTAAACTTATTTTTTACATCGGCGTCTCTTTCATTTTCAGGAACGGCAAGTACATGATGAAAGAGCGAAAAGAGTTCATCGAAGTCCTGCAGCTTTTCGTGATGCAGGAATTTATAATTATCAGAATTGTAATATTTATGATAATTGATAAGCTGCGCTTCGAGGAGCTTGAGAAAGAGAATCCTGTTTATCCAGGTAAGGCAAAGCTCCAGAGCGATATTGAAATTTTTTTCATCGTTTGTATCCCCGTAGTTTACAGAATCAGAAACTCTATCGCTGCTGTCGAGAATGGAAAGTTTGCTGATGGCATTTTCGATCAGCGATCCGGAATCTCTGTTATCAGGTTCTTTCCTGCGGATAATATGTTTGCCTCCTTCTTTTACTTCTTCGAGACCGATAATATGGAGAAGTTCTTTGTAAAACTTTTCATCGAGCTTATTGCTGTCATCAGCTATAGAAAGGCGAAGAAGGTGAACAGGGGAAAGTAATTTAAATAAAGTGATCAGCTTTTTGTCTTTCTCTTCATTGGACTTATCCGGATCAATGACATAATCTCTCAGATCAAAATAAGCTGCGGGAATTTCTGCATCGCTGTTGTCAATGAAAGGTTTTGCAATTTCATTATAAAATAGATTTGTATCACCTGTTACTTTCTGACCTTTTCTCCATTCTTCATACTGTTTCACAAATTTCTTATCAGAATAAAAGTACTTTTCAAAATAAGAAGCGTCGAATATAAACCATTCATATATATTTGTAACGATACAGTATTTTATGTCGATATTCTTTTCATCAATTCTTTCGTGGAGATAGTAGAGGATGAGTTCCTGGAAAGCTTTGCAGTTTAGTTTATCAGCGGAGATCATTTCACTTTTATTTCCGGGACGCTTGGCTTCGATAATGACGCCGACTCTGCTGTTATTATTTTTACCGGTATGAATCACAAGATCTTTTACGTCTTTGGTATTTACTTCATATTGATCCTTGTAATAAGTATTCAGCAGAAAGTCTCTGATGTGATTCTTTTGGTTTTCCTCGCGTTCGATCTCATTTATCTTATCTAATAATTTAGAAAGATTAATTTTGAAATTATCGATCTCAGACTTTAAAGGTCTGTATTTCAGGAAATCCTTGCGGAGAGATTTTTTTGGGATCTGAAGTGTAATTCTCATATATAAATGAAGTAAGGTATCTGGAAATTATAGACTAAATTTGTTCTGAAATTTGTGTCCTTATCTATTTTAATACAAAATATTAAATTAAATTAGTAAATACAATTGTGTCAAAGAGTAACAACAATTTGAAGCTTTTCCGCAGTCGGTAAATTAACAAAGGGCTCACTTTCAATTTGAGTTAATACGAATTATTTTCGTAGTAATACGATTTTTCCCCTCTCGTTCCCAAGCCCCAGCTTGGGAACGTTACAAATATATATATTTATTTATAAGGAGTAATCGTAACACCACAGTCTTTTCCCCTCTCGTTCCCAAGCCCCAGCTTGGGAACGTTACAATTATACATATTTATTTATAAGGAGTAATCGTAACACCACAGTTTTCACCATTCAGATAAAACCCGGCCGAACTGTATTTCCAGTCCTCCGGCTTTCCCCTCTCGTTCCCAAGCAGGGGCTTGGGAACGAGAAGTTTAATTTATTAATCAAGCTGCAGATTATTAAGTTTGTGAAATGCTGGATCATTCTGTTTTACACATGCCCGGATGATGTGTATGTTAGTTAAGCGTTCCCAAGCAGGGGCTTTGGAACGAGAAGTTAAAGCAGGGGCTTGGGAACGAGAAGTTTAATTTATTAATCAAGCTGCAGATTATTAAGTTTGTGAAATGCCGGATCAATCTGTTTTACATATGCCCGGATGATGTGTATGTTAGTTAAGCGTTCCCAAGCAGGGGCTTGGGAACGAGAAGTTTAATTTATTAATCAAGCTGCAGATTATTAAGTTTGTGAAATGGCGGATCATTCTGTTTTACGCATGCCCGGAGTGATGTGTATGTTAGTTAAGCGTT
>JAFDZR010000016.1:83187-106669 GCA_018266875.1 Bacteroidota bacterium
GCTTGGGAACGAGAAGTTAAAGCAGGGGCTTGGGAACGAGAAGTTAAAAGACCAACAACAACAAAAAAAGTAAATACAGATTTTTTAAAAATTAGAATTATTTATTCACTTTAAAAAACAGAATTATAATAATAAATTAAAACTCACCAATTTAAACCTTGGATTAAATAATTTTTAAATCAAATTTTTCTATATCTTAAGTTATTAATTTAAAGGTATTATCTTCAAGAGTTCGAAATGCATTACATAACATTTTGAATTATTCATGAATTATTCATATAGACTCTAATGTTATTGGAAATTGTAAACACAACTGATAAATAAAATAAATGACAACATTTTTAAACGGGATCTTTAATACATCTGTAGGCAAGAAAATCGGCATGGGAATTACCGGACTTTTCCTCATTTCATTTCTACTTGTTCACTGCGCAATAAACGCCACAATATTCCTGAATGACGGAGGCAATATATTTAATGAAGCGGCTCATTTCATGGGAACAAACATATTTATTCGTATCATGGAAATCGTTTTGTTTGCCGGTATTATAGGTCACATTTTACAGGCAATGATTGTAACCATAGACAACAGGAAAGCTAACTCTGTAAAGTATGATGTGTTTGACGGTAAAGCAAACAGCAAATGGTATTCCCGTTGGATGGGTTTACTGGGAACACTGATACTAATGTTTCTAATTGTACATCTGCTGGATTTCTGGGTGCCGGCTCGTTTTACAGGATTAAACATTCCGCCTGTGATGATTGATGGAAATGAATATGAAAATATGTATGCTAAAATGCTGGAAGTCTTTTCTGTTGGCTGGGTAGTAGTAGTTTATATTCTTGGAATGATCTCGCTTGCATATCATTTGATGCAAGGTTTTCAATCAGCTTTTCAGTCTTTGGGATTAAATCATAAAATGTACACACCGATGATCAGGATGTTCGGAAAAATATTTTCCATATTGATTCCATTGATCTTTGCTTTAATGCCTTTAGCCATTTATTTCGGTTATTTAAATTAATATATATTTATAAAAATTCTTATATAAAATAATGTCAGATATCGACAGCAAAATCCCGGAAGGTTCTTTAGATAATAAATGGACTAAATATCGTTCTACCGTTCCGCTTGTAAATCCATCAAACAAAAGAAGTCTTGAGATCATAGTTGTTGGCTCGGGTTTGGCAGGTGCATCCGCAGCGTCAGCTTTAGCAGAGCAGGGTTATAAAGTAAAAGTATTTTGTTTCCAGGATTCGCCAAGACGCGCTCACAGTATAGCTGCACAGGGAGGAATAAATGCCGCGAAAAATTATCAAAACGACGGCGACTCTGTGTATCGTTTATTTTATGATACTATTAAAGGCGGGGATTACCGTTCACGTGAAGGAAATGTATACCGGCTTGCTGAAGTCAGCGGAAATATTATTGATCAATGTGTCGCACAGGGAGTTCCGTTTGCAAGGGAGTATGGCGGCTTATTAAGCAACCGCTCTTTTGGAGGAACGCAGGTACAGCGTACTTTTTATGTTGCAGGACAGACAGGTCAGCAGTTACTGCTTGGCGCATATAATTCTCTTGAGCGTCAGATCGGTATTGGTTCGGTACAGATGTTTTCACGACATGAAATGCTTGATATAGTCAAGATCGACGGCAAGGCAAGAGGCATCATTGCACGTGATCTGATTTCCGGAAAACTGGAACGTCATTTCGGTCATGCAGTATTGCTGTGTACCGGCGGTTACGGAAATGCTTTCTATCTTTCTACAAATGCTATGGGGAGCAATGTGACTGCAGCATGGAAAGCACATAAACAGGGAGCTTATTTTGCTAATCCTTGTTACACGCAAATTCATCCTACATGTATTCCGGTCAGCAGTACTCATCAGTCAAAGCTTACTCTAATGAGTGAGTCATTGCGTAATGACGGAAGAATCTGGGTCTCGAAGAAAAAAGATGATACCCGTAATCCTAATGATATTCCGGAAGATGAAAGAGATTATTATCTGGAAAGAAGATATCCTGCTTTTGGAAATCTTGTGCCGAGAGATGTTGCTTCACGAGCAGCCAAGGAAAGATGCGATGCCGGCCACGGTGTAGGTGCTTCCAAGATGGCAGTATACCTTGATTTTGCATCAAGTATCAAGCGTTACGGAACCATTGAAGCTCATAAAAAAAATATTCACAATCCATCTGAGGAAGAAATAAATAAATTAGGAAAAGAAGTTCTGAAAGAAAAATACGGTAATCTCTTTGATATGTATAAGCAAATCACTGATGAGAATCCTTATGAAGTTCCGATGCGGATTTATCCTGCAGTTCATTATACAATGGGAGGTCTGTGGGTGGATTATAATCTGATGACGAACGTTCCGGGATTGTACGCTCTTGGAGAAGCAAATTTTTCAGATCACGGTGCAAACCGTCTTGGCGCATCTGCATTGATGCAGGGACTGGCAGACGGATATTTTGTGATACCTTATACTATTGGTGTTTATCTTTCCAATGAAATACGGACTAAGGCAATATCTACTGATGACGAAGCATTTGTTGAAGCTGAGAAAAAAGTTCAGGATCAGATCAATAAACTCATGAGCATCAAAGGAACAAAGTCAGCAGATCATTTTCACAAAGCGCTCGGTATGATCCTCTGGAATAAATGCGGAATGAGCAGAAATGAAAAAGGATTGAAAGAGGCGATCGAAGAGATCAGATCATTGCGTGAAAAATTCTGGTCAGATGTTCGCATTCCAGGAGATGCTAATGAGCTGAACATTGAGCTGGAAAAAGCCGGACGTGTTGCGGATTTCTTAGAACTGGGAGAATTAATGTGCATAGATGCTTTGCAAAGGAACGAAAGCTGCGGCGGACATTTTCGTGAAGAGTATCAGACCGAAGAAGGAGAAGCAAAACGTGATGATGAAAATTTTGCTTATGTGTCAGCCTGGGAAAACAAAGGAAACAATTCCTGGGATCTGCATAAAGAGAATTTAGAATTTAAAGAAATAAATATTTCAAAAAGAAGTTATAAATAATTTAATAATATTTAAAATCGGAATCTTAGATTTAAGATCATATTCAAAATGATCTTTGATTAAAAACTCTGATAGAATCTAAAATTTATTATACAGAGAATATGAATTTTACTCTTAAAGTATGGCGTCAGAAAAATAAAAATGCGGATGGCAAGTTTGTGTCTTATCCTTTGAAAGATATCTCACCCGATATGTCTTTTCTGGAAATGTTTGATTTTCTGAATGAGGAACTGATCAGCAAAGGAGAAGAGCCAATTGCATTTGACAGTGACTGCCGCGAGGGAATCTGCGGTGCGTGCAGTATGTGGATCAACGGTCGTGCGCACGGACCGGTTCCGGGAGTTACTACCTGTCAGTTGCATGTACGTTCTTTCAAAGATGGTGAGACTATTGTTGTAGAACCCTGGAGAGCAAATTCATTTCCTGTCATAAAAGATCTTATAGTTGACCGTTCATCTTTTGATAATGTAATTGCAGCCGGAGGTTTTGTATCAATAAATACCGGAGGTGCACAGGATGGAAATGATATTCTGATCTCAAAGGATGATGCTGCTGAAGCATTCAGCGCGTCTATATGTATTGGCTGCGGCGCTTGTGTAGCGGCATGTAAAAATTCATCAGCAATGTTATTTGTCTCATCAAAAATTTCGCATTTTGCTTCTTTACCACAGGGGAAAGTCGAAGCAAGAAACCGTGTACAGAATATGGTCGCAAAAATGGATGAAGAAGGATTTGGTGACTGCTCGAACACTTATGCATGTGAAGCTCAATGTCCGAAAGAAATTTCCGTTGAAAAGATCGCAAAGATGAACAGGGAATATTTGACTGCTAAATTATTGTGATAATAATTTTGGACATTCGGTGAGTCTGGGAATGAGAATATTAATATCACAACATATTGGAACAAACTAATAAACATAATTTATAATTGTTATAATTTCCGCCGTTGCTGGTCTTAGTGAGCAAAGCGGGCGTGACCAACAACAAGCGAACACCTGAATCCTGAACAGCAGACATCACAGGCACTGTTGTTGTTGGCCAAAAAGTCAGCTTGAGCGGAGAAAGTAATTTAAAGATTATTTATTGCAGTAAACTTTTTAATAGTAATGGAAACGGCGGAAAATTAACAAAACTAAATAATTATGAATACAAAAAAATTCACACTTGAAGAAGCAAAAGCAATAGGCAGCAAGCTTGGGATTGATTTCAATAGTTTTAATGCAGAACAATTCATGGATGGAATTAATGTAGAGCTTGAACACGGAGCAAGAGATCCGGAAACAAATGTTACAAATAATGATCCTGTGCTGACAGGCAAGATCGCACTAGCTCATCTGAAAGAGTTTCCAGATTATTATTCGCGTCTTAAGAAAATGGAAAAAGAAGCGGATGAATTCTGGAGAAAAAATAAGTAATAATTTTCTTTTTCCGCCGTTACCGGCATTTTCAAAAGTTTGACTCAAATGCTTTTGAATATTACAACATATCTTGTGCAAACTTCCCGCCGTTGTTGTTGTTTTTCCGCCGTAGTTGGTCTTAGTGAGCAAAGCGGGCGTGACCAACAAAAAACGAACACTTGAATCCTGCATCAGCATACATCACCGGCACTGTTGTTGGTGACCAAAAGTTTGCACTGGTTGACATTTAAAATTAGATATTTGGAAAAGCAAACTTTTGGAACACCAACAGCGGCACGAATTCAGAACAAATCTTTTTGATTTTTATGCGGCTGCTCCTTCTGTGAAGAGTCCGGAAAGGATGTGACACATCACAAAAATTTTTTCCCCTCTCGTTCCCAAGCCCCAGCTTGGGAACGTTACAAATTATGCTGAGTACAAAATCCTGCAATCGCTTAAAATGGTCCCCTCTCGTTCCCAAGCCCCAGCTTAGGAACGTTACAAATATATATTTTTATTTATAAGGTGTAATCGTAACACCACAGTCTTTCCCCTCTCGTTCCCAAGCCCCAGCTTGGGAACGTTACAAATATGCATATTTATTTATAAGGAGTAATCGTAACACCACAGTCTTTCCCCTCTCGTTCCCAAGCCCCAGCTTGGGAACGTTACCAATTATGCTGAGTACAAAATCCTGCAATCGCTTAAAATGTTCCTCTCTCGCTCCCAAGCCCCAGCTTGGGAACGTTACAAATATACATATTTATTTATAAGGAGTAATCGTAACACCACAGTCTTCACCATTCAGATAAAACCCGGCCGAACTGTATTTTCAGTCCTCCGGTATTCCCCTCTCGTTCCCAAGCAGGGGCTTGGGAACGAGAAGTTAAAAGCTGCAGATTATTAAGTTTGTGCAATGCAGGATCATTCTGTTTTACATATGCCCGGATGATGTGTATGTTAGTTAAGCGTTCCCAAGCAGGGGCTTGGGAACGAGAAGTTAAAGCAGGGGCTTGGGAACGAGAAGTTAAAGCAAACCTTTGGAACACCAACAGCGGCACGAATACCTGGCGGACATAGTGAGATTTCCTGCCCTTAAGGTTTTTTATTCTATTTGATTAATCTTTTACTCCATCCAGAACTGGTCTTTGTCTTTCAGGATAATCTGATATCTTCCTTTGTATTCTTCGAGTTTTCCTCTGGTATAGGTGTAATAATCTTTTTTTGTGTTTATATCCAGTTCATCTATCAGACCAGCATTTTTTTCGAATATTACTATTTCAAAGGATTCATTCTTTGTGTGCGGGATTCTTAAAATGTATGGATTTTTCTTTGTAAGTACGTCGCTGATGTTTCCGAATACTGTTATTTCCTTTCCTAAATATTCACCCAGTCTGTTGTAATCATTATCATTGCCGAGATTGAAATAATCCGGATTCCCTGAATATTTTTTTTCAAAGTCTTCCAGCTGTTCAGCTCTCTTATTCCACCAGACAAGCCGCTCTTCATAATCCGGATAATGTTTCTTTTCAGGATCCCATATACCGAGTTTATTGTCTTTTGCATACTGCTGGGCTTCCAGGAAATCATTGTGATACCTTACACTGTTTCCGTATTTGTTGAAATAAGGACTGTAACCCAGTCTTACACATTCAACATTGTAATTGACTTCCTTTCCGTCTTTTTCAACGAACATGTAAACGAGATATCTTCCGAACATATCAACTGACCTCGTAAGATCTTCCTTTTCAAGTCTTGCAAATTCAACATCTTTAAGATAATCCTTCGCCCACATCATCGCTTCGTAACCCAGCGGCGAATCGGCTTTCACAGGCATTTTGCTGTCGCCTTTCTGAATCCTGTAATACTCTTCCCAGTTGGCGGCGATCTCAGCTGTTTTGGCTTCAGCGTCATCAGTTTTAAAAGTCTCTTCAGTGTCTATACCGAGAAGTCTTGTGGAATTATCAAGTCCTTCGAATCTGAATGTGTCACCGTCGACGACTTTTGTGATGCGGTATGTTCCGAGATCAAGAGAATCTCCGTTTTTCTGGGAACATGCAATGCCTGATATAAGCAGAAGCTGTATCAGCGCTGCGGATAAATATCTTTGAATTTTCATAAAATTAAAAAAACTCCCGCGCATGAACGCAGGAGTTGTTATAAAATAAATAAAATGATTTAATTAATATCTTGTACCTTCGCTGACGAAAGGAATTATTGCAAGATGTCTGGCTCTTTTGATGGCTGTTGTGAGTTTTCTCTGCATCTTTGAAGAAGCGCCTGTGATCCTGGCCGGCAGTAACTTTCCCTGTTCATTCAGAAATCTTGTAAGCAGTCTTGCGTCAAATATGTCAATATAGTCCTTCACGCCTCTTTCTTTGAAAGGATCTCTTTTTTTAGGCTGATTCTTTTTTGCAGTGATCTGCTGTGTTAATTTGTAATTGGATTTTTTAAAATTACTTCTTTTCATGTAAAATTTAGTTTTTAAAAATGATATGCAATTTATTGAATATATTAAGGAATTACAATTCTATTTTTCGCGTATTTTTGAATTTTTTCTTGCCTCGAAGGCTCTAAGGTTCAAAGAGAATTGTGAGAATGAATTGAAAAAAAAATGATCAAAAGTAACTTGTAACTATGTAATGCTGAAAAATTTCATATAAAAAGCATTAAGTAAAGAGAAATACATCTTCTGTTCCGGAAACCAAAATTTACCTTTAAAACAAGATACTTTATTCCTATATTTGTAGCTTAATTAAAATAAATTTTTAAAAAAAATAATGCCCGGAAAACATCATCAGGAAGATAAATTAATGTCAGCTTACTACAAAGCTGTTCAGTATTTTGAAGAAAATAAAAAGAACGTATATACTGCTCTTACTATTCTTGTAGTTTTAATTGCAGGGACTATACTTTTTGTCAACAAGAGAACTGCAAACAACGAACTGGCGGCAGTTGAACTTGATAAAGTGAAAATGTTCTATAACTCCAATAATTTCAAACAGGCAATCGAAGGCGATTCACTCGGCACGTCAAAGGGACTTTTGTACATTGTAAATGAATACGGTTCAACTGAAAACGGAGAGACAGCAAAACTCATGCTCGCTAATTCATATTATAGTCTGAGGGATTTTGATAATGCAGAGAAATATTACAAGGATTTTTCCGGAAGCAATAAAATTCTGAAAGTTTCAGCCTTAGCCGGTCTTGCTGGTGTATATGAGGCAAAGAATAATTACACTGAAGCTGCCAAACAGTTTGAAAAAGCCGCTAATTATGATAACAACAATCCGTTTGTGGATCAGTATTTATTCTATGCTGCAAAGGATTATTTCAGAGCCGGAGATTACAAATCCGCAAAGGAACTCTTTGACAATCTGAAAAAAGATCATCCTAAATCCAAATTCATTGCAGAATCAGAGAGGTACAAAGCAAGCATGAACAATTAATTTTAAGGTGACTAAAGAAAAATTCAACACCAATGAGCTTAAAAGAAAAAATAAACGAGGATCTGAACACAGCGCTGAAATCCAAGGACACTGTCAGGATCGAAACTCTTCGTTCAATACGCGCCGAGATACTGAAAATGGACAAGTCGGGTATGAACAGGGAAATGAACGCAGATGAAGAGATACAGCTTCTTTCTAAGCAGGCAAAAATGCGGAAAGAATCAATTGAGCTTTTTCAGAATGCCGGCAGAAATGACCTTGTGGATAAAGAACAGTCTCAGCTTGATATAATCAGCGAATATCTTCCGAAACAAATGACGCCTGAAGAGGCGGGAACGGTGGTTGACAATATTTTAAAGGAAACGGGAATTACAGATCCAAAGGATTTCGGGAAACTGATGGGCGAAGTAATGAAACAGCTAAAAGGAAAAGTCGACGGCAAAATAATACAGGAACTCGTTAAAAGCAGACTCGGCTGAATTCTTTTTACTGATCTGTTTGCTGATCTGTTTGCTGATCTGTTTACCGCTCATATCTTAAGTTTTCCAATTTTTATTATCCAGTTAAAATCCGGAAAACCAATGTTCAGATAAATTAAAATTTTGAACACACTAGATCTCATAATATCATTCATTGTCATTATCCCCGCTCTTATTGGTTTTCAAAAAGGTCTTCTGAAAAGTATTTTCTCGCTGATCGGAATTGTGGCGGGTTTTCTGCTTGCGACAAATTACAATGAACTGCTGACTGGATATCTTTCATTTCTGAAATTCGATCCGAAGATATTAAGTCTGATCTCCTTTGTTCTGATATTCGTTTCCGTCAATCTTTTGCTTGGATTTATCTCAAAAAAGATCTCCGGATTTAATTTCATCACAAAGACTTTCGACAGAATTTTCGGATTGTTATTCGGACTGCTGAAGGGTGTTATCATTGCCAGTATTTTTCTTCTTATCACGACAAAATTATTTTCAGTATTTTCCGATAAAACGGTAAAAGATTCAATAGTATATCCGCATACGGTTGATGCAGCTCCGGGAGTTTATAATTTCTTGAAAGGCATTTTTCCCGACGGAAAAGATTTTTACAATCAATTCAATTTCTTAAAAGATTTCAACAAGCGCAATGGATCTGAAAGACATTAAAAATAAACTTGAGTTTGAAAAGATAACAGGCAGACTGATCAATCTCGCATATTCGGATCCGGGGAAAGAACTCTGCGAAGACATGGAGTTTTATACTTCACGGAATGAGCTTGAATTTGAACTTGAGAAAGTCTCGCAGATGAAAGAGTTCCTCAATGTCAGAGGCGATATCCCATTGAACGGATTAAAAGACATCCGTAATTCCGTTAACAAAGCCGGCATAGAAGGTTATTATATCAGTCCGGAGGAATTTCTTCACATTCTTACATTTCTGAGAATTTCCAGAACTGTAAAAAAAATGCTCTCAGAGCAGAGCAGGGATATGAGCGGGGATTTTTCAGTTCTGAGAAATATTTCCAAAGACCTGTTCTTTGACAAAATACTTGAGCATAATATTGAGATCACAATTGATGAGAACGGACAGGTAAAGGATTCCGCATCTTCAAATCTCCGTAAAATCAGGCGTCAGATAAATGCGCAGTCGGAAAAGCTTAGAAAAACTCTTTCAGATGTACTCAACAGGATTTCCGAAAAGGATTATTCAAGAGATGAGATAATTACGCAGAGAGACGGAAGATTTGTCATTCCGGTAAAAGCCGAGAATAAAAGAGCGGTTCACGGAATTATACACAGCTCTTCATCCACCGGAGCTACTGTTTTTATTGAACCATCGGAGACGATTGAACTTAATAACGAGATCACCGAACTTTATTTTGAGGAGAAGAGAGAAATTGAATCCATTCTGAGAGAACTTGCTTCGCAGTTATCATCAAATATCTCTGAGATAAAAAACAATATCGGCATTCTAGCTGAAATAGATTTCCTTCAGGCAAAGGCGAGGTATTCAATTGAAACCATTTCATCAAAACCGGTAATTTCAGACAGTCACATTAATCTGATAAATGCATTTCACCCTGTTCTGCTTCAGACACATAAAAGAGCAGAGGTGGTTCCTCTTGATATTAATTTAGGAAACGAATTCAACACGCTTGTAATTTCCGGACCGAATGCAGGCGGAAAGACAGTAGTTCTCAAGACAGTCGGTCTTATTCAGCTTATGCTTCAGTCAGGACTTCATATACCCGCGGCAGCGGAAAGTTCTCTGAGAATTTACAATGATATTTTTGTAAGCATCGGAGATGATCAGTCGCTTGAAAATGATCTCAGCACATTCAGTTCACACTTAAAATACATAAAGGAAATTATTTCCGGCGCTGATTCACATTCGCTGGTTTTAATTGACGAAATAGCCAGCGGAACCGATCCTGTTCTCGGCAGCGCTCTATCAGCTTCAATACTGAAATATCTTTCGGATAAAAACTGTACAACCATTGTCACTACACACAACAGCGAGCTGAAGGAATTTGCATACAGCACCGATAAGATCGAGAACGGCTCACTTGAATTCAACACCGAGAATCTTTCCCCGAATTTCAAATTTTCATCGGGAGTGCCCGGACAGAGCTTTACTTTTGAGATAGCGAGAAAATACGAATTCCCGGAGTCGCTTCTGAGTGACGCGGGAATGTATCTTTCCGAGAACGAAAGCCGGCTCGAGGATCTTCTGAAGGAACTGAACGAGACGAAACATAAATTCGAAATGCTGAAAAACAAATACGATATTGAAAACTCAAGACTTTCGGGGCTTACAAAAATATATGATGAGAAAATAAAAGAGCTGAAAAAGAACGAGAGAGAGCTTAAATACAAAGCGAGACTTGAAGCTGAAAATATTTTAAAAAGCGCGAACAAGCTGATAGA
This sequence comes from Bacteroidota bacterium, assembly GCA_018266875.1. Lineage (GTDB taxonomy): Bacteria > Bacteroidota > Ignavibacteria > Tepidaquicellales > Tepidaquicellaceae > UBA2330. The sequence goes on from JAFDZR010000016.1 coordinate 93,976, forward strand.
AAAAACTGTCAAAGAAATCAGGGAAAAAGAAAACCTTCAGAAGGAGATAAAAAAAGAATTCACTGAAAGCGCCGCCAAACTTTTAAAACCGGACGATGAAGAAATTACAGCAGAAACTGAAACGGAAGAATATCCAAGGGTAACCGGAGGCAAGCTGAATGTAAATGATCCCGTGCAGATCAAAGGCACTAATACTTCGGGAGAGATTATTTCCATTTCGGAAAATACTGTAACGGTGAATGTAAACGGACTTGCCATTAAGACAAGCGCTGACGAGCTTGAGAAACTTGACAGACCTGCAAAAAGCGGATCCGGTCCGGGAGTATCTTATGTGGAAGTAAACGAAGGCGTCATAAACAATTCACTGGACCTGAGAGGAAAATATACTTTTGAGATTTACGATACACTGAATAAATTTCTCGATGAATCAATAAGATACGGACTCAAAGAAGTGAGCATAATTCACGGAAAAGGCAGCGGTAAATTAAGAAATGAAGTGCACAAGCTTTTACAGTCAAACAATATGGTAAAGTCGTACAGGCTCGGTAAAATTTCCGAAGGCGACACAGGCGTTACAATTGCAGAATTATGAAAAAAATCATTATATGCGGAGCCGGTATAGCAGGACTGGTCAATGCGGTCAGACTTGCGCACAGCGGTCACAATGTTGAGATATTTGAAAAGAACAGCACGGCGGGCGGTAAGATGGGAGAATATTCTGAATCCGGATTCAGGTTTGATACAGGTCCATCGCTCATTACAATGCCTTATGTCTTTAGAGATTTCTTTTCGGATATCGGAAAAAATATTGATGACTACATAAAAATTATGCCGCTCGAAAATTCCTGCAGATATTTCTGGAAAGACGGGAGGGAATTCAACGCATATACGGATCCTGAAAATCTTAGAGAAGAGATAATTTCTGTTTTCGGCGAAAAGGAATATGACGGTTTCTTAAATTATATGGAATACGCAAAGTTCTTTTTTGACATGTCGGAAAAAAATATACTTGAAAGCGAATTCAAGCTCAGGAATTTTTTGAGTGTTAAAGGAATAAAGAATATCAATAAATTTATTTCCGGGAAATCAATTAATGATCTTTCCAATAAATTTTATACAGACCCGAAAATGCGTCAGCTTTTTGACAGGTATGCCACATACAACGGTTCATCTCCCTATCTTGCTTCCCAGATATTTTCAATAATTCCTTACATAGAATTTCTTTACGGCTCATGGTATATTGAAGGAGGTATACACAGGATTGCACAAGCCCTGATCAGACTCTGCGGCGAATTCGGAGTCAACATAAATTACGGGCATGAACTAAAGGATATTCATTCGGCTTCAGGAAAAATAAACATGTGCATATTCAAAACAGCGGATGAATCCAGAAAGGAAATAACTGATTTTGATATTCTAATATCCAATTTTACAAACAACAGAAAACTAACAGGCAAAGAATATTTCAAATCAACCGACTGGTCAACTTCGGCATTCATAGCTCTTCTGGGAGTAAACGGAAATTCCGTTAAACTTTCTCATCACAATATCCTTTTTTCAGATGATTATGAAAAAGAATTTATAGATATTTGCGAAAAAAAGATGCCGGCTGAAGACATGACAATTTATATTTCCATCACAAAGAAAAGCATTGCGGAAGACGCGCCGGACGGAAAGGAAAACTGGTTTGTAATGGCAAATGCTCCTTCTCTTACTAAGAATTTCGAATGGACAGAGAAAAACAGTGAAGAGTATTTCAATAAGATCATTGACAAGATCGGTTCATTCGGAATTTACGACGGAAATCTGAAAGAGGACTTGTTATTAAAAAAACTATTTACGCCTGCGGATATGCTGAATAATTACGGCTCGGAATTCGGTTCAATATACGGACTCTCTTCAAATTCGCTTATGACAATGTTCCGAAGACCAAAGAACAGATCTGATTATTACAGTAATTTATTCTTCACGGGAGGCAATACGCATCCCGGAGGAGGCGTTCCGCTTTGCTTCCTGTCCGGGAAGATAGTGACTGAAATGATAAATACTGACCAGAAGAGTATTTAAATGAATTCAAATTATCTGATATAATAATATTATAAATGGATAAAATTTTAATAATAGATGACGAAAAAAGTATTATTGACAGCATTGCAATGATACTCGAGTCGGAAGGTTATGAAACCGAGGGAAGTCTATCCGGAGCTGACGCCATAAGGAAGATGAAAACCAATGATTACGATCTTATTCTTCTGGATATCAAAATGCCTGAAATGGATGGGATTGAAGTTCTGGAGAAGATAATGGAAATAAATAAACATCACGTTGTAATAATGATCTCCGGACACGGTACTATTGAAACCGCCGTAGAGGCGATAAGAAAAGGCGCATATAATTTCCTTCAGAAACCCCTTCCCGATCTGTACGAACTGAAACTGATCATCAGGAATGCAATTGATTATAAAAAGTCACGCGATGAACTCATTCGGGTCAGAAAGGATCAGCTGGAACTTTACAAAATTGTAGGTTCAAGCGAAAAATTAAAAAGCGCGCTGGAACTCGTAAAGAAATTTTCCCAAATAAACTCCAATGTTCTGATTACCGGAGAAAGCGGTACAGGCAAAGAACTTGCGGCAAGACTGATTCATCTTTATTCTGATAAATCCGGTAAAGCTTTCGTCGAGATAAGCAGCGCAAATCTGCCTGAGGAGAATACCGATCTGGAATTATTCGGAGGAATTGAAAACGGTAATTTCATCAAAGGGAAATTCGAACTTGCAGAAGGCGGCACAATTTTTCTCGACGAGATCTCAAATTTATCTGAGGAAGTTCAGTCAAAACTTTTGAAGGTAATTGAATCAAACAAGATCACAAGAATCGGCACAAACATAGAATTACATCTGAATGCCAGATTCATATTTGCATCAAACAGGGATCTGCTGGAAGAAGTAAAGAGCGGCAATCTGCGGGAAGATTTTTATCACAGGATAAATGTATTCAGAATTCAGCTTCCGGCTCTGCGCGAAATACCGGAGGATATAAATGAACTTGTGGAATATTTCACTAAGAAATTCTGTCTCGAGAATAATATTCCCGTAAAGAAATTCAGCAAGAGCGCGATAGATCTATTCCTTTCGCTGAGATGGGCCGGTAATGTAAGGGAGTTAAAAAATCTTGTGGAAAGACTCATAATTTCCGTTGACAAGAAAGTGATCGAATACGAAGATATTGAAATTCCGGGAAGCAGACATTTAAAGGAATTCAGCGAACTCTTCAACAGGAACATGACGCTTAATGATTTTCAGAATGAATCCGAAAAGATCTTTTTACTTAAGATGCTGAATGATTACAAATACAACATAACTCAGACTGCCGACGCGCTGAAGATACAGAGAAGTCATCTTTACAAACTTCTGACAAAATACGACATACCAACTCCGAAGAAAAGGACAGGAACTTCATGAATTTTTTTGTCTGAAGATCTCATAAAGGAACACACCGGCAGAGACAGACGCATTCAGCGAATCAATTTTTCCCGCCATAGGTATACGAATCCTGATGTCACATTTCTCAAGCAGGTTTTTTCTCAGACCGGAACCTTCGCTGCCGATGAGCAGAGCAAGCGGCAGTTTAAGATCAGATTCAAAAATCGTTTTGGATGAATTAAGGTCTGTCCCGGCAATCCAGTAGCCGTTATTCTTAAGATAGATCAGAGTATTTGAGATATTTGTTTCCTTTGCTATTGCAATATAATTTACGGCTCCGGAGGAAGTTTTAAGAACGGTATGATTAACTTCAGCAGAGTTATGTCTGGGAATTACAATACCGTCTGCTCCGAGACACACAGCTGAGCGCGCTATCGCTCCGAGATTATGAGGATCGGTAATGCTGTCAAGCACGAGAATAAGAGGATTTTTTATTTTTTTGTTAGCTTCAACCATTTCCCTGACTGATGTATACTCATAATCTTTTATAAATCCGATCACACCTTGATCCACACCTTCGTCTTTGCTTTTATTATCAAAGTAATTTTTAAATTCAAAGTAATTCAGATAGACAATATTAATATTATGTTTGCCTGCAATTTCCACGATGCTTTTGAGCTTGTTTTCGGGTTTGAGCTTTTTCAGGAGAATTATTTTATTAAAAGATTCAGGATTGGCTTTCAGCGTTTCGAGAACGGGGTTTTTACCTATTACTAACATGAATATATAAATTTAAAATGGATTAAGAATTAAGTATTTTAAATATAATTATAATATACTTCAATATATCAGCAAAATATTTTCTTAGTATTTGAACGAACGCTTAGCAGTAACATACAATAAATTCAAAGATAAATTCGATCTTCAGAACATTCACAAGGGAGTTCTTTATATTGTATCCACCCCTATAGGTAATCTTGAGGATATATCTTTCAGAGCGGTAAGTATTCTTGAAAACGCCGACCTGATCGCCTGCGAAGACACGCGCAAAACAAATTTTCTGCTGAGCCAGTACGGGATCCGAAATAAAACCATAAGTTACTATTCACAGGTAGAAGCAAGCAAAGCTGAACAGATAATAAATGAAATAAGATCGGGAAAAACCGTTGCTCTGGTTTCAGATGCCGGCACTCCGTGCATTTCTGATCCGGGCAACATCCTTGTGTCAAAATGCATTGAGGAAAACATAGATGTATATTCCGTTCCCGGCTGCAGCTCGCTGATCCATGCCCTGATCCTGTCGGGAATTCCCACAGGAAAATTTTTCTTTCAGGGATTCCTTCCTCAGAAAAAAGGAAGACAGACATTATTAAAAGAACTTTCCGGGATAAAAATGACGCTGATAATTTTCGAATCGCCGTTCCGCATTTACAAAACCCTGAATGATATTCATCAGCACATCGGCAACAAGGAAACTGCCGTTTGCAGAGAGCTTACAAAAAAATTCGAGCAGATAATAAGAGGAAAAGTAAAAAATCTGCTTGCCGGACAGTTCAAAACAAAAGGAGAATTCGTAATAATCGTAAATAATAATTAATGGATAAAAATAAAAACGTAAGAGTAAGATTCGCGCCTTCGCCGACCGGATATATTCACATCGGTTCTTTGAGAACGGCGCTGTTCAATTATCTATATGCAAGGAATACCGGAGGAAAAAATATACTCAGAATTGAAGACACGGATCAGACCAGATTAGTCGAAGGCGCGGTGGATAATCTCGTAAATTCGCTGGAACTTCTCGGAATTGAATTTGACGAAGGTCCGGATCGCGGCGGAGACAAAGGTCCATATTATCAGTCGCAGCGGCTTGAAATTTACAGAAAATACTGTCAGGAGCTTCTGGATAAGAAAGCCGCATATTATGCTTTCGAGACACCGGAAGAACTTGAGGAAATGAGACGCATGCAGCAGCTGGAAGGACGACAGACAATGTATGACGGCAGAGCGCTGAATCTCACGGATGAAGAAGTAAAAGCAAATCTTGAGAATGGGATTCCGCATGTGATCAGACTGAAAGTTCCAAGGGATGAAGAAATAAGATTTAATGACTTGATAAAAGGCACTATAAAAATCGATTCGAATGTAATTGATGATCAGATACTAATCAAGTCTGACGGATTTCCCACATATCATCTTGCCAATGTCATTGATGATCATTTGATGGAAGTTACACATATTATAAGAGGAGAGGAATGGATAACATCAGTGCCAAAGCACATACTTCTTTACAGAGCGCTGGGATGGGAAGTTCCGGTAATGGCGCACGTCCCTCTTATCCTTAATCCTGACAAAACAAAGCTGAGCAAGAGACAGGGAGACGTAGCGGTTGAAGATTATCTGAGAAAGGGTTATCTCAAAGAAGCTCTTGTAAATTTCATTGCAATGCTGGGCTGGAATCCCGGAGAAGGAGAGGAACAGGAATTCTTTTCTATGAAAGACCTTACGGAAAAATTTTCCCTCGAAAAAGTACAGTCTTCCGGAGCTGTGTTCAATGTTGACAAACTCAACTGGATGAATAATTCATACATAAAGAATTATGATCCGGAAAGACTCTTAGATCTTTCACTCCCCTATTTCAGGGACACAGGAGTTGATGTTTCAGACAGGGAGCATACAATGAAAATTTTACTGGCTATAAGAGTATATCTCAACAAACTGAATGAAATTCCGGAGCACACAAAGATTTTCACACAGGATAAGGCAGAGCTGACAGATGAAAAACTGAAGGAGTATCTTACGGCAGAAACAACTAAGACAGTATTTTCCGAATTGATAAGACAGTTAGAGAATACGGAAGTCCTGACAGCAGAGATATATAAGGAAAAAATAAATGAAGTTCAGAAGCTGACAGGTATTAAGGGAAAATTACTTTTCAAGCCTGTTAGAATAGCGTTGACGGGAAGTGAGAACGGACCTGATCTTCCGTCAGTGGCGGAAATTCTTGGAAAAGAAAAAGTAATAAAATTTCTTTCGGTTTGGACATAAAAAAAAAAAAAAAATGCCGTCAGAAATAAACTGACGGCATAAAAAAACTATACTATCTGATTTTCTTTTTGTGTCTGTTCTTTCTCAGTCTTTTTTTCCTCTTATGAGTGGACATCTTGTGTCTTTTTCTTTTTTTACCGCAGGGCATAATTGATTTTTTCCTTTCTGTTGAATTATTTTATTATTATTAATTTCGTTAATTATTCTGCAAGCGATTCCTGCACTACTCTTTTAAAATCCTTTGAAACCTTGAACATCGGAATGTATCTTTTTCCAAGAGAGATCTTTTCGCCTGTTTTAGGATTTCTGGCAATTCTCGGATGCTTCATATTATTTTTGAAGGTACCGAATCCTCTGATTTCAACTGATTCATTTCTTTTTAATGAATCAATTACACAGCTTATAAATCCTTCCACTACGATCTCTGTTTCTTTTTTACTTAATCCTGTAGCGCCGGATATAGCTGCTGCTATCTGAGATCTTGTCATTATCCTCTCCTTTCTTTGTATTAATAAACAAATTTATACTGTAAAAGAGGCTGATCAATAAATTCCGACTTTATATCCTCTTTAATTGATTTAAGCTGACTGCTTACTGAAGTTTCAAGCAATCTTTCCAGCAGAGTGCTTTTTTCTTTTTCCTTTACAATTGTTGGTTCACCTTCTATGCCTCCCATTTCAGCGGCAATTCTTATCGCATCCTGATAAGTTCCAATGGAATCAATAAGTCCGATCTTTTTTGCCTGTCTGCCAGTAAAGACTCTTCCGTTGGCATATTCTCTGAGCTTTTCCATATCAATTTTTCTTTCACGCGAGACGACTTCCAGAAACTGATTAAAAGTATCGTCAACAATTTCCTGAAAATATTCCTGATCTTCCTTTGAAAAATCCTTGAAAGGGTTTCCCGCGTCTTTTAACTCACCGCTTTTAATTGTCATGGATTTCAGACCGATCTTATCGGCAAGCTCTTTATAATTTACAAGCTGGATGATAACTCCGATGCTTCCCACAAGCGAGCCTTCGTCAGCTACAATTACGCTTCCGCCGCATGCGGCGTAATATCCACCGCTGGCACCGAGACTAGCGATTGAGATAATAACCGGTTTCCCGGCATCTCTTGTCTGCCTTATTATTTCATAAATCTCCTGTGAAGCGGCGACTCCTCCTCCGGGAGTATTTTCCCTCAGGATAATAGCTTTTATGGATTTATCTTCCGAATATTTTTTGAACTGCCTGACAATTCCTTCGGAAGAAAAAATCGTGAAATCAAGTTCGACTACTGCGATCTTGCCGTTTCCTTTTCCCTTTATCTCCTGATAATTATCCGAGCTGGAAATTACTTTAGCGAAAAACAGAAGTGATATTCCGACGAAAACCAAAGCAATGGTAATGAGCGAAATAAATATTCCCCAGAACCATCTTCCAGAATGTGATCTTGACTGCTGCTGATTTTCGTTATCCATTTATGATTTACTTACCTTCCAGTTCCTGTTTCTTTTTAAGAGCGTCCTGAGCTTTATCAGTCATTCCGAGATTTGCATAAACAGAGATTAGAAGTTCGTAAACCTGTTTTTCAAGATCTTTCTTTTTAAGACTTACAGTGAGCGGCTCAAGTGATGCAAGAGCCTCTGAGAAGTATTGTTTATAATTACTGTTTTCATCTTTAACTCTCATATCCTCGCCCATTTTTGCAAGTGCAAGTCCGTTATTGTAGGCGGAGGTTTCGTAATATTCATCATCCCTCGGAAGATTCTTAATTGCGAGCACTTTTTTGAAAGTTTCGCTGGCAGCGCTGTAATTCTTTGTGGACATCATGCCGAGTCCTGATTCAAAAAGGATCTTTGCGACTCTTTCTGCGTCAAGTTTATTTGTCGATTTGGAGGCAATGTCACTGAAAATTTCAAGAGCTTTATCAGTATTGCCCAAAGCAAGATATGTTTCTCCCATTGCGGAAAAAGATTTCAGACTGTCGGGGAAAATGACTGATGACTCTTCAAAGTTTTTAAGAGCGTTTTTATAGTAGGTTTGCGCGGCTTCAGTATTTTTCTTTTCTTCAGATTCAATTCCGCTTTTAAAATCCCTTGCTCCCTGATTGAATTTTTCCACCCAGTAGGCCTGGATTTTATCGTTGAAATTATTTGATATAGAAAGACTTCTTTTAAATGATTTCTGAGCTTCAGCATAATTACCGTTTTCCACCTGAGAATATCCAAGCATAAACCAACCCTCGTCATCGTTCTGATCTATTGAAAGTCCTTTTTTAAGTTCCATTTCTGCTTTGACAAAGTCTTTCTGCTGAAAAGCAAGTTTTCCTGTAGTAGATTCAGCTGAGGAACAGCCGTGAAAATATAATACGCTTAAAGCAAAAATAACAAAGGGTAAAACAGAAAATATAAGTTTACTTTTTTTCATTATTTAATTTCTCCTGATGTAATTTAATTTATAGTTGTAAATATACGGATTATAAGCTATTTATTCAATTTAACAATATTTAACTATCATTGGATTCAGGATCTGGGATGAAAGCTCCTGTGAACTTCAATCAGATAATCCCTGTCGATGTGAGTATAGATCTGAGTAGTTGAAATATCGGAATGGCCAAGCATTTCCTGTATGACCCTGATATCCGCACCTCCCTTGAGCAGATGTGTTGCAAATGAATGTCTCAGAGTATGCGGATGAACGTTTTTTTTGATCCCGGAAAGATTTACATATTTATTAAGTATGTTCAGAATTCCCATTCTGGAAAGTTTTCCTCCCCTGTAATTTAAAAAAAGAATATTTCCCGATTTGCTGTTTTTAATTGCCGGCCGGCTTTCGTTCATATATTTTACAATAAATTTCAGCGCAATATCCCCTATCGGAACTATTCTTTCTTTCGATCCCTTACCGATTATCCTAAGATATCCTTCTTCAAAAAAAATATTTCCCGTTTCGAGATTTGAGGTTTCGCTTACCCTTAGACCGCTGGCGTACATGGTTTCAAGAAGCGCTTTATCCCTTAGTTCAAGCCTGTCATTAACATCCGGCTTTGACAAAAGAAGCTCGGTTTCCTCAATGGAAAGAACTTCCGGCAGAGTTCTTGATGTCCTTGGAGTTTCAAGATCCGATACCGGATTTATTGAAATAACATCTTCTGATTCCAGATATTTGAAAAAAGATCTGAGCGAGGAAATGAATCGTGATACAGATTTATCCGAATATCTCTCATGATTTTTATCACCGCTTGTCTTAAGATATTTAAGAAAATCATTGACAATATTTTCGCTGACATCTTCAACGCTGAATATGTTTTTTATTTCAGTAAGATATTTATAAAATCTGTCAATGTCTGATCTGTATGAATAGAGAGTGTTCTCTGATAAGGATCTTTCAACGGTTAGATAATTAATGAATAATTTTTTGTGCAGATCCAGGTCTTCTTTCATAATTAAAGTCACCTGATTATTTACTTTTCTGAGTGCTTACCAGTTCCAGCTGGTTTTTATCCGGATACTTTATTCTGTGATGATGAATTCCGATCAGAACTTTCATGAAACTGTCCTTGATAAGAGTAAGATCCCTGAAAGTAAGATCACATTCATCAAACTCCCCTTCCATGAATCTGCTTTTAATAACATCCTTGATCTTGTTTTCAAGCTTCTCCGGCGTGGGATCCTCAATCGCACGCGTGCTTGCCTCAATGGAATCCGCAAGCATTACTATACCTGTTTCCTTTGTCTGAGGCTTCGGACCGGGATATCTGTAAATATAATCTATTATTTCTTCCTTGGAAGCGTTCTTGGCTTTGTCATAGAAATAGGATACCAGCGTTGTGCCGTGATGCATAGGAATGAAGTCTATTATTTCCTGCGGAAGTTTGTATTTTTTTGCAAGTTCAACTCCGTCTTTTACGTGAGCAATAATAATTTTAGTGCTGATGGTCGGATTGAGTTCATTGTGTTTATTGAACTCATCCAGCTGATTCTCAATAAAATACTGCGGCTTAATTGTTTTACCGATATCATGATAATAGCATCCGACTCTTGCAAGGATCTGATTTGCACCGATTGCTTCAGCGGCTGCTTCGGATAAATTTCCCATAACAATGCTGTGATGAAAAGTCCCGGGAGCTTTTGATGAAAGCTCTTTGAGAAGCGGATGATTGAAATCCGAAAGTTCAAGCAGAGTCAGATCCGTGGTAATTTTAAATACTTTTTCATAAAATATAAGAAGACCGAAAGCAATTACCGGAGACATTACGGCATTGATACCTCCGAACATGAGTTTTATCCAGAGTTTCTGATAGTCTTCTATTCTGATGAGGTTTATTGCAAGTATGGACAATGTATAACCGATAAGTATAAAGAAAAAAGAACGGAAGATCTGTGATCTGTTCTTAATATCCCTTTCGCTGAAAATCGCAAGCACCGATCCGCAGAAGGAAATAAATGCTATCGAATAATCGCCTCCTCTTATAGCAGCGACAAAAAAACATATAATAGTAACCGTATAAAATGCCAGTCTAGAATCAAAAATTATTGTAAGAAGTATTGAAGCTACGGGAACAAACACAAGCAGTTCGATCGGGAGTTTAAGATCGATATTCATACTTAGAAAAGCGATGAATCCTACAATCAGGATCATTGACGAAATGATCATTAACTTGAAATTATCTTTGAATGTCGCAGGTCTTATGTAATAAAGGAAAAACGCCAGTACAATAAGAAGAATAATCACTGTGAATAATTTACCTACATACTGAAGTATCAGGTCCTGCATTCCGATCTTTTCAAGACGGATCTTCTTGTAGGAATCAAGTTTCATCTTTGTAAACCTGTTCACGGGATCGTGTTTGCTGATGATCCTTTCATTTTCCTTGACTATGCCGATTGTTTTCGGGATCTGTTCTATTCTGCTCTGAGTTTCCTTTTCGGTGAGTTCATTATTGAAAATCAGATTATCCGGACTGAATTTCCCGCTTATCTTTAATGCGGATGAAACAAGCAGAGAATCCCTGAATCTGTTTTTGAAATCAGTTTCATAATTCAGGAGTAATTCTGATTTATCGAAGACGTTATCAAGGTCGTTCAGTTCCTGAAGTTTTTTATCTTTGATCTGGACGGTAATTTTTTTCGAAGAGATCTTGCTTTTATCAATATTGATCACGTCTTTTTTTGAATTTACAAGTATCTCATCAGCAGTATAATCAATAAACTCACTGAATGAAACGGGTTCATCTCTGTTCCTTGATTTTGAGTAGACCGAATAGAGTTTTTCCCATTCGGAAAATGAAAAATTAACTCCGAGTCTGCTTTTATCCGAATCGAGAGTCTCGGAGTTAATAAAGCCCTCATTGTTTTTTACAAGTTCGTCTGTCTTTCTGAAAATATTGAGGATTCCTGATTTGAGATCCTGAAGACTGTCTTCAAGGTTTTTTTCATCCACATTCACCTTATCAAAGACCAGCGCAATATTCTTTATTACATCTTCCTTTTCCTTTTCATAATCAGCTTCATCTTTATAAACGGGGAATGAAAATGGCGCAATCAGATCTTCCGATGACCATATAGCGCCGACTTCATATTTTGATTCGATGTTTTTATAACTTGGGATCATGAAATACAAAGCGGTGACCGTGGTAAACAGAACAAGCAGTTTTATGAGATTGCTTTTTTTAAAATTAACAGATCTTATTCTGTCAGTTAAATTACCGGTATTTAGGATTTCATTTAATTTCATAAACTGAAAATAAAAAAAAAGAGTAGTTTAAACCACTACTCTAGACACAATAAATAAATTTTCCGGAAGTAAATTTAAACTTCGTATTTTGTTGAGTAAACCACTTTGCTGTCCTTAATGTAATGTTCAAACAGGCTCTGGATAAGTTCTTTTGTCTCATCGCTTTGATTATCATCAATGGAATCAAGCTCCTCCTCGCTGTCGCAGTGAAAGATCTCGGTAAAATTATTGGGAAGCTTCTTGCTTTCAAATACAGAATAACGATTATTGTCAGATCCGTTGATGTTCTTTTTTATTTCTTTGATCGCCTTCAGATATTCATCTCTTTTTTCAGGATAAATGTTGTAATTTATTTCAAATATTATTTTTGGCATATTATAGTTTGGTTACAAGATATACAAATATAAAAACAGATATATCCAAAATAAAGATAAAAGTGCTGATAACAAATCTAATTTGGAATCAGCGCAACAGATTATATCAATAGTGTCCAAAACGTTTAGT
>JAFDZR010000016.1:106819-128991 GCA_018266875.1 Bacteroidota bacterium
AAAGTTTAAAAGATTTTAAATATTAAAGCATTTCTTATGATTAAAAATTAATTTGGACAGTATTGAGATTATATCGTTATTCAGATAATTTATTATTGGAAAAAGGTTATAAATCCTTCCGGAATAATTAATCTTTAAAGAAATAAAACTACCTGTAAAAAATTTACTGTAAAGATTCAACGATCGGATTACAATTGAGTTTTTTTGCAGAATGCAGGTATTAATTTCAATTCCGGAATTCAGGATATTTATTTGGAACAAGTTCAGTTTTAATTCAGTTAAGTCAGTAAATTATTATTTAATGAAAATATTTTCAATATCAGCATTGTTTTTTCTAATGCTCGTATGCTCAATTGCCAGAGCTGATGCGCAGGCGGATACACAGATACTTGAAGGTCTGAATCTAATATACGATCTCAGATTCGATGAAGCCGAAAATGTATTCCTTTCAATTCAGAAATCAAATCCGGCTGACATAAAGGGTTATTTTTACGAATCCCTCATCTACTTTTATAAAGCAATGCCCTCGCGGAACGAGGAAATGTTCAATAAGTATATTGATCTTTCAGAAAAAGTCATTCAGAAATCCGAGGATCTTCTTGATAAAAATGAAAATGATTACGATGCCTTGTATTATAAAGGACTTACTCACAGTTATGTTTCTCTGCTCATGCTGAGTCTGAATAAAAGTCTTCTCAAAGCCGCATCAAACGGCAATGACGGTTACAGGATATTAAGTTCACTCATAGAAAGAAAACCGGATTATTATGACGCTTACATGGGTCTAGGTCTTTATAAAGTTGCTTTGGGTTTTGTTCCGGAGAAATTCAAATGGCTCCTTTCACTAATCGGTTTTGAAGGAAATATAAAGGACGGAGTAAAGTATCTTAACATTTCAAAAGACAAAGGTAAATTCACCAGAACCGATTCCAAGGTTTTTCTGTCAATATTTTCACTCAGGGAAAAGGAAGACAATGACAAAACCGCACTTAAATATTCCGAAGAACTGATAAGTGAATTTCCGCAGAGTGCTGTCTTCAGGGTTTTTTATTCGAGCATACTTCTGCAGTATGGATTTACACAGGATGCAATAGACAATGCCAATACAGCACTTGAACTGAATAAGCCGTCTTTCTTCAAAGAGGAGATCATTAAATCCTCCAACGCAGTTCTCGGAACGGCATATTTCCGTCTGAATGAATACGATAAAAGCATCCCCTATCTTGAGAATTATATGAAACTTGTAAACTACGAAGACAGATATAATGTATATTTATTCACGCTTGCAGTTGCATATGAACTGACAGGCAGCAGATCCGCCGCAATTGACAGATATGCGGGTGTCAGAAAAGATTTTATTAATGAAAGGGACGGCGAGCTTGATAAATTTTTCTACAGATATGCGCGTGAAAAAATAAAAAAACCGCTGAACGAATTTGACAAAAAACTGATAACCGGAATGAACCTCAGGGAATCCTTTAAGCTGAAGGAAGCTCTTGATATATATGATGAGATCCGAAATGACGGGTCTCTCAAAATATATAATTCCGACGATGATCTTATAAAATATTATTTCGATGCAGCGCTGACTTATTCATACAGCGGTGATTATAAAAAAGCGGAAGAATTTTTTAAAAAATGCATTCAGCTTAAACCTGAAAATGAAACATGGCTTGTCCCTCATTCATTTTTTGAGCTTGGTAAAATTTATTCCCGCACGGGAAGAAAAGCGGAGTCCGAGGAGATGTTTGAACGTGTCCATGACTATGATGATTTTGATTTCGAATCTTTTCTTGATATGAGACTTGCGAATTTCAGGAATAAATAAACATTCCGGATTGTCGCGAAACATAATTCAATCCTGTCCGTTCAGGATAATGAATCTTTCCATTAATTAAATTTAAAGTCATGAATAATCTTTTCATTCTTTCAGGAATGTTCTTATTACTTACGGTTTTAACTACCTCTCTGAATTTATCAGCACAGACAATTTACGGAAACGGAAATGTTTCCGAAGAAAACCGGACTCTTTCGTCATTTGATGAAATTGAATCAGACGGAGTTATGAATGTCTTTCTTAAACAGGGCGGGACTGAGTCAGTAACAATCAAAGGTGACAAAAACATACTGCCGTATATTGAAACAAAAGTAACCGATAGAAGACTTGTGATTTCAGTCAAAAAAGGAATTACATTAAAGGATTCCCACAAACTCAGTGTATATGTTACCCTGAAGGATCTGACAGCCCTGAGAAACAACGGTGTGGGAAACTTAAGATCGGAAAACAAACTTGACCTTAACGATCTGAAAATTATCAATAACGGAGTCGGGAATATTGATCTGGAATTTGACTGCAACAGACTTGATCTGGAAATAAATTCAGTAGGCAATAATACTTTTTCAGGTAATGCTGATATAGTTGACATACTTCATAACGGTGTGGGAAATTTAAACGCATTTGATCTGACTGCTGACAAACTGAAAATAGTAAGTAATTCAGTTGGCAATGCGGATGTCCGTTCCGAAAGGGAAATTGACATTACATTAAACGGAACAGGAAATGTCTTTTATAAAGGATCCGCAAGCATTAAACGATCGGAAAAAAACGGAATAGGTAATATCAAAAAAATGTAAACCGGAAATTTTTTCGAGTGGTAAATTATGATTTTCATTACTTTTGTTTTGATTTCATATGATTTGACGGAAAATTAATTATCATATAAAAAAAGTTTTAAGTTTAAATAAAAAAAACGGACATTATTTAAATTTTGCTGTCCGTTTTTAATTTTATAAAAAAAAATTTAAAACTATTTCACATAAACAGTCTTCCTGTTTACAAACTCCATAATACCGTCCCTAGAAAGCTCACGTCCGTAACCTGATATTTTAGTTCCTCCGAAAGGCAGCCTTGGATCGGATTTTACGAGTTCATTTATAAAATAAGCCCCGTCGCTTACTCTGTCCGCCATTGAAACAGCTTTCTCAACATTCGTTGTGCAGACAGTAACTCCCAGTCCGAATCTCGACAATTCTGAAAGACGGAAAGCATCGTCTTCATCCTTTGCTTTTATCATCACAGCCAGCGGACCGAATGTTTCCTCTTCAAAGACAGTCATTCCCGGTAATACATTTCCGAGAACAGTCGGTTCATGATATGAATCAGACTGCTTACCGCCGAGGAGTAATTCCGCGCCCTGCTCTAAAGTTTTTGTGATCTTAGAATGTAGATCATCCGCAAGGTCTTTTCTTGCGAGAGGACCGACCTGTGTATCATCATTTATAGGATCACCGGACTTGAGTTTACTTACCGAGTCAATATACTTTGTTACAAATTCATCATAAATTTTTTCAACAAGAATAAACCGCTTGGCTGCAATGCAGCTCTGACCGCAGTTTATCATTCTTGCCATAAGCGCTGTCTTTACTGTCTTATCAATATCCGCATCTTCCCAGACTATGAAAGCATTGCTGCCGCCGAGTTCAAGCAATGATCTTTTGATATATTTTCCGGATATCTGAGCAACAGAGGAACCGGCTCTTTCGCTTCCTGTCAGCGAGACCGCCTGAACGGCATCATGCTTCATTATAATTTCCGTTTTATCATGATGAATAATAAGATTCTGAAAGACTCCTTCCGGATATCCAGCTTTTGCAAAGACATCTTTAATCTGTTCAGCGCAGCCGAATACATTTGATGAATGTTTCAGCAATGCAGTATTGCCGGCAGTCAGAGTAGGCGCTGCAAAACGAAATACCTGCCAGAATGGAAAATTCCAGGGCATAATCGCCAGCACGCAGCCGATCGGGTCATGTCTTACAAAACTTTTCCGCGCGTCAGTTTCAATAATTTCATCAGCAAGAAATTTCCCGGCATTATCAGCATAATAATCGCAGACCCAAGCGCACTTGTTAATTTCAGCTCTTGATTCAGTGATCGGTTTTCCCATTTCAACAGTTATCATCCGAGCATATTCTTCAATATTATCCCTGAGGATCTGCCCGGCTTTTATTATTAATTCAGAGCGTTTGACCAAGGGAGTTTTTTTCCAGCTCTGAAAGGATTTCCCTGCAGTATCAAGCATTTCAGATAATTCGGAATCGGTATGCTCAGTATAGCTTCCTACTTCTTTTCCGTTGTAAGGATTTATTGATTTAAAAATCATATATTTTATTAATTTATTAAAAATATCGATAAATTTGCATTTATTCAGTTCTATTAATTTATTAAATTAAAGAATGTTCTTCTTCTCATAATAATCAGCTTAATGCAGACTACAAAAAAATCCAATTCACTTATCAACGAAAAGAGTCCTTATCTTTTACAGCATGCTTATAATCCCGTAAATTGGCATCCATGGAATGAAAAGACTTTTGCACTGGCGCGTGATCAGGACAAACCTGTTTTTCTATCTGTCGGCTATTCCACCTGCTACTGGTGCCACGTAATGGAGAGGGAAGTCTTTGAAAATGAGCAGATCGCCGGGCTGATGAATGAATATTTCATAAATATAAAAGTTGACAGGGAAGAAAGACCTGATGTGGACAGAGTTTACATGACAGCACTTCAGGCAATGACAGGTTCAGGCGGATGGCCGATGAGCATGTTTCTTACTCCCGAACTCAAACCGTTTTACGGCGCAACTTACATTCCACCAAAAGCTAAATACGGGCGCGCTGGTTTTGAGGATGTTATAACTCAGATTAATGATGCATGGAAAAACAGAAGAGAAGAAGTCATCAGCAGCGGAGACAAGATAGTCTCAAAGCTGCAGCAGTTAATCGACTCCAGACTCGGCGGGAACGGACATAGAAAATTGACTCATGATGAACTGGACAATGCATTTAAAAGCATTGTAAACATTTATGATGACGAAGAAGGAGGATTCGGAAAAGGAAATAAATTTCCCAGACCGGTAGTTTATAACTTTCTTCTTGACTATTATTATCACAAAAAGGAATTCAAGGCACTCGACATTGTAACCTATACTTTAAAGAAAATGTACGAAGGCGGAATGTATGATCACCTTGAAGGCGGCTTTCACAGATATTCAGTGGATCATTTCTGGAGGGTTCCTCATTTTGAGAAAATGCTTTATGATCAGGCGCAGCTGATCTCAACTTATATTGATACTTACCTTGTCACAAAAAATAAATTTTTTCTTTTTGTCGCCGAGGATACAGCTGAATATGTTATGAATAATCTTTCCGATAAAAACGGAGGGTTTTATTCTGCAGAGGACGCTGAAAGCGCACCGGATAAAAACAGTCCCGATGTGAAAGAAGAAGGAGCTTTTTATTTATGGGAGAAAAATGAGATAGAAAAAATACTCGGCAAAGATAATGCGGAGATATTCAATTTCTATTTCGGGATTCTCAGCAACGGAAATACAGTGAATGATCCGCATGAAGTATTTGGAAATAAAAATGTGCTCTACATCGCGAATGATATTTATGAAACGGCTAAACAGTTTGAAAGAATGCCTGAGGATATCGCCGTCATTATTGATGAATGCAGAACAAAACTTCTGAAGGTAAGATCGGAAAGACCAAGACCGCATCTTGACGATAAGATACTGACTTCTTGGAACGGACTTACTGTTTCCGCTTTTGCAAAACTTTACAGGGTAACCGGCGAGGAGAAATATCTTTCGAAGTCGGTAAATGCCGCTGAATTTATCATTGATAAACTTTATGACACTAAAGACAAAGTTCTTCTCCACAGATTCAGGGACGGTGAATCAAGATTCAGCGGAACTCTTGAAGACTATTCATTTTTCATTGCAGCACTGACAGATCTTTATGAAACTGTTTATGAAATAAAATACCTGGAGCTTGCACTGGAGCTGAATGAAATTCTTCTGGATAAATTTTACGATAATGATTCTGCCGGATTTTTCGATGTTATGAAATCCGATAAAGACATTCTGCTTAAAACCAGGGATACGTATGACGGCGCTGAACCTGCAGGCAATTCCATTCAGATAATGAATCTGCTTAAGCTGGGATTCATGACTGACAATAAAGATCTAATCGATAAAGCCGAAAAAAGTCTGAACCTCTTTCAGGATGATCTGAAACGACTGCCTTTCTCCAGTCCTCAGATGCTCTGCGCGCTTAGTTTTTATCTGAACTCTCCGAAAGAAATTATTTTAAACGGGAAAAGTGACAGCAGTGAGTTTAAGGAATTATCCGGAATATTGAATAACAATTTCATTCCTAACAGCGTCAGAGTGCATGCCGGGAAAAAAATGTCGGAAATTTCACCTTTCATCGGAAAAATAACCGGAGAGGATAGCAAGACGGAAGTATTTCTCTGCGAGAATTACAAATGCGAACTGCCTGTTTCCGATCCAGAGGCTTTAAATGAAATGTTAAATAAAAAGTAAAACATTTACAGGATTTATGATAACTAAAGCCGATACAGTAACCGAGTTCCTTCAGAAGATCGATCCGGACAGGAAAAAGGAACTGACTAAGTTAAGAAAGATTATTAAGAAAACAATTCCACAAGTAAAGGAAACCATGAAATACGGAATGCCGACTTATGAATATAATGGTAAAGTCATACTGGCGTTCAATTCTCAGAAAAATTACATGGCATTTTATGCGGATACTAAATCGGTTGCAAAGAATAAAGATTTACTAAAAGGGCTGAACTGCGGAAAGGGCTGTATCAGATTTAAAAAGCTGGAAGATTTTCCGGAAAAAGTCATTGTAAAAATTATAAAGGATTCGGATGAAATATGTTAAGTAAACCAATTAAAATAAAAGGAGAAAATTATGCTTGATCAGTTGGATCTTACAAAGGTACTTGTTCTGGACATTGAGACTGTTCCGCAGAAAAAAAACTATGAAGAGCTTGACGAACTCTGGAAAGCGCTGTGGGAAAAGAAAATGAAATTCCAGATAAAAGAAAATATAACCGCACAGGATCTTTATGATCAGGCGGGAATATATTCCGAGTTCGGGAAAATAATATGCATCAGCTGCGGAGTTTTTACCGGCGAGAAGGACAATAAATTCAGGGTAAAGTCTTATTACGGAGATGATGAAAAAGAAATACTCAATGAATTTTCAGGATTGCTTGAAAAGAATTTCAGCAGTCCGGATAATTATTTATGCGCACATAACGGAAAGGAATTTGATTACCCTTACATAGCCAGGAGATGTATCATTAACGGGATCAGGATTCCCGCTATTCTTGACAATTCCGGTAAGAAGCCGTGGGAAGTGAGAAATCTCGATACGATGGATATGTGGAAATTCGGGGATTATAAAAGTTACACTTCCCTGATATTACTGGCAGGAGCGCTGGGAATAAAATCGCCCAAGGATGACATTGACGGAAGTCAAGTTGGAAAGGTCTACTGGCAGGATAAGGATACGGAAAGAATTGCAGTATACTGTCAGAAGGATGTGGTGACAGTGGCGCAGATACTTCTGAAGTTCAAAGGCATGGAACTTCTGAACGAAGAGGAAATTGTATATATAAAAGATTAGAAAAATTTTACAGCAAATTACAAATGATATTTCAGAAAATTAATTTTAAAATAAAAAAATTACAAAGATGATATTCGATTTAAATCTTATCAAAAACGTTTATAAAAACTTCAGTGAAAAAACAGACCAGGCAGGAAAATTACTGGGAAGACCGATGACTTATACGGAGAAAATCCTATATTCTCATTTATGGGAAAAACCCGCTAAGCCGTATAAAAGAGGTAAGGATTTTACAGACTTCAAACCAGACAGAGTCGCAATGCAGGACGCCACTGCTCAGATGGCTCTGCTTCAGTTCATGACCGCCGGAATACCGAAAGTCGCAGTGCCAACTACAGTTCACTGCGATCACCTTATTGAAGCTGAAGTCGGAGCAAAGAATGATCTGCTGCGCGCTTACGGTGATAACAAAGAAGTGTATGACTTTCTTTCAAGCGTTTCCAATAAATACGGTATAGGATTCTGGAAACCGGGCGCCGGAATAATTCATCAGGTTGTTCTTGAGAATTATGCATTTCCCGGAGGCATGATGATAGGAACTGATTCGCATACACCGAATGCCGGTGGTCTCGGAATGGTGGCGATCGGAGTCGGGGGAGCAGACGCAGTTGACGTAATGGCCGGAATGCCGTGGGAATTGAAATTCCCAAAGATTATCGGTGTGAAACTTACGGGAAAACTTACAGGATGGACTTCACCAAAGGACGTAATTCTCAAGCTTGCTGGAATACTTACCGTTAAGGGCGGAACAGGAGCTATCATTGAATATTTCGGTGAAGGAACGAATTCAATCTCCTGCACAGGAAAAGGAACGATCTGTAATATGGGAGCCGAGATCGGCGCTACAACTTCCCTGTTCCCTTATGATAAGAGAATGTATGATTATCTGAAAGCTACCGAGCGTGAGGAGATCGGAAATCTCGCAAATGAACTCTCTGATTATCTCAAAGCCGATGAAGGAAGCGAAAAGTTTTATGATCAGATAATTGAAATTGATCTAACAACTCTTGAACCTCATGTCAACGGACCTTATACTCCTGACCTCGCATGGCCGATCTCAAAATTAAAGGATGCAGTTAAGGAAAACGGTTATCCCGAAGAACTCAAAGTCGCGCTTATCGGAAGCTGTACAAATTCTTCTTATGAGGACATGGAGAGATCAGCATCTGTCGCCAAACAGGCAATCGCAAAAAATATTAAAGCCAGATCCGAATTTACAATAACTCCCGGATCCGAACAGATCAGAGCGACGATCGAACGCGACGGACAGCTCGAAGCATTTGAAAAAGTCGGCGGTCTCGTTCTTGCCAACGCCTGCGGACCCTGCATCGGACAATGGAAAAGACATGACGTGAAAGACGGAGAAAAGAATTCAATCATTACTTCATATAACAGAAATTTCTCCAAAAGGAATGACGGCAATTCAGCTACGCATTCGTTTGTTGCATCACCTGAAATTGTGACTGCATTCGCTCTGGCAGGTAAACTCACATTTAATCCTCTGACTGATTCTATAAAAAATGAAAAAGGAGAAATGGTAAAGCTTGATATTCCTGTCGGCAATGAACTTCCCGATAAGGGATTTCTGAAAGGAGACGTTGGTTTTGTCGCTCCGGCAGAAGACGGTTCTTCAGTTGAAGTTGTGATTCAGCCTGAGAGCCAGAGACTTGAATCACTCGAGCCGTTCAAAAAACCCGATGTTGACAATGACTACAAAAACCTGCACGTACTTCTTAAGGCAAAAGGCAAATGCACTACAGATCATATTTCAATGGCAGGACCATGGCTGAAATACAGAGGGCATCTGGATAATATTTCAAATAATATGTTCATCGGAGCAATAAACAGCTTCAACGATAAAATGAATTCCGTGAAAAATCATCTGACCGGAGAATACGATGAAGTACCGAGAGTTGCGCGTCAGTATAAAGCGAAAAATATCGGATGGGTAGTGATCGGTGAGGAGAATTACGGCGAGGGTTCTTCAAGGGAACACGCAGCAATGGAGCCGAGATTCCTCGGCGGAAAAGCGGTTATCGTCAAATCATTTGCAAGAATACACGAAACAAATCTCAAGAAACAGGGAATGCTCCCATTGACTTTTGCAGATCCTTCGGATTATGACAAAATAAAGGAAGATGATAAAATTGATCTGGATGTTGCGGATTTAAAACCCGGCAGACAGGTTAAAATGACTTTAAAGCATTCGGACGGCAAAGAGGAGACCATTATGCTTAATCATACTATGAATGAACATCAGATAAAGTGGTTCCATCACGGCAGCGCACTGAATGTGCTTTCAGGCACTTGATAGTTTTTTTATAAAATAATTAATAATAGTAATGATCGTAAAATTTTGATTGTTACTATTATTTTTTTTAAATCAATTTTCCATACAAATTAATTTAAATGAATTTTCTGAAAATAATTTTCCTTACAGCAGGTCTGTTTTTTATTTTCAACATCAATTCCCAAGCTCAGAAATATTCTTATGCTGACATCTGTGAAAAGTGGAATCTGCTTGACGAACAGATAAAAAACGGAAGCATTGAATATGATGAAGCGGTTGATCTGCTGAAGAGTTATGAACCGGATCTTATAAGATATTACAGATCAAAAAACGGCAGAGAATTTAAAAGATCCGAATGGGTATTTCCCCTTAAGAATTTCACTTCCGTCTATTACAGGGAAAACGGGAATGATTACAGACTCAAAAAATATGATTACTTTCAGGGAAGCAATTCGAAAGGACATCCTGCTCACGATATAATGATATTTGATGACAATAAAGATCTCCTTGATGACTCGACTATGAAGCCTGTTGATGTTGTCAGCATGTCAGGCGGGATCGTAGTTGCTACTGATACGACATGGAAAGTCGGTTCGCTTCTGCGCGGCGGTAAATATGTAAAGGTCTTTGACGTTACTAACAAAGGACTTTTTTATTATTCGCATTTGTCAGAAGTAATTGTAAAGCCCGGAGACATTGTAATTCCCGGAGATAAGATAGGAGAAGTCGGCAGAACAGGAAGAAAAGCGATTCTGAAAGAAGGGAAAACTCATGTTCATGTTTCTTACTTAAAATCCGAAGACGGTTATCCGGTTCCTGAAGATATTATCAATGATCTCAGAAATTCCCAGAATAAAATTACACGGTATCAGTAGAAATACCGCTTCGCAGTAAATGTTTTGGGGAGACCATTCTTTCAATAATCTCAAAAATTAATTCAGTCAGTATGGCAAGTAAAGCTGCAGGTATCGCTCCCATCAGAATCAGTTTTGTATTATTCAATGCCAGACCTGTTACAATAAATTCCCCGAGACCGCCTGCTCCAATGAATGCCGCAAGTGTTGCAGTTCCGATGTTGATAACCGCAGCTGTTCTGATCCCTGCAAGAATGGCAGGCATTGCCAGCGGAAGTTCAACATTATAAAGTTTCTGCATACTCGTCATTCCCATTCCATCGGCTACTTCCTTCAGCAGCGGATCAACCGTAAATAAGCCGGTAGTTGTATTTCGGAGTATCGGCAGCAGTCCGTAAATAAACAAAGCTATGACAGCCGGAAGAAATCCGATACCAAACAGAGGTATCATGAAAGCAAGCAGGGCAATCGATGGAATTGTCTGAAGCAGACCCGACAGATATAAAACAGGCTTTGAAAATGAAGAGTATCTGTAAATGAAAATTCCCGCCGGAACTGCAATTAAAACTGACAGCAGCAGTGCAATGAATGTTAGCTTAAGATGCTGAATAAGTTTTGGAAAAATCTCTGAATAAATATTCGTTTCCTGACTTACTTCCCTTTTGTCCGAACTTCCAATTATTTTTTTATTTTTCAGGAATTCAGCTGCAACTTCAGAAAATGTTTTGTTTTCAAAAAGGACCATTGAATTCATTTCCTGCATTTCATTTTCGCTTATCTTCCCGGTGAGTTCGTTCAGTATAGTTTTAATTTTTTCATTTAAATCCGTTCTGTAAAAAGTCACCGCTGAATAATCGGGAAAGAAGTTTTTATCATCATTAAGAATTTTCAGATCATATTTCGGTATTTCCCCGTCAGTTGAATACACATCAGTCAGCATTATCTGACCGTCGTCAAGCGCTTTATAAGCCAAGCCGTGTTCAAGTCCTCCCGGAATTTGTTTCAGATCATAAGCCACGGAAAGATTTTTCCAGCCGTCTTCCCTCTTAAGGAATTCGTAACTCAATCCGATCTTTAATTCAGGATGATCTCTGAGGTCAGAGATATTATTCAGCCCGTACTTTTCGGCAGTTGATCTCTTAACCGCCAGAGCGTATGTATTATTGAATCCGTATTCACCAGAAATATCCAGATCCAGGTCATTAAGTTTTTTCTTCAATTCATCTGTGCCTGTCTTTTCTCTGAGTTTCAGGATTGCTTCGGATATTGTCCCGGAATATTCAGGATACAGATCAATGTCATTGTTTTTAAGAGCTTCGTAACAGATCAGCGTACCGCCGAGACTGAAATTCCTTTCCACAGTGTAACCGTTCAGTTCAAGCATCCGGCTTAAAATTTCACTGAGTATATATCCTTCATTGAAATGCTTTGCTCCGACTCTTATTGTCTGTGAACTGATTTCCGCAGCACTAAGGAT
The DNA here is from genome assembly GCA_018266875.1 of Bacteroidota bacterium. Lineage (GTDB taxonomy): Bacteria > Bacteroidota > Ignavibacteria > Tepidaquicellales > Tepidaquicellaceae > UBA2330. The sequence continues at coordinate 118,941 of JAFDZR010000016.1, forward strand.
CATAAGCAATATTAAAATTATTTTTTTCATTGAAGCTGGGATGCCGTAAAATATTTTACAAATTCATTCCGTGGTGAATTCAGAATTTCATTTTTCGTTCCGGTCTGCTGTATCTCTCCTTTTTCAATGATTATTATCTCATCAGCGAGTTTGAACGCTTCGTTAAGATCATGAGTTACCATGAGAATTGTTCTCGGTTCGCTTTTCTGAATTTTCAGAAATTCCGAATGTATCTCGTTTTTTGTAGTCACATCAAGCGCTCCGAACGCCTCATCCAGCAGAAAAATTTTCGGATTCAGCATCATTGCCCTGCAGAGACCTGTCCTCTGCTGTTCGCCTCCCGAAAGCTGATACGGATATTTTTTGCCGAGCTCAGGAGAAAGATCCGTCATCTTCATAAGCTGTTCTGTTCTGGCGTCAATGTCTTCGCTTTTCCAGTCATTTAACTTAGCCATTACAGAAATATTTTCACGGATGTTCATATGGGGAAACAGTCCGGTTCCCTGAACTGCATATCCTATTTTAAGTCGCAGCGGAATAATGTTTTCATAATCAATTTCATTTCCGAAAAGAAGGATTTTTCCTGAGGTAGGTTTTATCAGACCGTTTATGGATTTCAGTAACGTGGATTTTCCGCTTCCGCTTTTTCCGATCAGGGCAGTGATCGAATTTTCCTTAACTGAAAAATCGGCATTTACAAGAATCTGTCTGCCGTCTATGGATTTCGATACATTTCTTATTTCAACGGGAAACATTAAAATTTATGAGTTTCATTTATTTTCAATTATTGATAAAATCAGTTATCAATAATCCGCAAATCGAAATTAAATCTATGAATTATACTAATATTGATTCTCACATTAAAGATATTAAAACCTTTGAAAAAACCGGAACTTTCTTTGATGAATTCATTCGCGTCAGAAATCAGACAATTGAAATCGTTACGCCGCTTGAGATCGAGGATTATGTAGTTCAGACTGAAGCATTCATGAGTCCGCCCAGATGGCATATCGGACATCTAACATGGTTTTATGATCAGCTTCTCAGAAAATTTTATGACGGTTACAGGCCATTCAGGGAGAATTATGATTTTTATTTCAACTCTTATTATCTCACATTCGGCGAGCTCTTTAATAAATCCAGACGAGGCACTCTTTCACGCCCAACAGTAAAGGAGACAATAGAATACTGGAATTATGTGAATGAACAGGTATTTAATTTTTTGAATAACGTAAACGGAAATTTAAATGAAAATGTACGTCAGCTTTTTATTCTCGGATTTCATCACGAATATCAGCATCAGGAATTAATGGTATATGATCTTCAGCATTTGCTTGCCGATAAATATATGCCCGTCGAAATGAATGAACCACCAGCAAACGGCCGTCAATTAAAAAAAGGTGAGATGATAGAAATTCCCGGCGGCATTTTTGAAATGGGATTTGATAAATATTCTTTTCCCGGTGTATTTGCTTATGACATTGAGATGCCATTGCATAAAGTCTTTCTTAATGATTATAAAATTGACAGGTATCCGGTAACAAACGGCGAGTATCTTGAATTCATGAATGACGGAGGTTACAGTAATTTCAAATACTGGCTGTCAGAAGGATGGGAAGCGGTCAGAGCTAATAACTGGAAAGCGCCGCTATACTGGCAGATGAATGATAACGGCAAATGGTCGAAGATCGATTTCAGAGGAGAAAAGAATATCAGTGAGATATCTGATGAACCTGTAATAAATGTAAGTTATTTTGAAGCTGCGGCATATGCTAAATGGGCGGGCAAAAGACTTCCGACTGAAGCTGAATGGGAAAAAGCCTCATCTTATGACGAATCAAAAAAAGAAAAATATTTATATCCGTGGGGAAACGATAATCCGTCATCGGAATATTCAAATCTTTTTGATTCAAGGATATGGTCGCCCGTAAAAGCCGGCACTTATGATAAATTCAAAAGTCCTTATGGCTGCTGTCAGATGATCGGCGACTGCTGGGAATGGACTTCATCGGAATTCATGCCGTACCCGGGATTCAAAACGGGCTTTGAGGAATATAATGACAAATGGTTCAATAATCAGAAAGTATTAAAAGGCGGCTCGTTCGGAACACCGGGAATCTCAACGAGAAATACTTACAGGAATTTTTTCAAGACACATGAGAGATGGATGATCTCAGGATTCAGATGCGCTGAATTCAATTGAGAATTTAGAATTACTCAGTCACAAGTCAAATTCTACTCAAAATGGTAAGATTTTTAGTGTTTAGGATCAGAAAGAAAACTTACTACAGAGACGCTGAGACACAGAGAATTTTAAGAATGAATTTATTACTTTGTTAAGTTTATATTAACAATTTAAAATGTAATTATGGATAATGAGAGATAGAATGAGTTAATTGGGAAAATACCAGATGCAGCAATTGAAGTGCATAGAATATTAGGTCCGGATTTACTGGAAATAGTTTATGAAATTTGTTTATGTAAAGAATTAGCTTTAAGGAACATAGCATATAAAAGGCAAGTCTTAATTCCAATTATTTATAAAGAGTGTTCATTAAACTATGATTTAAAGTTAGACATTTTAGTCGAAGATCTAATTGTTGTTGAATGAAAATCTGTTGAAATTATGCATCCTGTTTTCAAAGCACAACTATTGAGTCATCTTAAACTTACAAATAAAAAATTAGGACTTTTAATAAATTTCAATGTTCCCAAGTTAATTGAGGGATTCTAAAGAATTATAAATTAAAAAGCATTAAATTTTTTCTCTGTGGCTCTGTGGTAAACCTTGGTTCAAATAGTTTAATGATAAATCCTTTTTGGCTCTGGCTATGCCAGTTTATGTATTAAGAATTTTTATTATTTAAACTTTCAAATCTGTTTTCATTCTCCTTTTGTCATTCCCGCGTGCTCCCAATTTTTGTCATTCCCGCGTGCCCTAGCGGGAATCTAATCAGCACGAATATTATTCTGAAATTTAATAATTTGAAACTCAAAATAAACTTACCATTGCAATTGAAAATTTCAGTAATTAATTTAACAGAAGTTAAAGTAAAACTTAAATTTGATTATGGAATCTTTTAAAACAGAAACAATCATTCAATCAGATCATAAAATTCAATTAGAAAATTTACCTTTTGAGATAGGAGAAAAAGTGATAGTTACAGTTTTGCAAAAATCAGATATCATTACTAATGATATCATGAAACTGGAAGATCAAGGAGGAGCTTTTGATTTCTTGAAAGATGAGAAAGAAGATATTTACACTGTGAATGATCTTAAGGTGAAGTATAAATGAAGAGAGGAACAATTGTATTAACACCATTTCCCTTTACTGACCTTTCCAGCAAAAAAGTCAGACCTGCCGTGATAGTGTCATCAGACAAAAGGAATGACACTGATCTGATTATTGCATTTATTTCTTCTGTATTTGATTTGAATAATTTCCATGAGACTAGTATTATATTAGATTCAAATGATTCTTATTTTCCCGAAACCGGACTTAAAATGACTTCAATAATCAGAGTTGATAAACTCGCAACTGTAGAGAAAAAAATTATACTCGGAGAGTTAGGTTCTCTTGACAACAAATTAATTTCTCTGCTCAATAGTAAATTAAAAATTGTATTAGGAATAGATAATTAAAATAGTTCGATTTAAAATTACTAAACAAATTTTAAATATAAATTGGAATAGAAATCATACTTTTATAATATATTCTTTTTGTTCATTTTGCTTTGCATTTTTTCTTTAAACAGTTGCAGCAAAAACTCAATTTATCCTAAAAAATTTAAAACTATTCCAACTGGTACTCCATTTTTTTACGGTCCTAATGGTAATTTTTATATTTTGCCAGAAGAACAGATAGATTCAAATTCTTGCAGAATAAAAATTTATGTTGATACAACAGGTAAATTTAAATATGAAGGGATATTTAAATACATAAACAATTCATATAATCCTACAAGTTTAAAAGACTTAGGTGATAAAATATTATATTTCAATGATTCAGATAAAATTTTTGTTAAAGGACTTTATAATGACACATTGACTTTATTCCTGAAGGACTTTATAATGACACATTGACTTTAATCCTGAATGAGAAAACTATCATTGGTAACTCAGAATAATTAAATGGATTTTTAGAAAAAATTTCACGCCGTTGTAGGTGATCAAAAATTTTGCACAAGTAAGACTTAAAAAGATACTTTAATTAAGCAAACTTTTTGAAAACACCAACAACAATACCGAAGACAGAATAGATAAAACTTAATTAAAGAATCTAAAATAAAATTTTATATTTCATAAATCAAACTCAGGAGAAAAAAATGTCAGATTTACTCAATGATCTGCTTGGAACATTAACCGGAAATCAGGCGCCGGAGAAAGTCGGTTCAGCTTTAAACATTGATCCGAATATTATAAAATCGGTTATACCGGTAATAGCTCCAATGATACTCGGAGGTCTGAAAAGACAAAGCGAGGAAAGAGGCGGACAGGACAGAGTCGATCATATACTCGATAAATACGGGAATCCGGAAGTGCTGGAAAACCTAGATGGTCACGTCATGGAAAGTGTCAAACAGGAAAGTTTTGATTCCAATCTCGGAGGTCTGCTGGGGAATTCAGGTTCCCAGATCACTGATATACTCAAGGAAAAATTCAATCTGGATGCGGGAACGGCTGCAAAGATAATTCCGATAGTTGCGCCTCTGATTCTCGGTTATCTTACAAAAAGCAAGAACAATGAAAATGTTGGTTCAACGGGATTCGCATCATTCCTGGATCAGAACGGTGACGGAAGCATAATAGATGATGTCGCAGGATTTTTCACGAACAAGCAGCAGAGCAACGAAGGCTCCGGCGGCGGACTGATGGACATTCTCGGCGGTTTGCTGGGAAAAAAATAATATCCGGGATTTCTTTAAATTACTTTTTATCTGAAAGGTAGGTCTTGAAAATCGTTAAGCCGTGACCTAATTATGTTCATTTATTTATATATCTGTTGCGGTCCGTCTTATATCGCCTAACGTTCCAGGGCTTTCTGCTGTGCGACTACACTGCATTGTTTTAAAAGCGATACTGTTTCTGTCCATAACTTTCTTGTATACGTAGACAGGCCGCATTGCAGAAAGCCCGTGTTACCCAACGTAATTCTTTATAAATATTCAAATTTGTCAGCCAAATATATCAATAATAGTGTCAATGAAAAAGCGATTATTGGTGCTATTAGCCACATTAAGAAAAACTTCCTCACTTCTGTCTTTTTAAAAATGTGCTTTGCCCCTAATTTTGCAACACCAATTCCTAATATTGCAGCTACATTCAATTGAACCAATGATGTTGGGATACCTTTTGTAACAGATGCAAGTAATAATAGACTTGCAGAGACAAATGCAATAATTGCGGCTTCAAACTTTCCAAATAGCACTATCTCTTTTCCTGTGTTTTTTAAAATCTTGTGTCCGAAGATTGAACTACCTATTCCAAAACTTGGAGCTACAATTAAAGTTGATAATAACATTATTAAAATAAAATTTTCATTGATTGAAATCTTAAGTTCATTAGCAGTCATTGAAGCAATTGGTCCTGCAGCATTGGCAACATTATTTGTACCAATTGAAAAAGCAACATATAACGACATTATTACAATTAATCCATTCCAAACGGGTTTCATATTTTGGTTTTGTGCCCTTGCAAGCGTATATCCTCTTTTTCTCATTGGTCTATAGATATATTTTCCAAGAAGAAAACTAAGGATAAAAGAAATTACTGGTAATATAAACCATGCTGGAATTACTTCCATAAATAATTTATCTGAAACGAATTTGTCAAAGTAAATTGCTACAGCAGTAACTGACAATACTGTTGATTGACTTGTCGATTGGGGAATACCAGCTAAATTGGCAATTAACAAGGAAATTGCCACTGAAAAAAGAATTATTGTAACAATCGGAAATGTCATAAAAGCAGGATCTAATAATTCTTTTCCGACAGTTATAGCTGTTTGTTTTCCAGCAATAATTGCCCCTAAAAAGACCATTATTCCAAATAAACCCGGAATCAGACTTTTTTTAATGACATTAGCCCCATATGCTGCTGAAAAGGCAGGTGCTGTCCCACTACCTCCCATTGTCATAGCAAAGAACATTGCGATAATGTAGGGTATTAATAGATGACTTAGTAATGGTGAAATCATTTTAATATCCGTGGTTTTTTATTATGTTGGGTAACGGTTTTGGGCTTGGCGAAGGTGGCGATTTTCACCACAAATGTTGATGCGGAGAACTAAACTTTGATTAACCACAAATGTGTCTGCGGAGCACTGAACCGCCACTTTTGCCAAACCCGTGTTGTATGACGTTATTTTACTGGTTCAAAGTCACCAGGCTTCCAGGTTTTATCAAACCATGGTTCCAAAGGTCCGTAGAGCCTTAGCAGAACGTGGTAACTTTTTCCGGGCATCGTTTGTATCCAATTGCCTTCTTTTCCTTTGGGAGCCTTCGGGCCAAACCAAATGGTGTATGAGCCATCTTCATTTGCTTTTACAGACGGATTAAGGTTGTCCAACCCTGCTAATTTTTGGTCTGTCTCCAACATAGAGCGTGTTTGACCGGAATAGACCATGAATGACCAGAAATCCTTAGCAGGAACCGGTCCGGGGAGCGTAACCGAGTAGGTTTTGCCGCCATCAAGGTATTCACCATCCTTATCTTGCGCTGCAATGGCATACACAGAACCTAAACCGACCTGGGGGGCAGTCATGGCTGGCGTAATGCCAGTAGCATAGTAGTGCATGAAAATGCGGTCGTCCAACATCCGTTCTCCATTGTCATAAAAGGCATAGTTGCCGCCACCGGTAAACATCGAATTCCATTTGCGGTCAGGATAGAAGTAATAGCGCGGGTTGCGTGGTGCGAACGTGATGGCACGTGCCGTGGCGTTACCAATGGCAACCGCTTCGGTTAAGATTTTCTTCATACGTGCATCCGGTTCAAACGGCTTTCCTTTTTTGATACCGATCGAGGCAAACAGACCCACAAGTTCCGAATCCCATGAGTCGGCGGGTTCATATTGCACAACTGCGTTTAGCTCTTCATAGAACTTAAAATTGTTAGCGTGTACCGTGTTCATCTTCTTGCCAGAAAGATTTACAAAACGTTGCTTCGGTGGGTTAGCGGCCTCTGATAATTTATACGTGCGGAACCCGTTCTTCACATTCTCAGCAGCAGCTTTCAAATCGCCATCTTTTACGAATGCGCGGAAGAAAGATAAGTTGCGATAGCTGGGTGTTCTCACAACAAAATAACCTTCAGGTATAGCTCCCTCGTAATCACGATGCACGAACAAGTATTTACCACCTTTGCCCTGGTCAGGTCCGGTAAAACCAAAGTCTGTGAGGTAGCGGAAGAAGGCATCATCTACAGGGCCTAAAATTCCCGGAGGAACTTCTACCACCAGAGGCTCATCTTTTACATTTATTTCAAGCATGTTGTAAATGGTCGTGGAGTTGGGTGTCAGGTAAAGAGACCGGGCATCCATAAGTTCTTCGAATATGGCCAAATCCCCAGGATTAACTCCGGCTTCTTTAATGCCTTCTAGTACCCCATATACAGAGGCCGCAGGGATGCCATTTAAGAAAGCTTCTGAACCACGCGATAAATCGAGGAAGTCATAGACCTTTTCCACCGTTTCTTTGCTGGGCATACCATCAAAAAAATCGAGATCACCTAGTAAATCCGTATGAAGTTTGTCAGGTGTTGTAACAGATTCCGGAACATCAGCTGCGAATTTTGGGACATAGCCTGGCTTTTCAGTGGACGCATCTTTTACTTTGTTACTTTTTTCCTGACTACAGGAAAAGACTAAGGTTGATGTTAGTAATGCTAAATAAATTTTATTCATGTCTTTTTGTTTTAATTGTTAATTTGATTTTAATGTCATACAACGGTTTGCAGCTTGGCGAAGTGGCGGTTTTTCAGCACCAAAGTTACTAAAAATTCCTGAACTTTGATTAAGCACTTTCGCTTCTAAAAAAGCACTAAACCCGCCATTTTGCCAAACTGCTGTTATAGCCAGTGCTTGATTTTTCGTCATTATTTTGTCTTAGTTGATTTAATTAAAAAATAAATTAGTGGTATAAAAATCAGACCTATTGTCATTGGTAAAAACCAAATTCCAAGACCTTCTGTTTGTCCGTTTGCGTGTCGAATTGTTTGAAATGCGATAAATCCAAAAATGACAACTATAATTACTTTTAAATATCTAATTAGTCTTGTCGCATTCGTATATTGTCTTAATGCGTTATCTGCTGTTATTTCTGTCGGATAATTAAATATGTGTGGAAACTTGTTCAAAATCGTTATTCCGACAAAAAGAACAGTCGCAACTAGTGGTAAAGTCAAAATCATCCATTTGGCGCCAAATCCGTCTGCTACGCCAGCTCCGTTGTAATGTGTCGGAATAATGTTGGGTAAACTTTGGTAGTTTATAATAGTCAAACCCCAAACGGCAAAAATTAAAAGCCAGCCAATAATTTCAACTGTCTTGTCGGCTTGTGTGAGTTCTAATTTTAATTTTGGTCTTTCTTTCATTTTTGTTTAATTTCTTCGCCTGTCGTTTTTTAGCATTGGCTATAACACTTAAATATACGCAATTCCTATCTCAATTTATGCGTATATTCATCACGCATACTGCGGATTACCGAATGTATGAGTTGCGTATATTTATAATAGTTTGTCAAGCGGCGACTGTATTTTGTTTATGTGCTCCCTGCTAATATGAGTATAAATCATAGTAGTACGAAGACTGTTATGACCGAGAAGTTTCTTTATTGAAAGTATATCAGTCCCGCCTTCAAACAAATGTGTCGCAAATGAATGACTCAGTGTATGGACACTACCTCCCTGTGTAAAAACCTTCCTCCCCCAAATGCTCCGCCGGCTCACTCACATATAAAAAAAATCTGAATGAAGAAACCGGCTGAATTTATTCTTAAATATATTACGAAATTCGATAATAAATTCTAAGAAAAGCAGGAAATCATATTTGCCCATATGTTTGAACTCCGGGCGTTTGAAAATTAGAAAATTCTTTCGGAAAGTTCAATATACTCAATCAATTCTTATTAATACAGAATTAATTCAGACTAGAGTTTTTCCGTGGTGTCACTTTCCCAGATACAAAATTCCAACCGGATGTCCAGACTGCTGAGTAAAATAGTTTTGTGTACATATTCGGGAGATCGGGAACGAGCGGATCAGAAATAAAATGTTCCCAAGCCGGGGCTTGGGATTAAGTGTTTTTAAGATAAGAACCTTTAAAATGCTCATCATTGAGCCTTTGAGTCATTGAGGCAGGCATAATGATAATTTGAGCCGTTGTTGGTGATAAAAAAGTTTGATCAAGTGGAGCAAAAAATTTAATATTTGTTACCGCAAACTTTTTGAAAGCACCAGCAACGGCGGAAAATATTTAATACTAATTTAACATAGATTTTATATATTGAATTGATTTTTTTCTTAAAGTTGTCAGGTATTAATTACAGATATAATAAAATTTATACCGGACTTTTTTCGCGTAAATAAAAAATTATAAATTCTATGCCGCTAAAAGTTTTATTCCTGTGTGTCCACAATTCAGCCAGAAGCCAGATGGCCGAAGCTTATCTTAAGAAATTTGCCGGAGATAAATTTGATGTAGAAAGTGCCGGTCTCGAACCCGGAACTCTCAACCCGTATGTGGTAGAGGTTTTAAAAGAAGACGGTATAGATATCTCAAACAATAAAACCAAGGACGTATATGATTTTTTTCATCAGGGGAAAATGTTTTCATACGTCATTACAGTCTGCGATGAAACGAATGCCGAGAAATGTCCTATTTTTCCCGGAGTGATACATAAAATTGTATGGGACATTCCCGATCCTTCAAAATATACCGGCAGTCATGATGAGATAATATCCCGGACCCGAACTGTTCGCGATATCATAAAGTCTGCTGTTCAGAAATTCGTACATGATACCGATAATGTATTGGTTCATCGGAAAATGGA
>JAFDZR010000017.1:0-38962 GCA_018266875.1 Bacteroidota bacterium
ACTTGGATATTATAGTTAAAAATTGCGATAAAATATCCAACTCAAAATTTGCTTCTCAAATTTCCCGGACAGGGAAATTTTATTGACGCAATTTATCACGAATTCTTAACGGCAATAATTCACAGGCGGATAGTTTGACAAAATATATAAAAAAGTTTAAAAGATTTTAGTATTAAAGTATTTCTTATGATTAAAATTTTATTTGGACAGTATTGTTTGCAAACACAAAGTTAAACTTAAATTGATGCTTTTTTTAAAAGAAAAATTAATTTAAATTAATGTATTACCTGATAGTATTCCTAAGCAGTGCAACTGTTATGTTTTTTGGTTGATAATTTATTTCTTAAAAAAAATTTAAAAACAATCCTATGAAAAGAATTTTACTTATTATTGCTTCGTTTTTGTGTTTTGTGTCTGCATCTTTCTCCCAGACTGTAGTTGCATCATATCCGTTCCCGAATTATTCACAGTATAATTCATTCTGGGGAATAACCAGGATAGGTGACACTCTCAGAATAGCAACTGATAATAACGGTAGCATTTACAAAGTCACAACTTCAGCTCTGATTACAGACAGTCTTACGACTCCTTTTGCTTTTAATCACGGACTGGAGTGGGACGGAACAGGATTCTGGATCGCAGAGGATTTCAGATCAGCAGGCGCGAGGATTTTCAAGATCAACTCTTCAGGGGTGAGAATTGATTCCATTAATCTCCCTTCCCTTACCGGCGGAGCGACCGGAGGCGTTGGCGATATCTGTCTTAATAACGGCGGATTATGGTTCACTGTCTATTCTCCCGATTTTACAACATATCCCTATGCTTATGCATATAAGATCAATCTGAATACAAGACTGATAACTGATACCATTCCACTCCTTGGAAGACAGGTGCAGGGAATTGCTGTAAAAGGTGATACGGTTTTTTATGTTAATGATTATTTCCATACTACTCCTTTTGTTGACGTGGAAAGGATTTATGCCTACAGCCTAAGTCAGAGAGATACTCTATTTTCTTTCCCGACTCCTGATCCTGACGGCGACTGTAATCCGCGTGGACTTTACTGGGACGGACAATACCTCTGGCTTGTTGCCGACAGGATCGGAGGAACTGCTTTTCTTTACCGAACTCTCTATAAATATTCAATTACCGGTCAGGGAAATCCGCAGATCACGACAAGTTCAAATTCTGTCAGCTTCGGTAATACAGTTTTAGGAACCAATTCCGACAGGCAGTTCTCAATAACAAATACTGGAAACGGAAATCTTATAATCTCCGCTTTCAATAATACAAATAATGTTTTTTCCATTAATCCAAATAATACTCCGGATACTCTGAATCCGAATCAGACGAAGAATTATACTCTCAGATTTACTCCATCTGCATTTGATACTGTTTCCGGACAATTAAGGATTTCGAGCAATGACGGAGCAACTCCGGTTAAAATTGTGAGTCTTAACGGTAAAGGAATATACAGCGGCAGCAATATTGGCTCTTCAGTTACTTCTCTGAATTATTCCAACCGGAGAATCAATTCTCTCTCGGGAGGATATTTCAGTATTACAAACAGGGGAAATGCTGTGCTTACATTAAATTCAGTGACTTTCAATTCACAGAGATTCAGGCTTGATACAACAGGACTTTTGTTTCCTGTCCAGCTCGATACCCAGAAGACACTTGGATTAAGAATATGGTTCAATCCCAATGCTGGTTCTGTTTTTAATGATACTGCTACTCTTAATTCAAATGCAGTAAATGATCCGAATCTGAAAATATCTCTTACCGGAACAGGCGTAAATTCACCTGCTGTGCTCGGAGAAATATTATGGCAGGGTAATATTCCTGATAATCCGAATACATCTTCAGATAATTTTAAAGTCATGTCAATGAAAGAAATATCAGATGTTAATGACGACGGAATAAATGACATGATGATATCTACTGATAACTACTGGACAATCTGCTACAATGGAAATTCTTCCGTAACGGATGACATCCTCTGGAAATTCAATACCAGACAAAGTAATAATGTATCCGGATCAGTGGTTTATGAAGACGGAATGCAGATCATAAGTGACATTAACAGCGACGGCGTTCAGGATGTTGTGATCGGGACCGGCGGAAACAACGAACTTGTATACGCAATCTCAGGCAGAACCGGAAATCTTATCTGGACCTACGGAGATTCTCTTTTGACTGCTGACGGGGATGTCAATGGCCTCAGCGTTACCAAAGATTATAACAATGACGGAATAAAAGATATTCTTGTCGCTGCAACAGGTGAAGGAATGGGAAACGGAAGACATGCAGTGATATGTCTGAATGCTCTGAACGGAAACGTTATTTTTTATGCAACACAGAACGGGGAGTTCACTCACAGTACTTCATCCACCTCGACAGGCGGAGTAATTGATTTCAGCAGTAACGGAGGACCTTACGGCATCAACGGATTTAATAATTCGGGCGGATCCGTTTGGTCTGTTCCGGTCACAAGTACTGTTTGGAATCTGAAGGAAATGCAGGATCTTAATAATGACGGAATTACTGATGTTGCGGCATTTATTGGATTCAGCGGAACCGTCAGAATGATATCCGGCGCTAACGGTTCACTGCTGTGGACAAATGATTTCGGATCCAGCATTGACGGAAATATAAGGTCTGTTCAGGATCTGGACAATAACGGTTTCAAGGATCTTATATTCTCAGGTCCGCAGTCGCTTTCCAGAGTTGATTCGAAAACAGCTGTTATCAGATGGACGAATTTTCTTGACAATAATTATATTCACAGCATTGCCGAACTTTCTGATCTGAATGGTGACGGAATAAATGAAATTGCTGCCGGAACACAAAACAGCAACCTCTATGTCGTAAGAGGCGACAGCGGAACAATACTTTTTTCCTATAATTTCGGATCGGCTACAACAAACACTGTAGAACAGGTGGCAAAACTGAAAAGTATTGACGGAAATATCAGCAGCGAATTTCTGGGAGGTACAAGAGCCGGTAAAGTGATCTGTTTCTCCGGCGGACCAAACGGCGTTGTGGGCATTAATAATCTGACTTCTGTAATCCCCGATAAATATTCACTGTATCAGAATTATCCGAATCCTTTTAATCCCGTTACCAAAATTAAATTTGATATTGCGAACAGGGAACAGAATGTTAAACTTGTCATATATGATGCGCTGGGAAGAGAAGTAGCTGTCCTGATCAATCAGAATCTTGCTCCCGGAAGTTACGAAAGCGAATTCCGCGCAGACAATATTGCAAGCGGAATCTATTTTTATAAATTAACCGCAGGAAGCTTCAGTGAAATTAAAAAAATGTCTGTCCTGAAATAATAAATGAATCTTAAAATCCTGATTTTTTATCTGCTAATTTTTTCTTTTGCCGGAAGTGTTTTGCATTCCCAGACTTTAAGCTGGAGGGCAGTTCCTAATTCACCCTTATCTTCAAGCAGATTTGAAGATATGTTCTTTTTAAATGAAAACACGGGCTGGATAGTTCATTATGACGGCAGAACTTTCCGCACAACCAATGGCGGAATCAATTGGATTCTTTCACAGAATATACCGCTGAACAGAAGCGTGGGATTTTTCAATTCACAGGAAGGAATTCTCGGAACTCTTGATTCTTCAAAGCCTCTTTTCAGAACAACCAACGGCGGTATAAACTGGATTCAGATCACAAATCTTCCAAATCCTTCCCCGAAAGGTATCTGCGGTATATCCATTGTTAATGAAACAACCGCAACTGTAAGCGGGACCTATTACGGTTTTGCCAGGGCATATAAAACTACTGATAAGGGAATCAGCTGGAATATTATCTTTAATGACACTTCCAAAGCAAGAAGTTTAATAGATAATTATTTCTGGTCTCCTGATTCAGGTCTGATCGCTGGCGGATATAACATTTCATCTTTTGAAAACGGAAATGCCGTAGTGCTGATGACGACTAACGGAGGCGTCTCCTGGAATACTGTTCACAGCACTGCAAGAACAGGAGAGTGGTGCTGGAAAATTAATTTTTATTCTTCCGCAGGAGGCGTAATCAGTATTGAAAGAAATTCCGGTCTGTCTTATTTCTTAAAGACAACTAACGGCGGACTGAACTGGACTGAAAAGCCTTTCCTTAATTATGATCAGGAAGGAATCGGATTTTTGAATGAGAATACAGGCTGGATCGGAGGATGGACAGGACCGACTTATCGGACTACAAACGGCGGATCTAACTGGTCTCTGGCAGGTTGGGGAATGAATGTGAACAGATTCAGATTTCTATCTGACACTCTCGCTTATGCGGTAGGGGACAGGGTCTATAAGTACTCTCGTAATCCTGTGGGTATAAACATTGTATCCTCTGAAATTCCCGCGAACTTTGAACTTGATCAGAATTTTCCCAATCCATTTAATCCCGTTACTGTTATAAGCTATAAAATTTCGGAAGTTGCATTTGTCAGGCTGACAGTTTACGATATACTCGGAAATGAAATATCCGGACTTGTAAATGAGAAACAGAATCCGGGATCCTATTCCGCAGTGTTTGACGGAAGTAATTCAGCAGCAGGAGTTTATTTTTATAAACTTGAGGCAGACGGATTTTCAGATATTAAGAAAATGGTTCTAATAAAATGAAAGAAAGGTCAGACTCTGAAATTTAAACCCGATATTTGAAAAACTGCTTCCGCTTATCTGATATTCAGTCCGTTAAGAAAATCTTTTGCAGACATTTTGTTCTTCCCCTCCGGCTGAAGTTCATTTATTTCAAGTAGAACATCCTTTGTATTTACCATCAATTTTTTATCGGAAACTGAAACTACACCGGGTTCGGATTCCGATCTGATCTGAGTTAAACTGCTTTTGAATATTTTAATGCTTTTATCATTTAATCTTGTATAAGCAGCGGGATAAGGCGACAGTCCCCTTATCTGATTATGAATCTTCAAAGCGTTGTTTTCCCATTTTATCAGACAATCCTCTTTGAATATTTTCGGTGCCTTGGTTGCAAGTGTATCATCCTGTCCGGTTAGCTTAAGACCTTTTCTTCCGGTCTTATCAATCATGTCAATAGTCTTCATTACTACGTCCGCTCCGAGAACTGCCAATTTATCATGCAAACTGCCGGCATTGTCTTCAGGCAGTATCTGAATTTTTTCCTGAAGAATAATATTTCCTGTATCTACTTTCTTCTCGAGAAAAAAAGTAGTTACTCCGGTCTCGGTTTCTCCGTTGATTAAAGCTCTGTTGACAGGTGCGGCTCCACGGTATTTCGGCAGCAGTGATGCGTGAAGATTGAAAATTCCTGAAGTTGGAATTTCGAAAATTATCTCAGGCAGTATTCTGAAAGCGACTACAACAATTAGGTCAGGTTTTAAATCCTTCAGCTGTTTCAGAAAATCTTTATCGGTCAGATCCTCCGGCTGAAGAAGTTCTATTCCGTTGGAGAGAGAGAATTTTTTTACTTCGGAAAAACCCACTGCCAGTCCTCTTCCTTTTTTCCTGTCCGGAACGGTAACTGCAGATACAACTTCGTGAATGCTTCTGTTTATTGCTGATAAAGTCGGAACTGCAAATCCCGGCGTGCCCATGAAAATGATTCTCATAATTTTCCTTTTGTAATATCACTTCTCATAACTTAACTGAATTTTTGGAATGAATGTGCAGGTCATAATCAGTTTCTATCTTTCCTTTCCTGATAAGGTTCAGTTCTTTTTTAATTTCCTTCAGCTTTTCCTTTGGAAGATGATCAATGAATAAAATTCCGTTAAGATGATCAATCTCATGCTGAACGACCCTTGCAGGAAATCCTTTAAGTTCGGTGATTATTTCATTAAGATCAAAATCATTGTATTTCAGTTTTATCTTATCAGGTCTTTCGACTTCACCTTTTACTTCGGGAATGCTCAGACATCCTTCTTCCTCCACTGAAGAGCCTGATGAGGATATTATTTCAGGGTTTATAAGAGTCAGAGGTTTGAAATCTTTATAGTCATCAAGCATTGAAATGTCCACAACAGCCACAGCTTTATCAACATTGATCTGGGGCGCGGCAATTCCTACACCTGAAGCTTTCTCCATTGTATAAAACATATCCTGTATCAGTATGATAAAATCAGGATCAATCTTCGTTACGGGTTTGGTCTTCTTTCTGAGAATATCCATCCCGTATGTAGTTATAGGATATTGTTTCGGCAAATCTTTGAAATTAAATTTTCTGAGCTCTGCAAATATAATAAATGTGTTTATCTGTATAAAGTAACTTTAAACTTATTATTTTGTGTATTATTTTAAACTTCTATATTTTTTAATCATTCCGGGAATATATTATTTATGGGTAACGAATTTTTGATCATTATGGAGGATTACTGGCATGATATTCTGAAGTTCCTGCCGAGGGTGTCACTCGCTGTAATCGTTCTGATAGTATTCTTAATTTTAAAAAACAAGACTGCAAAACTGTTCCACAAGAAAGTTATAAAATATTCCAGTGATGTTTTTCTTGCAGACATAATATCAAAAATTGCAAAATGGGTTTTTTTATTAATCGGATTTATAATAGCTCTTAATATTTTGGGACTTGCCGGTTTTGCCGGCGGAATGGTAACCGGTGCAGGTATATCAGCTGTTGTCCTCGGTCTGGCTTTTAAGAATATTGGTGAAAATTTTGTCTCGGGAGTTATCCTCGCTTTCCAGAGACCATTTGAGGTTGGTGACGTAATTGTTTCATCTGAATATACTGGAAGCGTGACTTCCGTTGGCTTGAGAACCACAAACATCAAGACTTTTGACGGAAATGATATTTATATACCAAACTCTCTTATACTCAATAATCCCCTTATAAATTATTCCAGGGATTCAGTAAGAAGATTTGATTTTACCGTTCAGTTAGATTATGGAATTGATGTCAATAAAGTGAGAAAACTCATACTTGAAGTGCTCGGTAATTATGAAGACATTCTGAAAGAACCAAAGTCTGTAGTCAGTATTGACAATCTTACATCAAATGTAGTTGTCAAATGTTTTTACTGGCTGGATACTGATAAATTGAGAAAATCCCTGCTTGAGACAAAAGGTGAGATCATAGAGTTTTGTCTGGATACTCTGACAAAAAATAATCTTGACGTATCAGATGTCAGCCAGATCAGGCTTACAAATGATATATTGAAAATTGAATCCGGAAATTTTAAAACTGAAAATTAAATAAATTAAAAAGATAATTAATTAAATAATTCAAGAAAGGAAAACTAATACGTATGTCTGTAAAATCTGAAAATATCAGGAACATCGCGCTTACCGGTCACGGCGGCTGCGGTAAAACCACATTAACAGAAGGTATCCTTTATGCTTCGGGAGTTATAAACAGGTTCGGAAGAATTGAGGACGGGAATACCGTAAGTGATTATCACAAAGATGAAATTGAAAAAATGATGTCAATAAATTCAACTCTTACTCATACTCACTGGAAGGATTCCAAAGGAAATGACATTAAGATAAACATAATTGACACTCCCGGATTTATGGATTTTGTTGGAGAAGTCAGAGCCGCTTTATATGTAGCGGATACAGCTGTTATTATGGTTGATGCTTTCAAGGGAATTGAGGTCGGTACAGAATCTTCATTCATGATGACCAATGAATTTGAAAATAATGTGATATTTCTAATAAATAAACTTGATACTGAAAATGCAAATTATGAACACACTGTAAATCTTATTAAAGAAAGTTTCGGCTCCAGAGTCGCTGTAGTCCAGTTTCCCGTTAATGAAGGCTCAGGATTTGATGCAGTCATTGACGTGCTGAAAATGAAAATGCTCAGATTTAAAGATGACGGGAAAGGGGAATATACTGAAGAGGATATTCCCGAACAGCTTCTCGCAAAAGCCAAGGAATTTCATCAGAATTTTGTGGAATGTATTGCTGAAGAGGACGAAGAACTGCTGAATAAATTCTTTGAGGAAGGTGCTAATCTCTCAGATAAGGAAATAGAATTCGGACTGCTGAAAGGTATGCGTGAAAGAAAACTCTTTCCGGTATTCTGCATCAGCGCTTCAAGAAATATCGGCACAAGGGATGTCCTAGATTTTATTTCAAACTATACTGAATCTCCAATGGATAAACCAGCAGAGATCGGCAGAAGACCTAACAGTCAAGATCCGATCGAGATACCGCCTAAACTTGATGCAGATCCTGCCATATTTATTTTCAAAACCGTTTCCGAAAAGAACATCGGCGAACTTTCCTTCTTCAGGGTCTATTCGGGAAAAGTAACTCCGGGTCTTGATCTCATAAATGAAGCAAATGGGAAAAGCGAAAGACTTTCACAGCTCTATGCAATGAACGGCAAAGACAGAAAGGAAATGAATGAAGTCGTTTGCGGTGATATTGCTGGCGTGGTAAAGCTGAAAGATACTCATACAAACAATACTCTCAGTTCAAAGAATTATCCCGTTGTACTTCCTGAAATTAATTTCCCGAAGCCGAATATGACTATGGCTATTGTTGCAAGAAACAAAGGTGATGAGGATAAGATCGCAACTTCGCTTCATTCGCTGCATGAGGAGGATCCTACATTTATTATTCATTACAATACTGAAACTTCTCAGACTCTTATAAGCGGTCAGGGTGAAATTCATCTCAATACCGTTCTCAACAGAATGAAAAATAAATACAGTCTCGAAGTGGATGTCACTGATCCAAAGATCCCTTACAGAGAAACAATTAAATCATCTGTTCATGATTCTGAATTCAAACATAAAAAACAGTCCGGCGGAAGAGGTCAGTTCGGACATGTTCATTTGAAAATTGAACCTGTTGAGAGAGGAAAGGGGTTTGAGTTTGTAAATGCAATAGTCGGAGGTGTTGTGCCGGGAAGATTTATTCCCGCTGTTGAAAAAGGTCTTATCGAGGTTCTTAATTCAGGCGTACTGATAGGATGTAAAGTAATAGATGTCAGAGTGACTTTGTTTGACGGCTCTTATCATAATGTTGATTCTGATGAGATTTCATTCAAGATTGCTGCAGCTCAGGCATTTAAGAAAGGATTTAAGGAAGCAAATCCGGTAATTCTAGAACCAATATATGATGTGGAAGTTGTTTTCCCTGAGGAATTCATGGGAGCTGTTTCAGGAGATATTTCATCAAGAAGGGGAAGAATTCATGGTATGGATGTTTTCGGAAAACTGCAGAAGATCACTTGTCAGATGCCTCTTTCTGAAATGAATGATTATTCTACTAAACTAAGATCCCTTACACAGGGAAGAGGATATTATGACAGGAATTTCTCTCATTATGAAGAAGTGCCTAAGGAAGTTGAGATGAAAATTATTGCAGATTACGAAAAACAAAGAGCCGAAGTATCCTGAAACTGATTCAGCTCTTTGATTCTAAGTACCTGAAATACAAGACTTCTGTGCTTAAATTAGTAAAGTATTAATAAGTAAATAAATCTGATCCCGGATTCATTTTTCCGGGATCATTATTTTTACATGACTCATCTGCAGGAATATCTGTAAGTCGGAATTACTTCCAGTAACTGCCTGCAGTCTTTGTCTGAGTGAATACTTTCCGTTTCAGAAACTACTAGCTCTTCTACGCAGTAATCATTTCCGCCTTTAAGACAGTTTTTCATCTCGCGCTGATGTATTGTAGAATATTTTCCTGTTCTAATTATATTATGCTGAGCTCCGAATTTATGTTCAAGTGTATCACTATACCAGTAATCACTTTTAAGTCCGAAAGTTGGATTAAGTGTTATTGTAAAAATAACTTTTTCAGTGCATGGAAGCGTAGTGTCTTTTGTTACAGTTTCGCATTTTGCATTCCTGTATATTCTTGCGTAAGTACCGTTCCTGTCAATAAATCCCTGAATGAATTCCGCCCTGGCTGTATCACTGTCTGCAAAAAAGTCGGCAAAATTCTTTTCAGACTGATTTGCATAAAGGAATATCATGCTCTGAACTCCCGTCAGTACCTGAAAACTTATCTGCATGGAATTCCCTGATATTGATTTCCACGGCATGACATATTCCGAATCATTCATCACTTCTGCATTGAGTTTTTTCAAGATCTTTTCTTTTTCACTCGGCGTAGTGAAGAGTACTTTAAAAACAGGATCAAAGAATCCGGCAATATCCTTTACTTTATCCACTGGAAGAGATTCTACAGGTTTAAGCTTTAAATTGGTTGAGTTATTATCCGTGCAGGAATTGATAATTATAACAGGAAAGATTAAAAGAAGTAAAAATATTGTTCTCATTTCACTTAATTTATTTATTAAATTATCACTCTTGTTTTTTCATAATAAAAAATATGACTTTATAATAGAAAGGTAAATTAACTTTCCTTGAAGGAATAGATTAAATAATCTACATTGATATCTTTACTTCGCTGTATTTATTCAATAAACTGATCATTTTTGTTCGAGATATTCACACAGGCAGACACTTACGTAAGTCTTATTACTCTTACATTCCTTGAGATAGTTCTGGGAATTGACAACATAATTTTCATTTCAATAATAACCGGAAAGCTCCCTGAAGAAACTCAGAATAAAGCAAGGATCACAGGTCTTACACTCGCATTGTTTTTCAGGATCGGTTTGCTGATGACAATTTCATGGATCGCAGGTCTTGTATATCCTATCATCAGCATTCTTGATTATTCATTTTCAGGAAGGGACCTTATACTTATAGCGGGAGGTTTGTTTCTGATTGTTAAAAGCACTCTTGAAATTCACAACAAAATAGAAGGCAGCGATGAGGAATTCAACAAAAAGGCAAAGCAGAAATTCTGGAATATAATATTTCAGGTAATTCTTATTGATCTGGTGTTTTCACTGGACTCGGTTATAACGGCAGTTGGTCTTGTTAATAATCTGACGATAATGATAATTGCAATCGTTATTTCCATGATAGTAATGATCATATTTGCCAAGTCGGTCAGCGATTTCATCCATAAGCACCCGACGATTAAAATGCTAGCGCTTTCATTCCTTTTGATGATAGGTCTGCTTCTGCTGGTCGAAGGATTTCATGTTGAAGTGCCGAAAGGATATGTTTACTTTGCAATGGCATTCTCGTTTACAGTGGAAATGCTTAACATCAAAATGAGAGAGAAAGAAAAGCTAAAACAGAAAGCAGACTCTGAGAAAAAATAAATATTAATAATAGCAATTCGTGTTAATGAAAAAACCTCGGATATAGCATGATATCTGAGGTTTTTTATAAGAAAAAAATCCGGTTAACTTTTATATATTTTCCAGAGCTTTGTGAATACTTCATCAAGAGCCGGTCCGAGAAGTTCGGGATCATCGGTTTTTGAAGGCATATTCTCAAATACAAAATAGGGAACTTGAACTCCGTTGATGTCGATATGTGTCTTTGACCCGGCTGAGACTTCCTCCCAGTCAACAATTTTATACATCTTTTCAAGTTTTTCATCAGGCAGTCCGTGTTCAAGTATGCTGTCCGGTTTATCAGGATTAAAACGCTTGCGGTTCTTTCTCAGTGATTCTTCGTATGGAACATTTATGTAAACAAGTGCAGCGTTGTTAAGTAATTCGTTTGACAGATGCTTAAAAGCATCCTTATAGCCGCCGTGCTCGCTGCCTCTTGAAAATTCTATCAGAGCGGTTGAATGAGAATGAAAATCCGGCTCGTCCCTGATTAGTTTTATGTAATCCAGTGAAATTCTCTCAATCAGAAGATTCCATAAATACTGTTCCTTGAAGTAACCTTCGTCATCTGTATGAATTCTGGGTTTTCCGAATTTCTTGGAAAGTATAGCATCTTCCTCAAACCATGTCCATAGCATCGGGAAGTCATCCAGTTCACGGATCTTTCCCAGATGAAATCTCGACAGTCGTTCATCGGGTTTCATGTTTTTAATGTAGTTTATTACTTCAGATTTACCTGAGGCAGGTCTTCCCAGCAGAATTATTTTTTCAAATTTATCCATGCGTTATATTTAATTTTATTAATTAACAGATTGAAAATAATTAAATTAAAAATGTTTCTCTACTTAAATAGGAATGTAAAAAATTTATTATTTTAAATAATAACCTGCAGTAATAAACTGAAAAAATTATTTTTTTCTGAATCTTTCATACCTGATTGATGTTCAACTCATTATTAAAACCAATCGGAAAAAATTTTAGGACGGCAAAAGTAATATTATCTCTGATTTAAAAATGTTAAATTTTCAAATATGATTATTTTCAATTAATCAAAAAATAACAGATCATGTACGGTGGCGGATACATTTTTGAGGAAACAAAAAACGGCAGCCCGGAAAATGAAGACAGCAGGAAGCTGGAAATTTTTGAGGCCAGAATTGCTGCTGGAGAAAAAATAGAACCAACTGACTGGATGCCTGCGGAATACCGTAAACAGCTGATCAGGATGATCGAACAGCATGCCCATTCCGAGATAATCGGCGCGCTTCCTGAGGGAACATGGATTACAAGAGCTCCGGGTTTCAGAAGGAAACTCGCTCTGATGGCAAAAGTGCAGGATGAGGTCGGACACGCTCAGCTTCTTTACAGTGCTGCGGAAACTCTCGGCAAAACAAGGGAAGATATGATAAATGACCTGATAACAGGTAAATCCAAATATTCCAACGTCTTCAATTATCCTGCTGTGACCTGGGCTGATACTGCAATTATTGCATGGCTGATTGACGCTGGAGCGATCATTAATCAGGTTGCAAACTCGAAAGGCTCCTACGGACCATACTGCAGAGCCCTTGAAAGGATCTGCGTTGAGGAATCATTCCATCTTAAATACGGACATGATAATGTGGTATTCCTTGCAACGGGGACGCCTAAGCAGCGAGAAATGGTTCAGGATGCTCTTAACCGCTGGTGGCCACCTATTATGCATTTCTTCGGACCTTCGGATAAGATTTCTGTCCATACTGAAACACTGATGAGGTGGAAAGTTAAAATGGCTTCCAATGATGATATGAGACAGAAATTCCTCGATATGTATGTTCCAAAAATATGGGAACTCGGACTTACAATTCCCGATCCATTATTGAAAAAGAATGAAGAAACAGGTCAGTGGGAATACACCGAACCTGACTGGCAGGAATTCAAAAGAGTCATCAACGGTGACGGTCCTTGCAACAAAGAAAGACTTGCAGTCAGAAGAAGAGCTGAAGAGAAAGGCGAATGGGTCAGACTTGCATTACTCAGATCAGAAGAAAAATATACTGTTCCGCTTTCTTGAATAATTTTATTAAGAATTAATTTTCACAATCTGCAATGTCAATAAAATCACTGGATCCGAGAATTACAAGAGAAAATCTTCCCGAAGAACCGGACAGCAAACCTCTGGAGAATATTCATCACTGGCAGACTTATGAGGTTTTTCACCAGACAAAAAAAGGTGACCGTCATATACATGTCGGTTCGCTTCACGCTCCGAATCAGGAAATGGCAGTCATTCTCGCAAAAGAACAATATTCCAGACGTGATAAATGCGTTAACTTATGGGTAGTAAAAACCGCTGATATTTTTTCCAGCGGATACGAAAATGAGGATATATTCGAAACCACTCCGGAGAAAACTTACAGGGAAGCCGGCGGCTACAAAGTAATGGATAAAATAAATAAATTTAAAAAAGAAAGGAAACAGCAAAGTAATTGAAAGAATTTAACGAATTGAACGATAAAAAAACAACAGCAATCAAGGATCTCCTGTACCGTCTTGCTGATGATCAGCTGATACTCGGACACAGAAATTCAGAATGGACAGGTCTTGGACCTATACTGGAGGAAGATATAGCTTTCTCATCAATGGCTCAGGATAAACTCGGACAGTCTCAGGCGCTGTATCAGCTTCTGCATCAGATTGGTGAAGATGATCCTGATACCATAGCCTTCACAAGAAAAGTAAACGAATATAAATGCTGTCACCTCGTTGAATATCCGATAGGGGAATATAATTTCAGTTTAATGAGACATTTTCTTTTTGATATGTCGGAAGCAATCAGATTTAATATGCTTGGTTCTTCATCTTTTGAACCTCTGGCAAAGATCTCGAAAAAATTCAAAGGTGAACTGAAGTATCACACCATGCATGCAGTCACATGGATAAATCAGCTTGGCCACGGCTCGGGAAACAGCCCGGCTAAGATACAGGCTTCGCTTGACGAATGTTTTCCGCTTGCTCTGGGAATATTTGAACCTTCCGGTTATGAAGATATCCTGATCGGAGAAAAAATATTCTTCGGAGAAAAGGAACTTCAGGAAAAATGGCTCGAAGCGGTTATTCCTGTATTAAAAAATGCAAATCTCAAAATACCGGATATCAAAAATATAAAAGCCTCATACGGCGGAAGAAAAGGAATTCATACTGAATATCTTAAGCCCCTGATAGATGAAATGACGGAAGTATATAAAATTGATACAAAAGCTGAATGGTAATATGAAAACTAATGAATTAAAGATCTGGGAAAAGCTGCAGGATGTTAAAGATCCTGAAATTCCTAAATTATCGGTAGTTGAACTTGGTGTAATAACCGGTGTAAAAACAGACGAAGACAATAACGCTTTCATTACGATGACTCCTACTTTCGCAGGTTGTCCGGCTATTGAATACATGAAAGATGACATTAAAGATAAACTTTCAGGACTGGACCTGAATAATATCGATGTGGAAGTGAATTATGACGTTCAGTGGAATTCCAATATGATCACTGAAAAAGGAAAAGAGATGCTCCTGGAATCCGGATTCGCTCTGCCGGGCAAACACAACGGTCTTGTTCAGATCGAACTACTTCAGAATGTGGAATGTCCTTTTTGTCAGAGTAAGAATACAACACTTCAGTCAACATTCGGACCGACTCAATGCAGGGCAATACATTATTGTAATAATTGTTTTCAGTCGTTTGAACAGTTCAAGCCTGTCTGAAAAACAGATTCCTTTTTAAAAAATAATCATGGCTTTTACATCAACACCGAAACCACTGAGCGTTTCCTTATTGTAACTTTCAGGATCATCATTCATCCAGGTATTCGGATTCAGGGTTTTGTTTACTTCCTCAAGATCCTGAGTGAAGATCTGCGCAAAGTAATATGGTCTCACTGATACTCCGAAATTATCAACCGGATAAACATTCAGAAAAGCGGTTGGAGTAAATCCGAGTGACAGTGTGGAAGATCCGGTTTCAATATCTGTATAATCAGGAACAGTTTCACCGGCAGTATAGACCCTTGTTTTGTATTTTACCGAACCAAAGTCCACAAAGAGACCGAGACCGAAATCAACAGGATTATTTGAATTCAGCATATATCCCATTCCTACATTAACAAGAGTACTGGAAACTTTAAAATCTCTTCTGACGTCATTCCCGGAGAAAACTCCCTCGGCTTTCTTTTCACCGGAATTTTTAAATGTTACTCCGCCTTCTAACAGCACACTGCTGTTGTAACTTTCAAGAATTCCACCGAGGGCAAGAGTAAGTCCGGACATTGAATTCACATTGTCCATAGTTTTTGTCAGGTTACTCCTGGTCTGATTGTAACGGTTGATTATAAAGTTCACGGAAGAAGCTTTTGGAAAATTGAAATTATATCCGCCGGCTATATATACTTTCACATTATTTGCCTGTGAAAACGAATTGCTGACGGCTGCAAAGAAAATAATAAAAACAGAAGTAATAGTAATAAATTTTTTCATCGTCATTAAATGTTTATTATTAAATACTGAACTTGTTTTTTATTTTAATTAAATTACCTAAATTAATTTAAAAATGAAATTAGAAGATTTAACTGCCGAACAGCAGGAAAAAATATCGGAATTCGGTGTAAATACTTGGTATGTCCTCGAACTTCTTGAAGACTACAAAAAAGATCCAGATTCGGTAAGCGACAAATGGAAAGATCTTTTCAGCGATCTGAAAATAAATTCATCAAATGGTCTTAAGAAAACTACTGCATCAGCAGATAAGATCAACACCTCAAATTCATCCGTTGCAGCTCCGGTGAACATGCCTCAGCCCGCTGAAGGCGACGAGCCTCAGATCATAAGGGGAGTCGGGGCAAAGATCATTGATAATATGAACAGCAGTCTTACGATTCCCACTGCCACTACGTTACGGACTATTCCCGTCAAAGTGCTCGAGGAAAACAGAAGAATAATCAATGACTTTCTCAAAAAGAAAAACGGAGGTAAACTTTCATTCACTCATATCATCGGCTGGGCAATTGTAAAGGGAATAAGTCTTGTGCCGGTGATGAATTACTCTTATACCATAATCGACGGCGAACCTAATCTTGTAAAGAAAAAAGATATTAATCTCGGACTTGCTGTTGATCT
Organism: Bacteroidota bacterium; assembly: GCA_018266875.1. Taxonomy (GTDB): domain Bacteria; phylum Bacteroidota; class Ignavibacteria; order Tepidaquicellales; family Tepidaquicellaceae; genus UBA2330. The sequence continues at coordinate 16,318 of JAFDZR010000017.1, forward strand.
TGAGAAAAAGGACGGATCCCGTTCACTTATTGTTCCCAATATCAAGAAAGCCAATAGAATGAATTTCAAGGAATTCTTTCTTGCATATAATGATATAATAGACAAATCAAGAAATAATAAAATAGAAATCTCTGATTTTCAGGCGACAACAATTACTCTTACCAATCCTGGAACGATCGGAACAATTGCTTCTACTCCGAGATTGATGCTCGGTCAGGGTGCTATTATTGCAACAGGTGCAATTGATTATCCTGCTGAATATCAGGCTGTTACCAGCGAAATAATTACTACCATTGGTATCAGCAAAGTCATGAGCATTACCAGCACATATGATCACAGGATCATTCAGGGAGCAGAGTCCGGATTGTTTCTTAAAGAACTGAGCGGTCTCCTGCGCGGTGATAATAATTTTTACGAGAATATTTTCGAGGATCTTGGAATTCCCATGACACCTGTAAAATGGTTTGTTGACAAGACTGCTGAAGATCTCGGCAAGATTGACAACCTAGAAGAAATAGAAAGACAGGCGAAGGCGATTCAGCTTATTAATATGTTCCGGGTAAGAGGTCATCTTCTTGCCAATCTCGATCCGCTTTATCTCAAAGTACAGTATCATCCCGAACTTGATCCTTCCAATTACGGATTTACCGTTTGGGATTATGACAGGGAGTTTATCACGGACGGTCTCGGAGGATTAAGAACAGCAACACTAAGAACGATCCTTGACATTCTTCATCAGACATACTGCGACAAGATCGGAGTAGAATACAGACACATACAGGATCCCGATCAGAAGAAATGGCTTCAGGACAAAATGGAACCGAGCAGAAATGCAGTAAAATATTCCGCAGATGAGAAAAAACATATTCTTTTCAAGCTGTCCGAAGCTGAAAATTTCGAAAAATTCATTGATAAAAAATATATAGGTCATAAAAGATTTTCCCTTGAAGGATCAGAAACTATCATTGCAACTCTTGACCATCTACTGTCAGTGGCTACAGATTATTCCGTGGATGAAATGGTTCTCGGAATGGCGCACAGAGGAAGACTCAATGTACTTGCCAATATTATCGGTAAATCCATGTCAGCTATATTTTCCGAATTCGAAGGATATATCGATCCGATCTCATCACAGGGTTCCGGTGATGTAAAATATCATCTCGGTGCGTCAGGAATTTATGAAACCTTTAATGATAAAAATATAAGGGTTTCAGTTGCGTCAAATCCCTCACACCTTGAGTTTGTAAATCCGGTGGTCGAAGGAATTGTCCGAGCAAAGCAGATGAGAATGAAAGATCTCGAAAGAAACAGGATTATCCCGGTTCTTATTCACGGAGACGCTGCTGTCGCCGGTGAAGGCATTGTCGCTGAAACACTCAATCTCTCTCAGCTTCACGGCTACAAGACCGGCGGAACTGTTCATATTATTATAAATAATCAGATCGGATTCACTACTTCACCAATTGACGCCAGATCTTCACTCTATGCTTCTGATGTTGCCAAAATGATCCAGGCTCCGATCTTTCATGTTAACGGTGACGATCCTGAAGCTACCATGCTCGTTACAAAACTCGCTTTCGAATACAGGATGAAATTTAACAAGGATGTTTTCATTGATGTATTCGGTTACAGACGGCTTGGTCATAACGAAGCGGATGAACCCGCTTTTACTCAGCCTATAATGTATAAGACTATCAGAAATCATCCTTCGGTTAAGGAGATTTATACAAACAAACTCCTTGAGGAAAAAGTGATCACTCCGGAAGAAATAGAATCTTTTGAAAAAAAGATCTATGACAAAATGAATGAAGGACATGAGAAGGTTCAGAAATTTAAAACCGATATTCCTCTTGCTGTTACCAAAGAAGAAATTCTCGCTGTCGAATCCCATTATGAAACATATGTTTCGATTGAAAGACTTAACGAAGTAGTAAAAGCCATTACAACTATTCCTGAAGGATTTCATTTGCATCCTAAACTCAGAAAGTTCATCGAATCCAGAAAAGATTTTCTTAATGGCGAAGTTGAAATTGACTGGGCGTTTGCAGAAGCTCTTGCTTTCGGAAGTCTGCTGCAGGAAGGCATTCCAGTGAGACTCAGCGGTCAGGACAGTTCCAGAGGAACATTTTCACAGAGGCATATTGTCCTGACTGATTCTGAAAACGGAGATGAGATCATACCTTTAAATTATGTTGCGCCGGAAAAAGCTCTGATCGAGCCGCTTGACAGTCTTCTTTCGGAAGCTGCCGTTCTCGGATTTGAATACGGCTATTCAACTGCAGATCCGATCACACTCGTATTATGGGAAGCTCAGTTCGGGGATTTTGTGAATGCAGCTCAGGTAATAATTGATAATTTTATAGCAAGCTCTTACACAAAATGGGATCTTCCCAATAATCTTGTCCTTCTGCTTCCGCATGCCCAGGAAGGTCAGGGACCTGAACATTCCAGCGCAAGACTTGAAAGATTTCTGACGATCTGCGCGGACAACAATATGATAGTTTCAAATGTTACAACTTCCGCACAGTACTTCCATCTTCTCAGAAAGCAGACTAAACACAGAAGAAGAAAACCTCTTGTAATAATGACTCCGAAAAGTCTGCTCCGCATGCCCGAAGCCAAATCACCGAAATCAGATTTTACATCGGGAAAATTTTTACAAATAATTGATGATAATGCAGAGGACAAATCAAGGATCGCAAGTGTGATCATTACAAGCGGAAAAGTTTACTATGATCTTAGGAAATATCAGACCGAAAATGAACACTTTGATACTGCGATAATTAGACTTGAACAGTATTATCCTTATAAAAGCGAAGTAATGGAGGAATTGCTTTCAACTTATAAAAATGCTAACAGAGTGATCTGGGTTCAGGAAGAACCAAGAAACATGGGAGCATGGAATTTTCTCGCTGTATTACTTCAGAATGATCTTGCCAAATGGCAGAAATTATACTGCGTAAGCAGAAAGGAAAGTTCATCGCCTGCTGAAGGCTCTTTATCCAAATACATGGAAAGCCAGAAAGAGCTTATGCGCAAAGCTTTTTCAACTGATCTGGTTCAGGTATTTGAATTTGACAAATGATAAAATTCATGGAGGGTAAATATTATTTCATTTATGACTGATAAGTCTTTTCCGGAAGTTGTAATTTTCAGAATTGTTAAGATTTATTCTGATATTTTTCCATGTAATAACCCGTAAGTTCCTCTGAAGCTTTAATCATATCATCAGAATTGATTATTAATCCTGGATTTTTTTTCTTTTCCCTGTATCTTTTGTCATAATAATCCCTGATCATGATTTCCGTGAATTCAAATACCTTTCCCTGATTCAGCAGTTCAATAAGCTCGTCAAATATTTTATTGCTTAACTGCTGTTTGAAAAAGTTACCCTTGTTCCTGAAAAGTTCAAGCATCAGCCCGGTACCTTTCTCTTTATCCGAGAAATAATCCTTAACTATTCTTTCTACTCTTTTTTCAAGTGAACCTGTTATTTTTACGGACGGAGAAATTTCCATTTTTGCATATAATTTCTCCGGTACATCAAATTTTCCTACTCTTTTGCTTTCGCTTTCAATGAGAAACGGAAGCAGGGGATAGTCAAATACTGAAATCTCCGAACCGTTGAGTTTGATGCCGGAAAAAATATTATTCTCAAATTCACTCTGACCTGATACTTCGGGAATTCCTCTGATTTCGTATGGAATCCTTCCGAGCAGACTGGAAAAGTGTTTAGCGGCATTTTCAAGATCAATTACAGGCAATTTATTCTGAACGGATTTTATAAGGTCAGTCTTTCCGCATCCCGTAAGACCGGAAATTTCCAAAAGACCGTATTCAAAGGGTTCTGAAGAGAAAAAAATATTTACTGCGTTTCTGAAAGACTTGAATCCTGAAATTAAAGTTGCAGTATTAAATCCCAGGTCACTTATCATCTTTGAAAGATATGCGCTGCGTCCTCCTCCTCTCCAGCAGTAAACAATTATCTTTTTTTCCGGTGCATTATTATCGGAAAGGAATTTACTCAGGTCTTCAGACTTTGGTCCCGCATAATTAAGCGCAAGACGTACTGCTGCAGACTGAGAATATTTTTTGTAAATAAATCCGACATTATGTCTTTCTTCATTTGTAAGCACTGGAAAGTTTTTTGAATGAGGGATAGAACTTTCCCGGAATTCATTTTCTGAACGTGCATCGATCAGTAAAATTTTTTCCGGATAAACGCGAAGACAGGAAAGCAGTTCATCAATCGTGATCTTTTCCGGCTGGTGATCATTCAGAATATCCTTAACCGATAACGAATCGCCGACGTCATTTGCTGTGACCCAGTCGAATATCTCCTTTAAGTTACTGTCTTTTCCGATCAAAACAATTTAAAATTATTCAAATTAATTCAAAACAATTCATGTGAATTATATTTAATCATAACTGAATATTACTGTTCCCGGTTTATGCTGCTCTGAACTTTCTGTCACTTCTCCGACTACTGCAGCAAAAATGTCGCCGCGTTTGTGAAGCTCAAGCAGCAGTAAATTCGAATGTTCTCTGGGAACTGAAATCAGCAGACCGCCTGAAGTCTGAGGATCATACAGAAGATGCTCTCTTATTTTATTGATCTCACCTTCATTCATAACATTATTTTTTGTGTAATCCCTGTTTGATCTGTCACCTCGTGTAAGAAGTTTTTCTCCTATTGCATGCTCAGCGCCATGGAGTACCGGAAGCTTATTCACAAAAAATCTTAATACAGCTTTACTTGCAGCTGCCATCTGCATAGAATGTCCCGCAAGTCCGAATCCTGTAATATCTGTGCATGCATTTGCATTACAGAGTTTCATGCATTCTGAGGCATCTTTATTGAGTCTTGTCATTGAAGAAATTAGCTGTGTGTATGTCGTTTCATCCGGTTCTGAAAATTTGATAACGTTATTAAGTATTCCCGTTCCAAGAGCTTTTGTGAGAATAAGGATATCTCCCGCTTGTGCTGAATCATTGCCTTTGATATCTTTAGGATTGATTTTCCCCGTGACTGCAAGACCGTATACTATGTTTGTAATGTCAATAGAATGACCTCCGATAATTACTGCTCCTGATTCCTTTATCTTATCAGCTCCGCCACGGAGAATTTCCTTTAAAATCGAAAGATCCTCCTTCTGCGGAAAAGCCAGTATATTTAGAGCGCAGAGAGGAACGCCTCCCATTGCATATACATCACTCAGTGCGTTTGCAGCTGCGATCTGTCCGAAAGTGTAAGGATCATCAACCACAGGAGTGAAAAAATCAGTTGTCTGTATCAATGCCGTATCTTCCGATATCCTGTATACTCCCGCATCATCCTTTCCTTCGAAACCGACCAGTACATTTTCATTTGTTTCCCATTTAATATCTTTCAGAGCTTCAGAAAGTATTTCGGGAAAAATCTTTGCGGCGCATCCTGCCGAAGTCACCATCTGGGTTAATCGTACTTTTTCTTTTATCATTTCGTAATGTTAAATGTTTTTAAATTTCAAAAAAAATATTTCTAACTTTATCTTTACCTGATGTTATATATGGTCACGTAAGATAATTCGCTGAGGTCTATCAGACCTATCTGCTCTCCTGTTTTGTTTAAGATGGAAATGTCTTTTATTAGAATTTCTCTTTTTACAATTCCCTCTTTTGAAAAATAATCCGTGAAAATATAATTATTATCAGGCAGACTGCTGTTAAAATAAAAATATCTGCTGATAACAGCGCAGCGGAATTTATTCCCGAAAATACTTACATTCTGAAAGCCGGTATATTTTTTCCTGATTTTCAGATAATCGCTTGAAAATAAACTCCAGTCTGTATTTAATTCTGCAGGATATTTTAAAACTCTGACCGGCGGATCGTCTATTGTTAATAATGTATCGGTATTTGATAAATTTAAATCTGCTCTCAAGAAAATATCTTCAGCGGAATTGAAAATCTTTTTATTGTACTCATACATTATATCTCCTCTGTAAGGTCCTAGATTTGAACCTGAAAATAAATAAGCTTTTCTTATGAGTCCTGAATCTGTCTGCAAATAATATTCATAAGTAACTGAACTGTGACCCGAGAGACTGAACTCATTTTTCAGAATCCGTAGTGTATCTGTATAGATAACCGTGTCTGATATGAATTCGGAAATCCCAAAACCTGTTAAAGTATCCTGATTAAAATAATTTTTTATTGAATCAGGTCTGATATTTACTGTGACATTTTTGGTTGTATAGTACCAGAATGAGTTCAGGGTAAAAGGATATTTGAGGTTAACATACTCTTCAGAATTATTCACTCCTGTGGAATTCTGTTCGCATGAATAAAAAGTCACGCAAAGAAAAATCAATATTAGATTTAATAACCGTGAGATCATTGTAAGGATTATTTTGCCGGAAGTATTTTACCTCTCACTTCTCCGAATCCGATTCTGTAACAGTCACCCTGACAATATCCTTTTATGATCAGTTCATCTCCGTCGCGGAGAAATTTTAATTCATCCCCGCTGGAAAGCTTTATTGGTTCAGATCCTCTCCAGGTAAGTTCAAGCAGACTTCCGTAAGAATATTTATCCGGTCCGCTGATAGTCCCGGATGCCAGTAGATCCCCGGTTTTCATATTGCATCCGTTAACAGTATGATGAGCAAGCTGCTGATAAATATCCCAGTAAAGATTCTTAAAATTTGATTCCGAAATTAATTCTTCTTTATCTGAATCTTTTGGTTTTATGTAAACATCAAGTTTAATGTTAAAAGAATTATTCCCTGAACTCTTCAGATAGGGGAGAGGTTCTGGTTCCTGTTTTTCTCCTCTGATCCTGAAAGGTTCAAGAGCTTCCATTGTAACAATCCACGGAGATATGGAAGTGGCAAAATTCTTTCCGAGGAAAGGTCCAAGCGGAACGTATTCCCATTTCTGAATGTCCCTTGCGCTCCAGTCGTTTACCAGCACCATCCCGAAAATATGATCGGATGCATTTTCTATACTTATCGGATCACCGAGTTTATTTCCCTTCCCGATAAAAAAACCCGTTTCAAGCTCAAAGTCCAGTAATCTGCTCGGACCGAATGACGGCATCTCGGCGTCTTCAGCTTTGGTCTGACCTTTTGGCCTTACAATATCTGTGCCGCTAATCACGACTGAACTCGCTCTTCCGTGATATGCAACCGGTATGTGAAGCCAGTTCGGCATCAGAGCATTTTCTTTTCCCCTGAACATAATCCCGACATTTGTAGCATGCTGTTTTGAAGAATAAAAATCAGTATAATCCCCGATTTGAACAGGCATTTGCATTTTGACATTTTCCATTTTTATAAGACATTCGGATCTGAGTTCTTTATTATCCCTGAGCTTCGGATTATTCTCGTCAAGCAGGGAAGTAATTATTTTTCTGAATTCCCTGTGAACTTCTTTGCTGCATGACATAAATTCATTCAGTGTTCCGTTTGTAAAAACTTTTTTTCCGGCTGTATCTTCAGAATTGATGAGTCCTTTTTTTTCAGCGGCTGTAAGATCAAAGATATAATCTCCTATTGCTGTTCCCGCATGCGGTATTTCATTTTCATCTTTTGCAAATATTCCGTAAGGTAAATTCTGGAGTGGAAAGTCAGAATCATTTTTTACTTCTATAAACGATTTCATTATTTTGGTCTGTAATATAATTAAATAATAAGTTTCAGTTTCTTGAGATCATCCAAAGGTTCATCAAAACTGCAGCTTCCGAAAGACCTGACAAAGGTGGTTCTGGCAAAATGAATGTCTTTATTCTCAAGTTCAAAACCTTTCCAGGTGAATCCGTTTTCAGTGAATTTGAAATTATCCGGAGATTCGTCTTCGAGAAGTTTTTCCATTTCAATATCTGAAATGTTATGTCTTTTCGAAATTATTCCTGCGGAGAAAACATTAACAAAACCATGCATTTTAGTTCCGATGCCTTCATCAAAATGTCTGAAAGGATGATGAAGTCCTGCTGTAAATTTCATTTCAAGATTTCTGTTAAGACAGTGTCTTATGGCATAGGTAATCTGTTCAGAAGAGGGGATAGCTTCTGCAGTAACTCCTCCGGTTCTTAGCTTGAATCCTGTATCAGAATATTCCTCGTTATGAATCTCAATAGCGTCTGTCATTCCGGCAATGTTCTTTTTCCAGTCTTCGCCGAGTATGCATTCACAATAGAATCCGGATTTCAAACCGGGATCTGCAACGGAATTATCAGAAGTGTATTTCAGAAAATCAATTATTCGGTCTTTATCATGAGATGAAATTATATCTTCAGGAATCCTGTATTCAAAACAGTCTGTATTCACCTTTGCTGAAAGCTCATTCCGGAAATCTTTCAGTAGTTCCATATCCGAATTTAAATTAATCTTAAAATTCTCAAAAGTATCAGAAGCTGTGAGAATTATTGAAAGATATATATCAGGAATATCTTCCTGAATATTATTAATCAGTTTCCTGAGTTCAGGCAGAAGCTTCGCCGGACAAATAAATCTTGATAATATATCAGCATATTCTCCGGCGAGATAATCCCGGAAATTATTGAAGGAAGTGCTGAGGTCAAGTTTTGCCGGGGGAAAAAGTCCGGCATAGTCAATAATTCCGTTTGTAAACAGGGATACGCTTTGTTTAGTCTTTTCCAATTTCTTTGAAATTTAGTTTATATCTTAAAATAGTCAATATTGTAAACTAAATAAATTTATATTTTAAAGATGAAACTAAAAAACTGTCTTGTGAACATTATTTTGGTTAATAAATCAAAAAGGTAACAGATCAGTTGAATATGTATAAATAAGGTGTTGTTCAGTTTTTTCTTTTTGTTTTGTTAGGATTTTGTTAGAATCGGACTTAAATTTATATTTAAGAGAATATCAAAAGTATATCTAAGTTTAAAATAAAAAAAATAAAGTTTTTGTAACTTTAATCAATTGAAATTTGAATATTATTGGTTTATTTTTAACCTTTAAATATACCATTCATTAAAAAGAGGAATCGAAAGATTTTTAAATAATGACTTATAAAATTTTTATATAATTAAATAAAGAACGCAGATGAAAAATTTTAATTACTTTGTTTTATTAATTCTTGCAAACTTGATTCTAATTGGTACTGCAAAGTCAGAAACCTATTATGTCAATGATGCCACCGGAAGTAATGCCAATTCCTCCACTTCGGCAAAGAATTTTTTAACTCCCTGGAAAACAATTCAGTATGCAATAGATAATGCTGCTGTTGTGGCCGGAGACAATATTGTAGTTGCAGAAGGAACATACGCCGGATTCAATATGTCAAAGAGAGTGAATATTATTGGCGTGTGGAAAGGCGCAAATCCTTTAAGCAATACGGTCGTCAACTCCACTGTTACCCTTAATGCAGCCGGAGGCAGCGCATCAAACAGAATGGTAATAAAGAACCTCAGGATTGCAACTGCTCTTGGGGATGCAATTGACGCCAGACAAAGCTTTTTCACCATTGAGAATGTATATGCATCTTCTGCCCAGTATTACGGCTTAAGATTCAATAACGATATATCTGACGTACTTCTTGAGTCATGTAACTTTGATAATTCTTTTTACAGCGGTCTTTATTTTCCATCATTATTCAGTGTGAGCAATCTGATAATGCGAAACTCCACTGCAAGCAATAATGCTTACTGGGGAATTGCTGCTTTTCAGAGACAGTTAAATCCTACAAACATTAGTAATATTTTAATTTACAACTGCGCTTTTGTAAATAATAATCCTACTAATCAACAGCAGGGTCATCAGATTTATTTTGAAAAACTCTCGAACGCTGAATTCAGAAACCTTTCGGTTGAGACACCTCCGGGAAACATCTGGATCGGAATTGATATCAACCTCCTCAGCAGAACAGATTATAACGATGTATCTATTTACAACTCAAGAATTAAAAGAGCGACACCGGGCAGCGGAGTCTGGATACAGGCAAGAAATGACCTGTTCAATCCGCCTGCTTCTCTTGATACTGTTTTTCTCAGAGGCTTAAATTTTGAAAACTGCGACACTCTCATCGCTTTCAACAGACAGGTAAAAAACATGGTTGTTGAAAAATGCGATCTGAGCAATTATCTGGTCTACGGACTTGTGAATTTTTCAGATCAGGGCGGAAACGTAGATGCAACAAACAACAAATGGAAAAACGGCGGAACACCTGATACAACTGTTATTTCCGGCGGTCTTTTGGAAGCCGGAAATCCGATTATTTCTTTTATGCCTTCTACGGTTGGTATATTTTTAGGAATGGGAATTGTTGGTCCCGGAATTCCCCCGAATACGGTTGTTGCCGGCAAATCTCCTAATACCATTACAATGAGTAATGCAGCAGTCGCAAGCGGATTTATTCCGGGGATCGGCTTTGCATTTAACTTCGCAACTTCGACAGATCTTGTAAGGACTTCACTGAACTTTATATATTATAACAATACGAAACAGTATTCCATAATGAACCAGAATAATCAGAGTTTTCCTGATCTGGCTTCAGCAATCGCCGGCACAACAAACGGCGGAACTATCTGGAATATTCCCGCAGGAACAATTCCGGGTAATACTGTTGTTGACAAAGACCTAACCCTCATTGCTCCCGGAGCCGGTTATCTGCATCCGCCGAGTCTTTCAACTTTTCAGAATCTGACTCTGAGCAACGCAACTCTTACTATGGGAAGTGATTTTGCAGTTGCCGATAATTTTACTCCGAACAGAGTGATTATCGGAAATTACAGGACTCTCATGATTAACGGATCAATTACTCCCGGCGGCAGTATAGTCGGTGGAAATTATTCGGATATTTATTTCGGTGGAAACAGCGCAAACACCGGTCTTACATATGTTGAAAACGGCGTGAGAGATTTTATCATGGACAGACAAAATGGAATTTCTCTTCTGGATTCAATCAGGATCTCGAGGACTCTTATGCTTAAGAACGGTGTGGTATCTCTTGGAAATAATACTATGAGACTTAATCCGAATGCAGCTACTTTCAATGCTTCACCATCTTCAAGTTATGTAGGTACGACAGGCAGCGGAACATTAAATAAATATTTTACCTCGACAACGCCCGGATTGTATAATTTTGCAATCGGTAACGGCGGAGCGGCAAATGCAAAGATATTCCTTGCAAATCCTGTTTATGCACCGGATGCTTACGTAAGTTCTAAAACTGTAAATGCAATCCATCCGAATAACGGTTGCGGAACAGATTATCTTAACAGATACTGGCAGTTAAGACAAAACGGAATTACAGGATTTACAGTATGGAACAGGTTCGGTTATCAGGATGCTGATGTTGTCGGCTCAGAAGACAGTCTCTCTGGTGCCAAATGGAACGGATTCGCATGGCAGTCTTTTACTCCGGTTAATACAGCCGGAAATTTCTTCCTTATTACAAATACTAATTCTTTCGGAGATTATACAGCAGGTTCATCTTCATGTCTCGGCGGAACAAATACAATTGCCAATCTGAAGATAATGCTGCAGGGCGCATATCTGGGTGCTGGAAACATGAGAACTTCTCTGAGAAATTTCAATCTGCTCCCGTTAACACAGCCATACAATACGCCTCAGTTCAATTATACCGGAACGGAAAGTGTTCAGAGTATTCCAGCAGGAGTTGTTGACTGGGTTTATATAGAGCTGAGAAACAGCGCAAACGGTGCTCCTGTCCTTAACGGAAGAAGAGCTGCATTTATAAAGAGTGACGGCAGTCTTGTTGATCTGGACGGAACCAGTCCGGTTAAATTCTCAAGCGTTCAAGCCGGAAATTATTTTATTGTACTTGGTCACAGAAATCACTTACCCGTGATGACAGCCAATGCTGAAAACCTTAATGCAGTAAGTCCGCTTTATGATTTTACAACAGGTCTTAACAAATATTACGGCGGAGATGCCGCTTCACTTACCGGCGGTCTTTTTGGAATGTACGGAGGTGATGCCAACAGATCATTTATTATTTCTGCAGCTGATTATACTGTTGTCACTGATAATCTGCTTCAGGCAAATTATAATGACGGTGATCTGAATTTAAACGGAACCGTTACATCAGCAGATTATGGATTTATTACTATCAATCTTGCTAAAGCTTCACAGGTACCAAATTATCAGTAACTCTTTTTAATTATAGATTTATGAAACACCTTAAAATTTTAGCTCTGATTTTGATGACGGTATTTTCTGTGAATTATTCAGTATCACAGAATACCGTCACCAACACTATTGCCAATTTTTCGCTTTTTAATAATGGGAGTAAGTTTAAATTTGACGTTTATTCTTTAAGAACAAGCGCTCCTGATTTCAGAATGGGGAATTCCTCATATTTCTTAAAGTATACTCCCGGTACTTTTTCAAATGTTGTGATAACAAATGTAAATCCGAAATATACTGTTCTCAGCAGCACTAATTCTTACAATGAAATGGATTCCTATACTTACTCCAGCGGAAAGGTTTCCATTCAGGTATATTATAATAATCTCGGACCAGGTGATGTGATTTCAAATGATCCCGGTGCTAACGGACTTGGAGAGAGAATTGCAACTATTAATCTTGATGTAGTCAATCAAAATAATCTGCCGGATCTTAAGTGGGATAATATTAATACTGCTGTTGTAGATCCTTTCTTTCAGTATGCTGTACTTACCAATAACGGCGCATACAATGAACCTCTTCCCGTGGAACTCAGCAGCTTTACATCTGTTGTCAGCGGAAATGAAGTTAATCTAAGCTGGACTACTTCTCTGGAACAAAACAACAGAGGGTTTGAAATTGAAAGAAAAAATGAGATTGCCGACTGGAAAAAAATCGGATTCGTCGAAGGAAGCGGTAATACTAATGCTCCCGTCAGTTATATTTATAAGGATAAATTTCTTGCAAAAGGTAAATACAATTACAGGATCAAACAGCTGGACTTTAACGGTAACTTTGAATACTTTGATTTGAATAGTGAAGTTAATATCGGGATCCCGGCCGTTTACTCACTGGCTCAGAATTTTCCAAATCCTTTTAACCCTGCAACTAAGATAAACTTTACCGTTCCTGTAAATTCAAGGATCAGTCTCAGGATCTATGATATCAACGGCAGGGAAGTGAAAACAATTATAAATAATGAAATGAGAAATGCTGATTATTATTCAGCTGATGTAAACTTCTCAGGTTTTTCAAGCGGAGTATATTTTTATACTTTAAGCGGAAATGATTTTATACAAACAAAAAAAATGACACTGATAAAATAATGTCATTAATTAACTAATAAGTTTAAAAATAAATATTTACATAGGAGGTAAAATGAAAAAAATTTACAAACTAAGTGTTCTGACTGCACTGATTTTCTTTTGCGCATTCAATTTATTTGCTCAGAATACTGCTACTGTCACTGCTACAAATTTTCAGATCATAAACGGAGGAACTAAGTTCAGTTTTGATGTTCATGCCCTGAGAACCAGTGCTACACCTTATAATATGGGACTGTCAACTTTTGTGCTTGATTTCGCACCCGGCGCTTTAAACAATCCTGTTCTTTCTGACCAGAATACTCGGTTCAGTACAGGTAATTACGGAACAATGACCACAATTGTATTTTTCGGTCAGCAGGTGGCTTTGCAGATCAATTATATTTCAGGTGCAGGCATGGAAGTCACTAATGTTCCCGGAACTACCGGCTTCGGTGAAAAATTAGCAACCATTACTCTTGACATTCTTCAGAATGTTCAGGCGAATCTTGCATGGGATCCTAGTTCTTCAGATATTGTAACACCTACTTTTGGTCAGGTTGTCAGTACCTATAACGGAAATTATAACGGAACTCTTCCTGTGGAACTTACCAGCTTTGTTTCAGCAATTGAAAGAAATAATGTGAATCTGAAATGGTCCACATCATCAGAGATCAATAATAAGGGATTTGAAATTGAGAGAAAACCTGTTGCAGATAATTCCGTTTGGTCCTCAATTGCTTTTGTCAACGGTAACGGAACAGTAAATGAAGTCAGGAATTATTCCTACAGTGATAAAAATCTTTCTGCAGGAAAATATTCCTACAGATTAAAACAGATAGATTTCAACGGAAACTTTGAGTATTTCAATCTTCAGAACGAAGTTGAGATTGGAGTTCCGCAGAGATTTGAACTTAGTCAGAATTATCCGAATCCGTTCAATCCTTCAACTAAAATAAATTTCTCACTTCCTGCTGACTCAAAGGTAACGCTTAATATCTATGATATAAGCGGTAAATTGGTTAATACTCTGATAAATAATGAATTCAAATCTGCAAATTATTATACACTGGAATTTAACGGATCGAATCTTTCAAGCGGTACTTATTTCTATTCACTGATTACCGGCAGTAATTCAGATACTAAGAAAATGATCCTGATCAAGTGATCATTTAATTTTCATTTTACCAAATATTTTAAGTCCGCAAAGAATAATTTTTTCTTTGCGGATTTTTTTTAAATCAAATAATAAACTCATAATATGAAATTCAGAACTGAACATGATACAATGGGCGAAGTCAAAGTGCCCTCGGATAAATACTGGGGAGCTCAGACCCAAAGGTCATATCAAAATTTCAAAATAGGCGGTCAAAAAATGCCGGAAGAAGTTATTAAGGCATTTGCAGTACTCAAAAAAGCCGCTGCTTTTACAAATAATAAATGCGGCGTGCTTTCCGAGGAAAAAATGAAAGCAATTGCTGAAGTATGTGATGAGATCTCAGAGGGAAAGCTGGATTCTGAATTTCCCCTTGTTGTCTGGCAGACAGGATCCGGTACTCAGTCAAACATGAATTTGAATGAAGTAATTGCCAACAGAGCTCATGTCTTAAAAGGCGGTAAACTTGAAGATGAAAAAAAATTTCTTCATGCTAATGACGATGTAAATAAATCACAGTCATCAAATGATACATTCCCGACTGCAATGAATATTGCAGCTTATCTCACTCTCAGCAGGAAGACTTTACCGGCGCTCGAACTCTTAGCAGACACAATTACACAAAAGTCTGAAAAATTTATGGATGTGATCAAGATCGGCAGAACACACTTTATGGATGCAACCCCGCTTACTCTCGGACAGGAATTTTCCGGATATGCAGCGCAGCTCAGAAATGCAGTCAGAGCTGTTGAGAATTCTTTATCTCATTTATCCGAACTTGCTCTCGGAGGTTCCGCAGTCGGAACCGGTATAAATGTTCCTGAAAATTATGATACTATGGTTGCCGAAAAGATTTCAGAGTATACAGGGCTGCCGTTTAAAACAGCTCCAAATAAATTTGAAGCTCTTGCATCGAATGATTCAATAGTTGAGGCGTCCGGTGCTTTGAAGACTGCTGCCGTTAGTCTTATGAAAATTGCAAATGATATCAGAATGCTTGCTTCCGGACCGCGCAGCGGAATAGGGGAAATATTAATTCCTGAAAATGAACCGGGGTCGTCTATTATGCCGGGAAAGGTCAATCCGACTCAGGTCGAAGCAATGACAATGGTCTGCGCTCAGGTGATAGGAAATGATACCGCCATTACTGTCGGAGGTATGAGCGGTCATTTTGAGCTTAATGTTTTTAAACCAATGATTATCTATAATTTCCTTAATTCTGCAAATCTGATTGCAGATGCATGTGTTTCATTTAATAATAACTGCGTTGCCGGCATAGAGCCTAATTACAAAGTAATAAAGGAAAATCTTGAGCGTTCTCTTATGCTTGTAACTGCACTGAATCCTCATATTGGCTATGAAAACGCTGCAAAGATCGCGAAAAAAGCCCATAAGGAAAATAAAACATTAAGAGAAGCTGCTATTGAACTTGAACTTCTTACGGACAGTGAATTTACAGAGAAAGTGGATCCTTCTAAAATGGTTGGAAAAATTCACAGAAAAAAATGACCGTTCTGAAATTCAATGATTCTGTATTTGATCAGTTCCCGGTACTTAAGACTGAACGTCTTATTCTCAGAGAGATAATTCCCTCTGATGCGGATATAATTTTCAAGAATTATTCCGATCAAGAAGTTATGAAATATTTCGGAAGGGAGTTGTATAAGGATATTTCTGAAGCTGAAAAGAAAATATTGGATACCGGAACAGACTTTAGGGAAAAAAATGGAATACGGTGGGCTGTTTGTTTCAGGGAAAATAATGTAATGATCGGTAGCGGAGGAATCTGGAGGATTCAGAAGGATCATCTCAGGGGAGAAATCGGATACGAACTGTCTAAAGAATTCTGGGGAAATGGTATTATGACTGAAGCTCTTAAGGAGATAGTAAAATTCGGTTTTGAAAAAATGAATCTTCATTCAATTGAAGCAAATCTGGATCCCGAAAATACCGGCTCAGTCAGACTTCTTGAAAAACTCGGATTCATCCGGGAAGGCTATTTCGCAGAAAGCTATTATTTTAACGGTAAGTTCACTGACACAGGAACATATTCTCTATTAAACAAAGATCATGAGTAAAATGAAATCAGTTAAATTTGAACATGAAAGACTTTCCCGGGAGGAAAGCGTTATTCGCGGGAAATCGTTCTATGAATTAATGAAAAGGAGAAGGAGTATCAGACATTTTTCACCTGAGAAATTTGACAGATCATTACTTGAGCTGGCTGTTAGAACGGCGGGAACAGCACCTTCCGGCGCAAATAAACAACCATGGAAATTTATTATTGTGGAATCTCCTGAATTGAAAAAGGAAATCAGAATTGCCGCCGAAAAAGAAGAAAAGGAAAGTTATGAACAACGAATGCCTCAAAGCTGGCTCGATGACCTGGCTCCGCTTGGAACTGACTGGCATAAGGAATTTTTAGAAATTGCGCCTTATCTTATTGTTGTATTCAAAATTGATTATTTAAAAACAGATTCTGAGATCAAAAAGCATTATTATGTGAATGAATCAGTTGGTCTGGCATCCGGACTTCTTCTCGCTTCTCTTCAGAATATGGGACTTGTAACCTTGACTCATACGCCTTCCCCAATGAATTTCCTCAGGAAGATCTTAAACCGTCCAGCCAATGAAAAACCATTTCTTCTGATTCCGGTCGGTTTTCCGGCAGAAAATACCGAGGTACCGGACATTAAAAAGAAAGAGTTTAATGAAATATGTGAAATTATATGAATAATATACTTTAATTATTATGTTTAACTATTTCTAATATATAGCTAATAACAGTAGCAGCTGATACGTATTATAGGTATTAGAACTTTCGGTAAATTCATAAAAAAACCCGGTAACTGACCGGGTCTTTTATTTGAATTTCAGTAATAAAATTATTTATTTTGCAAGATATTTGTCTACCGCTGATTTGAAATCCTTGAAATTATGCTTTCCGATCATGGAAGTCTGCAGTTTCCCGTTTTTGTCATAAACGAATGTTCCGGGTATTCCGCCTTCCCAGTTTTTATCAACATAATCCAGTAATTCCTCATCTTTTTTGAAATTATTATAATAAGTAACAAAATCAACTCCGTTCTTTTTAAGAAAATCCTGGATCTCTGACTTGAAATCTTCCCCGAAATCAAGCGATACAAAGATTAATTTGAAATCTTTATTCTTATACTTTTCATTTAACTTCATAATATCCGGAAATTCCTCAACACAGGGTCTGCACCATGTAGCCCAGTAATTGAATAATATCACTTTACCTTTGTTTTCACTGATAATGCTGTCCAGAGTATTTCTGTCAGCCGGAACAAGTTCCTGGGATCTTGCGCTGAAATTTATAAAGATTACAAATCCTAAGGTTAATGCAAAAAATAATTTCATTTGAATGTAATTAATTATTTATCTCTTGATCGTACAGCCGAATGCTTTAGTATTCTTAACTGCAATTTCATTTCCTTCATTCAAACTGATAAGTGCGTTTTTTAGATCGCTTGAGGTAACATTCTCAGCTGACTTATCATCATCAATTCTTCCGTGATACATTAAAGTCATATCACTGTTTCTGATCACAAACACTTCAGGGGTTCTTTCCGCTCCAAACTGATCAGCTACGGAACTGCTTTCATCTTTCAGGACGGGGAACTGATATCCTTTTTTAGCGGCATGGTCCATTACTTCCTTTGTAGATTCAGTTTTATTGGAATTTATTCCCCAGATTGCAACTCCGTTGCTCCCGAATTCCTTTACAAGTCCGTTTAATCTGTCAGTATATGGTTGTACAAACGGGCATGTAGTGGACATAAAGATTATTACTGTGAAGTTGGCACCTGACTTGCTTAATGTGTAATCAGCTCCGTTATAATTCTGTATGGTAAAATCGGATACTTTATCTCCGACTTTATACCCGTCACTGACATTCATTGAAAATGCATTTGTTGAAATAAAAAGAGCCATTAAAAAAGGCGTTACAATTTTAAGATTTTTCATTTACTTCTCCTGTTTTATTTTAAATTTTTTAATTGATTTACAGACTCTTCAGACAACCATAAAACCGTTTACATAGTTTCTAAATTAAAATTAATTATTGATTAATTAAATTTACTTATAGATCATTTTTAATCAAATCGAAAAAATTAATTAAATTCATTGCAATTAAGTCTATTTGAAATTATTTTAAATCATTCAAAAATTTCCAATAATTAAATTATATAAAAGTGAAAAAACTACTTACAAGTTTTTTTATGCTGATTATTTTTGTGTCATTTGGATATAAACAAGCATCAGCGCAGGGTTTTAACAGTATTACAACTCCGGACGGAGTTTATGTAATAGCGGTTGGGAATTCAGGAAAAGTATTCCGCTCTTCAAATTCAGGCGTATCCTGGTCCAGCTATACTATCAATTCAGAGAATCTTCACTGGGTTGCTTCTTATGCAAATGATGTGTGGATTGCCGGAAGCAACGGCAACATTCATAAAACTGGCAAGACAAATTCAACAGTGTCAACTGTTAATTCCGGTTCAGGCAGTGATGTAAACTCCGTTACTTTTATCAATTCAAGCAACGGGTATCTCTGCGGTGATAACGGAACAGTATATAAGACTCTTGACGGCGGGGAATCCTGGACACCGTCTAATTCGGGAATTGCAAATGTAAAGCTTAACTCAATCAGTTTTATTGACGACCTGAAAGGTGTCGTAGTTGGTGACGGCGGCAAGATCTATACAACTGTCGACGGAGGCTCTTCCTGGGATATTCATGTGTTTAACACAACCAGAAATCTCCTTCGCGCAAAATATCTTCCTGACGGAATTATTATCACCGGAGAATACGGTGTAATTATAAACAGAAACAATTCCGGAATCTGGAATGAACTGGATTCTAGAACAAACTCGGATATTCGGGGAATAAGCGGATCATCCGTTAATAATGCGCATCTATGCGGCGGCGGAGGATTCATACGTAACAATTTAAACGGAAGCATTAATTATTTTAATTTTGAGATAAATCCTATGATGGCTAATCTTGTGGATATTTTCTATTATGACAATAATCTGGGATTTGCAGTCAGCAGTCTTAATTACGTAATCATAAGAACCACCAACGGCGGAGCTTCTTGGGATCTTCCTCCGGGTTCCTCCATTACTTTAAACTGGTCTCAGAAAACTCCATCAGGCAGCGGTATAGGAAACAATCTCTGCATGCATCCAACTGACAGAAATTCCACCTTCGTTGTATACGGGAACAAAGTCTATGTGAGCAGGGATAAAGGCGATAACTGGAATCAGATAGCCACCATCTCGATCGGTTCAAGAGCTCACTCTTTTTATGTGAGTCCGATGGATACAAATATCTGGATGGCAGCCATAGAAAGCACTCCGGACAAAGTAGTCAGATCAACTGATTACGGTCTCACCTGGAATACAATACTTTCATATGATTTCAGTACTTACGGTCAGCCTCTGGAAATGGACCAGAATGACCCGACTAATTTTTATTTTGTACCTTCAAATTCATCCGGAACAGGAATGTTCCGGTCAACTGATAACGGAGCGACTTTTAATCTGGTGGCACCTTACAACAATTCAGCAATAGGTTCACCATGTGACTTAGTTGTCATGTGGGATAACTCGGACGTAATATTTATGGGTGATGACGGAGCTGAGATTTACAAAACAACAAACAGGGGAGTGAACTGGTTTCTGGTAAAACCCGGAACTTCATCTGAAATTCCTTCGATGTGCAATTCAGTCTTTGATCAGACAATCTGTTATGCAACTACATGGGGAAGCTCTCAGGTGTTTAAAACATTAAACAGAGGCGAGAACTGGAATATTGTTTCGAATAACTCCGGAAGCGGCTGGGGCTCAGATCTTTGCAGGGAAGATCCAACGCTTGTTCTGACCGGAAATTACGGTTCGCAGTCTTACCTTACCACCAACGGTGGATCCAGCTTTTTCAACGTAAATTCAGGTTTAAGCGGCGCCGGAGCCGGTATTATGGTTCCGGACAGAAGCTATCTTCTTAATATGCAGACCGGAAGCCTTTTTAAAATGAATATTATTTACAGTATACTTACCGGAGTAAATGAAAATACTGCTTCCGTATCAGTGCCCGAACAGTTCGAACTCTATCAGAACTATCCGAATCCTTTTAATCCTGTAACAAACATTAAATTTTCACTTCCTGAGAACGGAAATATCTCTCTGAAATTGTATGACAGACTTGGGAAAGAAGTAGAAACACTTGCAGAAGGATTCAGGAATGCCGGGACATATGAAATTAACTTTAACGCATCAGAATTGTCATCCGGAATTTATTTTTATAAAATAATTACAAATGATTATTCCGCAACCAAAAAAATGATGCTGATCAAATAACTCAATTTCAACAGAAATTTAAAAACCGGCTGTTTCTTCTTAAGCCGGTTTTTTTTGTTTATTTTAAAATGTAAAAGATATAGAGTATTTATTTTAATCTGCCGATCAGATTATCGAACTTTTCAAGAATCCATTTTTTCCTTCTGAAATTCCCGTCTTTTGATACTGAATCTCTAATGATTTCAACCTTATTTAAATCAGCGCCTTTGGTATTATTTTGAACTAATAATTTATAATATTTTATAAATTTTAATTCTCTTGACATTGCTTCCTTCGAAAGTATTTTATTACTTTTTAAAGTATGGGCAGTTGAATTTGCCAGGGAAAGAGCCGATTCTATATATCCTTTTTCAAAATACGAGATTAGATACATACTGTGGACATCAAGCTTAATTATCAGATTATCATTATCTATCTGAGAAAGTAAATTCAGGGTTTCATCAAAATTCATTTTCTCAAAATTCAGAAATGCGTTGCTGTATTTGATAATATTTTCTCTTTCCTCCGGATTGTGAAAATTCCTGTGACCGGCAATATACTTCTCAACCCAGTCAAATTCCTTTAATTTTAAAGCAATTGTAAGGATGCTTCTGTATTCCGAGAAATTAATATATTCTCTTTCATCTGAAATGTATAAACCTTTGTCAATCATGAATTTGTAATTTTCAAATAACTTCCGGTTAAACTCAGTTTTGCCCTCCCCAATATTTATCAGATAAAAAATATTTAAATGAGTAAAAAAAGTATACTGCATATTTTTACTTAAATAAGATGAAAGCTTAAAAATATTATTTTTCATTTTATCCAGCCAGACCCTGCTGAACGGATCTTTCAATAATTCAAGATCACATCTGCAGATCTCAACAAACAATTTTTCATTGTTTGTTAAATTATATGAAGATTCCAGATAATTCAAAATGTCAAACTCTTTGAAAAATAAATTAAGAGAAAAACCCTTTAACGGATCCTCAAATGATTTTTGATTGACAAACATCATATTGCTGTAAACTGTGCTGGTCTGAAGCAGATAAAGTAAAATTAGTTTGTGTGAATTGAAAAGGCTTTCATTCATTTCGTGAAGATTATTTGTTCGGATATCTGAAAAAGCATCCAGTTCTTTTCTGAAATGACCGTAATAAAATGCTTCATTTGTAATGATGTAATTCTCAATGTTTCTGTTAACTTCCTTTGATAATTTATTATAAAGAGAATAGATATTTCTTCTCTGATACTGGTCCAGCAGACTCGTAATTCTCCTGTCAGAATGTCTGCTGTTATCCTCATGAATCAGAAATTCTTCTGCCAGTTTAGAAAGATTTGATACTTGTTTCCGGAAAACCGAATCACAGAATTCCTTTCCGGGATTGACTACCTGATAAATCTTCGCTTTTGATATTTCCTTTTCATTGAAATCCGGATAATACTTTATTATCTCTTTGTAAAGTCTTACCAGTGTCGACTGATTATTAAAAAAGGGTGATTCAACAAATTTTGCAAATCTTTTCTTCTCATTTTCGGAAAAGCTGCTTATGATCTTCAGCAGATTTGAATTCTTAATAGTAAGCATACTGGTTTGATTAATTCTCTAAAAGAATTAATAATTTTAGTTGAAATATATTATTTTTTTTAAAATGCCTGAAAATCAGTTTCCTTTGTAACCTGAATCAGCTTTATTTCGGTAATTTAACCCATTTCATTCTTAAATGAAACAGTATGAACATTATATGAAAATATTTTTCTGCAAGGCAGACCCGAATAATAGCCACGAAATTAAAAAAAAATCTGTAAATACTCAATATTATTTACTGCGGGTTATATGACAAAATTTCAATTGTGTTTAATACGTTTAGTTTAAGAAATCAAAATTTACTGGAGTAAACGTACTTTCTTTTG
>JAFDZR010000017.1:38971-39126 GCA_018266875.1 Bacteroidota bacterium
TACGACCAAAAGAAAGTACCAAAGAAAAATCGTCCCGAGAACTCGGGATGAATATTTGCCTAATTTCGTGAAAAATTGCTATAAAATTTCCAACTCAAAATTTGCTGCTCAAATTTCCCGGACAGGGATATTTTATTGACGCAATTTATCACGAA
>JAFDZR010000017.1:39158-44857 GCA_018266875.1 Bacteroidota bacterium
AATATATTAAAAAGTTTAAAAGATCTTAAACATTTAAGTATTTCTTATGATTAAAATTTAATTTGGACAGTATTGACAATATTTATAATTTAGTTTAAGGGATTTAAAATAAAAAAACTTTCAATTGATTTTAAATTATATCGGACAGTATTGAAGAAATCCGGTTTAAGGAAACATCACATTATTTTCTTAATAAGTTCATCAACTTTTTCATTCATCCAGTAAGATGAAACAATGTCAGCGTTTCTTATCTCATCCTTAAAGTATAAAACATCTTTCTCATTTCCTGTTTCTTTTAATTTGTATAATCTGATTACATAATTGCAGAACTGAATGAAATGTGACTTATAAAGACTGTTTACTTTTTCCGAGTTCAGATAGTGTTTCATGGCATCAATTTTATATTCCAGACTAACAAAATCTTCCAACTCATAAAAAATTTTTATTTGCAGTATCTTCATGTCAACCCTGAATTCAAAATAATTTGAACCTGACCTTGTTATTATATCCAATGAAGCTTTCAGATCTCCTCTTGTATAATGGAGATATGCAGAAGCAAATTCCTCTGCTGCAAACTGCTGAGGTTTATTTACATGTTTCCTGTAATTGTTTATGAATTCCTCCAGAAACTTAATTTCCTTAAGAGATGATGAAGTTTTGATTATTCCAGCGAACTCATTAAAAGATATTAAATTATTTTCATCAAGAAGAAGATTATTCCCGAATCTCAGCATATCTATTTCATAATATTCCCTGTATGAAATGAATTTTGCTGTATTAATGGTAAGTGAACTTTCAAGAATGTTAAAAAGTAAACTTTTTTCCTTCTTATGAAAATATTTAAAATTCTTTATCAGACACTCTTTAAATGACAGATAATTATCAAAATTATCATTATATCTCATTGCAGTATACATCCTGAAGTACAGATCTAAAATAATGTAATTATCATGAGATAATTTTTTAATGTTATCATTGAGTTTATTGAAATCTATTCCGTCCAAAAATATTTCAATTTTTAAAATATCCTTTTTAAAATTACTGCGGTAAATGAATCCTTTCATATAACAGTAAGTTTTTATCAGCCTGCAGATTGAATAATAAAGTTCATTTTCAGAGATATCAATAGATATTTCCTTTTCATCCTTTTTAATATGGCTGACTTTGTTGCCATGGCTTTCAAATCTCAATAATTTAAGCTTCTTTGTATATTTAAAATAATCCGGATAGGATTTTTTTTCCTTTTCTATATAGGCTGATACCTGATTCAGTTTTACATTGAATACTTTTTCTACTGGTCTTTTCAGAATATTTGATAATAGATTAAAATCCATTCCCGGTTTATCTGATTCGTATGTCTGCAGTTCCATGAACTTATCAGCAAGTTTGGACAATTCGTGTATTAAATTTTTTATCACGCCGTAGTTGAATGGCTTTTCCGGGAAGATCACTTCCCATACTTTTTCACGTCTTAATTCCTGACTTTTAAATTCAGGATAATACTTCCTTATGGTCTGAAACAATTTAATCAGATTCGAATTTTTATTGTAGTAAGGGGAATTTATCAGATCCTAGAATCTTTTTAATTCATCCCTGCTGAAAGTATTCAGTATTTTTAATAAAGAATTATTATTCATTCTGCATATGCTTGATATGAAAACTGCACATTTTATTTGATTAAAAACATTTAAAAATAATAAATTTTTAGAATAAATATGCCGCAATGACTGAATAATTTAATCTTTCCGGCGTGAAAAACACTGATATTTTTCTTTGGAGACTCCTCTTTGAAAGTATATTTTTGTAAAGTTCATTTACATGAATAATAACCTGCGGGAGATCTCAATGGAATTCCAGAATAAACTGACCTCTCTCAAAGGCATGCCGGTATGCCGGGTTATTATTCTTTTATAAATTCAATAAAATATAAAGCCATGTATTCAGAAAATTTTTACAGATTTTTATTAATTTCATTTTTAGTTTTGATCTCAGGTTTACCTGCATTTTCACAAATGAAAAACAATAAATCAATCCCTGATCATAAATCATTTGAGCTTCAGAAAATAAATTCCGGTCTGCAGCAGACTCCGCAGAATATTTTTTCCGAAGATGAAAAGCAGATCATGAAACGTATGGAACAAATTAAAAATTCAGATAATGGATTTCCGCAGGGAGATGTTCTGCTTGATCTTCA
Source organism: Bacteroidota bacterium (assembly GCA_018266875.1). Taxonomy (GTDB): domain Bacteria; phylum Bacteroidota; class Ignavibacteria; order Tepidaquicellales; family Tepidaquicellaceae; genus UBA2330. The sequence goes on from JAFDZR010000017.1 coordinate 41,353, forward strand.
GAAAAAAATTGAAAAAAGTAACGGAACCTCTTACACTGATTCTTCACCTCTGCCATTTGGGACATTAATACCTGCTTCACGGCTCATCGGCAGACAGACTGATAATCTTGTAAGTACCCAGATCTTTAATCCCAATAATGTACCTCTGGCTAAAGCTTTTCAGGTGGAACAGAGAGGAGCTACAGCAGGAAAACAGTGGCTGGCTGTCGGTTATGCAAATGGAGATACTGGAGTTCTTGCAAGACCTGATACACTTGCGTTGTACTACTCGACAGATAACGGTAACAGCTTCAGTCTTTTTGCCATGGTTGCTTTCAGTGATCACAATAAATTCACATTCGATGACATGGATATGGAAATAATTGAAAACACAACGGGTACAAAATATATCCACATAGTATTCGGATATCAGACAAACGGAGGATACGGGCAGCGTCTTATCGGATACACTGTTATCAGCGTTCCTACTCTGGGATATGCGGGGACTACATTTTTTCCTCCGGGGTATAATTCCGGCAGTCAGTATTTTCAGGCGAGGATAACATCTGACAATGCAAGATATCCGTCAAATCCTTATCTCACAATCGTTTTTTCGCAGGATTCCGTTGCAAATAATCAAAGTCATATAATGACAAAAATGTGCAGGGTACTGAATCCATTTACTATATCTCCTTTTATAACTTATTTGCCTAAATGTATTTACAATCTGGTCCCAGGATCGAACGGCTATGATGTCACAACAGATGTTGCAAACTATCATAACGGAAATGATTCTTTAATTTTTGTCCTGAGTAATTATCCGGGATTTGAAAATACAATGTATTTTTACAAAGCGGGAAGTAATGCAGTAGTATACCCTGTTCCGGCGGGAGGTTTTAATTTAATGACAGGTAATCTTGAATATGCAAGGATCGCCGCAAGCGGAGGAACAAATCAGACCCAGATTATGATAACTTTTTCAAACAATTATGTAAATTCCGGTGATTTTGATCAATGGATTTTGAAGACCGGAAATACTCAGATCTGGTACGGTGAATCTCTTGATTTCACAACTTATAACAGTTCAAGATTCGGAGACATTATAGGAAAAAGAAATATTAACGGAAGTTTTAATATTACATTTAAGAATTTCCTTTATAATATGGAGAATGTGGCTTTTGCATCATACTCAGATAATTTACTTTTCAGTTCTGTTAAAAATGTAAATACAAATTATGCAAATTCCTACTGTTCTCCAAAGCCGGGGTTCCGATATGTACAGAATGACAGCTGTCAGATACTCTGGTCGGATTTTTACAGAACATATTCGACTACCGGCTGCAGCGCAATTTATACATTTGTCACGGCAGCTTTAGAAGGATATTATAATGAAAATACTGATGAGCACAGCCAGTACCTTCCGGTAAATGTTCTTCTTGCGGATCCTTCTCCTCCTTATAATATAATTGACACGGGACTAGCTTATCTTGATTATCAGCATTTAATAAATATTTTTACTTTTCCGAATGCGCCCGCCGGTAACTATTATCTTGTACTTAAATTCTACAATACGGTAGAAACATGGAGCTATACCAGCGTGAATGTAGATGCCAGTGGAAATATGTTCTATGATTTTACAGGAGTTCAGTATGCTGCATACGGCGGAAATCTGACGTTAAAGGGATCAAGGTGGTGTATATACAGCGGGGATGTCAATCAGGACGGAGTAATAGACCTTGACGACAATCTTCAGATCGACAATGATGCTTTTAATTTTGTAATGCAGCAGTCATACTTTACAGATCTTAACGGAGATAATATAGTTGATATAGCTGATATAGTAATTGCTGATAATAATGCGGCGAATTTTGTTTCAGTTATCAGACCATAGGGGAGAAAGGCAGGGAGTTTTGTAAGCGGAGATTGTATCTCCGCTTTTTTTTTAGACTGCTGATATTTAATATTATATTACATAATTTATTGCTGCTTCGGTAATCATTAATCTGAATTTAAATTATGAATCCTGATCCTGAAATATTATTTGAGAATGTATTTGAACACGGGCTTCTGAAAGAAATATTATCCGGCTCTGAAGTTGTTTCCGCCAAAGAAGGTAAAGTAATACTTTCTATCGGTTCAACAATTAAATTTATTCCTGTTGTCCTCGCCGGTCTGCTTACTGTCCTCAGAACTGACGAAGAGAACAGGGAACTCCTTCTCTACTATATCAACCCAGGAGAAAGCTGTGCCCTTACTTTTACATGCTGTATGCAGCATTACCCGAGTGAAATAAAAATTACCGCCGAGGAAAATTCTTCTCTTCTTATGATTGATGTAAAATTCATGGATGAATGGCTTGCAAAATATCCTACTTGGAAAAGTTATGTCATGAAAACCATAAGGAACAGTTTCAATGAAATCCTGAAAACAATTGACATGATCGCTTTTCAGAATCTTGACAGCAGACTTGTGAGTTATCTAAAAAATAAATCTTCCGCTACAGGCTCCGGACTGATCAATCTGTCTCATCAGCAGATCGCTGATGAACTGGCAACTTCAAGAGTTGTTGTTTCAAGACTTCTTAAAAAACTTGAAAATGAAAGGAAACTTTTGCTCTTCCGTAATCAGATCAAACTGCTTAAGGAAATGTAACATTTGTAACTGAAGTTCCTTAGGCATATTGTTATTTTTGTACAGATATTTATTAATTTAATTTTTGTACAAATGAAAAAAAATATGGGTTCAGCAGACAGGATCATAAGATTCTTATTAGTTATAGTAATTGCAGCTCTTTATTTTACAGGTGTGATTAACGGTATTCTTGCAGTTCTGTTGATTGCTTTTGGTGTGATTTTCCTTCTGACAGGTTTTGCGGGTTTTTGCCCTCTCTATTTTCCTTTTGGTATTTCCACCGGGAAGAAGGAAAAAACTGCCTGAAACATAATTATCTGAATCAGAAAAACAGATTAATAATTTTTATTGTATAATTATTCTCTGATCAGTTCTTAAGATCTGTATTTCTAATTTTAAAAATTATCAATATGACGGAAGTGAAAAGTATTAAAGAAAAATCATTTGGTGAAATTCTCAGAACTGAAAAACTTGTTCTGGTTGATTTCTATGCCGACTGGTGCGGACCCTGTAAAATGATGAAACCAATTCTCGATGAACTGAAATCACAGGCAGGGGATAAGGTAATTATTCTGAAAATTGATGTCGATAAAAATCCTTCGGTATCATCTGCATACAATATTCAGGGAGTCCCAACATTGATTCTGTTCAAAGACGGAAAAATATTCTGGAGACAGGCGGGTGTTGTTCCCGCTCCGTATCTGAAAGAATTAATTGAAAAAAACTCCTGAAAGCTTTTGAATTTATTATTCTGATATTAGATATATTCTCTCCTGTGTATTTAATATCAATACTGTCCAAATTAATTTTTAATCATAAGAAATACTTTAATATTTAATATCTTTTAAACTTTTTGATATATTTATTCAAACTATCCGCCTGTGAATTATTGCCG
>JAFDZR010000017.1:44941-86715 GCA_018266875.1 Bacteroidota bacterium
CTTTCTTTTGGTCGTACAAAAGAAAGTACGTTTACTCCAGTACATTTTGATTTCTTAAATTAACGTTTTGGACACGTATGTTCCTGCCGTGTAAAAGACCATTAAAATGATATTTAGTATTGTGCTAAATTTAAGTATCTTCATTAATTGAAATTAATGGAAACATTTCCCGGATAACCAACAATCCGTGAGTTGAAAGTACAATTTCTGAATCCCGGTATTATTTTAATAATTAAATCTTGAATAATTTTTAATTCCGGATATATTATTTTTTCATTTTACATTATAAATTCCAGTAATTATGTATAAAGGTCTGATCCGCAGATGCAAAATAATGATAGTTACTTCATTGTTTTTCATCATTGTTCTGGGAATAGCAATGATAGTATATCCAGGCGGTAATCAGTTTGACACTAATTCGACTCATTACAATTTCGTTCTAAATTATCTGAGCGATCTTGGCTCTTCACATACTATTTCCGGTAAGGATAATACCATTTCAAAAATATTGTTTGTTACAGCATTCGGAGCGTTTGGAATGATTCTGGTTTATTTTTCGAAAATATGGTGGGCGATGGATCTGGATGTTATTAACAAAAGGGTGACAGGATATTTCAGTAAAATATTTCTGATAATCAGCGGGATAGGATTTATCGCCCTGGCATTCACGCCCATAAATGTCTTTGCCGATCTTCACCTTCTGTTTCTTGGATCTGCATTTATATCATTTTCAATCTGGCTCATTCTGATACTATTACTTCAGAATTCAAATGAAAAAATCAAACTTCTTTTTTCATACAATCTGGTAAATCTGGTTATAATAATCTGCTATCTGTTTATTATCTTTACTTTTTCTAAACCCAATTCTGAAGAAGAACTTGAATTCTATACTATATCCCAAATGATAGCTTTTGTTTTTACAGCTGTCAATCTGTTTATACAGTCTGTCGGAATTATGCACTTTCTTAAGACTACCGACTTCCGCAGAAGCGGCATCAGGAATTTTTACGTGTAATTATTTTTTCTTCTACCGGATAAAATCCTTTATAGGTGATTTTTTTACTAGGATATCTCTTCACTTTTATTTCTGAAACTATCTCAGGCTTATTTCATTTTCAGTAACTTGGCAAGTAGTTTCTTTTTTTCTGTTTCATATTTGGCAAACATTTTACCCTCAATAAACATAACCGGGATCTTCTCTTTGAATTTCTCAAATTTTTTATCAGTATCAATATTAATGATCTTTATTTCTGCATTTATGCTTGATTCGGTTATGCATTCTTTTACAGTTTTTATCATTACTTCGCAAAGATGACAACCGGGTCTGGAATATATTTCTATCTGATACAATTTGCTATGCTTCAGTTAATTTCTTTTCCTCGGACTTTTTGATCTTAAGTAAATACAGTCCGCCTATTATCATAATAACTGATATTATCTGAGCCTGTGATAATCCGAATATTATTCTCGGATTAAGTCTTATTATTTCCACAAGAAATCTCTCAATTCCGGAAAGTATAAGAAAGTATGCGAATATTATACCCGAAGTCTTGTACTTTGCCCTGTTCCTCCATAAAAAAAGAAATATGAAAAATGTCACCACTGTTTCATAAACCGGTGTAGGATGAACAAGTACACCTTCATGCGTCGGAACAGTTCCTTTTGAATAACTGTAGCCGAGGAATTCCCAGAATGTTCCGTTTACTGGAATTCCGTAATCTCCGTCACCGGATAAATGACATCCAATCCTTGCAATCGAATAACCGATTGCTGCGCTTGGTGACATCATGTCAAATAATTTAAGTACTGGGATGTCCTTTACTTTGCAGTAAATAAGTACAAGCACTATTGCCAATATCAGCCCTCCGTAAAATGTCAGTCCGGAAGGTGAAAATATTGTTGAAACCGTAAAGAAACTGGAAAGGGGCTCGCCTGAACCAAAATTCCATTCTTCGATTATGTAAAATAATTTTGAACCGACTATTCCTCCGATCAGTGAGAGAAAGGTTATCATTACTCCCATATTCTCATCCATTCCGTTTCGTCTCAGTTCTTTGGTCAGCAGAGAACTCCCGACCAGAAATGCTATTCCAAGCATCAGTCCGTAACTGTATATCGGTACAGGACCTATTTCAAATAATTTAGGATACATTATATTTATGAGTAAAGATTTCCAGAAATTTTTTAGAGGGCTCGCCAGTGATCTTAATGTTCTTCGGGGATATTTTCAGTTTAAGACTGATCTTTCCTTTGCCGTATTTTAACAACACCAGATTGTATTCGATATTCTTAAATTCATAAAAATTATACTTAAAGCTTGCAGTTCCTGATTTTGAGATGTCAAGGACAGGTGCGGATAATCCTTCAACGTTGAATTTCAGTTCTTTTTTTTCAATATCTTTAAATGGTTCAACATTTATTCTGTAATTGAAATACTCAAATACTTTCTTGGTCCTGAAGTCAAATAATATATATTCCATTTCTTTAGTCTTATCATACTCGCGGCTGATGTATAATTCATATTCATAATCAAGTTTATCCGGTCTTACCTGTTTTGTTCTCATTTGAATAAATAGTTTTTAATATTATCAAAATCATTCATCCGGATTTCTGTTCCGTCTGACATTCTCTTTAAATTTGCTGTACCGTTTTTTAATTCTTCATCTCCGATTACGATCACATATTCCGAATTTGATCTGTTTGCTTCTTTCATCTGTGCTTTTAAGCTTCTGCCGAGAAAATCCGTCTCGCATTTTACTCCCTGCTTTCTGAGTCTGTCTGCAAGTTTAAAAGAAAACTTTTTACACTCTTTATTCATGCTTACTATAAATAACTTCAGATTATCATCACTGTCAGGAAGTAATTTTTTCGCTTCCATTACCATTAACAGTCTTTCAATACCGGCAGCAAATCCGATGGCAGGAGTCGGTTTCCCTCCAAGCTGCTGCACCAGCATATCATATCTTCCTCCGCCGAGAAGTGCGTTCTGAGCCCCGAGAGCTTCAGATACAAATTCGAATGTTGTGGAAGTATAATAATCGAATCCTCTGACAAGTCTGTTATCCGTTTCAAATTCAATTCCGCTCTGTGTGAGGATATCAAGTATGCTTTGAAAATTTCGTTTGGTTTCGTCATTAAGAAAATTGTACAGGACCGGTGCGTCTCTGAGGATCTCCAGATCACCCTGAACTTTCGAGTCCAAAATCCTCAGCGGATTTATGACATAACGCCTCTGGCTGTCTGCCGAAAGTTCTTTCAGGAATCCGGATAGATATCCCTTGAATTCTCTGAAAAATGTTTCCCTTTCAGCGGCAGTTCCGATAGTGTTTATCTTTATTACTGAATCTTCAATTCCGAATGATCTTATAATACTGTCTGCAAGAATTATCATCTCAGCGTCAATGTAAGGATCACTGCTTCCGATTGCTTCGGCTCCGAACTGGGAAAACTCCCTGAATCTTCCTGCCTGAGGTCTTTCGCGTCTGAACATGTTGCAGATATAAAACAATTTCTGAAGAGGGGATTCGTTCCCGAGATTGTTTTCAATGTAAGCTCTGATTACGGGAGCTGTCATTTCCGGCTTTAACGTGAATTCATTATCCTTGAAAGTATACATCTCCTTCGATACAATATCCGTTTCCTCACCGATACCTCTTTTGAAAAGCTCTGTCTTCTCAAAAGTAGGCGTACGGATTTCTGAATAATTATATATATTAAAAATTTCCCGTACCCTTTTTTCCAGAAAATATCTCTGACGTGCTTTTTCAGGAAGTAGATCGTAAGTACCTTTAGGTTTTTGAATCAGCATTTGCAAAAATATAATTTTAATGTCATTAAATAAACTCACTTACAATTAACAGTGTTCAGTTTTCAAAATTGCCTGGAATAAATGATTTTAGAAAAATGTTTTTTTAATGATCTGTTAAATTCCGGTATAATTCCGGGATAATTCAGTTCTGTTTACCGATCTTTTTTTTCAAATCATCTGCCTTTTTTAAAAACCAATCCCTGCCGCCGAGGAAGTAAAATCCGTTTATATCAGACTTCAGTTCTTTAATCTCGAATTCTCTGAATGAATACGGATTAGTACGGTATTTATATAATCTGTTAAAGATACTGTGAAGCTTGAGATAATATTTTTTTCTTGATTCAGATATGTTCCCGTCTTTCTTCACAAAATTTCTGTATGCATCCAGAATGAAAAATCCTTCCTCAAGATAACCGAGTTCATAATAAAGTCTCAGATATAGATTCCGGGTTGAAATTTTCATTATTGCATTTACCGGTTTTATGCCGGATAATTGCACGAGCGCTTCTTCATATTTTCCGTATTCAATATCAAGCAGCGCTCTCGTCCAGCCCGACTCAAAGTCCTTTACTTCAGGACTCAGCCTGTCTTTGAATTTATTAATGAAATTTTCAGCGAATTCATATTCCTTCATGTGAACCGAAAGGTTTACCATTTCTGTAAAGATCTCGCTTATGAACCAGTTTAGTCGGAAAGAATTATATTCTATTTTTTCAGTCAGCAGTTTGTCAATTTCAAATAATTCGTCAATAAAATTTGTGTTGCCGGTCTGCATTCTCGTTATGGCATAGCTCCTTAAACTTTTCAGTATATCGTAAAGATCCTCGTTGGTAAATCTGTGAATATTTTTAACCAGGGATTTTTTTATCTCTTTGTAATATCTTTCGCTTATTTTTTTATTCTCATTTATCGTCAGCAGTATAAGTTTGGAATAAATATATATATAAAAATACTCTTCACTTTCATCCGGTGTGAAACACTTCAGGAATTTTTCAATATCGAGATTCTCCACGAATTTTAGCATTATACTGGTATTCGGATCTCCTCTTAGCAGCTCTCTTGACTGAATCAGCATGTCGGTAGTAGTATACAGCAGATTGAAGATACTGCAGAGTTCAAATGTTGCTCTCTTCATGAATCCCTTCCAGATGAGTTCATTATGCCTGTGCTTTTCCAGATGGCTCTGATATTTCAATATTTCAAGATGATATGAGTTAGTAAAATATTCAATATTATGTATTCTGTGATTCTTAAGATTTTTTTCGTAAGTCTTGAGTCTTATATTAAAAAGTTTATCCAGATCTCTTTCGCGGTACTCCTCAAGTAATCCGATTGAATTGTATTCATTTTTTCCCAGCGTGTTATCAAAGGAATTATGAAGAAGGAATCTATCGCAGAGTTCCAGCATTTCCGACATGAAATTTTTCATTGAGCTGTAACTGAATTTATCCTTCCCGAATACCTTTGCATAAATGTTTTCCTCTGTCATTTCAGGCGAATCGAATTCCGGATAAAATCTCTTCAGTTCAGACAGAAGTTTTAAAAAGCTTTTCTTCGAATTGAAAAAAGGGGAGTCAAGAAAATTCTCAAACCTGGTAAATTCCTCCGGCGTGAGAGTCTTTAGTATTTCAACGGCTTTACTTTTAAGCATTTAATTGAATAATTGTTTTGAGAAATAGTTATAATATATTTGTCCGTTATTATAAACTCAATTTAAAAAGTTCAAAAGAATTACTAAATAATTAAAATGAATACTTTAAAAAGCTTCCGGATTAAACAGTGATTTTAATTTAAATACAATCTCCTGAAAAAAACAATTAAATTAATAAAAACAAAATATGCTTACCGTAATAGTCATTTTTTATTCGATCGTAGTTTTAATGGGATTATTCCTTTTCATAAATTTATTCACATCAAAGAAAATAGATATGCTTGTCGGCATTGTCCATGGTTCGCTGGGACTCATAGGAATAGCAATGCTTATCTTTTATATCTCTTTCATAAGCGGTGATTCGCCGTATCTCACAATTCTGCTGTTCGTGACAGCTCTGTTCTTCGGCGGGGGAATGCTTGCAGCAAAACTGAGCGGCAAAAGATTTCCTGTCTGGATAGCCCTGATACACGCATTGATCGCTGCTGCCGGATTTTCACTTCTTGTTCAGTTCTGGATCGGCTGAAAATATTTAATCACCTGCTTTTGGAATTTAGTTTGCTCTAAATAAGTTTTATATTGCTTAATAATTCTATTAAAAAATCAAATTAATACTCTAATAATCTATGGTTAATTTTCAGAATCCTGACAGATTTGTTAACAGACATATTGGTCCGGATGAAAAAGAAATAAATGAGATGCTGGAAGTGATCGGCGTTTCCTCAGTTGATGAATTGATCGATCAGACTGTTCCGGCGCATATAAGAAATACTGCAGAACTAAGACTGGAAGAACCTGTAAGCGAATATGATTTCATCATTAATCTCAAACAGACTGCCGCAAAAAATAAAATATTTAAATCATACATTGGAATGGGTTATTACCCTTCAATTACTCCTCCGGTGATTCAGCGAAATATTCTGGAGAATCCGGGCTGGTACACACAGTATACTCCTTATCAGGCGGAAATTTCGCAGGGCAGACTGGAAGCGCTTCTTAACTTTCAGACTATGATAATGGATCTGACTTCCATGGAAATTGCCAACGCTTCGCTTCTCGATGAAGGAACGGCAGCGGCTGAGGCAATGCTTATGTTCAATCACCATAAACCTGTCGGAAGGAAAGACGCAGATACCATTCTCGTTTCAAAAGACTGCTTCCCTCAGACTATTGAGGTTATAAAAACAAGAGCGACTCCTGTCGGAATTAAAGTAAAGGTCTGTGACATTACTGAGGAAGAATTTTCTGACAATGTTTTTGCAATGCTGATTCAGTATCCAGATAATAACGGTGAAATAAAGGATTTCAGAACTCTGTTTCAGGAAGCTGCTGCAAAAGGTATTCTGATTATTGCAGCCGCTGACATTCTAAGTCTGACACTCATTACGCCTCCGGGTGAGATCGGAGCGGATGCTGTCATTGGTTCCACTCAGAGATTCGGAATCCCGATGGGATACGGAGGACCGCATGCAGCTTATTTTGCTACTAAAGAAAAATTCAAAAGAAATATTCCTGGTAGACTTATCGGCGTATCAATTGATGCTGACGGGAACAAAGCTTACCGGATGGCTCTGCAGACAAGAGAGCAGCATATAAAGAGAGAAAAAGCTACAAGCAATATATGTACTGCTCAGGTGCTTTTGGCTGTGATGGCCGGAATGTATGCAGTATATCACGGTCCGGAACTTCTGAAGAAGATTGCAGAAAAGATACATTCTTTGACCGTTCTGCTTGATAAAGCTTTGCAGTCCCTTGGATTGAATCAGCTTAATAAATTATACTTCGATACGCTGAAAATTGACATGTCTGATTCAAAGGAAAGAACTGAAGAGTTGAAGAAAATTGCCGCATCACATAAGATCAATTTCAGATATTTTGAAGATGCAGTCGGAATTTCCATAAGTGAGATTACCGAACTTAAGGATATTCAGGAGATTGTAAATCTTTTTGCTCTCTTACTTAATAAAAAATCACCTTCGCTGAACGATTTTAATATTGAGAATGATGTAAACTATCCGGATAATATTCACAGGAAAAGCGATTATCTTATTCACCCTGTCTTCAATACTTATCATACTGAAACTGAACTGCTGAGATACATGAAAGGTCTGGAGAATAAGGATCTTTCTCTTACTACTTCAATGATACCGCTCGGATCCTGCACAATGAAACTGAATGCAACCGCAGAAATGGTAGGATTATCCTTTCCTGAATTCAGTGAAATTCATCCGTTCGCTCCGCTTGATCAGACAGAAGGTTATCAGCAGATCATTAAAGAGCTGTCAGAAGATCTCAGTAAAATCACAGGTTTTCATTCCATTTCAATGCAGCCAAATTCAGGCGCGCAGGGTGAATATACCGGACTTATGGTGATCAGACAATATCACATCAGTAACGGAGATCATCACAGAAATATATGTCTTATACCTTCATCAGCTCACGGAACGAATCCCGCAAGCGCTGTTATGGCAGGAATGAAAGTCGTCGTTGTCAGCAGCGATGCAAACGGAAACATTAATATGGATGATCTTAAGCTGAAAGCCGAACAGTATAAAGATAATCTTGCTGCTCTGATGGTTACTTATCCATCCACGCACGGAATATTTGAAGAAACCATAACAGATATTTGCAGGATAATTCACGAAAACGGCGGTCAGGTTTACATGGACGGAGCAAACATGAATGCCCAGGTAGGTCTTACCAGTCCTTCAATGATCGGAGCTGATGTCTGTCACCTGAATCTTCATAAGACTTTCTGCATACCTCACGGCGGAGGCGGACCTGGAATGGGACCTATTGGCGTTGCAGAGCATCTTGCTCCTTTCCTGCCGGATCACCCGGTTATTAAAACCGGAGGAATAGATTCAATATCTGCAGTTTCCTCAGCACCATGGGGAAGTACAAGCATTCTGATAATTTCTTACGCTTATATAAAAATGATGGGAGCAAAAGGTCTTACTGACGCAACAAAGATCGCAATTCTTAATGCAAACTATATTAAAGAAAAGCTTTCGGGAATTTACAAAACTCTGTATTCCGGAAAAAACGGAAGAGTGGCTCATGAACTGATCTTTGACATGAGGGAATTCAAGACCTCTGCAAAAATTGAAGTTGAGGATATTGCAAAAAGACTTATGGATTATAATTTTCACGCTCCGACTGTCTCTTTTCCCGTACCGGGAACTATGATGGTGGAACCGACAGAAAGTGAAAATAAAACCGAAATTGACAGATTCTGTTTTACAATGTCTGCAATCCGAGAAGAAATTAAAGAGATCGAGAACGGAGTCTTTGATTCCGCAGATAACGTACTAAAAAACGCTCCGCATACTGCATTAAGGATTGCCGATGACAACTGGCAGCACTCTTACTCCAGAAGCAAAGCCGCGTTCCCGATAATGTTTGATAATAATATCAAGTTCTGGCCGGCTGTTGCAAGGATTGATAACGCTTATGGTGACAGAAATTTAATCTGCAGCTGTAATCCGGTCAGCGATTACGCTGAAGAAGTTGCAGGATAAAATACCTGAGTAATATATTTTTAATTGTTTAAATATTACTTAATTTAACGACATTAATTTTTAAATTATAAATAATAATATGCTATCTAAAGAAAAATTCATAGAAGAAGTAGATTCAGCCATTAATAAAAAAAGTCTGCTCGAACATCCTTTCTATCAGAAATGGAATGAAGGGAATTTAACTCTTACCGAACTTCAGGAATATGCCAAACAGTATTACCACTTTGTAAAGCATTTCCCGAGATTTGTAAGCTGCGTTCATTCAAACTGCGATGACGTCAAAACAAGACAGATACTGCTTGAAAACCTTGCTGATGAAGAAGGTTACAAAACAGGAATTGCTGATCATCCAAGACTCTGGATTAATTTTGCCGAAAGTCTCGGTCTGACTGAAGCTGAAGTAAAAGCCGCTGAACCGATTCGCGAAGTTGAAGATCTTGTTGACAGCATGTATGAGCTTACACGTTCGCCTGAGTTTACTCTCGGACTAGCTGCTCTTTATGCATACGAATCTCAGGTTCCTGCTATCTCTAGAACAAAGATAGACGGACTGAAAAAATTCTACGGCATTGATTCTGATAAAGCTGTTGAATTTTTCAAAGTTCATGAAGAAGCGGACGTATATCACTCAAGAGATGAAATGGAAATTATGAACAATAATAATAAATCTCTTGAAGATCAGAAAAGACTTATTAACACTGTTGACGAATCAGCTACTCTCATGTGGAATTTCCTGGATGGCGTTTACAATAATTACTGCAGAAACTGAAAGCATAATTGATCTTAAATAAGGGAATGATTCCTCAGGGATCGTTCCCTTAATTATTTATAAATGGAAAAAGACTATCTGAATATTTTCAAAGACCATAAAAGCATTGCCGTGATCGGCTATTCCGATAAGAAGCAAAGAGCAAGCAACAGGATTGGCAGGTATCTTCTCGAACACGGCTATGAAGTAACAGGTGTCAATCCGTTTATAAAAGAAGAAGTTATTGATAATATTCAGGTTTATAATACTATATATGATATTCCGCGAAACATTGATATTGTAAACATTTTCCGCAGATCTGAATTTTTATACGATCACATTACGGAAATACTGAGTTTGAATACCAAACCAAAAGTCATATGGACGCAGCTCGGAGTTATTGATCCTGAAGCAAAAAAGCTAGCTGAAGATAACGGAATAAAGTATGTTCAAAATAAATGTATTATGGTCGAACACAATAAATTATTTTCTGAATAATCCGAATTTTCCCATTGCAAATGCTAAGTAAAAAAGCGATTTACAGTTTACTTTCGTTTTTTATTCCTTTCATCGTCTACCTGATGACACTGGCTCCTGATGTTACTTTCATAGATTCAGGTGAACTCGCAGCGGTAGCTGCGGGATTAGGAGTCGCTCATCCCACAGGGTATCCGCTGTTTACAGTTCTTGGTAAATTATTCACACTAATGCCTTTCGGATCACAGGTTTATATGCTTAACGTAATGAGCGCAGTTATGTCTTCTGCTGCACTGTTTATGTTCTTTAATTTAATGATGCTTATACTGCCCGGTATGAAGCTCGGAACAGATGATATTATTTCTGACAAAAAGAAAATCCCCGAAATATCATTAATGAATATTTCACTTGCTGCGACTCTTGTGCTCGCATTCTCAAGAACTTTCTGGGATACCGCAAATGCAGTTGAGGTTTATTCACTTCATACTTTTTTTCTCGTAACGAATATTTTTCTGATCCTTAAATCATGCAGTTTTCAATTCGGATCCGCTGAGGACAAAAAAACGGGCGAGAAATACTGGCTGCTGTTTTCATTTGTTTTAGGACTGAGTTTTACAAATCATCTGTCGACTGTTTTCCTTTCTGTCGGATGTATTTATATTTACTTTGCCGTTCTGGGATTTAACAAATCCTCATTTAAGAGAATATTGATTCTTGCCTTACCTTTCATTATAGGTTATTCATTCTATACTTATCTTATAATCAGGGCTGATAATCCGGTAATAAGCTGGGGATATCCTCATAACTTTGAGAATTTCTGGAGACATTTTACCGGAAAACAGTTCAGCATCTGGATGTTCTCATCATTTGAGAATGCAGGGAAACAGTTCTCACATTTTACGGAAAATTATCCGGTCGAATTCTTTTATCTGCCTGTTCTGATTGCAATACCTGGATTATTTTATATTTTCAGACACAGCAGGAGATTGTTCTACTTTACAGTACTTCTTTTTGGATTCTGTATACTGTATGCGATCAATTACGATATTTATGATATAGATTCTTACTTCCTTCTGGCATTCATTGTAACATGTGTCTGGTTCGGGTTCGGTCTTTTATTTATTCTGAACAGAATCAGCGGTAACCTGAAGCAGATAAGTTTCGCGCTTATTCTCACGGCCGTCATTCCTCTAAGTATGAATTATAAATCCGTTGACGAAAGCAGGAATTATTTTGTAAAAGATTACATGACCAACATATTCAATTCAGCAGATCCGAATTCAATTATTATCTCTACGCAGTGGGATTTCTGGATTTCTTCTTCGCTTTATTATCAGCTCATAAAAAATGAAAGACCTGATATTATTGTAATAGACAAAGAGCTTCTAAGAAAATCATGGTATATGCATTATCTTGAGACTCATTACCCCGAGTTTTACGGCAGAAGCAGAGCTGAATTTGATAATTATCTTGCAGAGCTTGTTAAATTCGAAAAAAATCCTGACAGATATACTCAGCCGAAAACCGAAGCAGACCGTCAGGATCTTCAGAAAATCCAGTCGTCATTTTTGAAACTCCTTGAAAGCTTTGTTGATAACAATATTAATGATCATAATTTCTATACAACTTTTGAGATTGAAAAGGAAAATTCTGAAAGATTCGGTGCGGGATACAATAAGGTTCCGCAGGGATTGCTCATTAAATATACTAAAGATAAAAATTATCTGGACCTGCGGGAACCTGATATGAAATTCACAGTAACAGAAAGACCTGAATATCACTATTCATTTTTGATGAATGCATATTTTTCATCTTATCTGAATAAGGCAAATTATTATATGAATCATTCTGAATTTGATAAAGCCGAAGCTCTTATTCAAAAAGCTCTGGAAATAAAACCTCAGCACAGAGATGCGGTTCAGCTGCTGACAAAACTCAAACAGCTCAGGGAACTTCAGAACAATTCAAAACAGTAAATGAATATTTCAGCATGTTTTATTCTTATCTTGATTCTGATTTATTCAGGCGGCAGTCTGTTTGGAAAGAACACGCGTTTTGAGACAAACGGTTTTTCGCATAATGAAATAGCAGACAGTATTTCAACTGATTCAGCCGGAGTTTACAGCTTACCGGATTCACTGCCAAAAGTTCGGATAGGAAAGATTCTTCTTGTGGGTAACAATGTAACCGAAGCTGATATTATAATGAGAGAGATCTCGCTTAAAGAAAATTCAGTACTTGATCTTAAAAAACTTGAAGAGGATGTAAAGAATCTTTACAAACTTGGATTGTTCAATAAAATTGATCTGATACCGGTTCCAACTGATACACTCAATAAAATTGACATGATGATAATAGTTGAGGAAAAATTTTTTATACTCCCGATACCGCAGGGCGGATTCAGGAACGGGCAGCTGTCAAAATTCTGGGCGGGGATGAATCTGATGTGGTATAATTTCAGAGGCAGAAACGAAACACTCAATCTGAATTTCGGGGTGTTTTATGAACCGTTTGTAAGTCTCAGTTATTCCGTACCCTGGATCGGAAAATATTCTCATTACTTCACTTCTGTTTCTGTTGGATATTCAAAAAATTATAACAGAAGTCTCCGTGCAATAAATGATACAACTTCAAATCAGATTCCGGATAATGACAAGAATTATTTAAATAAGAATTTTGACGCTTCATTTAAGTTCGGAAAATATTTTTCAAAAGATCTGTCTGTATCAACAACTTTCAAGTACAATATTATCAAAACATCACCTTATGAACCGGGTAGGACATTGTCACCGGACGGTACGGATGATTACCTTTCCCTTCTTTTAAGTTCCAGACTGGATACCAGAGACTCCTATGAATATACTTTAGATGGTTCATTTTACAGACTGGAATATGAAAAAATCGGTTTTGGGCAGAATATAAATTTCAATAAAGTACGGATGGAAGCCAAAAATTTTATTCCGGTTGAAATGAAAAAGGGGAGTTATATTACTTTCTCAAACAAAACTTTTGCAGCTTTATCTTTCGGCGGCTCGGTCCCGGTTTATATGAGAGAATTTTTCGGATATAATGATATTATAAGGGGTTACAGAAATACTGTTCTTGAAGGTGAAAATAAACTCGGAATATTCAGTGAGGTAAGAATTCCTGTAATTGATCCTGTGTTTCTTAAAGGCAGCAGTCTTCCGATAGTAAAATCAATTTCAGCGCTTAAGAATTTAAATTATAAGTTTGGACTTTATGCAACTGTTTTTTATGATCTCGGGAGTGTCTGGTACCAGAAAGATAATTTTTTCAAAACACAGTTCCGAAGCGGATACGGAGTCGGTCTTAATATGATACTTCCTTTTGGTTTTGTGGGAAGGACTGATTTCTGTTTGAGACAGCAGGACAATTATCTTTATCCATCTGTTGTTTTTGATCTTGAAGCATCATTTTAAAATTATGGAATATTATTACGCGCCACCTTCGGATATTAATGAAAATGAGAACACAGTAATTCTGAAGGATTTTGAATTCAGACATCTGGTAAAAGTACTAAGAAAAAAAGCCGGCGATAACATTTCTGTAACTGACGGTAATAAAAATATATACAGATGCACTGTAAAGGAAATTGAAAAAAACAGACTTGTCTGCAGTATCGACAAAAAGGAATATGGTTTGTTTGAACCGGATATAAATCTTACTCTTTGCATTGCTCCGCTTAGAAACACTTCAAGGTTTGAATTTGCTGTTGAAAAAGCTGTTGAGCTTGGTGTTAATAGAATTATTCCCGTAATTACCGAATTTACAGTTTCAAAATTTGAACTCAGCAGAAGCCGGCATGAAAGACTTGAAAAGATCATTATTTCGGCAATGGGTCAGTCGCAGAGATGCTTTAAACCGGAGCTGGGAAAATCAGCCGGGCTTAAGGATCTTTCAGCTTTATTCTCCGGAGAGAAAAATAAAGTTGTAATGTATGAGTTTTCGGAAGACATGAAACCTTATGAATACAATGCCGGTTCTGAAAATGTTGTTCTTCTGATCGGACCTGAAGGCGGATTCAGCGCTAAGGAAATTGAATTTCTAAGAAATGACAACTGGCAGATTAAATCTCTCGGAAACAGAAAATTAAGAGCTGAAACAGCAGCCGTTGTTGCAGTTAATCAAATTATCTCAAAACTAAAGTAAATTTTAAATTTATGAAAAAATTTCTTTTATTTTTTATTTTTATTTTTATCTATCAGAGCAATACGTATTCACAGTTTGATAAAACTGTACTTCAGGTAAACATTGGGCTATCCAATCCATATGACCAGCTGAAAGGGGACAGTTATATCTCATATGATACCAGCGGAAATATATTTATAGATTCAAATTTATTTGCCACTAATCTCGGAGCACAGACTGGATTTTATATCGGCGGATCAGCAAAATTCAATTTTGATAAATATTCGATTACAAGAGGAGTAATATCGATCAGTTATAATAATTTCAACACCTTTCAGTCTAAACAGTCGGGAACAACACTGGTAAAGTTCATCAACAATACTTATCAGCAGAGACCGGTAGAATATAACTACGATTTCAATAACTTTGCAATCGGATTTGGACTAGAAATTGCGCCGACATCCTTCACAAAGATAGTATCTCCGTTCTTTAATTCAAATCTGCAGTTCAATTTTCTTTCTGCGCAGCTTACGAGAGTTACCGGCATAAATGATTCCAATAATGTTAATCTTTCAAGTTTCAGACTTGGTATTAATTTCAACGCAGGTATAGAAGTTAAAGTAAACGAAAACATGGGAATCGTTGCCGGACTGAAATATGACATGGCAAATCTGATCTATAAAGATGTGAAAAGGGACGGATTCATTGAATGGGGGAGCAGTAATGCAAATATAAATGACGCTGAGGGAAGATATATTACAAACATATATTATCCTATCGGCGAAGCGTATAATTATTTTCAGTCAAAGGAGAAGAAAATAAACTGGGGAACGGCTTACATTGGAGTGAATATAAATCTTTTCAACGACAGCGGAAACAAAAAGCCAAAGCCGAAAACCGGCTCCGGAAATTTCAGGCACTATAGTTTTTATTAAAAGTATTTTTAATTTTATTCATATTTTTGAAAAAATATTTAAGCGCTTTTTTTATTTTGTGTTGTATCTGCCCATACTCAGTTTATTCACAAAAGACACCGTCTCTTGAATTAAATTTCGGTTTTTCTTTTCCCGGAAAAGATCTCGCCGGTGATTTTGTCTCAGTTAGCGACTCCGGATTCTACAGCATCAGCCCTGAATTTGTCAGGGATAATTACGGAACATCTACAGGAGTGAATGCATCCGGAAGCATTACATTTCCACTTGATGACAAAAGACTGCTGAATTTTATTTTTACCGGAGAATATAATTATTTCAATGCTTTCAGGAAAAGTATTCTGGGGGTGGGAAAGGAAAACAATGTTACCGTTCCTGTAACATATGACAACAGTTTTTCAAGCACTACTGTTGGTCTGGGCATCGGTACAAATCCGGGTGTATTTAAGAATGTATCAGCGTATTTAAACTCTGCAGTAACCATGAATTTTCTCAGCATGTCTTATACAAAAAATGACATTTTCAGGACATACTTCTCAGATTCATTCAGAATGGGCATTAAGACAGGCGCCGGTTTAAGTTATCAGATAAATCAGGAATATTCATTTATACTGGGAGCAAGTTACAATATCAGCAATCTTCTTTTTAAAAGTGTCCATAGCGGCTATTCGGACAGACTTGAAAGCAACCGGGATAATCTTCCAGTCAATGATGCAGCGGGAAGTTTTTATACAAATCTTTCAGATCCCTCAGCAGGATTTTCAGTGGCAGACGGAAAGAAAAAGAATATTGACTGGTGGAGTATAAATGCCGGAATCAGTATTTTGTTGGGAAAATCCAAAAAATAATTATTATATTTGTTAAACTTTTTTAAAACAAAAAAACTATATGACTGTATTGAAATCCTATCCATTCTATTCTTTGCTTATTTTTTTCTTTTCTGCTCTGATAATTATTTCGGGATGCGGAAAGGATCAAAAAACTTCCGAAACGAAAAAAGGCAATGAATCAAAAGAAACTGCCGCTGATAAAAAGAATTCCCAGGTCTCCCCGGGAAAAGAATTCTTCTACGCTAAGTCGAGTTCCAACAATATTGCATGCGCAGACTGTCATGGCGACGGAACGAATTCTGACAGACCGCTGACAAAATATTTTTCAGACATAAAGGGTGCTGATAAAAGGAAATCAACATTCATGGGAAAATTCACAGGTGAAGATGTAATTAAAACAGCAGGCGGAGCGACTCTCTGCTGGGAAGCTTATATGAAAATGAAAACACCTTTGACACCTGAACAGATAAATTCACTGAATGAATATTATGCGTCTGTCGGAAATCCTGATTCACCTCAAGAAATAACATATGAAACTATTGCTCTACCCGTAAAGGATAAGACAAAATTAAAGGCAGAGCAGAATAAAATATTAAGTCTTAAAGGAAATCCTGACAATGGTGAGAATAAATTCAAGGAATCATGCGGAGTATGCCACGGTATGAATTCAACAGTAAAGAAGATCCCGGGCATACTAGAGGATTATGACGGAAATACAAAATCAATTACTTACAATGTCAGATTCGGAGACGGGGCAATGCCTTTCTTTAAAATGAATGTTCTCTCCGAGCAGGATATTGCCGACATTGCGGAATATATTATGAAAGTAAACAGTAAAAAACAGTAAAGTAAAAGTTAACATAAAAAAAGGGATAATATCTTTATTATCCCTTTTTCCTTTTTATAAAAAAAATCATTTAAAATAAAAGCAGGTAAAGCAGAATTATAACAATACCGGCAACTGAAACTCCGGCATAATCCTGAATTACTCCCGTCTGTATCTTTCTCCAGTCAAAACTGATATTTGAAACATATCTGGCAATGCCGTTAACTGCTCCGTCTATTATTTTAATATCAAAAATATTCCACAGGAATTTTTCAGATGTTTTCTGAATGGGCTCTACTATCACTTTATCATAAGCTTCATCTACGTAATACTTATTTTCAAGGACTTTGTTAAATCCTTTATTTTCAGGGAATTCAGTTTTACTAGAATATTTTTTTATCGCAATTATTATAGTTGATACTGCAACAATAATTGAAGCTGCTATGATAATCAGCTCAGGTGTTACGGAATGTTCGGTTTGAGGGTGCAGAGTATCAAGGACCGCAGTTGCATTCGCAAATACAGGCTCAAGCCATTCCTTCAGGAACGTCGGAGCATGGTAAAGACCGGGGAGTCCGATCACACCTCCGAAGAAAGAAAGAAATGCAAGAATTATCAAAGGTACCGTCATTGTAGCCGGTGACTCGTGAGGATGGATTTTATTTTGATCATATCTCGGCTTTCCGTAAAACGTAAGGGAAACAAGTCTGAACATATAATATGAGGTCATTGCCGCTGCAATCAGCGCTAATACGAGCAATGGAATTCCATAAGTAAGATAAGTTTCAAAAATAATTACGTCCTTGCTGAAAAAACCGGAAAGGGGAGGAATGCCTGAAATTGCAAGAGATCCTATAAGAAATGTTACATACGTAATTTTCATTTTGGATTTCAAACCGCCCATGAACTTAATGTCCTGCTCTTCGTGCATTCCGTGAATAACAGATCCGCTGCCTAAGAATAAAAGACCTTTGAAAAATGCATGTGTTATAAGATGGAATATTGCGACCCAGAATGCGCCGCTTCCGATGGCAATGAACATAAATCCAAGCTGTGACACTGTTGAATATGCAAGTACTTTTTTAATGTCATCCTGTCTGAGAGCAATTGTAGCTGCAACGATTGATGTCACCAGTCCCACCGCAAAAACTATCTGGGATGCAGTAGGTGACATTGCATACAGCAGTGAAGTCCTTGCAAGCAGATAAACACCTGCAGTAACCATTGTAGCGGCATGTATGAGAGCAGAAACCGGCGTTGGACCGGCCATTGCATCAGGAAGCCAGACATACAAAGGAATCTGAGCTGATTTTCCCGTAGCGCCGAGTAACAGCAAAAGCGCTATTGTGAGTAATAAAGTATCACCTACCGGAAATGAAGGAATTCCACTGAGAAATCTTGATACATCAAGCGTGTTAAAATTTGTAAAAATAAAAAACATTGCAAGCATGAATCCAAAGTCGCCGATCCTGTTCATAATAAAGGCTTTTTTGGCTGCGTCACCAGTGAACTTCTTTTCATACCAGAATCCTATGAGGAAATATGAACAAAGTCCGACTCCTTCCCATCCGAGAAAAATAAGCAGGAGATTATCAGCAAGGACAAGATTAAGCATTGCGAATATAAACAGATTCAGATATGCAAAAAACTTTGCAAATGCTCTGTCTCCGTGCATATATCCAATTGAATAAATGTGAATCAGAGTTCCGATTCCGGTGACAACAAGAACCATTGTAATGGAAAGGGGATCGATCAGATATGCAATGTTAACCGAAAAATTTCCCGCAGTGATCCATTGATAATATGTCAGAAGAATGCTCCTTGATTCCGGAGCCATTGATAGTAACTCAGTAAACTGAATTACCGCTATTATAAAAGGGATTAAAACTGCAAGAGTGGAGATTGTACCGATTAATTTCTCATTTCTGATCCTACTTCCCAGTAAACCATTTATCAGAAAGCCTGCAAACGGTAACAGAGTAACAAGATAGAATAAATCAGACATTTAATTGATTAGATTTTAAATTTTACCATTTCAGAATATTGATCTCATCGATGTTCACAGATTCCTTGTTTCGGAACAATGAGATGATAATTGCAAGTCCGACAGCGGCTTCAGCAGCTGCAACAGTCATTACAATAAAAACAAATATCTGTCCGTTTATATTTCCCAAAAATGAAGAAAATGCTACAAGTGTCAGATTTATTGAATTAAGCATTAGCTCAATACACATAAAAATGATGATCGCATTTCTTCTTACAAGAACACCAATTACGCCAATGCTGAATAATACTGCACTGACCAGAAGATAATAATTAATTTCAATCATAATGGACAAAATTAAATATTATAATCATAAAATAAAACATACTTAGAACCTCTTAACCTGAAAATATTCTTAATGAATTTATGCAAGAAAATATAAAGAGAATTTTAAGAAGGGGAATTGAATGCATTTTTTTGTTTTGTCAGTAACCGGTTAACATCTATCTGACTTTACATAATATATATTATATAACAACTATTGACAATGTTAATTACTTTTTTGAGATTTTATTCAGGAGCTTTAGAGACTTTTTTATATTGGAACTGCCGGCTGTTCTGGTCAATGAAGTCAGAACACTTTTGATATCACTGAGATTTCCTCCTAGATTTAAGCAACCTTTTAAGTGCGAATGAAGCTGGTTCTCATAGAATCTTGTACACAGTACGGAAATGTTGATAAATTCTCGTTCAAGAAGATTAAGTCCTTTTCTTCCCATGACTTTACCATAGCCGTCTGTGATCATCCATTCCTTAAGGTCAGGACTGAGTTCATTAATATTAGATATTAACTTTTTAAAGTTATTTTTATAAATTAATTTGCAGTTATGATTTCCGAGAATTCTAAGCAAGCTTATATTATGCCTGTAAACTCTTGGAGTATATTCAGGAAACAGATTTGAAAATAATTTCAGGGATTCTATTGCAGCCGGAAATCCACAGAATAAATGAGACTGCAGAATTGCTTCATAAATTTTATCCGGATCAAGATTTGATTTCTTAGCCCGCTTCAGAGCTGTTTCGGTCGATTTTAAATTATCCGAAGCAATGCATGAAGCAAGCATACTGATCAATGTAACTTCTTCGGTTGTATAATAATATTTCATAATAATTGAAAATACTTGATTTTTATTTATTAAAACAGTTTGTCAGAAATTTTCTGTTCGGACTTTTATGTTTTGTGCTGATCTTTATTCTTGTGGATCTTTTTGAAAACATAGATAAGTTTATAGATAAAAATTTAACTAACGGACTTATCATTCAGTATTATATATATTTTATACCCGAAATACTAAAGCTTATTACACCTGTCAGCATGCTGCTGGCTACTTTATTCACTTTCAGCCGTTTCAACAATTACTCTGAAATGACAGCAGTAAATTCTGCCGGAATAAGTTTATACAGATTTTCAGTTCCCCTGCTTCTCTTCGGCATGCTGATAACAATGCTGTCATTTTATTTCAACGGATGGCTGGTTCCCCGCTTCAATTCTGAAAAATTAAAGATCGAAAGAAACTACCTCGGTAAAAATGTCATCCCCGGGGTAATATCAAATTTACACTTTCAGGATTCCGAGAACAAAATTATTGCCATCGGAAGCTACAATGAAAATGAAAAGACCGCTTACAATGTCTCAATAAATATATTCAGCAAAACTTTGCCTTCGGATTTACAATTCAGGTATGATGTAAAAATAATGAAATGGGATTCAATAAAAAATGACTGGAAACTTATCGGAGTTCTTGAAAGAAGATTTGATTCTACAAATTCCGAAACTCTGATAAATACTGACACATCTTTTTCATCTGATATTGCTGAAATTGGAAAGCTTTACTTCTCCCCTTCCCAGATCGTGAAAAGTCAGCTTAAAGCAGACGAACTGAAACTGGAAGACCTGAAAGATCACATTGATCTGATGGAATCCAGCGGGCAGGTTGTAGACAGGGAAAAAGTGGATTATTACTCCAAGATATCATTCCCCTTTTCCAACATAATTGTAATACTTTTCGGAATTTCAATAAGCACAAACAAACGCAGAAGCGGAACAGCGGTTCAGTTTGGGATCAGTATACTGGTAACATTCATTTATCTTGGATTTCTTAAAGTCTCGCAGACATTCGGATATAACGGTGATCTCGATCCTGTGCTGACAGCCTGGCTTGCAAATATTCTTTTCTTTTTGTTAGCAGCCGTTAACCTGATCAGAATGAATTTCCTTAAATAAAATCCTTATCAGTTAATTTTTTCCTCTTTCGGCGGCACCGGCAGATGGAATCCCATTCCCTGATTATTTGTATCCTGATGGACAGTGATCTCACCGAAATCATTTTCGAACCTGCCGATGTTTTCTTTCAGGGCATTAAAGAAAAGTTTTGTATGCTGAGGAGTCATTATTATCCTGGAATGAACTTTAGCTTTTGGTACACCCGGAAAAATACGTGTAAAGTCAATAATAAATTCAGCCGGAGAGTGAGATATAATAGCTAAATTTGAATATATACCTTCGGCTTCTTTTTCACCAAGTTCAATATTAATCTGCTGCGGCTGATTTTTTGTATCGTTATTGTTTTTATTATCCATTTTATTTTATAGGTTTATGCATTTTGAATAAAATATATTTTTAATTTATTAAATTCAAAGTATTACATAAAGGAATTCGGGAATTTAAAACCCGATTGATTTTATTCATACAATCAGATCTGTCCAATATAAATTTATTTCTTTCAAAAAATATTTATTCATAAACAGATTCGAACTGTTTCTTATTTTTTTTGAACTGCCCGCCTGTAAATTATTGCCGCTAAGAATTCGTAATAAATTGCATCAATAAAATTTACCTGTCAGGGAAATTTGCGAAGTAAATTTTGAGTTGGAAATTTTATAGTAATTTATTACGAATTTAAACAATTATTCATCCCTAGTTCTCGGGACGACTTTTCTTTGGTACTTTTTTTTGGTCGTACGAAAGAAAGTACGTTTACTCCGGTAAATTTTTATTCCTTAAACTAAACGTATTGGACACAATTGCTTACAATACAGAAGTAAGCAATATTATATTCTTGAATAAGGAATTCATTATAATTAATTTAAAGATTATAAAAATAAAATGATTATATAATGAGTTTACTGGTTATCGGTTCACTTGCTCTTGATACAATAGAAACGCCGTTCGGCAAAGCAGAAAGAACTCTCGGAGGATCAGCAACATTTATATCCACTTCAGCAAGTTATTTTTTAAAACCCGTCAGATTAGTCGGAATTGTCGGATATGATTTCCCGAAAGAAGAGATCGATTTCCTCGAATCAAAAGGCATAGACATTTCAGGCCTGGAGATCTCACAGACTTTAAAGACATTTCACTGGCACGGAAAATACGATTTTGACCTGAATACAAGGGAGTCAATAGTAACAGAACTTAATGCATTTGAAAAATTCGATCCGGTAATTTCGGAAAAGTTCAGGGACAGCGAATATGTATGCCTTGGAAATCTTCATCCCTCAATTCAAAAAAAAGTTATAAGTCAGATTGATAAACCCAAATTAGTCATGTGTGATACAATGAATTTCTGGATAGAAGGAGCACTTAAAGAATTAGTTGAAATTCTAAAACTGGTTAATCTTCTTGTGATTAATGACAGTGAAGCCAGGGAATTGACTAAGGAATTCAATCTTGTTGCTGCCGCGCGGAAAATCATGAAAATGGGTCCTGAGATCCTGATCATTAAAAAAGGTGAACATGGAGCTCTGTTGTTTACAAATGATTCGATTTTTTCTGCTCCTGCCTACCCTCTTGAAGAAGTATTTGATCCAACCGGTGCAGGCGATACATTTGCAGGAGGACTGATGGGCTGGATTGCGAAGACACAGGACCTTAGTACTGAAAATCTGAAACTGGCTGTCATTTACGGAAGTACAATGGCTTCTCTTGCAGTTGAAAAATTTTCTCTTGACGGAATAAGGAATCTCAGCAATGATATCATAATGAAAAGATTCTCAGAGTTTAAAAAATTAACTTTTTTTAAAGAAGAAAGTTTGTAATTTTGAAACACGTTTAATTATAAAACGTAAGTTACCATGGCAGTTCTAAAGACTGATGTATTAGTATTGAAAACCATAAAGTTTGGTGACTCAAGTAAAATAGTGACTTTGTATTCTAAGGATCTGGGAAAACTAAAGGCAATCGTTAAAGGAGCCCGGAATTATAAATCAGGTTTATCGGGTAAATTTCAACCGCTTAATTATCTTTCAGTTATTTTGTATTTTAAAGTGAACCGGGATATACAGAATATTTCAAAAGCTGAATTTTTAAATTCCTATAAAAATCTCTTAAAGGATTTCAATAAGTTACAGACTGCGCTTAAGATACTTGAAATAATCAACAGATCTCTGCCTGATCTGGATCCCAATCCTCCCCTGTTTGACATTGTAAGTGACAGCTTTTCTGCAATTGACAATTCAGATTCAGAAGAAGATCTAATACTGCTTAATTTTCAGATTGAATTTTTAAGGCTCTCCGGAATGTTACCTGACCTTGCGGATAATCCTGATAATTTGGAAACTTTAAAAACCAATAGCGAATTTAACCTTAACGAAAACGATATAGAGTTTCTACTAAAAATGTCAGAGAGAAAAACCGGGAACAGTTTCGGTATAAATAAAAAAGAAAGTTATAATGTTACAAAAATTTCAGAGTGTTTTACAAACTACATCATAAATCATAATTCGTCAAGAATTATTTTTAAGTCAGACAAAGTTTTCAGGGAAATAAACAAATTGAATTAATCAGAATGAAAGAAACTTTTTTTTATATTAAATAAAAAAATTTAAACAAGGAGCAAAAAAACTATGTCAAAAAAATCAATTATATTTGCAGGTCTGCTGGTAGTGTTAGCACTGTCATTCGGAGGATTGCTGATAGCTAATTTCGGCAATGTAAAACAGATCATCGCAAGTTCACAGATAGAATTCAAAACCACTCCTCCGATACAGAACGTCAGTCCGGAAATTAAAAATTTAAATGAAGCTTTTGTTCAGATCGCTAAATCTGTGACTCCCGCTGTTGCATATATCGAGGTTACAACCGGTCAGCCGGAAAAAAGCGAGCAGAATCCGGGCTTTCAAATGCCTTTCGATTTCGGACCGGATTTCAAAATGCCTGAAGAAGGACCTTCCAGAGGCAGCGGTTCAGGAATTATAATCAGTAATGACGGATATATCCTGACAAACAATCATGTTATCAAGAATGCAAAAGAAAATGGAATAAAAGTTGTGCTTACAGATAAAAGAGAATTCAATGCAAAATTAATAGGAGTTGATCCCAATACTGACGTGGCAGTCATTAAAATTGAAGCAGGTGATCTCCAGGTCGCTTCCATTGGAAACTCTGATGATGTTCAGGTTGGTCAGTGGGTTGTAGCGATCGGCAATCCTCTTGGTCTTAACAGCACTGTAACCGCAGGTATAGTATCCGCATTAGGAAGAAATATCCAAATGGGAGGTGACAGTTATGCAATCAATAATTTCATACAGACTGATGCAGCAATAAATCCGGGCAACAGCGGCGGTGCTCTGGTAGATATAAACGGATCAGTTATTGGAATCAATACCGCAATAAAAACAACTAACGGTTATTATCAGGGTTATGGATTTGCAATACCGATAAACCTGGCTAAAATTGTCGCAACGGAATTAATTAAAAACGGAAAAATTTCACGTGGTTATATTGGTGTTTCAATCAAAGACGTGGATATTAAAGAAGCAAAAGGTCTTGGACTGGATAAAGCCAGAGGAGTCCTTATACAGGATGTCCTTGCAGGCGGAGCCGGTGATGACGCCGGATTGAAAGTCGGTGACGTTATTCTTTCCGTTGACAATAAAGAAGTAAATGCTGCAAATGAACTTCAGACTATAATCGGAACTCACAGTCCCGGTGATGTAGTCGATCTGAAATTATTCAGAGACGGCAAAGAAATGGAAAAGCAGGTAACTCTGAAGCCAAGAAATGAAAACACTAATCAGTCAACTCAGAATACTACTCCTAAAGAAGAATCATCTGATCTGAATTCCAAAAGCTATGAATCGATCGGAATGACGGTTACTGATCTTAGCAGCCAGATGAAAAGCAAATATTCAGTTGAAAGCGGAGTGTATATTCAGTCAGTAAAGCAATTTTCTGAAGCTTTTGACAGAGGTCTGCGGGAAGGACTGGTGATTATTGAAGCTGATAAAAAAGAAATAAGCAGCGTTGATGATCTGAACAGAATCTTGAACGGCAAATCAAAAGGAGATATCGTTGTATTTAAGGTAAAATCACCTGATGGTCTTATCAGACTGGTTGCAGTTGAAATGGAATAAATTTTTCAAAGTTCCGGAAAACCAGTTTTTCCGGAACTTTTCTTTTATATGACAGTTATATTATTTACAGTTATTGATTCTTAATATTAATTTGTTTAAATTTGTATAGAATTATGATAAAAAAATCAGTTAAAATTTTAATATTGTTGGTTATTTTCTTGTACGGCGTTAATTATAATGCTGAAGCAAATAACAATAACGGAAATACCGGGAAAGCCGGTTCAAAAAATACTTCCGGAATTTCTGATGATTACAGACTTTATCAAAATTTTCCAAACCCTTTCAATCCTGCAACAATAATCAACTACAAAATTAACCAAAGCGGATTTGTATCTTTAAATGTTTATAACCTGGTTGGTCAGGTTGTGAAAACACTTGTATCCGAATATAAAGAAGCCGGCACTTACAGCACTCAGTTTGATGCTTCTGAACTATCTGCCGGAGTTTATTTGTATAAGTTACAGGTTAACAATTTTACATCCGTAAAAAGAATGACTTTAATTAAGTAATTCTGATCCAATTTATTTTCATTTTATTCACCAATGCATAAATTCAGGATAATTTTTTCAATAGCCTTTTTAATTCTATTGAATAATATTTCATTTTCGCAGGGAATCATTATCGATGATTTTTCAAAAAAAGCAATGCCTGGCTGGATATGGGGAGGTGTTGAAATGAAATATTCCCATGAAGAAGACAACAAGGAAAACGGATTTGCCGAAATTTTTTCCAAGGATAAAGTTAAGGCTAACAGCTACATAGGAAAAATATTCCTTCAGAAAGCTCATACCTTTACTGTTGGGAATTTTGTAAATGCAATGCTCAAAGGCGTTAACAATGATGTTTATGTAAAGGTGCAGCTGGTTTATGATGTAGACAATAACAGCACTTACAATGAAGATCAGGACTTAATGCTCGAGTCAAAGGAGATCTCAATGAATTTTGACGGATGGAAAGAAATCAAAGTAAAACTTGATCAGGATAACTTTTCTATCAAATCAAAATTTAATGATAATTTTGAAGTTACAGAAGATAATGTTTTAGGAATTCAGTTTGAATTTACTTCAGGAAAAAATTACAAAGAAGCAAATTTTGAATCAGGTATTGCTCTGATCTCGGAAATTCCAAATAAAGAATCTTCATACGATTCTGATAATTCCATTTCAACAAGCAGGGAATCCTATTTCGATATTAAAAATGATCCAAATCCATTTAAAACATCCACGAAAATTACTTACATACTTCCAAATCCTACAAACGTAAATCTGACAGTGTATGACAGACTTGGTAAAGAAGTAATAAACCTTGTAAATGAAGACCAGACGGCAGGTGAACATTCAGTGGATTTCAATTCCGGGGATTATCCAAGCGGAATTTATTTCTACAGAATCAAAACACCTGAAAAAACAGAAGTTCGAAAAATGCTGCTTACTCGTTAAATTTCCTTATCTTACCACTGCTATTCCAGCAGGAAATGATGCCATTTCAATTCTATCGCTCAGTAGTGAAAAATCCGATACTCGGATAACTCTGGATACTCCTAATTTGGTACTGCCAACAGTGGGATGATGCCCGTCAAATCCTGACTGTGTCTCGCATGATATTATTGCGTACTGACCATCCGGAGTAAAATCAACTCCGTGAGGCTGTATCCCGACGCCTGATATCGTTGTTACAACAGTTTGCGTAAGCGTATTTATGACCGATACTGTATTATTGTTCCTGTTGCAGGTAAAAAGATAATTGCCATCAGAAGTCAGTTTCATGAGCAGCGGATATGCTCCGGTTCCTAGCGGGATCTGTGTTACCATGGATAGGTCGTCTGTTCTGTAAACTCTTACCTGATTTGCTCCTCTGCATGAAACATATATTAAAGATTCATCCTGTGAGAGAATTATCTGATAAGGTTTGAAATTTCCGGTTCCCTGTCCGTTTGGAGGAACAGAAGGATCAATCGGTTCTTTAATAACTGTAGAATCTGAATTAATAAATGAAGCGGTATTAATTTTAAATATGTACTCCCCTACTTCAGAAGAAACGAACAGTCTGCTGCCGTCATTTGTCAAAGCCATTCCGTGCGGAGCCGTCATTTTCTGATCCTGAAATATTCCTGTAACCTGCATTGGAGAAGAAGTACTGAATTTTCTTATGTTTCTTTCAGTTCCTGAAGCGTCAAAATTTGTGACATAACCTGTTGCACCGTCGGGCGATATAACTATATGAGCAGGGTTTAAACCTACCTGCAGTCTGTCTGTTCTGCTGAAAGGATAATCCAGATTTACGTCATACTTCTCAATATAACCTTCCTGGATTAAAGATATATAAAAGAAATTCTGATCCGGACTTAATACTACATAGTGAGGGGCATCCAGTTGATTTGAACCTCCGACAGGTATGAGCCTCAATACTCTTCTGGTATCAGTCTGTAATACAGCCACGAGATCTGATGCCTGGTTGGTAATGAAAGTTTTATCTGTCCTTGGGACATTTGTGAAAGCTGCCTGACCGTCAGCATTTTTAGCTCCGGCATTAATCCAGTTATTCAGGGTGTTAACTTTCTGAGCATCAATTTTGTGATATTCAGGGAATGAAACAGTAGTAACCGGTGCAAACAAAGTATCATTATTTACAACAGCTATGAGATGGGACCAGAATCCGTTGTAAGGGATAATCATGGTTCCGTTGTCAGAACCGTTCATGGCTTTCTGCCAGTCCACAAGATTAAAACCGCTAGCTGAATTTTCATTTGAATGACAAGAAGGTGTATTACAGGACAGATTGTTGGCTGTATACGGAGTACTGAATATTGCTTCAATTTCCGGCGGGAATTTTACAATATCGGTGTTGTTATTTACAAAATCCTGTTCACATGAATTAAAACAAATTGCAGCGGCTCCGATCAGAAATAAACTGATGCTCTTTATCAAGTTTCTGTAATTATTCATTTGATAATATTTTTAATTTAATTTCGAAAGTTGTTATCTCTTCAATAAATTTTTTACTTATTGGTGAGGGTAGATTATTTTCATCAAGATTGACAAGTATACCTTTGGCTTTTGAGATTATTTCAGTACTGTTTTCTTTTGTGATAATTTGTTCGAAGCAGAAACTGGATTTTTTTATCCATGAAACAGCTGTATAAACTTTAAGCAGATCATCGAGAAATGCAAAAGAAAGATAATCAATTTCGTTTCTTACCACTACAACCTTAAGACCGTCATCAAAAATTCCTTCTCTGTTGATATTGTGACCGAAATTTCTCCTGTACTCAACTCTTCCGGTTTCATAATATTTCAGATAATTCATATTATGAACAATCCCCTGTGAGTCAACATCGTAAGTTCTGACTCTCACATCAGTTATATGCTTAAAATCTTTTATGTCCAATTCAGTTTGAATAAAGTAAAAAAATATTTTAATATTTGATATTCAATAGTATTTATTATCTTACTTAATTATTTGTCTTCTTATGATTATATTTGCCAATGATAAACAATAAAAAAATAGTCAACAAAAAAATAGCGCTTATAGGTTTTCCCATGGATCTTGGCGCTGACAGAAGAGGTGTAGACATGGGACCTTCAGCAATCCGGTATGAGAATCTGGAGGAAAAACTTGAAAAAATCGGTTACAAAGTAACTGATTTCGGTGACATAGATATTAATATTTCTGAAACACAGAAGATCAAAAATTCAAGTTTAAAGTATCTCCCCGAAATCACAAAAACCTCCAGGATACTTTCAAACAAAATCGAGAAGCTGCTTGAAAAAAAGTATTTTACTCTTATACTCGGCGGAGACCACTCAACAGCAATCGGCTCCATTGCAGGAATATCAAGCTACTGCAGAAAAAGGAATAAAACTCTCGGAGTAATATGGATTGATGCGCATGCAGATATGAACACCGAAAAAACCACCCCTTCCGGCAATATACACGGAATGCCGCTGGCGATCTCACTGGGCATAGGTGAAAAAAGCCTGACGAATCTTAACGGATTTTCCCCAAAATTAAAGAAAGAAAATGTAGCCCTTATAGGTCTGCGTGATGTGGATTACCTTGAAGCTGAAACAGTAAAAAAATTGAAACTGAATGTCTATACAATGACCGATATAGATAAGATGGGAATTCACAGAATCATAGCAAAAGTGCTGAATGATTTTAAGAACAGAGTAGATCACATTCATATCAGCTTTGATATGGACGGTATAGATCCGGATTTTGCCCAGGGTGTCGGTACGCCGGTTCCCGGAGGTCTTACCTACAGAGAATCACAACTCTTAATGGAAATGGTTGCAGACTGCGGTTGCATGAATTCACTTGAAATTCTGGAGGTCAATCCGATCCTTGATTCAAAGAATAAAACTGCTTTTCTTGCAACAGAATTGATATTATCAGCTCTTGGAAAATCTACACTATATGACTGATATTTTAATCCGAAACCAGTTTTCTGAGCTTAGTTAATTTGTCAGTAGCTTCTGATTGTTTTTTTCTTTCGGAATCGATTATTTCTGAGGAAGCTTTACTGAGGAAATTTTCATTGGCTAATTTTTTGTTAAGACCACCCAGATAATTTTCGAGATTTGCAATTTCCTTATTGATCTTTTCTTTATTTGCCGAAAGGTCTTCTATTTCATCAGCAGGAAGATAAATTTCAAAATTATTTATTACTGTGTTCAGATAATTTTTATCCTTTTCCGTGCTTAATTCCGCTTTAAGTTCTTCCAGGTTACAAAGCTTAACGATATAGGAACTGAATTCCGCAAGCAATTCACCTGCCTTTTTATTACCGGGCTTTATAAATGCTTTGAGCTTTGTGGAAGCCGGAATACCATTTGTAGCTTTCATGTTTCTTATTGAAACCACTATTTCTTTTATATCTTCAAAATTTCTTTCCCGCTCCGGACTGATCCTGTCTTTTGAATACTCTGAAATCATTTCAAGAGAAATGCTTTTATTTTCTCTTCCCCCGCCTGTGATATGCCATAATTCTTCAGTTACATAGGGAATTACAGGATGCAGAATTTTGAGTATACTGTCGAAATACTGAACGGCTTTTTCAATAATCTGTTTTGCGTGCTCCGGATTTTCATTCAGCTTGATTTTAAGAAGTTCGATGTACCAGTCGCAGAAATCACTCCAGACAAAATTATAGAGAGTCTTTGTATATTCATTGATCCTGTATTCAGATAAAAATCTTTCAGCATTCATCAAAGTTGTATTGAATCTGCTTTCCATCCATATATCTGTTATATCTTCCTTATATTCCTTTATCCCGCCTTTATCATCAGTTTCACATTTCTCCCTTGTCATCATTAAAAATCTTCCTGCATTCCATAGTTTTGTTATGAAATTTCTTCCGATCTGAGTCTTTTCCTCATCAAACAAAACATCATTACCCAGGGGAGCAAGATAAACAATGGTGAATCTTAATGCATCAGTTCCGTATTTTTCCATCAACTCAACAGCATCAGAATAATTACCAAGCGTCTTTGACATTTTCACTCCCTTTCCGTCTCTGATAGTTGAATGAAAATAAACATCCCTGAATGGAATCTTATTTGTATATTCCATTCCGGCCATTATCATCCTGGCAACCCAGAGAAAAATAATCTCAGGTCCAGTTGAAAGGAAATCTGTAGGATAATAATAATTCAGATTTACATTATCCTTGTCTGATTCATCATTGGACCAGCCGAAAACACTCAGCGGCCACAGCCATGAGGAAAACCATGTGTCAAGTACATCTTCGTCCTGTTTCCAGTTTTCAATGTCTTCAGGTGCTTCTACACCGCAGTAGATCTCGCCGGTTTCATTATGATACCAGATTGGGATCTGATGTCCCCACCAGAGCTGTCTGGATATACACCAGTCGCGGATGTTTTCCATCCAGTGATAATATACTTTTGTATATCTCTCGGGATAGAATTTTATTTCTCCGTTCCTGACAACTTCAATAGCCGGCTGAGCAAGTTTCTTCATTGAAACAAACCATTGTTCAGAAAGATAAGGTTCTATAACCGCCTTAGTTCTGTCTGAAAATGCGACACTGTGTGTATAGTCCTCTATTTTTTCCAGCAGATCAAGTTCCTCCAGTTTTTTTACAATTGCTTTTCTCGCTTTATGAATCTCCATTCCGGAAAATTCCCCTGTCAGATCATTAAGCCTGGAATCCTTACTGAGCACAACTACAGACTCAAGTCCGTGACGCTGACCGATCTCAAAATCGTTTATGTCATGAGCCGGCGTTATCTTTAATGCGCCTGTACCAAACTCCATATCAACATAATCATCATATATTAAAGGTATTTTTTTGTTTAGGAGAGGCAATATAACATTCTTATTTTTAAAGCCTTTATATCTTTTATCATCAGGATTTACTGCAACAGCTGTATCTCCGAACATAGTCTCAGGCCGTGTAGTTGCAATTACAATATATTCATCTGAATTTTCAATTTTATATCTTATATAATATAGTTTTTCATTTCTTTCTTCATAAAAGACTTCATCATCGCTTACAGCTGTCTGAGATGCAGGATCCCAGTTTACAATCCTGTTCCCGCGGTAAATTAGTCCTTTTTTATAGAGGTCAACAAATACTTTTCTTACATTCAGCGAAAGGCCTTCATCAAAAGTAAATCTTTCTTTGGACCAGTCAACCGATGCGCCAAGTTTTCTCAACTGTTTTAAAATTACTCCGCCGTTTTTTTCTTTCCATTCCCAAACTACTTTTACAAATTCTTCTCTTCCAAGGTCATATTTAGTTTTACCTTCTTTTGCAAGCTCTTTTTCAACCATTACCTGCGTTGCAATTCCAGCGTGATCCATACCCGGAACCCAGCAGACTTCAAATCCCTGCATTCTTTTCCATCTGCAGTAAATGTCCTGAATTGTATTGTTAAACATGTGTCCGAAATGAAGAATGCCCGTCACATTTGGAGGCGGAATTACGATTGAATATTTTTTCTTATCAGGATTGGGAGTTGAAAAATAGATCTTGTTTCCTTCCCAGAAGTCCTGCCATTTTTTTTCAGATTCCGGGTAGTTGAAATTCTTTGGTATTTCGCTGCTGTTCACGATATTGATTTTTCCTCCATGATTTTATTTTTTTCTATAATCTCACTCGCAAGATTTAAATAAGCAACGGCTCCTTCTGAATCCAGTTTGTAGAGGCATAATGGTTTCCCGTAAAAGGTTGCTTCATTCAGTAAATTTGTATTTGGAATTACAGTGTCGAGCAAATAATTACTGTACTTCATCTTTAATTCTCTCTCGGATATTTTTGTTACCTTAGAATCCTTTTCATACATTGTCAGGATAATTCCCTCGATTTTCAGATTAGGATTCGACACTTCTTTCAGCCAGTTGTAATATGAAAAAAGCCTGTCGACTGCTTCAAGCGAAAAATGTCCCGACTTTATTGGGATAAGAATGGAATCCGACGCTACGAGCGCATTTGTGGAAACTCCTTTAAGCGAAGGCGGACAGTCCAGAATTATGAAATCATAAAATCCTTCTATATCCTTAAGGGCATTTTTAATAACAAGCCGGTTTTCGAGATTTTTTAAAAATTTTTCGTGAGCGTTTACATTATAAATATTTGATGGAACGAAATCAAGATACTCCAGATCCGTTCTGTGGATCGCGGATTTTATTGAATGTGTAAATGCAAATATCTCGGAAAGGCTTGCCTTGATCTTGTCCATTGTAAAACCAAGGGCTATTGCAGAAGCTCCGAAAGGATCAACATCAATTAGCAGAGTCTTTTTTTCAGCTACAGCAAGAGAGGCAGATAAGTTCACCGCAGTTGTTGTTTTTCCGACTCCCCCTTTGGGAATGCATACTGAAATAATTTTTGTCATAATCTGCTGTAATGGATTTTCCCTTTATTGATAACGCAATATGGTTTACACCGGACTTCAAATCCGTCAAAAGGTGTGTTAACTGATCTTGACATAAATTTATTTTTATTGATCTTCCATTTTGTCTTTTCACTCACAACAGTTAAATTCGCTCTTTCGCCTTCCGAAATCCTGACTGCAGGAAGATTTAATATTTTTCTGGGATTTACTGATAACTTAATGATAAATTCATTAAATGAAATTATATCTGTTTTTACCAGATAGGTATAGGCAAGTCCTATCAGCGTTTCCAGACCGACGATTCCAAAAGGAGCCTGATAAAATCCCTGGGTTTTTTCGTATTCTGTATGCGGCGCGTGGTCTGTACATATTACATCAATAGTTCCGTCTCTTAATCCTTCAAGTATCTGCTCCACATCATCCGAAGTTCTGAGAGGAGGATTCATCTTCGCATTGACATTATATCCCAGACATTCCTTATCGGTAAGGATAAAATGATGCGGGCAAACTTCCCCGGTAACATTCTGATTATTATTTTTTGCTGCCCGCAGTAGTTCAACGCTTTTACCGCACGAAATATGCTGGATATGATAATGAGAATTCTTAACATATTCAGCTATCATGAGATCCCTTGCGATTATAGAAGTTTCGCTGACTGAAGGAATTCCCTTAACTCCCATGACAGTTGAGACAAATCCTTCATTCATTACTCCGCCGTTGGAAAGTCTCATTTCCTCGCAGTGCTGAATTACAGGTCTGTTAAGCTGGGCTGAATATTCAAGAACTCTCCTCATAATTTCAGGATCACTTACCGGACTCCCGTCATCTGTAAAAGCAACAGCGCCTGAATCTGAAAGAGAAATCAGCTGTGACAGTTTTTTTCCCTCTCTTTTATCTGTTGCACAAGCAGTCACTTCAATATCAGTTATCAGATCTTTGCTTTGGGAAATTATTTCCTTTACCAGCAATGGTGAGTCGATCGGCGGATCCGTATTTGGCATACAAAGAACTCCGGTAACTCCTCCGTTTGCAGCGGACATACTTCCTGTAAAAAGATCTTCTTTGTGTGTCTGTCCCGGATATCGGAAATGTACATGCATGTCAAAAACTCCGGGAATTGCCGTCTTGCCTTTCAGATCTATTTCTTCAGTTCCTTTGGGGATCCTTCCTTTTGTTCCAATTTTTTCAATAACATCATTAACAATAAGCAGGTCTGATACAGTATCTAAATAATCTGCAGGAGAAACCAGTTTTATATTTTTGAGATATAAATTCAATTTTACTTTACTTCATTAGATTAAACAATGCGCATTTAACTGCAAGACCGTTTGTCACCTGATCAAATATCAGTGAGTTTGACAAATCAACAGCATCTGAATCAATTTCTATGTTAATGTTCATCGGACCGGGATGAAGAATCCTTATCTTACTGTTAAGTTTAATTCTATCTTTTGTAATGCCGTAATATTTATGATATTCCTTAAGTGATGTAAGAAGCGAACCTGCTTCTCTTTCCAGCTGAACTCTTAAAACATTCAACGCGTCATTGGATTTAATGGCATCGTTAATATCAAAATAAACTTTAACACCCATTCCTTCAATATGCCTTGGAATGAATGGAGCAGGACCGCAGACTGAGACATTTGCCCCAAGCGTTTTCAGGCCGAGTATATTTGAAAGAGCAACACGGCTGTGGGAAATATTCCCGACAATGCAGACATTCAGTCCTTTCAATTCCCCGAACGCATTTCTCAAAGTATAAATATCAAGCAAACCCTGTGTGGGATGTTCATTTATACCGTCTCCCGCATTTATGATCCTTGAATTTGTCATCTCTGCAAGCATGGCAGGAATACCCGGATTACTGTGTCTGACCACGATAAAATCAAAATACATTGCTGAAATATTTCTTACAGTATCAAGAAGACTTTCGCCTTTATTCATAGACGAGACTTCAGTACTGAAATTAACTGAATCGAGACCTATTTTTTTTTCAGCAAGTTCAAATGAAATTCTTGTCCTTGTAGAATCTTCAAAAAATAAATTAATAACCGATCTTCCGGATAATATTTTTTTAATTATCTTTTTATCTTTTATATCGCTGAGATATTTATCTGTTAATTCAAAAATCTCGGAATAATTTTGAGAATTTAAATACCGCAGTCCCAATAAATGTTGAGGAAAATTCATAATTTATTATTCTACATTCCTATTAAGAAATTCCACAAAATATAATCCAGCATGAGAATAGATGCTGCTGCAATAACAAATGCCTTAATTGTAGCAAGTCCCACACCTTCCGCTCCGCCTTTTGCGCTGAATCCTATAAAGCATCCGATGGATGAAATAGAAACTCCGAAGAAAAGTGCTTTGATAGATCCTGCATAAAAATCCTTTATCTCAAAAGATTTTTTAAAAGCGCTGAGAAAAGTTTCTGAGGGCACTCCGAGAAAAAACGTTGCAACGGAATATGATCCCATTATAGCAATTGAACTTCCGTATATGACAAGTATCGGTAGCATTATTGTAGTCGCAATAATCCTCGGCATTGCCAGATATCTGATAGGATCAATAGCCATTGACTCAAGCGCATCTATCTGCTCTGTTACTTTCATTGTACCGAGTTCGGCAGCCATTGATGCTCCAACTCTTCCTGCAAGTACAATAGCGGCAAGTACTGGTCCTAGTTCAATTATAATGGCTTTAGTAGTTGCAGAACCAAGATATGAATAAGATATCAAACCCTTGATCTGATAGGCAGCCTGCCAGCATGAAACAGCACCGGTAAAAATTCCGATTATTGCAACCAGAACAAGTGAATCGACACCTACGTGTTTCATCTGTTCGAAGATGAGTTTTCTGTCCCTAAAGACGCGCGGAAGGCTTTTGAGTACGCCTTTCATCATTAAAACGAACTGACCTACTTCTGTAAAAAACTGTATTATTTTTTTTCCGATTTTTGAGATCAATTGTAAATAAATTTAATAGTTCTAGTAACTTTTCAGTTTCTGTACTTTTATCTGCAGGAGTTTATTCCCGGATTTTTTCATTACTGTCATTACAATTCCCTGATAATCTATTCTTTCATAGATTTCAGGAACGTGTCCGGTTACATCCTGAAGAAATCCGCTCAGGGTATGATAATCCTCATTGTCATCAGGAATATTTGCTTCAAATTTTTCATTAAATTCACTGATATTTATTTCCGGGTTTACCAGAAAACTTCCTTTTTTCTGACTTACGATCCTGTCCGGGGTTGAATCATATTCGTCTTCAATTTCCCCTACTATTTCCTCAAGTATATCCTCAAGTGTCACAAGCCCTTCCACTCCGCCGTGTTCATTAACCACTATTCCAAGGTGAATATGTTTTTTCTGAAAGTCCTTGAGAATTTCCCCTATCTGCTTTGTCTCTGGAATAAAATGAGCCGGTCTGAGAATATCGTGCATGACAATAAGGTCTTTGTGTTCGGCAGCGCTGATTATATCCTTCGAATAAATAATTCCTATAATGTTGTCAAGATTATCCTTATATACAGGAATTCTTGAAAACCCTTCTTCAATGACTTTCTGTATAATATTTTCCCGCTTTTCCTCAAAATCAATTGCGAACATGACATTCCTTGGTATCATGACTTCCTTTGCAGTCTTATCATTGAAATCAAAAACTTTCTGAATTATCTGAGATTCTGTCTGGTCAATCTTTCCTGACAAAGTACCTTCAGTAATTAAAAGCCGGATCTCTTCTTCAGAGTGAACTCTCTCTGATTCGGTTGCCGGATTTAATCCGAAAACTTTCAGTAAATGATTTG
This sequence comes from Bacteroidota bacterium, assembly GCA_018266875.1. Taxonomy (GTDB): domain Bacteria; phylum Bacteroidota; class Ignavibacteria; order Tepidaquicellales; family Tepidaquicellaceae; genus UBA2330. The sequence goes on from JAFDZR010000017.1 coordinate 81,952, forward strand.
CAGCGCCGTTCAGAACAGTAATTGCAGGTTTAAAAATTATATAGAATATCTGAAGCGGAAGAGCCACAAAAAGAGTCGTCTTCTTCGGATATCTTATGGCAATGGATTTAGGCGCCAGTTCTCCTAAAATAATATGCAAAAATGTAATGATTAAGAAACCAACGCTGAGTGAAATTGTATGAATAGTCTTGGGACTATCTATCTGCAGCAGTGAAAATACTGGTTCAAGCATCCTAGCAGTTACAGGTTCACCTATCCAGCCGAGTCCCAGAGATGAGATGGTAATCCCAAACTGAGTTGCGGCAAGATACTCATCCATGTGAGTAATAAGCTTGTATGCAATCTTTGCCTTCTGACTTTTTTTTATCTCTGACGGATTAAGCTGGGTTTTCCTGACTTTTACAATGGCAAATTCCGCAGCGACAAACAGAGCATTCAGCAGAACAAATAAAAACAGCAGAAACAGATCAAAAAAAATGGACTTAAAATCGTTCATATACAGTTATTCATAAAATAATTATTATTAATACGATGTTCAATTTAAAACCTGTAAAATATTGTCTCTGAAAGAAATTATGTGGAAATGGAATGGAATGGTTTTGATAAGGGAATAATTATTTTGTAAATATCATTTTACCTATATCAACAGTGTAATTTGATTCAAGTTTGTAAAAATAAATACCGCTTGATATTTCGCTGTATTTTGAAGTGTTGAATTCTACCTTGTATATGCCCGGACTCTGAAAAGCTTCTACTAATAAATCTACATATTTACCTGTAAGAGTATAAACGGACAGTTTTACTCTGGTCGGAACAAGCAGTTTGTATGAAATAATTGTAGAAGGGTTAAAAGGATTTGGATTGTTCTGCAGAAGTTCAAATTCCGGAACTTCTGAAATGCCGACTTTAATTTCCTCTGATTTGATCACTTTATTTCCAAGATCATACATACTTATTCTGTATAAATAAACTCCGTTTTCTGAAGGTTTGTCAAAATATGAATAATAATATACATTTACAGAATCAGTTACTTCTTTCTTTCTGAAATTACTGAACAGGATATCATTAAGGAATTTGTAATTTACTTCCCCGGATCTTTTTGATTCAACTCTGTATTTACTTATACCCTGAGGATTTATGATCTGGAAATTCAATTCAACTTCGTTCTTTTTAATCTTTGCATTAAAAGAGCTGATCTTGTTTTGTGAATCATCAGACAGACCGGCTCTTAGTATATTCGAAGCGAAAAATATAACAAGTAATATGTAAAATCTTCTTTTCAAGATTTTATCTGTACTCCTGTAAAAAGTCTAATCTCTTTTTAAGTTTTTCCTTTGGTACAAGTAATTTGTCCTTTCCGAAAACAGCTTCTTCCTGATTTGAAAAAACAAGTTCGTATTCTTCACTCATTACAATAGCTTCTTCCGGACAGACTTCTTCGCAGAATCCGCAGAATATGCATCTTACCATATTTATCTCGAATTTTTCCGGATATCTTTCTTTTTCATTTTCAGTTTCAGCTGCCTGAACTTCAATAGCAAGCGCAGGGCATACTCTGGAACATAATGCGCATGCAACGCATCTTTCTGTACCGTCTTCTTCCTGCACCAGGACAGGTCTGCCTCTGTATGAAGCAGGCGGAATCCATTTTTCCTCAGGATACTGCCGGGTAAATTTAGGTCTGAACATTTGCTTGAAAGTCAGTCCTAAACCTTTTACAATCTGCGGTAAATATGTTTGCTCTAAAAGCGTAAGGTCTTTCTTTTTAATTATCGGCATTTATTCTTATGATTCTTTTTAACAATTCAATAAAATAATACTGATTTTATTTTATCAGCATCATTTTTTTTGTATCTGAAAAACTACCTGCTGTGAGTTTGTAATAATAAATTCCTGATGTCAGTGAATTTCCGCTGAAATTAGTTTTGTAACTGCCGGAATTTAACTTCTCATTGTTCAGCAAAACCGAAACTTCATTCCCAAGAATATCATAGACTTTGAGTGTTACGTTCTCAGAACGGGGAATTGAAAATTCAATATTTGTAACGGGATTAAACGGGTTAGGGTAATTCTGCGATAAAGTATAATTTTCCGCCTGTGTGGAGATGTTATTGATCCCTACTGTATTTACGTTGAGAACAAAATCCCTTTCAACATAAACTGAAGGTTCATCATCTTTATACATTCTGACTATAATATGAGCGATTCCAAGATTAGGAGCGTCAAATGTAATGTCCATTGTGTCCCGCTCTCCCGGCATTATTGTTACCGGCGGCTCAGGACCGTTTATTGTAGAAGTATCAGGCACTACACTTATAAATGGAGCGTAGCAGAGTCCCACGCAGATTGAACTTGTCCAGCTAGCGTTTGGAAGCTGATCCTGAACCCGGTCGAATCTGACACTGACAGGTGAAGATCCGGAATTAGTGAAATAGGCATATGCATAATTAGCGCCGGTAGAACCGTAAGTTGTATCGCCTCCGACTCTTTCAAATACCAACTGAGAAGATGCAGTGACGCAGGTAATCAGAAAGAACGAAAATGTAAATAAAAATTTCTTCATTATTATATTTTGTTTATTAATTTAATAATCCCTGTAGTTTGTTAAGATACTGTTTTGCTATAAGATAATCAGGAGAAATTTCTATGGCTTTTCTGTATTCTTCAAGGGCTTCAAACCACATTCCCTTTGATTCATATACTCTTCCTATATTAAAATAGGTGAAATGTCTGTTATCATATCTTTCAGCTTTGAGCGCCAATTCAAGCCAGGTCAGGGCTTCATCGAATTTTCCCTGCTGAATCAGATAAGAACCAATATCGTTGTATGGATTTCCGTAACCGATATCAAGTGAAATTGCCTTTTTGCATTCTTCAATTGCGTTTTCCAGGTCTCCTATAAAACTGTATGTCCAGCCAAGAAAAGTATGCGCTTCAGGTGTCGGATAGATATCCAGCGAGATCTTATAGTTAAGAATTGCTTCCTCAAACTGTCCTTTGATCTGAAGCTCGTTGGCTTTTTTTAAATATATTTTTGATTTTTCAAGTTTATTGCTGTTTTCCTTTGTCATAATTGTCTTTTTCTTACTTAAAGTGTAAATATCCGGAAAAAGTTTCTTAAACAAACATAACTTATGTTATTAATTTTATCAAGACGTTTTATTAAATTATTTAAAATGCGTTAGAGTCTTATATAATTTTCATAACTTTTTATCTCAGACTTAAAAATATTTTATTGACAAACAGAATAGGTATAATCTTAGGCTCAGGTCTCGGCAGATTTGCGGAAATGCTGACAGAAAGAAAAACAGTATATTCGGATACAGATAGTTTTCATAAAATGAAGATCCTGACCGGGAAAATTAATTCAAAAGAGATTATTCTTTTTGCAGGAAGAAGGCATTTTTATGAAGGATATAATCCGGGAAAAATTCTTGAGTTCGTTGATATTGCCGAACAGTACGGAGTCAATCTGCTGATAATTTCCAATGCTGCCGGTGGGCTGAACAGAAATTTCAATGTGTCTGATCTTATGCTAATTACTTCACATCTTAACTTTATTAATAAAATATTACCTCTAAAGCGTAATGTTGTTCCCTACACCAGAGCCATTTCAGAGACGCTTTCTGATATTGCCGTGAAAAACGGAATTAATCTGAGAAAAGGCTCTTACTGCTGCTTTTCAGGTCCGAATTATGAGACCAAATCGGAAATTCGTTATGTTTCGAAATTCAGAATCGATGCAGTTGGAATGTCAACCGTACCGGAAGTACTTTATGCCTCAGGTAAAGGCATCTCCACTATTGCAATTTCCTGTATAACAAATCTACTGTCATCCGGAAATACAGGCGTGACGGATCATAATGAAGTAATAGAAGCCGGGAACAAAGCTTATGAAAATTTTTCGAAAATGCTGATTTCAATTATAGAAAATTCCGGTAAAATAATCACAAACTGAAAATTATGTTTACAGATACTCACGCTCATCTTTATTATCCGGAAATTCTTGACAGCCTGAATGAAATTTTAGAAAGAGCAAAAGATTCTGGAATAGAGAGAATAATTGTTCCAGCAGTTGATCTTGGATCTTCACGAAAAATCCTGGAGCTTTCAGAAAAATATGATATGATATATGCAGCTCTCGGCGTACACCCGTGTGACGTTTCAAAAAATGAGATAAGTACACTTGATGAAATTGAAATTCTCCTGGATCATGAAAAAGTCGTTGCCGTCGGAGAAACCGGACTGGATTATTACTGGGACAGATCCAACATCGAACTTCAAAAGGAATTTTTTACAAGACAGATAAAAATGGCATGCGATCACTCCCTGCCGGTTGTAATTCATACAAGAAGTTCGACAGAAGATGCAGTCTCAATTATTGAAACTACCGCAGCGGATAATCCTGCTCTCAAGGGTCAGTTTCACTGCTTTTCCGGCAATGCTGACGAACTTGGAAGAATCCTTAAGTTAGAGAATTTCTATATTTCGTATTGCGGAAATATTACTTACAAAAATTTTGACAATTCAGAAACTGTTAAAAACACACCTGCGGAAAGACTTTTATCGGAGACTGATTCTCCATTTTTACCGCCTGTTCCATTTCGCGGAAAAAAGAACGAACCTTCTTACATGCTGAAAACACTTGAGAAAATTTCAGAGATCAAATCAGCTGATTTTAAAAAATTATCTGAAACTATATCGGGAAATATAAGTAAGTTGTTCTTCTGATTTGCTGTAAATGTAAGCGTTCATAAAAGTGTG
>JAFDZR010000018.1 GCA_018266875.1 Bacteroidota bacterium
TTAATAAAATTTCCCTGTCCGAGAAATTTGCGCAGCAAATTTTGAGTTGGAAATTTTATCGCAATTTTTCACGAATTTAGGCAATTATTCATCCCGAGTTCTCGGGACGACTTTTCTTTGGTACTTTCTTTTGGTCGTACAAAAGAAAGTACGTTTACTCCAGTAAATTTTGATTTCTTAAACTAAACGTTTTGGACACTATTGAAAAAAAACGGAGATTTATATTTGTTCGGATGCCTGTCTGAAAAAAATAATTACTTTTTGTAAATCTTCAGATCACGGAATTTGAAAAAGGAAAATCCAGCCGAATTAGTTACTATCCTGTATCTGAAATAAAGATTTACTTTCGGAGACGGTATGGTGATATCTGCATATTGTTCCGCAGGAAGAATATTCAGAACGTTAGCATTGAAAATGTTTGTCTCTGTTGAATCTGACAAATAGAATATGGTCATAGGATCCACCCATATATTATTTTCGCCTGAATAATAAAATGTGAGCCTGACGCTGTCCCTGTCTGTGAAATTAAGAGTACTTCCCGAAATGCTTGATGATTTCTGACTAAAGCCAGACTGCACTCCGACTGAATCTCCGGAAACTTCAGCTACAAGCACTTCGCCTGCAGGAGGAGGTGTTACTGTTTCGTCACTGGTGCAGCCCTGAAAATGAAAAAACAAAACAATAAGTAAGAAAAGAAAGGAGTTAAGAGAACGGTAAAATATTTTCATATTTTTTTATATAAAATTTCAGGAAAATTTCCTGTGAAATTTAGCAAAAAAATTTTTATTTAATAAGTTCAGAATTATTTCCTGATCTCCCTGCTTGTCAGTACCGCTATTATCGTATAAATTCCTCCTATTATAAGAAGATTAAATACAAAATTGATAAGCGTATCGCTTACAGAATGCGATCTGCTGTCTATGTCAATGAAAACGTTCACGGCATATATTAATCCTGCAGCAAATAAAATCCAGCCGATAATAGAATACGGCATGAAAAAGATACCGAAACGTCTGAACCATGGAAATTTCATAGCGATGATTTTAAATTAAAAAAATAATTATTACAAATACAGACAGTATTATCATGATCAGATTGATAATTACCGTCTTTAAGAATTTCTGCGGTTTCGGATTTCCGGAAACGTAATATATTTTTCTTATGCTAAGAAGATTCATAATTATGACAGCTGCCGGCGCTAAAATAAAAAAGACAATTGCCGTAAACATGTTCCCTTGTGAGAAATCCCGTATTCCCGCTGTCACTGCAGACTCCGGCATGTAAAATGTCTTCATAACCAGCATGGCGATAAGGTAGAGCGGAATGCTTATCCACCAGAAGCTTAATGCAGTCCTGTCTTTCGCTTTTATCAGTGCGGAAGAAATCATTTCCTGATGTCTTAGTTCTGACACTTCAGGTTTTGACATGCTGCTGAGTTTTTCTTCAAAGTTATCCATTCTGATACATTAATGTAAAAAATTAAATTTGGTTGCAGATCTTCCTTAGCTTTTCAAGTCCTCTGAATATGAGCGACTTAAGAGTTCCTTCCTTAATATCAAGTATCATTGAAATTTCTTTATTTGTGTTTCCTTCAAAATATTTCAGGGAAATTACTTCCTGATATTTCAGAGGAAGCGTCTTCAGTGCGTTCAAAACCGAGAGAAACTGTTCATGCTTCATCATTTCTGTCTCCATCTCTTTTCTGTCTTCGTTCAGACTATTTCTGAAAAGCTCTTTGTTTTCAATCTCGATTTTCTCTGTTAATGAACTGTGTTTCTTTCTGTTCCTGAAATACTGATTGAGTTCATTGGTTGCAATCCGGTAAAGCCAGACTTTTACTGATATGCCCCTGCATGTAAAATTCCCAATATGGCTGAAAGCTTTTAAAAAAGTATCCGCCGCAATGTCAGCGCTTTCATCGAAATCTCCGGTTCGTCTGAATATGTATCCGAAAATCTGTCTGTAATATAAATTGAACAGGACGGAAAATTCCGAAGGGTCTTTCTTAATTCTGTCAAGAAGTTCGCTCTCGTTCAAATTTATAGAATGTGTTATATCAGTAATGCTGATCCGGTGATTTGGTTGCAGTCTGAATTTATTTTAAAAAATTTTCACTTCTTATAAATGTTAAATACTGCTGCTATATTTTATCCGTAAATATCCTCAAGCTCTAGCTTTAATATCCTTGCTCTGATTGACCCAATAGTCCTTTTAAAATGACCGGCAATGGTATTTAAATTTGCTCCTTCGCAGTACAGTTTAGTGAGTTCATCATCTTCCTTTTCTGTCCATTTCTTATAAGCTGATTTGTGCTTTTCTCTGATTTTATCAACTGAATAGGTTTTGTCTTTTTTTACTGATCCGAAATCCGGTTTCTCAAAAGGAATCCTTCCTTTGCCTGAATGCGTATTTTCATTTTTATTTTTAGTTTCAGCTTTAAAAATTTTAATGTTTTCAGACGGACTGAAATTATCCGGGATCAGTTCGTGCGGAATTATCAGAATATTCCTGGTTCTGGTCACAGCAACATAAAGCAGATTTATTTCTTCAGTTAAAGCTGAATAGCTCATTTTGTCTTTCTTCAGTTCTTCCGCCTGCTTTATGATCCTTTCTTCCGTCATAAAATCATTTACGATCTCCACTGTGTCATATTCCATTCCCTTGCATCTGTGAACCGTTGAAAAAATCACTTCCGCTTTTTTCCTGTCATCATCTTCTACATGCATTCCCTTTATCTTCCTGATGATTCCTGGCAGCGAATTGCCGTATTTCTTTACTATTTCGACTATCATTGCAAACTGATTATCACCTGTCTTTTCAGTATAGCTCTGCAGTTCTTTAATGTCCTTCATCTGTCTTACGATCTTATCCCTGATAAGCCTGTGTTTCCCGTTGTAAAGATGAAGCACGTCATAAAGCGATGCTCCCTCATCTGCATAAGTGTACGAATTTATATTGCCCTCGAAATATAAATGTCTGATATCTTTTCTTTCGTTCACGGTCTCAACCGCTTTCAGCAGAAGTCCGAGATTAGTTCTCCCGAGTACAGCATTTACCTTACCCTTTTTCACCGAACTTTCACCCGAGATATTTACGGCGTCATGTTTTTTAAAATGGTCTTTCCATTTTAGTATCTTCATTGCAAGGTCTGCAATGTCCTGACCGAAACGGAAACTTCTTGTAAGGTTATAGGTTCTGAATCCGGCTTTCTCAAGAGAGTTTACCGCAAACCTCCATCCGTAGATCTGCTGATGTGTATCTCCGACTATTACTTTTACGGCTTTCTGCTTTTTGAAAACGTCAAGCATTGCAGCCGATGCGTCCTGTCCTTCGTCAAAAAGGATGTAATCAAATCCCAGCTCCGGTGATGAGAGCTGAAACTTTTTCAGATAAAAATCATGTGTTATCCCGATCGCGCCTGTGTTCATTTTTCCAAGAAAGATCCTTGTCTGATCTTCAATGTAACTGTAATGCTTTGATACAAACGCCTGCGCTTCGGCGTCAGAAATAACGTCGCATAAATTAAGTTCTCCTACTTTCTCTGCGTCGCTGTTACAGAAATAAGATATGAATTTACTGATGTGATTCGCGATTATGAATTCACCGTGCCGCTCTCCGGCATTTCTGAGTTTAAGTATTTCAGAGATCTCATATGATCTGTATACCGGGGACTGCACTTTGTAATTATGGGAATAAACAATGTTTCTGTAAGCAAGAGAATGCGCAGTCTCAACGCAAACATTATGCAGACCTCTTTCGGCAAATTTTTTTACGGCTTCGTTTTTAACCGATCTGTTGAATGCCAGATACAGTATCCTGCTTTGAGGCGGACGGGATGCCGCATATTCTATTATTGTGGTGGTTTTTCCTGAACCGGCAACTGCGTTGATCTTTATGTCCCCGGAAGAATTTATAATTTCAATCTGCTCATCTGTAAGTTTCATGGTATCTGTCTGTTTGATGTATAATTTCTGATCCTGTTAATCTGTTCATTTTCTCAGGTAATGTTTTTTGCGGCATAAAAAAATTGTATGACCGGGCTTACATTCCGGAATGCAGTCCAAATTAATTATTTGAAGGGAAAATATCAAAGCAGTATAATTTTGAATATAATATCTGAGACTGAAGATTATTTTTCAGCTCCTGCTTTGAAACGGTAAAAAACCCTGCGGAAATATTTTTACAGATTATTTTGAGAAATGATTTCTGACAAATTCTATCATCTGATTCTCCGTCATTTTATCCGCATTCTTAATCGTGATCTTTTTTGAACTGAAATGTTTATTCTCCGACAGATAGTTGCTGAGTTCGGCTTTTGCACGTGTGGGACCGAACAGCAGTATGCTGTCAAAACCCTTAAGTCTCTTTTCCAAATCCTTGTAGTAAGAATCAATATCGTTCTGCTTTTTCTGATTGGTTTTGAATTCGACGTTCGAGAAATAAGTTTTACCGAATCTTGTTGCATTGCTTCCCTCGCCTGGAATTCTTATTCGTCTTTTGTAAGGCGACTGAACTGTTGTAATCTCCGCTGATCCGTCACTTATTTCAATCATTTTTGCCTTTGAATGGTCGAGCCAGACCCCTGTTAACTTTTTCATTTTTTAACTCCTTTTTCAGTAAGTTAACTTAATCCGTTATCTGTTTAAATGAAAAAATTTTTAGGATATTCGCCGGAGCATTTAAAAATATTTATAAACTGCATGATTAAACTTCAGATAATCTGAAAAACAGAAAAAAACAATCATTTAAATTAAAAAAGGTGGTTTTTTATGATTAAAATCATAAAGCTTCTTTATAATATTCCTTATTTTAAAATAGAATTTATCTTTAATATCTGTTGATAAATTCTTTAATTGAAATAAGGTTAAACATTGGTCATGAAAAGATTAACGAAAACAGCAGGTTTGAATTCAGCAGACAATAAATCTAATTTTATTCACTTAAAAGGTTTCAGGAATACTGATGCCTTTTTTGTTTTTTAAATACTACATAATAATGGCTAAGGTAAAAGGTGATATTGTAATTGACATTGAGAAATGCAAAGGATGCGAACTCTGCGCTTCCGCATGTCCTCAGGAATCTCTTGAGCTTTCACGCAAACTCAATTCCAAGGGATATCATTATATTATTAAAATAGAAGACAACTGCACGGGTTGCACAAACTGTGCTCTTGTCTGTCCGGACAGTGTAATAAAAGTCTACCGAAGAACAGAGAAAAGCAGTGAAAAGGTAGCAACAATTACAAACGTAACGGGCGACTTAACTGTAAAGGTAAAGTGATGAAAGAATTAAAATTAATGAAAGGCAACGAAGCTCTTGCTGAAGCTGTCATCCGCGCCGGATGTGACGCTTACTTCGGTTATCCAATTACTCCGCAGTCTGAAGTTCTTGAATATCTCTCCAAAGAAGCTCACGCAAGAACAGGAATGGTTGTGCTTCAGGCTGAAAGCGAAATCGCATCCATAAATATGGTTTACGGCGCTGCCGGAACCGGAAAAAAAGTAATGACATCTTCATCATCACCCGGAATCAGTCTCATGCAGGAAGGTATTTCCTATATTGCATGCGCGGAACTTCCGTGTCTGATTGTAAATGTCGTCAGAGCAGGTCCCGGACTCGGTACCATTCAGCCCGCGCAGTCGGATTATTTTCAGGCTGTAAAGGGAGGCGGTCACGGTGACTACAAACTTATAGTACTTGCTCCCGCTACAATTCAGGAGATGGTGGACCATGTAAAACTCGGATTCGAACTGGCTTTCAAATGGCGTAATCCAATTATGATACTTACTGACGGAGCGCTTGGGCAGATGATGGAAAAAGTTGAACTCTTTCCGCAAATTCCGAGGAGCTTTGAGATATTTGAATGGGCAACTACAGGCAAAAGAAAGGAAAGGGAAAGATCAATAATTACTTCTCTTCATATCCAGCCCGAAAAGATGGAGGAAATAAACATTCATCTTCAGAATAAATACAGAGCAATTGAAAAAGAAGAGATCAGGTATGAGATGAGAGACTGTGAAGATGCCGACATAATTCTTGTTGCCTTCGGACTGACTGCCAGGATCTGCAGGAAAGCAGCAGAACTGGCAAAGGAAAAGGGAATTAAAGTCGGGATATTCAGACCTATTACTCTTTTTCCCTATCCGTATGAAGTCCTGAATAAACTTGCAGGTAATACTAAAATGTTCCTGACCGTTGAAATGAACGCCGGTCAGATGCTCGAAGATGTGAAACTTGCAATAAACGGAAAAGCCGATGTCGAATTCCTGGGCAGAATGGGCGGGATAATTCCAACGCCTGAAGAAATACTTTTGAAATTAGAAGAAATAAATCAAGGAGTTTTACAAAATGAATGAGAGAAGAATGCTGGGCAGTGATCAGGAGCTGCTCGACGAACATTACGAAAAGGTTATTGCAGAAGAAAGCGTCTGCATAAGTGATAATCTGGTTTACGGTAAACCTGAAACTCTAACAAGCACACCGATGCACTACTGTCCGGGATGCGGACACGGCGTTGCTCACAGACTTATTGCCGAGGTGATTGACGAAATGGGAATACAGGAAAAAACAATAGGTGTGGCTCCTGTCGGATGTGCGGTATTTGCTTACAACTATTTTGATATTGATATGTCCGAAGCCGCTCACGGCAGAGCTTCGGCTGTTGCAACCGGTATTAAGAGAGTTCTTCCGGACAGATATGTATTTTCATATCAGGGAGACGGAGACCTCGCAGCTATCGGCACAGGTGAAACAATCCATACCTGCAATCGCGGAGAAAATATTCTGATTGTCTTTATCAACAACGGAATTTACGGTATGACCGGCGGACAGATGGCTCCGACCTCTCTTGTGGGAATGAAAACAACTACTTCGCCGTTCGGACGAGATACGCATGAAATGGGATATCCTCTGAAGATAACAGAACTGATAGCGCAGCTTCCCGGAGTCTATTACTGCTCGCGCGTTGCCGTCAATACTCCAGTGCATGTTCGAAAAGCAAAGAAGGCAATTTACAATGGTTTTAAATATCAGGAATTGAATAAAGGGCTGAGCTTCGTTGAGATAGTAACAAACTGTCCTTCCAACTGGAAGATGACACCTGTTGAATCAAACAAATGGCTTGAAGAAAATATGATTCCGTTCTATCCGCTCGGCGATCTTAAAGTACCTAAAAAGGAGAATTAAAATGACTGAGGAAATTATTATAGCGGGATTCGGAGGACAGGGAGTTCTGACAATGGGTCAGATACTCTGCTATGCCGGAGTCATCGAAGACAAGGAAGTAAGCTGGATGCCTTCCTACGGACCGGAAATGCGCGGGGGAACCGCCAACTGTATGGTGATAGTCAGCGATACACCTATCAGTTCTCCCATACTTACAAAATTTGATACTGTCATTGCCCTGAATCAGCCGTCGCTTGACAAATTTGAAAACGCTGTAAAACCCGGCGGACTTCTTATCTATGAAGCAAGTACAATTTTAAAAGGACCTTCACGCACTGATGTAGAGATCGTTCCGATAGAAGCTGCGATCGAAGCAACCAAACTGAGCAATACTAAAGTTATGAACATGATAATACTGGGTGCCTTCCTTAAGAAAAAACCGGTTATAGGTCTGGACAGCATCATAGAAGGTCTTAAGAAAGTTCTGCCGGAAAGATATCATAATCTTATCCCTCTAAACAGACAGGCAATGGAAAAAGGAATGGAACTGGCAGAGAAAATAACAGTAGGCGTTTAATTTATTCTGCTGATCTGATAAAAGGATTGAAAAAATTTTTATAATATAATTACAGCCGGGTCGAGAGTGATCCCGGCTGTTTTTATAAAATTAACAGATCAATTATTGAAATTTATTTGTTAAGAAATGCGGAATACATCCATACTAACTTCTCCTGCTCCCTTATATAATCGCTCATCAGAGCGTTTGTGCCTTCATCGCCTGCGTCTTCGGAAAGATCAAGAAGCTCCCTCTGTATGCCTATAAGTGTTTTGAACGAGTTCAAAATATTTTCAACCGCTTTTATTCCGTTTGATACCTGTGAACTTTCTTTAATGTTTGATACTTCATTGTAAACCGAGTACTTATGGTTCGGGGAATATCCCAGCGTCAGTATTCTTTCCGCTACTTCATCAATTTTTATAAGAAGGTCATTGTACAGTTCCTCAAATTTTAAGTGAAGCTCAAAGAATTTGTCCCCTTTTATGTTCCAGTGATATCCTCTTGTGTTCTGATAAAAAAGAGAATAATTGGCAAGAAGTTCATTTAACTTCTCAGCAAGTTTTTTTGATTTAACAGTGTCAAGTCCTATTGCGCTTAAATTTTTCATCGTAAGTTGTTTTTAATTATTTAAAAAATTTTTAAGTTTTTATTCAAAAATAATTCTTTAGTGCCTTAATTTAAATTCAGTATTAAATATTTTTTAAAATGTAACACATTATCGGCGCCGGTAAATTTAACTTCTGTATTGATTTGGGTCATTATCAGAAAAAACTTAAACTCTCTTATGCCAGATCAGCTGAATTTCACCGGGAAATTCACTGTAAACGCCTGGATTTATCTCTGAAAGAATGCAGCCCATTGCCGAATAAAATTTACATGCACCCGTGTTGTTGTCCTGTGTTTCGATCTTCATTAGACTGCAGTTTTTTAATTTTGTAAACTCCAGGGCTTTTTCGAATAAGAGTTTCCCGGTTCCTTTTCGTCTGTATTCGGGATTTACTCTGATATCCCATAAGACCGTTATGTCTTTTCTTTTTTCGGTTAATGTTAATTCCGGTGTGTCGTATGCCACAGCCGCTGCTCCGGCTGTCAGTCCGGTTTCGGTTTCAGCAATGAACAATCCCCATTTTTCAAGGTCCCATTTTTTATACCAGACGGAAGGATTTTCATAAAGATCGTAGTCTTTTGTATAAGGAACAGATATCTTTTCCGAAACAAATTCAACTCCTCGTTCTGTCTGTTTCAATATTAATTTGTCACGGACTTCGAAAGCAGCGGAAATTTTTAAATAGTCGTTTAACTGTGCGGGACCTGTTTTTTTTATTTTTATCACCGGATAAATTATTATGAATCAAAACAAACGCTTGATGCAGCTGAGAATATTTTTATGCCTGATTCATTTTGTTAAATGTTTCTTTCAGTATTTCCTGTCCTGCTTTTGAAACTCCTTCGCTGAATCCGTATGTAATTTCTTCCTTTCCTTCCTTAAGCTGTTCAAAAACCGATTCAATGAATCCGCTTACAGGCGGCGCAAAGTCATGAATACCCTTTCCTCCGAGGTCAGTATTAAGCGCAGGAGGAATGATCTCTATTACTTCAATATTTTTCGGCTTGAGAAGATGCCTGAGCGAAACAGTGAATGAATGAACGAAAGCTTTTGTCGCCGAGTAGACAGGTGTTTTCGAAAGCGGCGCAAATGACAGACCTGAAGAAACATTCAATACGGTATCAAGAGAGACGAGCTTTACAAAAAGCGAAGCGAGGTGTACAGGCGCTTCGATATTTATTGCGATTTCCTTTTTTGCTTTATCGTAGAAATCTTCATCGGTAACCTGCATCCAGTTCTGTATCCCCGCATTGTTGACAAGAACGTTCAGGTCCTTATGCTCTTCGGAAATCCATCTGTATAATTTTTCCCTTTCCTCCTTGATGGAAAGATCGCAGACTCTCGTAATTATTCCGGGGAATTTATTTTCGACATCCTTCAATGCGGATTCCCTTCTTCCGCAGATAATTACCTTATTGTTTTCATTGATAAATCTTTCCGTAAAGCCGAGTCCGATTCCCGATGCTCCGCCGGTGATGAGTATCTTGTTTCCTGATAGTTTCATGGTATTGGGTGTTTGAATAGTTTGATTTCGTAGATATTTAGATTAAAATATGTATTAATATTTAATTAATATATATTTAAAAATTTAGTTTATTTCCTTATCAGAAGAGTTATAACGAACTAACTTAATCCAATCAATTTCACCTTTACTCTTACAAAATTTTACTGAAAAGTCTCTTGTAAATTTGTTTATCATTTGAGAATAAGATTTTAAAAAGTCATCGTTTTTTTCTTTTGCTTTATATTCGAGAGGTTTAATTATTTCAATATATAGATTTGGGTTAGCAGAAATAAATTCCCAAAATTTTTGACCACAATATTTAAAATAATTTCCTTTATCTGGATTATTATCTCTTCCATAACAACAACCGTTAATTGCGACAATTGTGAGATTTGAATTACTTGTTCTCAAAGTTTTTTTCGCAGTGTTAAAATCTGAAATCATTTTTTTAATTTGTGAACTATTACCCCAATTAGGACCAGATTTTATTGTTACAATATATCGTGTTTTTTTTGTGTCAAATTCTAAATCTATTCCTGATATTCCTGATTTATATCCGTTGTAAACTTTTTTATTTATATAAATTGCAAGTCCTTCCAGCCAATCTCCAAAAATTGCTTCTTCGTTAGAAGATATATGGGCATCAACTATTCCTCGAACAATCTGATCTGCGGTAAGTACATATTTAGTTTTAAATAGATATGGGTTTTTGCGTTTTAGTACTTTGGTTAATTTTAAAGAATCTAAACCTTCTATTCTTTTTTTATGAAAAGTTCCTATGTTTTTTTCAACGTACTGATACACGTCTTTCAGGTTTATCTTCTTCATGTTCTTTTTCAGAATTTAATAAAAGTAATTGAACTGGATTTATGTTTTTCTTTACCATGTCATAATACTCCTTTATTATTTCTATACCTATTGAATTACGTCTCATTCGATTTGCAACTATTAAAGTTGTTCCTGAACCCATAAAAGGATCTAAAACTATGTCGCTTTCTTTAGTAAAAAGTTTAATAAACCATTCTGGTAGTTCTTCAGGAAAGGCTGCACTATGGTTTTTATTATTGCATTCAGTTGCCATGTGTAAAACATTAGTGGGATAAGCTTTGTCTCGATTTATCCAGTTTGAAATGTTTTTACCAAAACCACTACCAACTTTAGAATTATCTCTTGTTTTATCAGTATCGGAAAGATTTTTTAATCTTGCTTTAGCCCAATTTCCCATTGGAATCATAACTTCTTCCTGATACATATTAAAATTTTTATTCTTGTTAAATTGCAATAATCTTTCCCATGAATCACGAAATCTGTTTGGCCATTTACCGGGATAAGAATTTTTCTTATGCCAGATAAACTCTTCTGTCCAAAACCAACCTTGTTTTCTCATTTCAATTATTAACTCCATTACATAAGTACTTCTTTCGCCATTAATAACTTTTTCTTTAATGTTTAAAATAAATGTACCTTTCGGTTTTAGGACTCTTAATAATTGTTCAGAAATTGGCAAAAACCAATTGACATAATTTTCAGGACGAATTCCACCATAAGTGTTTTTTCGCTGGTCAGCATAAGGAGGGGATGTAACAATTAAATCAACTGTATTATCAGAAATTAATTTTATTATTTCTCTGCAATCTCCTAAATATATGTTAGATTTTATTTCCATTTAGTTCCTTTATATAAATAAATAACAATCATTTAATTTAATTTCTAAAATATAAAAATTAAATTTATCAATATTAATATTCTTAACAAATCTAATTAATCTGCTATGAATCTTCAATCGAATTTTATGTTGAAACTAACAATATTGCAAATTATAATTTCAAAAAATTTCACATTGAGTATTAAAACCTTTATTGATAAGTTTTATTAATCAAAATACACATGAGATCATTAAACACTTATCTGTTCTTCAGGGGAAACTGCAGGGACGCTGTGGAATTTTACAGAGATTGCCTGGGAGGTGAAATCCTGGATTTGTCTGTCTATGGTGATTCTCCCGAACCGGTGGCTCCTGAGAATAAGGATAAAATAATCCATGTGCATCTTAAAGCTGAGGGTATTGAACTAATGGCTTCGGACGTCCTGCCGGACAGACCGTTTACCGAGGGAAATAATTTTTCACTTATCCTGGATGTAAACAGCGAAGAAGAACTTGACCGGCTTTTCAGTAAACTTTCCGAAGGCGGTAATGTTTCCATGAAACCTCAAGATACTTTCTGGAATGCGAAATTCTGTATGTTTAAAGATAAATTCGGAATATCCTGGATGATCAACTGCAGCAGAAAGTAAAAATATTTTTTAATCTTTTAAAATCAAAATTATGTCATATACATTTGATAAAACACTCAAAGGAGTCCCGTTTGAAGATGCAGTTCTGAGAGTTACTGATGAACTTAAAAAAGAAGGATTCGGAATCCTTACCGAAATTGATGTCAGGGAAACACTTAAAAAAAAGATAGACGTTGATTTCAGGAAATACCGCATTCTCGGCGCGTGCAATCCGGGTTATGCTCATAAAGCCCTACTTGCGGAAAATAAGATCGGCGCTTTTCTTCCTTGCAGCGTAATAGTACAGGAACTGGATAACGGTGATGTTGAAGTTTCAACCGTAGACCCTGCTGCATCAATGTCATCCGTCCGGAATGAAAAACTGGAGGAGATTGCCTCTGAGGTTAGAGAAAAACTTCAAAAAGTAATTGATTCTCTTTGATCAGGGAGCATTCGTCACACGGAAAGTTTTTTTGTGAAACTGTATTCGGAATATTCACCGCAGATCCTGAAACCTAGCCTTTGGTAACACTCTATTGCGGCTTTGTTTTCGCATAAGACATTCAGTCCTATAATGTCAGTTGTCTTAAAAAGATCACTGCACAATGCCGAAGTGACTTTTCTGCATATGGATTTTCCCCTGTGCAGCGGATGTGTGGTAATGTTTCCAAGCGCGGCAGTTTTATATTCAGCTGAATAAACATGAATTCCCGCAACACCGATAAGACCATTTTCAGAAAACATTCCGAAATATTTCCCGGTCCCGAGCATTCTTCCGTCAAACCAGTTATCCGGATATGCAGTGTTGTAAAATTCTTTTATTATTCCGATATCCCCCGGGAGGAGCCTTCTGATATTTTCACCGGAATTTTCTTCCGTGAAATCGTTTTTATAAAGACACATCTTGAAGTGCTTTCCGTGATCTGTCCTTTTATAATCATAATCAAAAACTTTTTCGAGACCTTCCGTTAGATGGGCGTAAATTTTTTCGGGAAATTCATTCATTATTCCCTTGAGAAGAATTTTCATGTTCCCGTTTTCTTCTCCGCACATAGCAAGTAAAACAGGGAGATCCGTGCCTCTGTATAAATAAGCGGTTTCAAGGATTTCATCTCCCTGGGAAACTGCATACCATTCCGTATTAATGAAAAAGAAATCGTCAAGATCGCCAATTCCGTAAATATTCAGACAGATGTTCCTTCTTAAAGTTTTTTCGATCTTACTTTTGTCGTATAATTTTATGATCTTTTTCATCAGCAAAATCTGAATTGCTCCGGGATAATTTTTCCAAAATACCCTGTATCTGAATTAATTTTAGTTCTCAATTTAGTTAACTTAAATAACAATTAAACCTAAAAATAATGGAAAAAGAATACTTAAAAAAATACTGCGAACTTATTTTAAAGACCGGTGTAAATCTTTACGAAGGTCAGTGTCTTGCTATCGGATGCGGGATCAGGAATGCTGATTTTGCTCTGATGCTTGCAGACACAGCTTATGAAAACGGTGCGATGTATGTTGATGTTATGTTTAATTCAAACGAACTTACAAAAAGCCGTATTCAGAATATAAAAAATAAATCTTTTTTTGAATTTATGCCTACATATCCTGTCAACCGCGGGAATGAACAGATCGCCAATGACTGGGCTTTTATAAGAATTGATAACCTTGAAGAAATAAATGTCTTAAAATCCGTAAGCCCTGATATACTGAGCTTTATCGCAAGGAATGAACAGAATGCTATGAAGTCTGTTACAAAGGCAATATCTTCTTCAAAAATTGCTTGGTGTATTGTCGCTGCCCCGGGTATAAACTGGGCTGCTAAAGTTTATGACTCTGAGCCTTACACAGAACTTGAAAATAAATTATGGGACAGTCTTGTTAAAATCCTCAGGCTTGACAAACCTGATCCTGTAAAAGAATGGAAAATTTTCGGCAATAAACTAAAGGAAAGAGGTAATATGCTTACCGGCATGAATTTGGATAAACTGATTTTTTCCGGACCGGATACTTACCTTGAGATCGGACTCAACAGAAATTCAATCTGGAGAGGCGGTCAGGCGAAAGCGCAGAACGGCAGGGATTTCATTCCCAACCTTCCGACAGAAGAGGTCTTTACTACTCCGGATTATCGCAGGACAAACGGAAAGGTAAAAGTTACAAAACCCGTAAAGGTACTTGAAAATCTCCTTACGGGAATCTGGTTTGAATTCAAGGACGGAAAGGTCGTTGATTTCGGAGCTGACAGCAACAGAGAGATCCTTCAGAAATATTTTGAAATAGATGAAGGCGCATCTTACCTCGGCGAAGTTGCTCTTGTTGACATAAATTCTGAAGTTCATAAATCAGGTCTGATATTCAACAGCATTCTTTTTGATGAAAATGCCGCTTGTCATATAGCTCTGGGAAGGGGAATTCCGATGTGTTTCTCAAATAAAGATGAAATAATTACTCCTGAAGACATGAAAAGAAACAACTGCAATTATTCCATGGTTCATACTGACTTTATGATCGGATCGGAAAAAGTTTCCGTTAAGGCGATTGACATAAACGGAAATGAACATCAGATAATCAAAGACGGTCTGTTTACTGTTTAACTGTAATATTTTTCATAAACCGGCATCTTATTTCAAAACTGTTATCCTCAGTGCAGTCATTATTCCGTTAACCGGTTCGGAAAGTGTCAGAACTCCTATATCTCCGGTTTTATAATAAGGATTTGAAACATATTCTTTGGTTACAAGACTGTCATCAGAGAATACAAAATCATTAAGATACTGCATCTTCCCGTCGGGTTCCATAATTGCCCAGTGTATGTGAGCGGGATATTCATTGCTTGGATATCTTCCCGGTCTGATCGTATTGATCACATATTTTCCCTCTGAATCAGTTTTACACCAGCCGTGAAGTCTGCCCTGCCACTTCTGTGCTCCCGATTCATTTCCGCTTTTCGAATAATGACCGGTGGAGTCCGTCTGATAAGCGTATATTATTATTCCGGAGTAAGGTGTTACTCCGTCAGATTTTAATATCTGTCCGTCAATTCTTATCTTCTGTCCCGGTTCACTGTCTCCGCAGATTGTCATCACTTCCGTAAGTTCCGACGGCGCATTTCTGAAATTACATCCTATGTCTGCATCAGGACTGTCACAGGTATCTTTTCCTGAAATCTGTGACTGCGAATTAATTTCCGTTTTTTTGTATGTATTGCCGCAGGCAAAGATAAAAAAAGAAAAAATTACTAAAATCATTTTCATGCTGAAGTCTTTATTGTTAATTTGGAAAATCACCCTTTATGGCGCAGCCGCGGTATTGATTTTTGCCGTTAAGGTCCACCTGAACCGAATAGTCATATTTTCTGTCTGACATATTATCCGAACAGCTTTCCTTTCTAAGTGAAATGTTAATTGTCGTTCTTTGAATGTTGTTGTAACCGAAATACTTGATCATTCCGTCTTCCTCTTTTGGTTCGCTGTAAAAGAAATAATAGGACTTATTGTCAGAGGGTAAAGTCAGTTGAATAATATTCTCTTCTTTTGAAATTTCAAGCGACCAGTTCGGCTCATTTCCGAGACACCAGAATTCAAAAGGTATGCAGGTATTCCTGAAATTCTTTTTCTCTACGGTTATAACTTCTTTCACCACTATAGTCTTCAGATATTTTTCAGTATCGGTTGTGCTGTCAGGATCTACTGTAAATCCCTTTACTGCGGCAAACAGCGAACCGTAGTAATCAGAAAGAGGCATTAATTTTTTATACTCGTTTACAAGATTTCCGGATTCATCTTTAATAAGATACAATGAATCCGGATTACTGCAGTCCCTGAAAGACCTTTCGTCTGAATTAATTGTGACTAGTCCTTCAAATGTTCTTATCACGGAATCCTTTTTTTCGGCCGGCTTTTTGTTTTTATCCTGAAGATTATTTTTCTCCGCAGAAACTGTTCTGCTTTCATCATATGCGTCCTTGTACATTATCTTATTTACCAGATCGCAGCCTGACAGAAAAAATATCAGCAGAACAACCGAGAATTTTATATACATATTATAAATCCTGAGATTCATTTTAATAGAAATTAATCTTTGTCTTTTACTTTATGTAAAACCCTCTGCGGGAAAGGAATGGTAATATTATTTGCCCTGAATGCTTCTGTGATCTCAAACCTGAGAGCACTTTTTGTGTTCTCAATCCTGAATAAATTATTGCTCCAGAAAATTATGTTGAACAGCAATGCGGAATCCCCGAAATCACTGAATCTGATGAACGGAGCATATCTGCCTTCGTTTATTACTTCCGTACTCTTCTGCACACATTCCAGAAGTGTCTTTTCAACAAGTTTTGTGTCAGACGAATAATCAACCGAAACAGCAAGCTCAAATCTTGTTGGAGTTCTGTTATGAGTCCAGTTTGTCACATTGTCTTCTATGAATTTATGATTCGGAATAATAAGCACTTTATCCTCGCGTGAAACAACGTGTGAAGTCCTCAGGGAAATTTCCTTCACTTTTACTACAATGCCATCCACTTCCACTATGTCTTCTACCTTGACCGTTCCTTCTATCAGAATTATTATTCCGCATATGAAATCCTTGAATACATTCTGAAGTCCCAGACCGACACCGACGAGTAAAGCCGCCGAACTGGCTATCAAAAAAGTAACATCAACGCTAAGGGCTTTCAGTATAAATGATAAGGCGAAGATCCAGATTATGTATTTGATCAATTGAAGTATGGACTGAAGTCTGCCGTCATACCTGCCTTTAGTTCTCATTGTTCTGCTGAGAACAGTGGTGATCAGCTTAACTAATAAATATGCGCTTACAAAGATTATAGCGACACTTACAAGGTTCCAGACTGTTAATCTGAAAGTATCAATTGATATTAATTCAAGATTTAAAATATCGTTCATCTGTTACAGACCCTTTTCTTCTTTTATATTAAACGGTGGAATCTTATAATCTTTAGGCAGATATTCAGCCGGAATAGTTACAAGGTTTCCGTCTCTCAGCGCTTTGTAGTGCGGAGACATGATCTCGATCTGATTTTCATTGCACACATCCTGAATGTTCTGATGTAGGTCAGAATATATCTTAGCCTGTTTATTGGCATCATGCGTGTATGCGTTGATCTGATATGAAACATAGAAATCATCCAGACTGGTCTGAAGAACAAACGGTTTCGGATCCTTTAGCAAAAGATCCGTTCTGCCGGCTGACTCAATAAGGACTTCATGCATTTTCTTCCATGGTACATCGTATCCGATCGTTACAGTAGTATGGACAATAAGTCCCGTATCTTTGGAATTAGTGGAATAGTTTGTAGTATGACCCGAAAGTACGAGCGAATTCGGGACAGTAATATCTTCGTTCTTTATTGTTCTGAGTCTTGTGACCAGAAGAGTTTTTTCTATTACATCTCCTGTAACATCTCCGATCATTATCCTGTCGCCTATTTTAAACGGTCTCATATAAGTAATCACAAGCCCTGCCATTATATTTGCAATTGATGAAGATGATCCGAATGATACCAGTATTCCGAGAAATACCGAAACTCCCTGAAATGCAGGCGAACTTGAACCCGGCAGATAAGGAAATATTACAACAAACATCAGCGCATACATTATGAACTTTATTATCTGGAAAGTCGGCATAGCCCAGTCCTTATGGAATGTTCCCAGAGACAGTCTTCCTTCGGCTATTTCATTTGCAAAATATTTTACCGCCTTTATTGCATACCTTGTAAAAACGAATATTATAATTATAGTAAAAAGATTCGGAAGATAATTTAATGTCGTATTTAAAATCAGCTTTGCAGGATTTATTACCCAGCCGATCAGGATTCCGGCATAGCTTTTTGTAACCGGAAAAATGCTGAACAGCACGGGCAGACTAAGATAAAGAGCCAGAAGTATTACAAAGAACCTTAAAAATTTTAAAGCAATCTGAACTACCTTCATTGACTGTTCCTGATTCAGCAGTTTAAAATCCTTGATAGAAATGCCGGTCAGATATTTGTCCTTTCTTGCAATAATATACTCCGTTATTCTATTGAAAAGAACAAAAATACCTTTTACGAGAACGTAAAGACCAATAAGAGTCAACAGCGCAAGACCGAATCTTTTTAATCTGTTAACAAAACTGTTGTCTTCCCTCACTTTTACAACCGCATCTTTTATCTTATTCACATATTCTTTTGAAAGCTCATCCCTTGTTTTATTCAGCCATAAAGCATCCATATCCGTTACGCTCATCAGAATTATGCCTGAATAAAAAATATCATCCGTGGTCTCGCTTTTATCAATTCTCAGAGAATCAGGATAAAAAAAGTCATTATCGTACAATTGCTTTAACCTGTTGTTGATTGTAGCTGCCCTGTCGTGAGGTTCAAATGATCCGAGCTTTGTATAAATTTCCATGAGCGTGTCTCTCATCAGCACTACGGGAAATCCACGTGCTTTCTCCTTTAGCTTTTGTATCTTTAAAAGCTGTGCGGCTTTTTTTATCGAATCAGCTGATTCTATTTCACGGAGTTTTTGTTCCAGCTCAGCCTTCTTTTGTGAATCTTCTGAATATTCAGCCATCTTCTCCTGAATACCAGCCTTGATTATTGAATCCTGTTTGTTCTGTTCCTGCTGCTTAAGAATTTCCTGTTCGGTTTCCTTCAGAGAATCAACTCTTGAATCCCTGTTCTTCAGTGAATCCGATATACGTTTGCTTGTATCTTTTCCCTGTGATAATACGCTCCCGCAGATGATCAACAGTATCAGTACAAATCCTATCTTGACTTTTCCCATCTATTATTTAATAACTGGTTTTGGTTTAAAGTATATTTTTCCGAAAATCTTTTTGCTTTTAAAATTATTAAGAACAGCATTTTCCGCTTCTCTGTACAGGCGGACATTTTACGTCACCGTAGCTGCAGAATACACAGCAGTCTCCGGGTTTTGGCTGAAGCAATTTCCCGCATCCGGCGCAATCGTAGAACCAGGCGCATGAATTTTCATTCATTACCTCTTCTTTTTCAAAACCGCATTCAGGACATTTTATTGTTGAATTTAATATTATATCTGAAATCATATAATGTATTTATTTAACCCTCAGGATTCTGAGAAATGTTTTCTGAGTTTTTCAGACAGTTTCTTTCCGGCTTCCTTTTCAAACTGTTCAAAATTTTCCGAAATCATATTTTTAATATTCTCAACCGATCCGAATTTTGTGAGAAGTTTAGTGACTGTCTTTTCCCCTATCCCGTCTATCTCAGACAGTTCGGAGCTCAGTGTCCGTCTGTCCCTCAGACTCTTGTGATATGTAACCGCAAATCTGTGGGCTTCATCCCTTATCCTCTGTAAAAGTCTGAGCCCGCTAGAGGTTTTCGGAATGTTGTAAGGCATTGACTCGCCGGGCAGATATACTTCCTCAAGACGTTTTGCAAGTCCGATTATATTCTGTTCCTTTATTCCGAGATCATTAAGAACCTTAACCGCTGAAGATAACTGACCTTTCCCGCCGTCTATTATTATGAGATCGGGAACAGCATTGAAACTGAGATCTTCTTTTTTATTCGCGGACACGGAAGAATTTTCTCCCGGTTCAGATGATCTGACTTCCGGATTACCGTGTAACTGAATATCTGTAATTCGTTTAAACCTTCTGTATATTACCTCACGCATGGAAAGAAAATCATCCGGATTGCCCGCCTCGTCAGTAACATAATTCAGCTTGAACTTTCTGTAATCTGATTTTTTCGGACGGCCTTCTGAAAATACCACCATGGAAGCCACTGTATCCGTTCCCTGTATATGTGAAATATCATAACACTCAATTCTTCTGGGCAGCTTTGAAAGTTTAAGATCTCTCTGAAGCGAGTCCAGTGAAGGCGGAATAAATTCTCTTTTCAGTTTTGAAAGTATTAGTTCATCAAGCATCAGCCTTGCATTCTTCCTGACCATGAATATAAGTTTGTATTTATCGCCTATCTTCGGGATCACGAATTCAACTTTTCCGGATTTCTTTTTTTCCAGCCAGTCCTTTATTGTGCTTTCATTTTCAATCTCATTCATCAGATAAACCTCGTCAGGGATGAACTCTGATTTAGTATAGTAATTTATTATCAGCTGCTCCAGTATTTCCGATGCTGATTTATCCTCAACATTCGTCAGGAAATAATGGGATCTTCCCGCGACTTTCCCGTCACGGATCTTCATTATCATTCCGCAGCTGTCATTACCCGTTCTCTCAAATACAAATATATCCCTGTCTATTATTTCATCATCCACTATCTTTTGCCTGGATGAGTATATTTCAATAGCAGAAATTTTATCCCTTAAGACTTTTGCTTTTTCAAACTCCATCCCTGCGGAATGTTCATTCATCTGCGCAGTCAGTTCCTTCACAAGTGTTTTCGTTTTCCCGTTTAACAGTTTTGAAACCTGGTCAATTGTCTCATTATACTGCTGTCTGCTAATGTAACCGACGCAGGGACCTTCGCATTTGTGAATGTGATAGTCCAGACACAGACTGAATTTATTGTTAGCGATTGATTCCTCAGTGAGATTGAGACTGCATGATCTTATCATGAATATATTGCGAACTGTTTTGAGCGCGAATCTCATGTTCTTAACATCTGTATAAGGACCGAAATATTTCGAACCGTCTGATCTTTTTTTTCTGGTGGGAAAAACCCTCGGAAACGGTTCGTTGGTTATTACAATGTAAGGATAAGATTTATCATCCTTGAAATTAATATTGTATCTCGGCTTATAGGTTCTTATCAGATTCTGTTCGAGTATCAGCGCTTCCACTTCGTTATCAGTAGTGATCAGCTCAATGTCACTTATCTTTTTTATCATCGCGCTTACCATCGGAGATACGGGCTTTGACTGAAAATACTGCCTCACCCTGTTCCTGAGTACCGCCGCTTTTCCGATATAAAGAAGTCTTCCGTTTGAATCCCTGAACTGGTATATCCCCGGAGAAACCGGAAGGTTTTTTAATTTTTCCTTAAGCGTGGGAGCAATTTCCCTTTCACGGGAAAATTCTATTTTGTCTCTGTTATCATCCATGACTGCTGAAATTTTAAAGCGACCGGTTATTTCTTCTTCTGTGTAAATTCTATCAGAATGCTGTTTGTTGATTTCGGATGAAGGAAAGCAATAAGCATGTCATCGGCTCCGGTTCTCGGAGTTTCGTTTATAAGTTTAATTCCTTCCTCTTTCAGTTCGATGAGAGAACCGGCAATATCGCTGACTTCAAATGAAACATGATGTATGCCTTCTCCTTTTTTCTCAATGTATTTTGAAATGGGGGATTCAGGATCAGTGCCTTCGAGCAGTTCAAGATCACAGTTTTCAAGATGCAGTTTCCTTACATTCACTTTCTGTTCATCTACATATTCTTTTTCTGTGGCTTTTACTTTAAAGATCTTTTCAAATATTTTTACGGAATCGTCAAGGGATTTTACAGCGATTCCAAGATGCGCTAGTTTCATTTTCTTTTTTTAAATTGGGTTTTTAGAGATACTGGTCCATTCCTTTTCTCCTCAGATAATCAACAATTTCCTTTACTCTCTGAGCCTCGCCTCTTTTGCATATAAGAAGTCCGTTTTCAGTGTTTATAATAAGAAGATCCTCTACGCCGACTGTGGCAACAATTTTCTGATCATTCAGAATCAGACAGTTCTTTGTGTCCTGCGTAACAGTCATTCCCTTTCTTACGTTTCCGTCCTGATCCTTTTCCTTTATATTATATACTTCGTCCCATGCGCCTACATCGTTCCAGCCGAAATGACTTCTGATTATAAATACGTTTGAGGATTTTTCCATTACTCCGTAGTCAATTGAAATGCTTTTTAATTTTGTAAATTCATCTTCGAGGATTTTTGGGAAATTCGTTGCTAAAATATTGTCCGATAGCCTGTTAAGAGATTCAAAAAGATCAGGCATGTAGTTTCTGATCTCCTCCATCATTGTGTCCGTCCTGAAAATGAACATGCCGCTGTTCCAGAGAAAATCACCGCTGTCCAGAAACGCTTTGGCCACTTCAAGATTTGGTTTCTCGGCAAAGGTTTTTACTTTGTAAATTCTTTCTGTGGATACAGCGCTTTTCTCTTCCGTTTCTATATCCGCAAAAAAATCAGAGTCATACTGAATGTATCCGTAACCTGTCTCCGGCTTTGTTGGGTGAATGCCAAGTGTGACAATTCCTCCGTTGTCATTTACAAACTGAAGTCCGCTTTTTATAACTCTGTGAAATTCATCGTTGTCTCCGATGAGATGGTCGGCTGCAACTACAAGTACGTTTGCCCTGGACTGAAACCTGTTTATAAAAACGCAAGAAAGACCTATGCAGGGAGCCGTATTCCTGCCGACCGGTTCGCAAATTATATTCTCGTCGGGAATTTTCGGAAGCTGACGCTTCACTTCCTGCTTGTAGATTATGTTTGTTACCACAAAAATGTTTGTGTTCCTGAATACTCCGTCAAGTCTTTTGTATGCAAGCTGAAGAAGCGTATCATCGTCATCGGTTATTTTAAGGAATTGTTTCGGAAATTTGTAATTACCCTTTGGCCAGAATCTTGTCCCGACTCCTCCCGCCATTATCACCGCATAATTTATCATAAGGTTTAACTTTTATTTTTTTTGAATTGGTTAAATATTTTTACCGGATCGTTCAGATAAGAAATGAATACGTCCTGATCCTCTACTTCTTTGTCTATTATTATCGCTTTCATGTTGTAAATGAAAAAACTGAATATCTCCCTTATGTCATCCGTGACAGGATTTATCCTGTAGCTCTGCAGGAACTTGAGGAAAATATAACCTGCTTCCGCAAGCTGTACCATTTTCTTTAAGCCGAGCTCCTTTGCCAGGAGAACCGCTTCCTTCAGATTTGTAAGGTTTGAAGAAAGACTCCTCAGCGCTTCATATATCTGGAATTCTCCTTCTATGTTATAAAGATCTTTAAAATTCTGATCCGTATCCCTTATCAGCTTTTTAAGTCTGCTGACTTTTTCTTTCTGCATCTCTTCGGGGAATTTCTCATCCAGTCTCGTTGCGATCTGCTTCTTTTCTTCCTTTTGCTTTCTGTATTCTTCTCTTTTCTTATTCTCTTCTATCAGCCCTGTTCTTATGTTCTCAATTGATTTCAGGATATTCTTGTAACCGAAGTAATCATCTCCCTTTATAAGATTTGAAACAAGTGTGAGCCCGTGCTTGAACAGATTCAGCGTGCTTTCGGTTATGTCGTATTTGCCTCTTGAAATTTTCTCAAATGAAAGTCTTATCGCCTGATAAATATTTGAAATTATCTCAAGTGACATTTCCTTCGATTCCGATTCGAGATTTTCGCTTATCTCCCTGATGTTGTTGATGATGCTGCCTCTCTCTTCTTCGTTGTCTATTTTTGCCGAGACAATGTATATAAGACTGTCAAATTCAGAATTCAGCTTGCCGTTAAGTGACTTTATCTGATTTTCAAAATTCAGGAACTCTTCATTTGCAGTAAGATCTTCACCCGGAACTTCTTCCTGATCAGAAACTTTTTTTTCTGTTTTCTTAAACTCTATGCTGCTGAAGAGAAGCTTTTCCTTGAGTTCCTTTTCGTAATTGTTGAGCTCTTCCTGAATTTCACTGTCAAGCCTGGCTTTTTCATCACTGATAACATCCTCTTTTCCATGAATATCAGTTTGAGCGCTTTCAGGATTTTCTTCATGCATTTCTTCCTCCGGAGAAATGTTCTGCCGCGTCAGTCTTTCCTCGCCGGCAATTTCTGACTGAGATTTCCCGGATCCGTTTTCCTCTGTGTTCTCTTCCTTTTCTGATTCTGAAGAATCGTCAATCCCGGCTGTGCCTGTAGGAATGATCTTCTTTATTACAAAATATTCTTCAGTCTCATCATAATTAAGTTCCGGACCTTTATTTCCTTTTACGGTATCTGTTCCTGTATCCTGAGCTTCTGTTGTTTTTTCTTCCTGCTCCCTGATATCTTCCGTATCCGTTTTATCTTCATAAGGGATTTCTGTCTGAATATTTCCGGATATCCCGACTCCTGAATTTAATTCAGTATCCGGCAGATCATTTTCAGGGTCTTCATATTTCTCTCCGGAAGTAACTTCGGATGTATCCACGCTGTTCAATTCACCCGTCACATAGGAAATATCCTCAATGCCCGGAAGCTCAAACGCCGCATTTTCAGATTCCTCTTCAGACTTGATCAGCTCCATGTAATTTTTTTTGAAGATCATCATCTCTTCATCTTCGTCGTCTGCTCCCGATAATTCCGGTCTGTCTTTTTCCGAAAGTTCGCTTTCTATATCGAGAATTTCATCTTCGTGAATTGAGTCATCATCCAGATTTTCCAGATCGAATTTTATTTCAGGTGATTTTTCTTCAGACACGGAAAAAATTTTCAGGATCTCGCTTTTCAGAAATCCTGTGTCCTGTTTTGCATTCTGCGTTAGATTGTCAAATCTGATGATGTTGTCTTCAAGCTTTTTGAGTACGTAAATGAGATACTTCCCCGTATTGCCGAATTCCTTGATGTGATGTAATATATAGAGATCCCTGAGAAGGTTATCCGACTTCAGAAGTTTGCTGAAAATATCATTGAGCATCCTGAGCTGATCTTCGCTGAGATTGTATTTGGCAAGATCGCTGACAGTGCTCCTGAAAATGTAATTTAAATAATCTGTCTTTCTTCTTTCCGGCATATTTTTTAAATATAGAACCGTTTAACTCTTGATGAAATATTACAGGTTATTTCGTATGAAATTGTGTCCGTTAATTCCGCAAGTTTGTATGCGGGATAATTTCTTCCGAACAGCTCTACGCTGTCATTTACTTTAATATTATCCTTAAGTCCGATATCCGCCATTATCCAGTCCATGCATACTGTTCCGGCTGTAGGATAAAGCTTTCCGTTTACATAGATCTTTGACCTGTTGCTCAGCGCTCTTGAATATCCGTCTCCGTAACCAACCGGAATTGAGGCTATTCGGGTTCTCTTTTCCGTATAATATGTCCTGCCGTATGAAATGCTTTGGCCTTTATCAAGTAACTTTATGAACTTTATCTTCGACCTTAACGTCATCACCGGTTCTATTCCTATCCTCTGCCTTACCCGCTTCTCGTCGGGATAAAATCCGTAAAGAGATATCCCCGGTCTTGCCATATTAAAATATCCGTCATTGAAATTCAGAATTCCGCCAGTATTGCTGATGTGCCTCAGCTCAAACTTTATCAGATTATTCTCGATATTTTTTGTCACATCCTTAAAATCCTTCAGCTGTTTTTTTGAATATGCATTGCCGGGAATTTCACTCATTGCAAAATGAGAATAAATTCCTTTTATTTTCAAACCCTTCATTGAAGAAATTTTTCTGACGCCTTCATATACATCGCTGAGATGAAAACCTGTTCTGTTTATTCCGGAGTCCGCCTGAATATGTACTGTTAATTTTTTATTGAGCTTTTCCGCTGTCCTGTTTAAAAGTTCGGCGGAGTTTATGCCGGCAATGGAAAATTCCACATTCTTTCCGGCTAATTTTTCCAGCAGTTTTGTTTTCTCTGTTACAAGTCCGAGACACAGTACGGGAATATTGTTGAGTTTTCTGGAATCAAGATAATTTCTAAGCTCTGCGGTCTCTGTGTAATCGGCTGTTCCGAGATAATCCGTTCCGCATCGTGCCAGCTCTTCCGCCACTATATTCATTCCGTGCCCGTAAGCGTTTGCCTTTACAATCGAACAAATCCTGATTTTCTTATTTGAGATACGGGCATGTTTTCTGACTTTTAAAAAATTTTTCCTTAAAATTTTAAGATCAATTTCCGCAAATGTATCGCTGAAATTTTTTTCAACGGTCTTTAAATTCATCTATTAATGTAAAAAATCTATTCGCCAAAAAGAATTTATTTATTTGTCTATTAAACCCTCAGACAAATATTTTATAAATTTTTATAAAATATTTTCAAATCAAACTTGAAAATAATATTGAGTTTGTTTAATATTAATAAAGGAATACAGAACTAAAATCTCTGTTAATACATTGTTAACAACTTTTTTAAAGAGTTTTTGAGGAGTTTGCTGGCAGGCAGCTTTAACCACTTACTAACACCAAATGTTAATAAGTTTCCTCCGAACAGTTAACCATTATATAAATAAAGGCTTTAATTACAGCCGTCTTTATTAAAAACAGTGTTGATATTCTGTTTTTTCCCGCTCCTAAATATTGTTCTACATAAAGTAAAATATTAATTAACTTTGATTTGTTAATAATTTTTAATAATCTTAAGCGTGATTAAATTCTCAGGCGCCGAATCAAAAAATGAACACGATGCAGACAGCGGCACAGGCAATAAGCAGCTGAACAGTAACGACGACACTTCCGGTACTGAAATTTTATGGAAAAAATTTCTGGAACTTCTCTCCGATAATCTGAAAGCAGTTGAGATAAACACCTGGTTCTCTGTTATTATACCGAAAAGTTACAAAGATAATATTCTCACCATTTCCGTTCCGAGTGAAGATTATTACAGTCTGATAGAAAGCAGATACAATAAAATAATTTCTTCCATTACCGAAACCCTTCTTGGTCCGGAAGGAAAATTAAAATATGAGATTTCTCAGTACGGATTATTCGGCGACAGCATCGAAGGCGATGCCGAAAATGAAAATGCCGTTATTCATGAAGACAAAGAAAAAAGATCAGCTTTCCGGGATATAAATTTAAACAAGTCTGAATCAGGCACCGATCCCTACAATAATTTTTCCTGCAACCTTAACCAGAAACATTTATTTGAAAACTTCATCAAAGGTGAAAGCAACGAACTTGCCGTAGCCGCGGCATATGCAATTTCAAATAATCCGGGCAAGACATACAATCCTTTTTTCGTTTACGGAGGCGTTGGTCTCGGAAAGACTCATCTGATTCAGGCAATAGGAAATGAGATCATTAAAAAAAATCCGGACATGAAAGTTTATTATACCACCGCGCCGGATTTTACAACTCAGTTTACAAACAATATTGCTCAGAACAGGATTGACTTTTCTTCCAACAGAAACGGCACAAAGAAACTCGATTCCTTTTATAAATCCCTTGACGTGCTTATACTTGACGACATTCAATATCTCAGCGGAAAAGAAAAAACTCAGGATTTTATGTACCAGATCTTCAATACCCTGTATAACGAAAAGAAGCATATTATATTTTCCAGCGATAAACCCATCAGCCAGATAAAAGGCGTTGAGGAAAGGCTGACTTCAAGATTTCAGTGGGGCATCACTGCAGACATTCAGGCGCCCAACTGGGAAATGCGAGTTGCAATTATTCAGAAGAAGTTATTCGAGGCAGGTATAGAAGCTCCCGAAGACGTTGTTCATTTCATCGCCTCAAATGTCAAAGACAGTATAAGGACAATTGAGGGCTGTATTGTCGGGATTATTGCCGACAGCGTGCTGAGATACAAAGGCGAGATAAATATGGAAATTGCCGAAAACGTTATTGGAAGAGTTGTGGGAAATATTAAAAGAGCAAAAAATATTTCAATTGAAAATATCATTTATACCGTTGCAGGCTATTATAAAATTTCAGAAAACCAGATCCTCTCACGCAAACGCACAAAAGAAATTGCTTTCGCAAGACAGGTTGCAATGCATCTTGCAAAGGAACTCACACCGCTTACTCTCGAATCCATAGGACTGAACTTCGGCGGCAAAGACCATGCAACTGTTCTCTATGCAAATAATATTGTCTCAAATCTCATCAAGAAAGACAAGGACATACTGAATCAGATACTGGAAATAAAAGACCTGCTGAAAAATCTGTAACCGGCCGGACCTGTATTTTTACATTCCTTTGATTTAATCACCTGATAATTCAACGATCTCATTCTGTTTAAAATTCTGTTGCCTGTTTTACATTGTCAGTATCTTATTCATATCTTATTAAGAAACTGTAACTGCTGACAATTTAAATTTTTATTTCCCGTTACTCTGTCTGTAATTGTTAGTTTTTTTTATTTAAGCTATTTTTATTAACAAGTTGTCAGACGGTTTATTGCCTGATATGCTGAATAAATTTGATTACTGACAATACTAACACCTCTGCTACTGCTACTAATTTTTTATATATATAATTAATAATGATAGAGAAGCTTTATATTAAGAACTATCTGATTATAAAAGAAGCTGAAATTGATTTTATAAAAGGGCTTAATATTCTTACCGGAGAGACAGGAGCCGGAAAATCTATAATCCTTGACGCGCTTTCACTTTTGCTGGGAGAAAGAGCTGATCACTCCAAGATTAAAAAAGGAGATGATAAGCTGATAGTGGAAGGTCATTTTAATTTTGATAAAAATAAAAACGCAGCAGAGCTTATAAGTGAAATGTTCCCTGATGAAGAATTTTCAGGGCAGCTGATAGTAAGAAGGGAAATAAATAACAAAGGCATAAACAGAAGCTTCATAAACGATACTCCGGTGTCCATAGCGGACATGAAAAGACTCGGGGACGCCGTCATAGACATTCACTCTCAGAATGAGCACCAGTCGCTTCTTAATAAGGAAACCCATATTAAGATACTTGATAATTATGTTTCCGAGGAAAGTATTTTCAGGGAATATGAAAACAGTTTTAATGGTCTGAAAGGGCTTATAAATGAATTTGATGAATTTGTTATGAAGAAAGAAGATCTGATGAGCAGAAAGAAATTTCTTGATCATGAACTTAAAGAGATAAATAATGTGAACATACAGCCGGGAGAGGATGAGGAAATAGAAACCGAACTTGATAAGATGGAAAATGCTGAGGAAATATCCGCAGCGTTGAGCAGTTCGGTTGACGGACTTTATGAAAATGAAAACAGTGCACTTATTATAATAAACGCTGCAATAAAGGAGCTGAGGAAAATTTCAGGTTATGATAAAAACATTGAAAAGCTGATTGAGGATCTGGAAAGTTCTTATGTCCTGGTAAAGGAAACATCATCTTCTCTTTCCGGGATGAAGGATGATATTAATTTTGATCCGATGAGAATTGAACAGTTAAGAACGAGACTTCTTGCAATTAATCAGTTGAAAAGAAAATACGGTTTGGATACCGAAGGACTTATACTGAAAGCGGAAGAAATTACCAGGGATCTGACATTCGCTGAAAATTTTGATTACGAGATAGAAAAGCTGGATAAGAAGATATCAGAGAATAAAGCGGACCTGTTCAGACTTGCGGAAAAAATTTCATCATTAAGGATAATAAAGGCTAAGGATCTTGAAAAAAATATTAACAAACTCTTAAAAGAAGTGGGACTGGAATCTGCGGAATTCAAAGCGGACATCAGTCAGGTATCTGCCGGTCAGGAAAATTCATTTTCCGTTAAAAAAGGAAAGGATTACATTCAGCTTACTGCTGACGGAATTGATGAAATTGAATTTCTTATAAAGACAAACAAGGGAATGGATTTTGCGCCTCTGAGGAAATCAGCATCCGGCGGCGAGATCTCAAGAATAATGCTTGCAATAAAAACAGTTCTTTCCGAAAATGACAATATAGGAATCCTGGTCTTTGACGAAATTGACGCAGGGATAAGTGGCAGAATAGCGCAGAAAGTCGGCGTAACTCTGAAAAAACTCGCTTCATCTCATCAGATAATCTGCATTACGCACCTTCCTCAGATAGCCGCGCTCAGCGACAGACATTTCAATGTCAGTAAAAGTGATGTAAACAATGAAACTTCAGCTTTGATAAGCATTCTTGACGAAAAAGACAAGATAAATGAAGTGGCAAAACTCATGAGCGGCGAAAATATCACAGAATCCTCTAAAAAAAGCGCAAAAGAGCTCATTACCGGTTTAAAATAAAAAACCTTCACATAAAAAAATCTTATGTGAAGGTCAATTAAAGGAAGAACAAATATGAAAGAACGTAGCTTGCTGGCGCAAGCAATATCGTATAACACAATCCTTTATTAAAAGTTTCAGCCGGTTTAAAAAAAATAAAAATATTT
This sequence comes from Bacteroidota bacterium, assembly GCA_018266875.1. Lineage (GTDB taxonomy): Bacteria > Bacteroidota > Ignavibacteria > Tepidaquicellales > Tepidaquicellaceae > UBA2330. The sequence continues at coordinate 30,107 of JAFDZR010000018.1, forward strand.
TTCTGCTCAGACTTCCGTCAGAAATCCCGCAAATTCATCCTGACTTATTCTGCCGAGATAATGATCCAGATCCATCCCTTCAAGAGATTCTTTAATGCTTGTAATTTCATATTTAGAGCCGATGATTTTCAGTTCAATATCTGACAGCTCTCCGTGTCCGAGAAAGTCACCGAATATTTTGAAGTCTGAAATTATTCCGTCTTTGACATGGATTCTCGCATCTATCTGACCGAAATCAAATCTCTTCTTTTTCTGAATATTGAATTCCGGAGATCTTCCGTAATTCCATTCCCATGACCTGTATTTGTTTCCGGAAAGTTTTTCAACTCCTTCAAGGTCTTTTTCGGTAAGTTTATAATATTCTGCTTTATCAGAGCTTCCGAAAATTGATTCAATTATTATATCCTTAAATCCGTAAACATTCATTTTACCTTTCAGAAATTCGGAGATGTTGGCAACTCTGCTTCTTACTGATTTTATACCTTTGCTTTCTATCTTATCGGTCTGAACGTTCAGAGCTTTCACAACATTTTCAAGATTAGAATCAAACAGGAGGGTTCCGTGACTGAACATTGATCTGGTGTCGGTAAACTGGGCGTTTCCCGAAATTTTTCTTTCATTAACCGTAATATCATTTCTGCCGTTCAGCTCCGCGTTTATTCCCAGTTCCTGAAGGACTTTTATAACGGGGTCTGTGAAGAGTTTAAAATTATGAATACTCTGATTAGAATGTTTTGTCATGAAGCTGAAGTTAAGATTGCCTTCGTCGTGATAAACTGCTCCGCCGCCGGATATTCTTCTCACTACATGCACGCCGTTACTTTTAACATAATCAGAGTTGATCTCTTCAATTGTATTCTGATGTTTTCCGATTATTACCGAAGGTTTGTTTATGTAGAAAAGAAGATAATCATTTTCCATGTCAAGATTTCTCACGCAGTATTCTTCCAGCGCGAGATTTACAGTCGGATCGGTAATGTTTCTATTGTCAATTAAAAGCATTTTAAATTGATGTTTTTTATTTGGAAATATTATTCGGATTGAGCATCTTTTCCCTGCATTCTGCATCCCATGCCTGAATTTCCTGATTGGTAACCCTGTTCATTTCCTTTTCGCTGTATTTGGTCTTTATTTTTTCAAGCATACATTTACAGAATGTCTTCATGTTTTCCTGCTTTGACATATCGTCTTTTACCTGAGGTTTGTATTTCCCGTAACAGTTCTTAACGAATACGGAATCCATCTCTGCGGACCATTCGTGAAAATGCGGGTCTTCAGCATTTTTATCGTTGAAGTACACAAATATAATAACAGCGGCTATTATCCCGGCGATTAAATAAATCCAGAGCCGTTCTTTTTTGGGAGTATTTTTTTCTTTCAAGTTTAATGTTTGTTTTTTCAATATTATAATAATGAAATGATTTTTAAATACATATTCTTTACTCTTTAAACACTTTTTAAACACTTTTTAAACACTCTTTAAACCGATACGGAAAACAATTTTAATTATAAAAAATAAATTACCGAAGTCATCTGCAGCATTTATATAAAATCACAATGATTTAAATTCTTCCTTTTTACTTTAGTTGAATTTTTGTTATTTGTTAAAATTAAAAAATTATATGATATCAGAATTCAGAAACCTTAACAGGGAGGAAATAGAGCTTATGCTGGATGCACCGGCTCTTGTAACTCTGCTTATAGCGGGAGCTGACGGCAATATAGAACAGAAGCAGATCGACTGGGGATCCAAGATAACGCACTTCAGGGCAAAAGACGAAGATTCAATTATGCAGTCTTATTACGCTGAAGTAGAAAAAACCTTTGACGACACGCTTGCGCAGTATATCTCCGCATTCCCGACCGACATAGAAGAACGAGCAGGCATTATAAACAAAGAACTTTCAAAGATAAACGATATACTTCCAAAGCTCAGCAGGGAATTTGCAAAAGAATTCTATGAAGATATGAGAACACTTTCAAAGCAGATAGCAAAAGCTACCGGAGGGATCTGGGGATACGGATCGATCAGCGCGGCTGAGCAGAAATATCTTGATCTTGAGATCATTAATCCTGTAGAATAAAACCGGGACATGTCTTCTGAAACTGTCTGCTTCTTTCCTTACTTACCGTTCGTTTTCCTTAACGACGCAGAATATTTAAAATTATAAATCCGGTTGCCCGGTCCCGGGGATGTGTGTCAGATTATATTCTCCGGACTGTGCAGTCCAATACGGTTTCCGGTATTTTTTCCCCATTTAAACTAATTAAACTAATTAAACTAATTAAACTAATTAAACTAAAAACCGCCGGCACATTAATTTGTTATTTGTAACTCCTGAAAAAAATAAAGATATTATTATACTTAACTCAATAAACATTACAGCATCGGAATTCTTTGAAAGTAAAATTAAAATATATTTACATACTGCTGTCGGCGGTTTTATTAGCTGCGCTTTCTTACTTCGTCTTCATCAGAAAAAGCGATCCGGATTCCGAAAGAGACAAAATCCTTTCATCTCTTCATGAAAAGTATTATTACCTGAATCTATACGGAGACGTAAAATATACAGGAACTGCAAAATGCGTTTCCTGTCATTCCGACATAAGCGAATCTTATCACCATACTGGAATGGGGAGCTCGCTGTACAAGCCTGACTCCGGAAATGAAATAGAGGATTATTCAAAAGACTTTACGGTTTATGATCCAAAAAACGACATGTACTATGAAGCCTACAGAAAAAACGGGATTTATTTTCAGAAGGAATACAGAAAAGACAAGGCTGGGAACATCATTCACAGTCTTGAAAAGAAAACGGATTACATCATAGGTTCGGGTAATAATACTCGCAGTTATCTTTATCAGGAAAACGGTTTCATGTATGAAATGCCTTTGTCATGGTTTACAGAAAAAGCAAAGTGGGACCTGAGTCCCGGATATCAGAGACTCAATCTGCGTTTCAAGCGGGAGATAAATCAGGAGTGCATGAACTGTCACAATTCATATTCCGGATTTTTTGAATATTCCGAAAATAAATTTCAGATGCCGCTTCCCGAAGGCATCAGCTGCGAAAGATGTCACGGTCCGGGAGAACTTCATGTAAGAAGATTTACAGATAAGGGGAATTTCTTTGAAGCGATCGAAAGCGATACAATTGACAGGACAATAGTAAATCCGGTAAACCTTCCGCTTGAAGAAAAACTTTCTGTCTGCTTTCAGTGTCATCTGCAGGGAGACGTTAGGGTTTTTGCTGACGGGAAAAAACAGTCGGATTTCAGACCCGGGATGAAGCTTAGCGAAGTTAAGTCTGTGTTCGTGCAGGACAATTATGAAAAAGGCGATTTCAAGATAGCATCTCATGCGGCGCGGATGTTTCTCAGCGATTGTTTTGTAAAATCAAACGGCGGCATGACCTGTCTTACTTGTCACGATCCGCATGTCACCGTAAAAAATTCCACAAAGGAATTCTTCAACGGCAAATGTCTGGGATGTCATGACCGCAATTCGCTTTCACCGTCAAAGGCAGGCGTTGATCACGGAAGCGGAGGTAACTGCATTAACTGTCATATGCACCAGGGAAATACTTCCGACATTCTTCATGTCAATTTCACTGATCACTGGATAAGAAAACGCACCGGAGATACTGGATCAGGAAATTCAGGCGACGCAAATGATTCAGAACAGAAGGACAAGAATTCAACTCCGGTCACATTAAAATATTTTGATTTCACGAATGACGGAAATTCCGGTCTGAATCTCGGCATTGCATATGTAATGTATTATGAGACCAAGCATCCGCATCCCGAATATTTAAAAAGAGCTTTTCCTCTTCTGGAGGAAGGAATGAAGAAATTTCCCGGAAATAAGACAGCTCAGTATTATCTTGGAACTGCTTATTATCTGGACGGCAGAATTCCCGAAGCCGTTAAAGTTCTGGAAAAACTTGTCAGCTCCGATACCGGTAACGCCGAAGCTTTCACCAGGCTCGGAAGCGCTTATGAAAAATCCGGAGATCTTCAGAAAGCTGCCGATTCCTATGAAAAGTCCCTGAAGATATTTCCGGAGAATGTAAAAGTCCTGAATCTGCTTGGAAATATTTATTACAGAACAGGAAAAATAAACGAAGCTGCGGAAACATATAAAAAAGGAATTAGGATAATTCAGGACAATACTGCGATTCTGACAAATCTTGGCGACATAAGTCTGTACCAGCTCAAAACACCCGACGCTGCATTCAATTATCTGAACAAAGCGCTTGAATACGATCCCGATAAAAAGGAAACAATCAACTCACTCGGGAATGCATATCTGATAACGGGCAATAAAGCTCAGGCGGAAAAATTATTTAACCGTGTTCTCAGTATGGATCCCGGAAACATTCCCGCAATGGGAAACCTTGCCGTTATTTATGAAGACAACGGTAATGAGAATGAATCCCGGAAAATGCTTTTGAGAATTCTGGAGAATGTTCCGAATGACAGGAGGGCGAAAGAAATGCTCGCCAGACTGAATTCAAAGTAAGTTTTTTTATTCCCGCAAAGTCCTGTTCTTTTTTAATTTCCCCAAAACCTCAATATAAATCTTTATCCGTTCCTGCAGAGCCCGGTATTTTTCTGACTCTGCTGAATGCTTCAAAATTAACTTCTTGGGTTGTAATAGTTTTTCAGTCGGTTAAATAGAATTTGTTAAAGATCCCGGTGTAAAAAAAGCCGGATCGATCTTGTCAATCCGGCTCTGAATAATTTTATCAGAAAATTATTTCTTACTTCGTCAAAACCATTTTTTTAGTTGAAACAAATTTTCCGGCGCTGATCGTGTAAAAGTAAACTCCGGAAGAAAGTCCGTCGGCTTTGAATTCTGCTGAGTAGCTTCCTTTCTGCTGAACTTCATTCACAAGTGTTGCAATCTGTCTGCCGAGTTCATCCGTAACAGTGATCTTAACAAATTCCTGACGCGGTAAATGGTAAGTAATGCTCGTAAGCGGATTGAAAGGATTCGGGTAATTCTGGGACAATGTGTAATTGTCAGCGGATTCAGTACTGCCGCTGCTGATTGAAGTTTTCGTGCCGACTTTCAGGACATAAAGTCCGGTCACAATATCACTGGCTACAATATTTCCGGAAGGAAGAAAAGGATAAACATTCCAGCATCCCTGATAAGCCGTACTGTTGGGACCAGGATATGTATCGTAATGTCCGACCTCAACCGGCTGCGAAGGATTCTGAATGTTGTAAACTATCACTCCCGCGCGGTAATGTGCAAGATAAAGCGAATCACCTTTTATGTAAGCGTTGTGAACCATTGATGCGCCGTCATAGGGAATAATTTCTGCAAGCTGTACCTGGTTTGAGAAATCCGAGATATCCCAGAGTTTCGCGTGATTCGTTCCTCCTTCGTCAGTGGTGACAAGAACAGTTCTGTCGCCGTTAGTCCACGCATTGTGAGTTACTGCAGAAGGATATGTGAATTCGCGGATCAGCGTAATATTGTCCTTGTTCGTAGCGTCGAGAAAAACCATGAATCCCGAACTGATGGCAGCGCCGTAGATAGTATCATTCCTGACGAAGCAGTCGTGAATGTATCTCGTTCCCCACTGACCTCTCTTTACGGGATTTTCCGGATCAAGAAGATCAAGAATAAACACACCGCCGTTGTTGTAATTTCCTCCGTTGCTGTAAAGATATCTCCCCTCCTGGGAAATAGTATGGGATTTTGTGTATCCGGCGAATGTATAATTCTGAATCAGGTGAAGAGAATCAGGAAGATACTGAAGATCAACGATCTGAACACCAGAGCCGCCTTCCGAGACAATATAGAGATAATGAGAGTATGTTTTCATTTCCCTGTAATTGTAAAACGAACCCGGACCGGCGACTGTGCCTGAATTTACTATGTTACCCGGATTTGTAATATCGTAAACCGTTGTTCCTGCATAATGTCCGATAATGGCGTATTCCCTGCCGCCCGCCGCATAACCCCAGCAAGCTGAATAATGCCAGCCTGTCGGCGTTCCGCCGGCGGTAAATTCGTTTACATTGCCAAGCATCTGCATGTTGCTTACTGACTGTGAATAGGAAGTTCCTTTTATTAATAAAATGAATATGACGATAAGAAAGGTTTTTCTCATAGGATAAATTTTTTGTAAATTATTTTTTTACAATATAATTGTAATGGTTATAAATTAAAACAATATTTATTTTTTATTTAACCTGAAAGTTTATTGCCTTAAAGTCTCAAAGACTCTTAGTTTGATCTTAAGTTTTCCAAAGCCGGGCAGTCTGTCCAAAAAATTTTAATGCCTCCAAGACTCTGAGACTTGAATTTAAAAAACATTTAAGTAATCACATTTGAGTCTTAGATTCTTTGAATCGAAAAACAGGAAATTGTTTTTTGGACAGTCCGGTGGATTTGGAATGTGAAATTAAGAATTTTTAAATGCGTTGAATACTTTCTGCGGCATTACAGTAAAGTTTAAATAAATATTTTTGTATCTTATAGTCTTTGGGTAAAAGACCTGTGAACTGAATCGGAAACTTAATTCTGAATCAGTCAAAATACGGTTACTTTTTAGAATTATATTTTGTATTTTTCACGAAACTGATAAAAGGCAAAATATTAAGGCGAATAAATAAAATGAAAGAAAAATTAATCAATAACTTATGAATACTTCAAGCACTACGGTGCAGAATATTGTTTTATCACTGCGCAAAGAGATCACAAACGGATCTTTGAAAGCCGGCATGCATTTAACAGAAGCATCTGTTTCAAAAAAGTTCAGTGTGAGCCGCGTTCCCGTGAGAGAAGCATTCCGCATACTTCAAAGCGAAGGATATCTGGACGTAATCCTTAACAGGGGAAATTTTGTCAAGAAAATATCCAGGGATAATATTGAAGAGAACGGCGATATTTATAAATTCCTCGCCCCGTATGTTTTAAAAAGAGCAATCCCGAGATACACAAAGTCGACATATAAAAAAGCTCACGCCATTCTTGACAGGATCGAAACCTGTACCGAATACTGCGAATCAAGCTATCTGGTCTGGGAATTTGCTCAGGTCATATACGCTCCTGCAAAACTCGACCGCTCCATGAAGATCATAAACGAAATATACAGTCAGAGTATCAGGATATTAAATGAATTTTTTGAGAGTGAAAAGAATACCAGATATAAGATTGATTCTCACAGGCAGTTCCTGAACCTTTGTCAGGAAAACAGGTCTGAAGAAGCGATAGAGCTGTGGCTGGGTTTTGTTGAAAAAATGAAACAGATTCTTCTGGAAGGCAAGCCGGACTGATCTGTATTTCCGGCAATACAGTCTGCTTCAGAATAATTTATCAATGGCGTCATTGATCTTTTCGACTCCGATAATTTCAGCTTTAAATTTCTTTGCATTTATATTCTTCAGATTTCCTTTAGGAATAATAATTTTTTTGAATCCCAGCTTTGCCGCTTCGGTTATCCTTCTTTCAGCATACGATATTGTCCTTACCTCTCCGGATAATCCTATTTCCCCGAGCAGTACCGTTTCCGAGTCCACGGGAATATCTCTGAATGAAGAATAAATGCTCATTGCGACCGCAAGGTCAGTGGCCGGTTCTTCTATCTTCACACCGCCTGCGATGTTAAGAAATATATCAGATTTATTCAGAAAAATGCCGAGCTTTTTCTCAAGTACGGCTACTATGATGTTAAGCTTTTTATAATCAAAACCCATGGAAGTTCTCTGCGGTATTCCGTAATTGGAGGAAGTGACAAGCGCCTGCACTTCAATTAGTATGGGTCTCGTTCCCTCGACAGACGAAGATATTACACAGCCCGAGGCACCGTAATTTCTCTGTGAAAGAAATACTTCGCTGGGATTTATGACTTCTTTCAGCCCGAGGTCCGTCATTTCAAAAATCCCTATCTCGTTTGTCGAGCCGAATCTGTTTTTTATTCCTCTGAGTATTCTGAAAGAATGAGTCCTTTCACCTTCGAACTGCATTACGACGTCAACCATATGTTCAAGAACTTTCGGTCCGGCTATCATCCCGTCCTTTGTAATGTGTCCGACTATAAAAACAGAGAAATCATTTTTCTTTGCAAGGTACATAAGCAGAGCAGTGGATTCCCTGAGCTGTGAGACCGTTCCGGGAGCGCTTTCTATCTCAGGTCTGAATATTGTCTGAACGGAATCAACAATGACAATGTCCGGCACTTCTCTTTCAATTACCGCCTGAATATTGTCCAGATTTGTTTCTGAGAGTATGTAAAAATTTCCAAGGTCATAATTAAGTCTGTCTGAACGGAGTTTGATCTGAGCTGCGGATTCCTCGCCGCTGACATAAAGTATTTTTTTTCCTTCAATCTTTTCAGCGAGCTGAAGCATCAGAGTTGATTTTCCTATGCCAGGATCGCCGCCTATCAGTATCACCGAACTGTCAACAATTCCCCCTCCGAGAACCCTGTCAAGTTCTGAAATATGAGTTAGAGTTCTGGATTCATTTACAGAATCAATTTCCGAGATAAGCTTGTAGGATCCGTTGCTTATTTTAACATTCTGAAGTGAAGATTTCCTTTTATCTCCGCCGGTATTCTGAATTTCCTCAACAAGGGTATTCCAGTTATCGCAGTCGGGACATTTCCCGCTCCATCTTACGGATGAATATCCGCAGTTCTGACATACATATTTAGTCTTTACTTTTGACATGCCGTTCGTTTGTTGGTTAAAATTTTTTAGGTTTTCAGTATAAAACAGATGAAAACTTTATTAAGATATGTAAAATCATTTTCTGAAAAAATATTAAACTTTGACATAAACATGTTTTTTTTTATCCAGAAGCTCAAAGACTATAGTATTAATTTTCACGGACCGGGGTCAGGTATTGCAATATTAAAGTTGCCATCACCAGGTATCGAAGAACAAAAGCCGGATAAAACTGTATTTTTATTATTGTCTCATTCTGTCACAGCAGGCAAAATATATTGTCTAAGGATATATAAAAGAATATTCAATTAAATCAAAAAAAATGAAATCATTAATTTTTATCAGCTTGTTTGCGCTTGCTTCGCTTTCAAGTGCAAACATAATCAATGTGCCGGCGCAGTATTCCACAATTCAATCGGCAATAAACGCTTCTGTAAACGGCGATACAATTCTCGTACAGCCCGGAACATATACTGAGAATATTAATTTCCGCGGAAAAAATATAGTAGTAACGGGAACATACTACCTGAGCGGAAACCTTTCCCTCATTCAGACAACAATTATCAACGGCGGATCTCCGGTAAATCCTGACACGGCAAGCTGTGTGATAATAAGCAGCCATGAAGATTCAACTGCCGTTCTCCAGGGATTCACCCTGACAGGCGGGATGGGAACAAAGTGGACTGACGAACACGGAGCCGGTCTTTTCAGGGAAGGCGGCGGAATACTTATTCAGTATTCCAAGCCGGTAATTCAGTATAATATCATTACAGGAAATTCAGCTGTTGCAGGCGGTGTTATCAGCACAGGCGGAGGCGGAGTAAGGATCGGCGATTCCTATCCGAGATTCCACAATAATATTGTTACCAACAATACCGGATTTTACGGAGCCGGAGTGGTGCTTAACTACACGGGAGGTGAATATTATAATAATCTGATTTTTAAAAATTACGGTTCAAATGTTTTCGGTTCAGGTTCCGGAATATGGCTGAACGGATCTTTCACACGTCCGGTTACAATTACAAACAATACTATCGTCAGCAATACATCTATCAACGGGACTCCCGGAGTTTACGGATTTGGAAGTGTCGTTGCCACAATGAGAAATAATATTATCTGGGGTAACACTTCTCCCAATAACGCCCAGATAACAGGAGGAAATTTTACAGTGAGATACTGCAATGTGCAGAACGGATATAACGGAGCGGGAAATATAAATGCGAATCCTGATTTTGATACGACGAATTATTACCTGAGGTCAACATCTCCCTGTGTGGACAAAGGTGATTCAAGCGTAATTTATAATGATCCGGCTGATCCGGGTAATCCTTCAAACGCCAAATGGCCGGCAAGAGGAACGCTTAGAAATGACTTAGGCGCATACGGCGGACCGGGAAGCGCTACCATTGCAAACTCAATCGTCGGTATCGGAAGTCAGAATCTTATGACCCTGCCGGACAATTTTATCTTGAATCAGAATTATCCAAATCCTTTTAACCCAACTACAAAGATCAGCTATGAACTTAATAAAAGCTCGGAGGTCTCATTAAAGGTTTTTGATATTCTGGGAAATGAAGTATCTGTACTTTTTAACGGAACGCAGACTGCGGGAAGTTATTCAGTCAACTGGAATGCAGCTGACTTTCCGAGCGGCGTTTATTTTTATAAGCTCGAAACGCAGACCGGTTCTGAAATAAAAAGCATGATGCTGGTGAAATAATTTTTAAGCTGATTCAGCAATTGTTACAAATATATTAAGAAAACTTCCGGAGTCTGAAACAGAATGACTCCGGAAGTTTTTATTTTAAGCTTTTAAAGTTAATATATTATTCGCTGCCGGAATTTTCTTCGCCTTTATTGTCACCTTTATCTTCAGGGATTGTAAGCGGTTTTGATCCTGTACTGTCGGGCTTGTTGATGTTTTTTCTTAAGTTGATCGATCTTACAACTGCTTCGATCTCCTTTTTATACTGATCGAAATACTGTTTTCTCACCGAAGCTCTCAGGGATAATTTCTCGGTGCCGATCTTATTGAAGACATAAAATCTGTATTCCGTAAACCCGGCCAGTGTCTTCGGCTCTTTTACAAAACCGCTCAGAGTGGTATCGTTCATCGGAAATTCAGTTTTAAAATCTTCGGAATTAAAATCCTTCAGATCCTTGTCAAGAAAGATGAACATTGTCATCGTTCCGGGCTGCTCTGCCGTCGTATCTGTCAGCACAACTCCCTTGAAATCCTTTTCATTCTTGTTAATGTCCCTCTGGTCTGTCAGCTTCCAGCTCTTTGGAAAATACATTGCAAGACCAATATCCTGTTCGTTGAAATTGCTGCGGAGGGAATCCGGAATTTCATAATTTATTTTTAATGAATCAGGTATTTTTTCCGTTGAATCATTGCCGAGATTATCAGCGAGTCTTCTGAGTGAATCAAGCTCTCTGTTCAGTCTTGCCTCAAGCGTAGAATCGTTTTCATTTAATTTGTTTTCAGGTCTTTTAACTTTAGGCGGCTGAACTATCTTTCTTGGGGTTATTTCTCTTCCCGGTACTTTTACATTCTTTTCCTCATCCAGAGGAAGCTCTTCCGCTTTAGGCTTATTCGGATCTTCAACATCCTGAAGTTTTATCTTGGGATCGGGAAGGTCCTGAATCACTATTAATCTCTGAGGTTCTTCCTGCAGCTGGTCTTTTGAATTTCTGCCGATCGTATAAAATGCTACAGCCGCCGCCGCAAGATGAAGAATTGTTGCAACTATGATCCCTATCGTAAGATTTTTCTTTATCAGATGCCTTAAAGAATCGAACGGGTTTTTAAATCCCTGATCCGGAGATATGATACCCGGATCCACAGGATATTCCGAATAATCCGGTGGCTGAATAAGATCGACCACTTCAGGATTCGGGATCAGTTTTATTTTACCGTCCGCGGAACTTCCCTTTAATTCCTCTGTGATATCTTTGACTTCGGCATCAATTTCTATGGTGATCTCTATAAGATGAATTTTATTTTCATGATCCGGCAGAAGCAGTACTCTGTTGCTCTGGGTCTGAAGAGATGTCTTTTTGTCTTTTGCTACGGAGTCTATCCTGACGGATTTATCCGTTTCAATTGTAACCTTAAGAAGATTTTCGTTTACCGGACTGACTTTGAATTTGCTCTCTTTTGAAGCTGCGCTCTCATCGGTTTCTTCAAGTATGTTGTCGTTTAACTTTGCTTTTTCCTTCGGTTCAATATCGGAAGTGTCTTTTTGTTCGCTGTCACGGTTTTCGTCAATTGTAATGTGAATTTCCGCTTCCTGCTGAGCAAGGTCAATTCTCGGATTCAGATATATTTCATTATTCTGAAATTCTGCGTTTTTTCTGTTCTCACGTAAAGTGGAATTTATCTTGATTCCCTTTTTTGTGGACACGGAGATTTTCAGATAATTCTCATCAATGAGACTGATCTGATAATTGCTTGTCTTTGGTCTGGCAGGCGGAACGGGTTTACTTATATCCTGAGAACCCGGTACCGGACCAGCGGGAGGCACAGAAGCTGGCTTATCGGCTTTAGTTTCTTCCCTGTCCATTGATTCTTCTTTTTTCAGATCTTTTTCACTGCCTTTTTCTGAAGATTCGCCGTCCTGTGGAGTATTTGAATCCGGATTATTTATGTTATCTGACATTAATTTAAAAAATCGGTTGTAATTTAGAAAACTTAACCTTAACAATAAATTCAATTAGCTATAAAACAAAGTATTTTATTTTTATATTTATGGAAGGGTTTGATCACTATCTCTTTTATTCATTTAACAATATTAAGTTCCGCTGTAAAATACTTGAAAATTTATTAACGGAATCAGTAAGATTTAAACTGTTTTTCATTGAACTTATATAATTCTTATAAAGTTGTTTCAAATACAATTCAAAATTACACTTTTTCAATTTGCAGATTCCCGTTTCCGGTCATTTATAAAAATATAAACATATAATAAAAATATATAATGGATAATTATTATCAGTCTAAAGATCTAAAAAAATTCGGTGAAGTGGAAGAGTTCAATAAAGATCTTGCCAAAAAATTCTTTGATTATTACGGTGCAGTCTTTGCAGAAGGTGCGCTCACGGAAAGGGAAAAATCGCTGATCGCTCTTGCCGTGGCTCATGCAGTTCAGTGTCCGTATTGTATTGATGCTTATTCGCATGACGCTCTTGAAAAGGGTTGCAGCGAAGAGCAGATGATGGAAGCTGTTCATGTTGCTTCTGCCATCAGAGGCGGTGCATCGCTCGTTCACGGAGTGCAGATGATGAACCACGTGAAAAAAGTCTCAATGTAAATTTTCTAAAAAAATTCTGTTTTATTAATGCTTGTAAAAAGTCTTAAATTCAGGGATTCCCTTCTTTCTGTTGCCGAAGAGCAGGTCAGTATTCTCAGTAATTACTCCGATAGAGATTTTTCATCATATCTTAAAAACTCCGGAATTGAAAAGCTTACTTCCAGAAAAGTCGAGATATTTCAGGTCAATCTGGGCAAAATGTGCAATCAAACCTGCCGGCACTGTCACGTGGACGCAGGTCCTGACAGAAAGGAAATCATGACAAGGCAGACGATGGAAACTATTTTGGAAAAACTTTCCGGGACGGGAATCAGGACAGCTGACCTTACTGGCGGAGCCCCGGAGATGAATCCGGATTTTAAATGGTTTGTGAAGGAGCTCAGACTTCTCGGGATTCATGTTATGGTCAGATGCAATCTCACTATTATTTTAGCCAATCCGAAATACAACGATCTACCTGATTTCTTTAAGGAAAACAATGTAGAAGTTGTCTCATCGCTGCCTTATTATCAGAAAAGCAATACCGACAGGCAAAGAGGAGAAGGTGTTTTTGAAAGTTCCGTCAAAGCTCTGCAGATGCTTAATCAAAAGGGATATGGCAGGGATGGAACAGGTCTTCTGCTTAATCTTGTTTATAATCCTTCCGGAGCGTTTCTCCCCGGATCGCAGGCATCGCTGGAAAGGGATTTTAAAAAGGAACTCTCTGAAAAATACGGGATTGTTTTCAACAGTCTTTTTACAATCACAAATATGCCGATCAGCAGATTCCTTGAATATCTTATAGATTCCGGGAATTATGAATATTACATGGATAAGCTTATTGATTCATTCAATGCGTCTGCGGCGAAGAATGTAATGTGCACCAATACGATTTCAGTCGGATGGGACGGTTATATTTATGACTGCGATTTCAATCAGATGCTTGAGATGAAAGTAATGGACGAAAGCAGGGAACACATCAGGGATTTTGATCTTGAATATCTAGACAGCAGGGAAATTGCCGTCGGACAGCACTGTTTCGGATGTACAGCCGGTTCGGGCTCAAGCTGCGGAGGCGCTGTGGCCTGATCTTACTTTTTTCAGAATAAAATTTACTGTTATGATAAGAAAAAATTTAACCGGGATTGTCGTTGCTGCAATAATTCTGACACTTTTAATACTGCTCCTCACTGGAAAAATTGTTTATCCCGTGAAATCAGACACGCTTGATGTTCATAACTCCGGTGAAATTAAAAAACCACTTATTGAACTTACAGGCGCCGGTGATGATAAAACTCCCGATATTAAAAATAACGGCAGATGGATAAATTCCGAAAAGGAACTTACTCTTGATGACCTCAGAGGAAAAGTCGTACTGATAGAATTCTGGACTTTCGGTTGTTACAACTGTACAAATACTCTTCCTTATCTTAAGCAGTGGTATGAAAAATACAAATCTCAAGATTTTAAAATGATAGGGATCCACTGTCCGGAGTTTGACAACGAAAGAAATTTTGATAATGTAAGCAAAAGCGTGGAAGAGCTTGGAATAAAATATCCCGTACTTACCGACAATGATTTTTCAGTATGGAGAAAGTTTGACGTTCACGCCTGGCCGACAATATTTCTTATAGATAAATCAGGTGAAATAAGATACAAAAAGGTAGGCGAGGGAAAATATGAAACCACGGAAAACAAGATTATAGAACTTCTTTCCGAAAAACATTCCTCATCAAAATAATTCTATTTAATTTTCCAGTATGGCTGAAAATATTGTAATAATCGGAAACGGAATAACGGGAATTACGGCGGCAAGACATATCAGAAAAAGAAGCGGCAGTAATATTTTTGTGATCTCTTCAGAGTCAAAGTACTTCTATTCCAGAACAGCACTTATGTATGTTTACATGGGGCATGAAAAATTCGAGAATATAAAACCCTATGAAGATCATTTCTGGGAAAAGAACAGGATTGAACTTCTGTTCGAACACGTAACCGGGATTAATACGGAAAAAAAGCAGGTTAACCTTGCAAGCGGTAATACCCTGAACTACGATAAGCTCATTATCGCCACCGGTTCGAGATCAAATAAATTCGGCTGGAAAGGACAGGACTTACACGGTGTGCAGGGTCTGTATTCGCTCCAGGACCTTGACCTGCTGGAAAAGAACACGAGAAATATCGGAAGAGCTGTAATTGTCGGAGGCGGTCTGATAGGAATTGAACTTGCCGAGATGCTCAGATCACGGAATATTGAAGTTACCATGCTTGTAAGGGAAAAAAGTTACTGGGATAATATCCTTCCCGCAGAGGAATCTGAAATGATAAACAGACATATAAGAGATCATCACATTGATCTCAGATTGTCATCCGAACTTGATGAAATCAGAGGTGACAGCAGCAGCCGTGTCAGAAGCATTATCATGAAAACAGGAGAGGAAATAGAATGTCAGCTTGTCGGTCTTACTGTAGGTGTGCGTCCAAATATTGAAGTTGCACTGAATTCCGGAATTGAGACCAACCGCGGTATTCTCGTTAATGAATTTCTTGAATCAAGCGTAAAAGATGTTTATGCTGCAGGTGACTGCGCAGAATTCAGAACGGCTTTCCCCAACAGAAAAAATATTGAACAGGTCTGGTACACAGGCAGAAAACATGCTGAAGCAATAGCTCAGACTGTCTGCGGAAACAGAACTGCATACGAACCAGGGATCTGGTTCAACTCCGCCAAATTCCTTGACATAGAATATCAGGTTTACGGTTTGATCAACATGAACATTCAGGAGGAGAAAAATCTTTACTGGGAAAATAAAGAAGGAAATAAAGCGGTAAGAATTGTCTACACCGATGAATGCGTTCAGGGTTTCAATCTGATGGGAATAAGATACCGTCATGAAGTCTGCGAAAAATGGATTAGGGAAAAATATTCAATTGAAAAGGTTATTGAAAATCTGGGCGAGGCTAATTTTGATCCGGAATTTTTTACTCAGTACGAAAAGGAGTTAACGGAAAAATACAATCTTGAAAATCCGGGAAAGAATATCAGACTTAAAAGATCACGTAAACTATTCCGTTCACTGTTTAATAATTCAAAGGAGACCGCATGAATCAGGAAATATTAATTCCCGGTGATCAGCCTGTCAGCGAAAATACTGTAATGAAGAAATCAGGTCTTGCATTATTTTCTCTGGGCATGCTTTTTTTCCTCATTAGTTTTACAAGCGTTACAAAATTCAGTCCGGTCTTGTTTTTTATATTAAGTATCATTCTTCCCTGCGCCGGCGCTCTGATGTTTTTCACTGCGCAGCTTAAAGGTTCTCTGCCCGGTGTTAAGAAAAACAATATTCAGTTTCTGTCGGCAACTAACAGAGGACTTATCGGATGGACTGTTGCGGTTTTCCTGACGGGGATGTACATACTCATATACTGGTTTCCGGAACTGCTTGAAAATCTTATAAGGATCTTTGATCCGCTGAGTTATACATTCAACGGACATCCCGCAAATCAGTGGTTTCTCTACGGCACGCTTTATACGATAGCTGTTCTCGTTATGGGTGTCAGAATGATAGTTCACAACAGACATAATAAATATCAGATCATCAGGACATTTTCAGTGATGTTCTTTCAGCTGGTCCTCGCTTATCTGATTCCAATGTTCATACAGAACGGATTTTTCTTTACATATTTCTGGCCGCTCAAGCAGGATTATCTTTTCCCTTCAAGTTATGAATATCTTGTAAAGTCCGGCGGACTCGGAATGTTCATGTTCTTCTGGGCGGCTGTGATGACTTTTATTGCCACTCCGGTACTTACTTATTTTTACGGGAAAAGATGGTACTGCTCGTGGGTATGCGGATGCGGGGCAATGGCTGAAACTCTAGGAGATCCTTACAGACAGAATTCCGATAAATCACTTACAAGCTGGAAGATAGAAAGATGGATGGTGAATTCAGTTCTTCTGATCATTACCGTGATAACAGCTTTGATCTGGATCGACAGCGCTAATAAGAATTTCATGCTGGGAGAATTTGCTCATACTGCCAATAAATGGTATGCATTCTTTATAAGCGCAATGTTTGCAGGCGTGATCGGAGTGGGATTCTATCCGCTGATGGGAGCAAGGGTCTGGTGCAGATTCGGATGTCCCATGGCAGCGGTTCTCGGAATTTTTCAGAAATTTTTCTCAAGATTCAGGATAACGGTAAACGGCGGTCAGTGTATCTCATGCGGGAACTGTTCTACTTTCTGCGAAATGGGAATTGACGTGAAATCATATGCCCAGCGCGGTCAGAATGTTATAAGAGCTTCATGCGTCGGATGCGGCGTATGTTCGGAAGTATGTCCCAGAGGCGTTCTGCGGCTGGAAAACGGTCCTGTCGAAGGAAGATATGAACTGAATAATGAATATCTCAGATAAATTTTTATGAAAAAATTTACTTCGCTTTTTTTTATTTTTCTTTCGCTGAATTTCATTTCATGTTCTGAACAGGAACAGAAAAAACCCGGAAATTCCGAAAGCATTAATTTTGATTTCGGTCCAGTGGATGCTTTTATGAAAAAATATGTGAAGGACGGAAAGGTAAAATACGAAGAGGTATTAAATGACAAAGCTCTGGATCAGTATACTGCTCAGGTAAAAAATACAGAACCATACAATATTGAAAACGCAAATGAAAGGCTGGCTTTCTGGATCAACGCTTACAATGCGTTTACCATAAAACTTATCACGGATTACTATCCCGTGAATTCAATACTTGATATCGAACAGAAGACGGGAGCAAATCCCTGGAAAATGAAATTCATTGAAATGGCGGGCGGCAGAAAATTCAGTCTCGATGAGATTGAAAAGGAAATCATCATTCCCGATTACAAAGATCCGAGAATTCATTACGCACTGGTATGCGCGGCTGAAAGCTGTCCGGTTCTCATCTCGGAAGCATACACTCAGGAAAAACTCAATGCGCAGCTTGACAGACAGGCGGAAGTTTTTCTTAATGACAGAAGTAAGAACTATATTGATAAAACAGAAAACGAACTATATCTCTCTACGATCTTTAAATGGTATGCGCGGGATTTTGTAAAAAAAGATTCTTCCGTTATAAAACACGTTCTGAAATATATTAACCCTGAGGACAAAGATTTTATTATCAGCAATAAAACCGAAGACATTAACTATTTAGACTATTCCTGGAAACTCAATGATGTTAAAGAAACTAACTGAACCGGGGGTTTTAAAAATTCTGCTCGGAATAATAATCGCTCTGAAATTCATGATCTCATTCAACACGGGTCTGTTTGAAGATGAAGCGATATACTGGAACTGGTCTCAGAATCCCGATCCCTCATACTCTTTTACAACTCTGTCCGCTCTCAATCTGTTTACTGCTTTCCCCGGATATGTAAATGAATTTACTGTGAGACTTCCCGCGCTTCTGACGAATTTTGTAATACTGTTCTTTTTATTAAGAACCGGTAAATTTCTCGGATTTTCTGAAAGAAAAATTCTTCTGACAGCAGTTCTTATATTCAGTATTCCCTTTGTCACCATATATTCTTCATTCATATCTCCTGACTCCATGATACTGATGTTTACATTGTCATCAGTTTTTTTCAGCATAAAGGTAATTAAAAAAGGAAATACGGAAGACTGGATCCTGTGCGGCGTCTCATTCGGACTGCTCATACTGAGCAAATACACAGGTGTTGTCTTTGCTGCTGCTTTCGCTGTGTTTGTGATTTATTTTAGAAAAGATCTGAAGGGATTCAGTGTGTTTAAACTTTCCGCTTTTCTTATATCGGTTTTCATATTGGTCTCTCCGCTGCTTTACTGGAATCTAATCAACGAACCCGTATGGCTGAATTATTATTTTAAAACAGGAGCTGATAAAATTGATTCCGGATATGCAGAAAGTATTTACAGATTTATTCTGTCTCAGACTGCAATACTCCTTCCTGTTACTTTTATTCTGATAATTTATATAACGTTTAACCGCTTAAGAAAAAAAGAAAAAACACCGGAAGAAAAATTTCTTCTCTTCAGCGGAATATTTATTTTGTTCTGCTTTGCTCTGCTATCTCTTTCAGGGAAACTGAAGGGAAACTGGCCTTTCATGGCTTACATTCCACTGGCGTTTCTTTATATTTACACAAAAAAAACCGTAACTGTCAGAATCCTTTTTGCGATTACTTTTGCAGTGAATATTTTTCTTCTTTCACTTCTTAATATGAGCTCGGACAGCATCAGCAGCATTGCCGACAATAAATTCGGAAATTATATTAACAGCACTTATCACGATTACTGGCCGGGATATGCAGGCAATTCCGCCAATGATAAAAACTGGGAAGAAAGGATCCTGAAAATGAAAAACTGGCAGAGCAGTATTCTTAAATTAAATGATGAGATAATCACCTCGGATCTCAGATATGATTTTCTTGCAAGTGATAATTTTATTCTCAGCCCTCTTCTTAAATTTTACATGAAAAAGGATAACGTATATCTGCTGGGCGACCTGCGTTTCAGATATATAAATTCAGCAGAAGTTAACAGTGAGCTGACAGGAAAAGATGCCATACTTATTTCTTATAATGATTCTGATACCGGACCCGTTGAAAACAGATTTGAAGAGATTAAGGAAGTAAAAAAAATCCGGTTCAGAATTTCAGAAGATCTGTATCAGGAATTTACAATTAACCAGTGCAGAAATTTCAAACCCGGGATCGTATCCGCTGATGAGTGACATATATGTTCTGATTCCCGCCGTTAACGAGGAAAACTCAATTGCCAGAGTAATTGAAGACATTCCCGCTGATCTTGTAAAAGAAGTAGTGGTTGTTGACAACGGTTCCGAGGATAATACAATTAATGCCGCTGAAAAAGCGGGAGCTGCGGTTCTGTCGGAATCAGTCCGCGGATACGGCGCTGCATGCCTGAAGGGTCTTTCATACATTTTCGGAAAATGCAGTGATGATGACGTAATAGTTTTTCTTGACGGGGATTATTCGGATCATCCTGAAGAGATGGGAAAAATCGCCGCTCCTGTTATCGGTGAGAATTATGATATGGTCATCGGCTCAAGGATACTCGGCAAGAAACTGGGAATGACGGAAGAAGATTCTCTTTTACCGCAGGCGGAATTCGGTAACTGGCTTTCAACTGCATTGATTAAATTATTCTGGGGTTATGAATTCACTGACCTCGGTCCGTTCAGAGCAGTGAAAGTAAGTTCGCTGAAAAAAATGAAAATGAAAGATATGAATTACGGCTGGACTGTCGAGATGCAGATCAAAGCAGCGAAATTTAAAATGAACTGCACAGAAGTTCCGGTCAGCTACCGCAAACGTATTGGCGTTTCAAAAGTAACCGGGACTGTCAGCGGCAGCGTAAAGGCAGGTGTCAAAATTCTTTATACTATTTTTAAATCACTATGAAAGCATTACTATGAAAATTTATTTTCACCTCAATGTCTCTACGACTCGAAGAAATTTTTAACAGAATTTTTTTTCTGATCAAAGATCTTTTTGTTTAATATTAATTACAAAATATTAAATTCGTAATTCATAATTCATAATTCGTAATTCATAATTCGTAATTCGTAATTCGTAATTGTAATATGTCATTCCCGCGTGTTCTCTATTTTGTCATTCCCGCGTGCTCCCGGCGGGAATCTAATCAGACTCTGTCTTTCAATTTCAAATGCTAAATCTTACAATTCCCGCTGTTGTTGGTTTTTTCAAAAAGTTTGCCTGAGGTTCAGTTGAATATTTTATCACATCTTGTGCAACCTTTTTGTTCACCAACAACGGAAGATATTGTAGAATTATTTATTGACGATTGAAGCAGCAGACATAACAGTCAGTGATACAGGTGACCAATAAGTTTACCTGTGTAAAGCAGAAATAATGAGGTTCTACAGTGTAAACTTTTCGGAATACCGACACCGGCTAAAAATAACATTTTCAGGATCGGGATATATGAAACAGGTGCCGGTGGATCTTTTCTTGAATCCCGGGAATAACTTACGGAAATCCGTAACAAACTCAAGGAATTCTTTGACTTTCCTGCGGAAATCCCTGACAAACTTACGGAAACCCGGGAATAACTTACTGAGACCCGGGACAAATTCTCGGAATCCCGGGAATAACTTACGGAATCCCGGGACAGATTTACGGAAACCCGGGAGTAACTCACTGATCTGCGTAACTTACTTAAGGATTTCCCTTACAAACCTACGGATTTCCTTGAATGATCTACAGAAATCATTTTTAATAAATATATTACTCTGTAGTTAAAATATCAGAGAATTTAAACATTTTTCTAAAAATGCTTTGGAATTTTTTTACCGACGAATGAAGCAACAGTCAACACTATTTGAGATGTCGGTGACCAAAAGTTTGTGAGAAATAAATTTGTTAATTTAAGATTTTACAGAACAAACTATTGGAACACCAACATCAGCGCAAATTATTGCTGTCAACAAACTTAAATCTCTGTTCCGTGTCTTGACTGTTAAATACATAGTTCATACCTTTTAGAAAATTAATAAAGGAGAAATTATGAAACAGCTAATCTTTACAACTTATATATTACTGATTGGAATAATAACATTTAATACCGGTCTGTCTTCACCTATCAATCCATACATAAACTCCGTTTCACCGCCGATGAATTCAAACATTGTATTAAAATCTTCTGACATTGTTATCACATTCATGCAGGATATGAACGGATCGCTGATGACGGATGAAAACATAAAACTTTTCGGATATCAGACCGGACTTATGACTGCTTCGCTTGATTATAATTCAGTGACAAAAACTCTGACAATAAATCCAGTTAATAATTTTAAGAACGGCGAGAAGATCAGTCTCACACTTACTTCGGGACTAAAGACAATTGCGAATGAAAGTATCACTCCATTTGTTTATTCATTCAGGACAAAGGCTCTCGGTGGGACTGGTTTTTTTACAAAGTCTTCCGGCATTATCAACAATAATCAATTTACATATATTTTATCCGGTGATGTTGACAATGACGGAGATATCGATCTTCTTTTTAATGACAAAATATTCAAAAATAACGGAAACGCTCTATTTACATATTATTCATCACTAAGTATTTCAGGATATCCGATAATGGCAGATTTCGATTCTGATGGGGACCTTGATATACAAGTTGCATTGAATAACAATACATATTTGTTTCAAAACAACGGTGTTGGAGATTTTACTCAAACCACTTCTTATGCTGGATTAAATGGCTCTATTGGTGATTTTGACGGAAACGGATATTTTGATATGGCTTATTTTTCACAACAAACAGGATTAGATATTTTAGTAGTAAAAAATTCACAGGGTATTTCTTCAATTGATACTGTTTATCATGTAAGCACTAATTGTTTCAATCCTCAATACAATTATTATGATAGAATTATTATTAATGATATGAATAATGATGGTTCTTTAGATTTTATTGGAATTAATGGAACTGGATTTGGTGATAGTATTGAGGGATATTCATTGTGCAGAAGTTTTCATAAATTTACAAATGATGGTTCAGGTAAGTTTTTTTCTCAATTTTTTTATTCACAACAACTAAATAATTATTCTCCGCCAATATTATGGATTGGAGACACTAAAACTTTTGATTATGATAATGACGGATTTAATGATATTATATCACCAGGGTTGAATCTTAAAAATGACGGCTCAGGATTATTTTTAGATCAGGGATATTTTATTCCGTTTCATAATTCTGCAGATTTTGATTTTAACGGAGATGGATTTATTGATCTAATAACAATTTCCAGCTTCTCTTCAACTGTTATCGTTAATTCAAATAATGGTAATGGAACATTTAGCCAAAGTTATCTCAGCAATAATTATTCTTTTCGTTCATCCGCATCAGGAGATTTTGATAATGACGGGGATATTGATATTGCTATAAAAGAATATTATACTAATGAAGTCGCCATCTTACTCAACGGCGACTCACCATTACCCGTCGAGCTTTCTTCATTTTCTTCAAGTGTAAATTCAAACTCAGTAAAATTAAACTGGTCCACTTCAAGCGAGCAAAACAACTCCGGCTTTGAGATACAGAGAACGTCTTTAAAAAATGAATCTCCGTATGCATGGACGAAGATCGGATTCGCTGAAGGTCAGGGAAATTCAAACTCTTCTGCAAATTACAATTTCGAAGATAAAAATTTATTGTCAGGAAAATATAAATACCGTCTAAAGCAGATCGACTTCAACGGTAATTTCAAATATTATGATCTTTCGAATGAGGTAGTGATCGGCATTCCGACTTCGACAGAGTTTATGCAAAATCATCCAAATCCTTTTAATCCGGTTACAAATATTTCTTACAGACTTTCGGAGAATGGCTTTGTGACTTTAAAAGTGTTTGATAATTCGGGCAGAGAATTGAAAACGCTTGTGAATGAATTTAAAGAGGCAGGATATTATACAATTGAATTCAACGGCAGTAATCTTGCGAGCGGGATTTATTTTTATAAGCTGACCGCGGGGGATTTTGTTCAGACAAAAAAGCTGTCGCTGGTTAAGTAAATTTCAAATTACGAATTTCAAATTTCAAATAAGAAATTTTTGGATGTGTTTCTTACTGAATAGATTCCCGCCGGGAACAGACAGTCCGAAAACAATGGGAATGCCTCAAAGTCTCCAAGACTCAAAGAAAAACAATTTAAAACAAACCACTTTGAGCCTTCGAGTCTTAGAGGCAGGTATTAACATATTGTTTTCGGAAAGTCTGGAACATGCGGGAATGACATTATAAAAGCGGTTAACCTTTGAGCCTTCGAGGCAAACCCGAAAAAATTTAAATATAGAATTTAAATACCTCTAATCCTAACTTTGTAAAACAAATCTTACACTGTTTGAATTTTCTGAAAGATAAATACAATGTTCTCTGTTTGCTTATTTACCTTCTGTCTCTGTTTACCTTTTACATTCCGGATATTTCACCGCAGGATAAAGTTATTTTGTATATTTTTATATTCTCGGTTTGTTTTTTCCTCTGCTCGGTTTTGTATTTCAGGAACAGGCGCAAAACGGATATAGGTTTCAGGGAAGTCCTGATCATAGCTGCAGCGCTCAGAGCGGCGCTTTTATTCAGCGCTCCCGTAACATCTGATGACTATTACAGATATTTATGGGACGGGAAAGTTCAGAGCGAAGGAATTGATCCTTTTTTATTTTCCCCGCTTGAACTAACATCGCTTCACGATAATGTTATCTATCCCGGCGTAACCTTTCCGGAAGTCAAAACAATTTATCCGCCGGTTTCACAGATCATATTTTATCTTGCTTATCAGATCTCACCCGGAAATACTTTCGGATTGAAACTGCTGTATCTGCTTTTTGATATCGGCACTATGATATTCCTGTCGGCTTCCGTTTTAAAACTAAAATTAAATCCCGCTGGTATTTTACTGTATGCATTCTCGCCGCTTGTAATTCTTGAATTTTTTCTGAACGCTCACGTTGACGTCATTCTGATTTTCTTCTTATCCGGAAGTTTATATTTTACACTTAAAAGGAACATTCAGCCTGCATTGCTGTTCCTCGGGTTCTCAGTGCTCAGCAAGACTTATTCCCTGATATTCCTGCCTGTGATTATTTTGTTTTTTGTCCGCGATAAGTTATCTTTTACAAAAGCGGTAAAGAACATTATCTGTTTTATTCTTCCGTTTACGGTTGTGATTTTTTACAGGGAAGGGATAATGAATCTTTTTCAGGTGATGGGAAATTATATGAAACACTGGTATAATAACAACCTGATATATAAATCTGTTCTTTATGTAACGGAAATGTTCGGAGTTAACGATCACGCTTTGACGAGAGAGATTTTAATAATATTATTCGCTGTTTCTTTTTTGATAATTCTTTTTTCCCGGACGGATCTGATTAAGACAGTTACATTTATAACGATATTTTATTTTCTGTTCTCTCATACTGTTCATCCCTGGTATCTTACAGTATTGGCAATGCTGCTTCCGCTTTACTTCAGTCATGCGTCTTTTTACTGGACGGGAATCATCGGATTAACCAATCTGACGGTATTTTTCTATCTGAAATACGGGATCTGGGATGACGCGCTGCCTGTTCTGATAATTGAATACGCCGGCGTGATAATATTTTTACTTTACGACTTTAGAAAAATTAAATTAAATAAACCGGAAATTATAACACAATGAAAGAAGCAATAATAGTATTTGCAAAAAATCCTGTAAAAGGAAATGTAAAAACCAGACTGGCTGCTGATATAGGAATTGATAAAGCGCATGATATATATGTAAAGCTGCTTAAACATACGCATGATATCACAAAAGATCTTGAGTGCGGTAAATTTCTTTATCTTACTGAAAGAAAAGATGAACAACTCTTTGACGGAAATTACAGGCAGGAACTGCAAAACGGTCCCGATCTCGGAGAAAGAATGAAAAGAGCATTTGACGAGGTTTTCAAAAAAGGATTCAGAAAAATCCTTATAATCGGTACCGACTGTCCCGGTCTGAATCCGGAAATCATTAATACTGCTTTTGAAAAACTCAATGAGAATGATTTTGTTCTGGGACCTACTGACGACGGAGGATATTATCTTCTGGGAATGAAAAAAACTTCCGCATATTTATTTGAGGATATTGTATGGAGTACGGAAGAAGTGCTTTCTGAGACAGTCAAGCGGATAGAAAAAAACAAGAAATCCCATTTTCTTCTTAATAAGCTTAAAGATATTGATGATCTTGAGGATCTTCAAAAGACAGGTTTCGTATAAAATTATTTGGAATTTATTTAAAAGAAAGCCTTGATCTCGGCGCGGCCTGTATGTATTACTTTTCTGCCGCCTTCGGATCTACCGTCGTAATTTATTGTCGCCTGTAAATTTTTACTGATACTGTAATCAAATAACAGTCTCCATAAAATACTGCTGCCGACAGGTCTGCCGCCGGTAAGCTCATAAGGAAAAGCAGCGTCGGGAAAGTTCAGCTTTACATTATCCCTTTCCACTTCAGCTCTCACCCTGCCCGATAATGCAAAAGAATAAATGATCCTGAAAAGAATCTGATTGATGTCCGCCTGTATCGGAATAAAGGGATAACTGTCAACAGCTTTTGAAATGTTCAGCTGAAAACCGCTTTCGATCTCCGGGATCGGTCTGTAGGAAAAATCACCTGACAATCCCTCGGACTTGATGTTTCTGTTCCGTACTGAATTTGAAGGAGCGTCGTTTCTGTCAACTTTTGTGGAGTATTCAAATAATGTTGTGATATCCGTTGTCAGTCCGAGTTTCAGCTTTACTGACTTCTGAATACCGAAGAATCTTTCATTTCCACCTATATACTGATTGAACGTTCTCTGCTGAATGTATCTTAGCTTCAGGGAATATGAGGAATTGAATTCAAAGAAATTAATATCCTGCTGAAAAAGATTTGTACCGAAGAGAGTATTCGAGTCGTTCTGAAAAGTGCTGAACTTAAGAAAGTATATGTCGTCTGTATTCGGATTCTTGCTTTTTTCCTCCACACGCACATAACTTTCGGCGGTCGTGTTTCTCAAAATATCCGATAAAAAATCATTTCCTGTTACATTAAAAAATCTCGCCGGCTTAAGATTGAATCTTGCGGAAGTGTTTAGTCCTGTGACAGGGAATAGTTCGCTGGTCGGCTGATTTATCCGTATATAATTTCCGTCATTGAAATTTGTAAGCTGAAATTCGTTCTCATCCTTTAATCCGTTTGCATTGAGATCTCCGAGATAAATATAATTTCCCTCGCCGACCCTTACTTCAACAAAAATCCTTTCCACTTTTGCCTGACGTTCGCTTGTCGTATTGTAATAAAGATCAGTAAGCAGCGAACCGTTCAGCGGGTCAAGTCTCGTCTGCCAGTTAACAAGAAGCGAGTTATTGTTTATGTTTGTCTCTGTGGTAAATTCATCCGCAAAAACTTTTTTCCGGAGTGTAAGTTCGAGAAAAGTGGAAACCCACTGAACGCCGTTATATCTGAGACCGTAAGTCTGAGTAAAAGTTTCCGATTCCTTTTTCAATACTCCTTCCAGCGGTAGGTTATCTTTTCTGAAACCTATCTCTGAATAGAAGTTGAGATCATACAGATTGTTTATCAGGAATTTCGGCTTGACTTCGTAAAATGAAAAACTTCCCGACTGCAGACTGTCTCCGGTCAGTCCGGGCACTTTATTCCGCCTGTTCTCCTGCGCAAAATCAAGTTTGAATTCAAGACTCGGATTGTCAAAGGAAAATCCGCCGAGATATTTTTTATAACCCGCGCTTGCCAGCTGTCTCAGCCAAATGCTGTTTACATTAATGTATGTATTGTCGGATTTAATGTATTCAATATTGTAAAGCAGTTCGGGAATGTTCTTCGTATCATCTTTCATAACAAACTCTGCAGCCGTTCTTAACGAATTGAATCCGTCTCCTCTGAGAAGCTGTCCGAATGATGCGTTGAATTTAATAAAATCTTTTGGAATAATATTAAGAGAAGCTTCCCTGAGATCCTCTGTCAGCTTGTTGGAATCCTGTATGTCGTAATCCCTGTAAAATTCAACCGGGTTGTATCTTTCCAGCGGTACAAAGATCTTGTTTACAACCTTGCTCTTTAGTTTCAGTTCGACAGAGTTGAGCTTTGTTCCGAGAAAATTGAAATCCCTTTTGTTTAATCCGATTGTTCCGAATAATGCCACGCCTGTATTATTGTTGTCACCTATGGCGGATAATTTATTTGCGTCGAGAACTGAAAATGCAGATTCAAGTTCCAGTGTAAATTCTTTCAGAGGAGAAGATTCATATTTAAGATTAATGTCACCGATCTGATATGAATTAGGCAGCGGAATGAAAATTATCGTGTCGTAATTTCCCTGACTAAGTCCGTTGAAATCATATTCAAGCGAACTTTTCTGCAGATAATTTCCCTTTCCCTGACCGACAAAAGAAAATGTCACCTGATAAAGAGCGTTTGCATCATTTGGGAGATATTTATAATATGTAATCTTCTGAGAATTTATAAGCGTATCTGATTTTATGTACAATCCTTTTCCCAGTCCGGTGGCGGTGTCAACCCCGACAAATTCAACTCCTGACTTTATGGCTTTGAACCTGTCGTCTCCCGCCTGCGAAAGTATCTGTCTGTCCTGATCGGTAAGAGTAAAATCTATGCTTTTGTTTTCGTTATCATTTTCACTTACGTAGGAAAATCCTATGTTCAGTTTGTTTTTAAATAAACTCAGATTGTTCGCTCCAGTCAGTAAAGTCCGTGAATATTTTCTGTCGGTATATTCAAAGTCCACTATAATTCTCGAAGCAACAGAAATGATCCTTTTGTTTGTAAATGTAATTGTCCCGATCCCGTAATCAATAACATAATCCGCCTGTTCGCCGCGAACCATTTCTATTCCGTCAAGAAAGACTTTTTCAGATCCGGAAAGAACCAGAATATTAATCTCATTGTCTTTCCCTATCAGATAATAAGGACCCTGAATTCCGTCCCTGCCGTTGAATGAATTTGAATTGAACTTACCTCTCTGAACTGCGCCGCTGAGAAGAATATTTCCAATGCCGTTCCCGTATACCGCGTATCCCTTTGCGCCCTGAATTTTCCTTTTGAAGTTTGTGAACTGAGTATTCTGAAAATCAATATTTATATCTCCTATCGTTCCGGTAAAATCCTGACCTTTGAGTTCGATGAAAACATTGTCAAGCTCCTGAAGCTTCTGCGTATTGCCTTCGGGTTGTATCGGAGTTGTCTCGTCAGTAAGAGCAGCATTTATCTCAATGTCGCTTGTGAGCTTACCGTTCAGCTGAAGCCTGAATCCGGAATTCAGCGAGAGATCACGGTTTGAACCGACAGTAACTCCCCTGAAAAGACTTCCTGATTTCTGAAGGTCGGTTCCTTCAAACAGACTTCCGATAAAATCCTTGTTCTGTGTCGCTATCTGAATTGAATCTCCTGTTAAAGTGTCTCTTTCCGTTATAATATCGAAATTAGAATATTCTTCCTTGATGTCATACGGAAAGACATCATAGTCCGTGCGGAGACTGTAGATCTGAAAAGTATCAAGTTCATATTTAGAAAAAAGGTCTTTGCTTAATGTAATAACTCCCTGTCTGTTATCAATTTTGTAATCGCTGAAAGGCGTAAGGATTTTATTCTGTAAAGTCAGGATCTCCGAAAACGGTATTATGAATTTTTCAGGAAGCGTAATGAGTGTGTCTCTGTGACCGATCTGGGAAACGAGGGTTCTGTAATTCGGATTCTGCTGTGAATAAAGCGAAGCGGCTGACAGCAGCAGAATAAAAAGAATAATGAATTTTTTGATTACCATTTCCCTGTTTTAATGATCAGCGTATAATACTTTTCCACGGCATTTGCCGGGAGGAAAAGATCCCCGTCCGGAAATAATAAATTAACAACGGAAATCAGATCAAAATTATTTGCTGCAATAAATTAATATATGTATAATCAAAAAATTATTTTAAAGTTAATTTATTAACACCGCGTAACGTCAGTATATTCCTGTTTCATCAGTATCGCCGAGGTTTGCCGCAGGTCCTTTATCCGAGCCGGTGATCATGATCGTGACGGAATTAACCCTGAAGCCTTCATCCTCATACTGTATCTCGACAGGAATATTTTCCACCAAACTGGTTTTCGCTCCCGGAGTAGCCGTGTTTTTTGAATATTCAAAACTGAGTCCGCCGGAAATGGATTTTTTTATTTTTCCAAGATCCCCTGACATTCCCGTGGAAACGGAATATGACGAAAGTCCGCCGAGACATACATCCTGAACCGGACCGTTGTCAATGGAAAGTCCGAAACATTTTTTCTTTAAAAGCAGATACAGGAGAAAGAGTATGGCAAGAACAACAAGGGCGATAAGACCGATGAGTACGAAAAGTCTCCATGGACCGTATTTCATTCTGAGCTCAAGCGGAATCTTGGTTATGATCTTCTTGTCTTTTAGGACGGGCTGGAAGATCTCGGGAACGGACTGAAGCGCGAACAGTTCCCTGAATCTGTTGACGTAATTCTCGTCCAGCAGAATATCCACCTGAGAGACTTCGAGTATCAGATCGCCGCCGATTGAAAAATCCTCTTTGAAAATTGTTTTGAAAGAAAAATTCGGAGTGATCTCCGGAAGATTGAATATTATCGAAAAGCCGGTAACTTCTCCTTCGGGGGAAACATTACTGACAGTTGACGGAGATATAGTCTGTGTACCGAGCGACTTGACTGAATAATCAGATGAAGTGAAATTATCAAGCCCGACGCTGAGTTTTGCGCTTTTGATAATGTAAGGATAAAGATTAGATTTCAGCGTAAGGTCGTTGAAGGTCTCCTGAACCTTTTCTCCTTCTTCAAATCCCTTTCCCCGCAGTGATGATCCGTCAAAGTAGATCTTACCGTCAGTAATTTTACTCTGTGTGACTTTTGGTTTAAGTACTATGGTTCCTATGTCAAGAGGTTTCAGCGTTATTGCTTTTTCCCTTATTCCGCCCGCTCTCAATATTGAATCGTAGTCTTCCAGTTCCGCCTGGGACAGTCTGGTTTTAGAATAAACGATTCCGTAAGCCACATATCCTTTAGTGCTGTCAGTTCCGTCATAGGATCTTTCAGGAATCGGATAGAGAAGTATCTTCTGAATATTTGCGTCCGATCTCAGTCTTTTGTAGAACTCGAGAGTATTTGCATATGAGGAATCCCCGCTCCCGCTGTTGTCATTTATATTATCGGTGATAAGCCATATCACCGCCGAATTTCCTTCCACGGCTGCAATTCCCTTATCCAGAGCTTCAATAAGGTCGGTTGTTCCCGTCAGATTATCGTTTCCTCTCATGGGAATGAATTTTAAAAATATCTTATCCAGAAGCATTTCATCTGCGGCGGCATTGTAAAGCATTTTCGGTGAATTTATTGCGCGCTTCGGATCAGTTTTTGTAAACAGGTATATACCGGTTTTGTCGTTTCCCTTAACTGAATTTTTAATGAGCGCTTTACAGAAAATTTTGAAGTTGCTGCCCGGATTTGTGTAGTACGGGAGCATGCTTCCTGAATTGTCAAACAAAAATATGAACTGATTTCCCGTCTGTGAATAAGACACGGAAGTTACAGCTATGAATATTATAATAAATATTTTTCTCATATAACTCAGATGTGTATGTTTAATTTGTCGTTAGTAAATGATTCCAGTATGCCTTTTCGCGTTAATATGAAGATCTCGTTTTCAGAGATCACAGCTGAAATTATAAATTCGGATTCATTCAGCTTATCCGATGAGATCACATATCCTTCCGCTTCCTGAAACCTGTTAAGATTGCTGAATACTATTTTGTTGCTTTTGGAAATCACTATTACATTCCTGCTGATGCTCTCTATCCTGTTCTCATACTCGTCTTCGTATTCATATATCTTCAGACCGGTGGATTTAAAAAGATTCCATCCTTCCATAGTCCCGGTAAAAAGATTGTCTCCGAAACTTCCTGCTGAATTTATATAATTATTTTTTATTCCCGTATTTTTAAAATTTGTGTTTCTGTAAGGAAGATCAAGATAATATAATTCATAGTTTACAGTTGTAATATATAATCTGTTTGACGAATAAAAAAGAAAAGAATTTTCATCCGCAGAAACATTGATCTCCTTAATTTCACCGGTCAGATTTTCGGTATCAAACACCAGCAGTGATGAATCGATAAGAACAAAAGCAAATCTGCCGGCAATACAGATCCTGTCAGCCAGTGCTTTTTTTACTTTTAACTCAAACCGGAAAACTTCATCAGGATTAGTAATGTCCATGAGAACAAGATTTGCTGTACCCCCAAGCGTATCCTGTTCGGTAAAAAGTATTTTGTTTCCCTGTCTGTTAAGACTGCTCCAAATAAGAAATCCCTCGGGAGCTGTATATAATTCTTCCGGCTCAAAAGACTTTTCCCCTGTTTTACCGTACCGGAAAATTTTTTTAAGCGAACTAAGATAAACCGTATTGGAAATTACCAGACCAGTCTTTTCAAATATCTGATCCTTTATCTGAATTTTGTGCTCTACATAACCAGTGAACCTGTCGATAAAATAAACATATCCCGAACAGGAGCTTAGTATCACATACCTGTTGTTAAAAAGGACCGAATTGAAAAAATCATCCCTGAGACTGATCCTGAATGACTGGCGGAATCCCTTTTCAATGCCTTCGGGAAAATTAAGACTGCTTTCGAAAAAATTATTCAGCCCGCTGTTTCCCCTGAAAGAGCAGTCAATATTTTTCTTGAGGATCTTTTCTTCGTATGTA
Organism: Bacteroidota bacterium; assembly: GCA_018266875.1. Taxonomy (GTDB): domain Bacteria; phylum Bacteroidota; class Ignavibacteria; order Tepidaquicellales; family Tepidaquicellaceae; genus UBA2330. The sequence continues at coordinate 62,413 of JAFDZR010000018.1, forward strand.
TCTTCAATATTGTCAATCTCTATTTTGTTTATCTCTTCGCTCAGATCTATAACTATAGTCTCTTTTTCCTTTTTAGGTTTTTCCTCTTCATCGTCAAAGTCTATTACTATTCTTTCGGACATTTTATCCGTAAATAATTTTGAATGAATTTCCTGTAAAAACAATTTCTCCGGATCCGGCTCGTTTCAGTCTGTCATTGATCGCAACTCCAATCCCGGAATTTTCAGCTTCTGAATAAAGCAGCATTTCAAATCCGGATTCATCAAGTTTTCTTAGATCTGAAAATAAATGAAACGCGGCTTCCCTCAGATCTGAATACTTACCGGGATCCAGTATTCCTGTCTTAAGTCCTGTTCTTTCCGCTGCTTTTGCGGGATCAGCGCATTTATACAAGGGCGTTGAAGGCGCGTAATGAATTTTAAGCATCCCCGGGGAAAGCGGAACGCTGTCTTCACTGTCTGAAATTTTTCCCGTGATCTTTTCTATTTCTTCCTTTGTAATAATACCGTGCCTGAGAATTTTTATTTCATTATTCAGAAAGCTTATCACTGTGGATTCAATGCCTACGGCGCATTTGCCCCCGTCCAGAATAAAATCAATTCTGCCGTCCAGTTCGCTGAGTACCTCTCCGGCTGTGGTCGGTGAAATTTTTCCGGACCTGTTTGCAGACGGAGCAGCCAGAGGAAGTCCTGAACTCCTGAGCACTTCACGGAATAAATTATGCGAAGGTATTCTCAGTCCTACGCTGTCATTTCCGGCTGTAACAATATCGGGAATGATATTTTTTTTCTTCAGAACAAAAGTCAGAGGACCCGGGCAGAAAATTTCCGCAAGATCATAGACTTTTTCCGGAATATCGCTGCTGTATTTTTTAAGTTCATCAACTTCATATACATGCACAATAAGCGGATTGAAAGCCGGTCTTTCTTTTGTTTCAAAGATCTTTAAAACAGCATCTTCATTCAATGCATTTGCTCCGAGACCATATACCGTTTCAGTCGGGAGAGCGGCAATATTTCCCTTCAGTAATTCCGAAACAATTATATCCGTATCTCCGGTGATCTTTGTCATACAAATTTTCCCGTATTCAGCGCTTCCTCAAGTCTGACTACTCTTCTTCTGAGATCCAGACTTCTGTAGATAAGATGAAATATCACCGCAAAGCATAATACCATTAATGATATTACGCCGAAAAATATCCGGTAAACCAGAATGAACATATTAACCAGCGGAGTATAAACTGCATTCTCAAGCATTTTGCTCTCTTCTCTTGAATACCTGCTCTCATCGATCTTGTCTGAAGAAAAGAATTTTTTGATCTTTTCTATCTGAAGTTCGATCTGCTTGGATTTATAAATAAGATCGTCGATCTTATTGTCAACCGACTGTACGTAGGATTTCTGAAAGCCCGTTTTTTCAATGGTCTTCTCGGATAATGATTCGAATAAAGATCTTGAAACGCCTCCTCCTGTAAGAGAAACAAGTAGAATGACAAGACTTACAATATAAAGCCCGGTGTAAATTAATTTCATTTATCAAAATAACCTTTATTGTAAAAAAATAATATGCTTTTGTGAGGTTTGAAGATTATTGCAGGATTGAACTGTCTAAAACCGATATATTCCTTTAATAACATATTATTTTATGAACAGAGGTTAACTGTTTCATAATTTTTTTAAAACTACCTGATTGTGAATTATTGCCGTTAAAAAATACGGGATAAACTGCATCAAAAAAAATTTCCCGTCCGGGAAATCTGCAAAGCAAATCCCGAGCTGGAAATTTTACTGCGATTTATCTTGAAATCAGGCAATTATTCATCCACGGTACCCGGGGCGAATAATCGCTGTTACTTTTATTGGCCGCATAAAAGAAAGCAAACAGAAACCAATGAAACTTGAATTTTAAAGTATAACGTTTTGGTTGGATGAGATTGCAGGTCAGTTGAAATTAAATATTCTTCTGAAGTCCCTGCTCTCAAGGATACGGTTCAGTGATTCAACGAAGTCGGGTGAATCCTGAAACGGATGTTCCCTGAAAAGATCAGCGGCTTTATTTTCAAAAAGATCATTGATCTCATCTTTTCTTTTGTCCGAAACACTTTCAATGCTTTGTATCCTGCTTCTTGTGAACAAAAGCTTTTCAGGATTCACGTGTCCTGCATCAATAAGAAGTTTTGTTTTCTTTGAGCAGTGACACGGATTGTTCCTGTCAATGAGTCCGCATTTGTTGCTCATAAAGCTTCCGAGGTCTCTGCGCGCGCGGGCAAGCTTTTGTCTGAAATTATCGCGGCTTATTTCAAGTATCTCCGCTCCTACAGTGTCGTTAACACCGAAGAGACTTCCGAGAATGAACACCAGCCGCTGTTCGCGGTCAAGACACAGAAGCATTGCATTCATGCAGCCGATCTTCGTTTCCTCTATCAGAAGATTGACATCAACTGGAACGCTGTCCTGATCCGGCAGTTCAGTATCCGGAGAGTTTACTATCTGGTTTCCGTATATTTTAAAAGAAGTATATTCAAATTCCTTCTTCCTTTTTTTCATATTGATAACATGATTTGCGACTATCCTGTATGCCCAGGTTCTGAATGAACTTTCACCTCTGAACGTGGACAGTTTTGTAACTATCTTAATTAACGCTTCCTGTGTAACATCCTCGGCATCTGCCGGATCCCAGACCATTTTCAATGCAATATTGAAAATCCAGGCCTGATGCCGTTTTACTAGCACCTCGAGGGATTTTTTGTCACCTGTTAAGGCTCTGCTGACGAGCACCTGATCTTCAATTTCCGATGTCTGAAGAGTTTCTTTATTTTCTGTGAAAGGATTATACATAATATGATTAAATTTAAGTAATTTCTTTTTAATATTTAGACAAAAATTACAGGCGGGTGTGACAGACTTGTCACGAATTTGCAGTTATTTTTTCAGGGATTGGATTAAAAACGGTAAAAATTTTTAAAATTAATAAGCAATTAAAATTAAATTGAATAAAAGGAAATATTTTTAAACATTAACATTAAACTTAACAAAACCAAATTATGAACAAAGAGCAGCAGGAAAAAGAGGATCACGAAAGACTTGTAACCGTATATGAGACCGGTAACGAAGCTGTGATTGCAGTAATTAAGTCTATTCTCGATGAAGCGGAAATCAGATATCTGGCAAAAGGTGAAGGCGTGCAGGATCTTTTCGGAGTAGGAATTCTAGGAACAGGATTCAACCCTATCACTGGTCCGGTCGAATTCAGAGTAATGCCTGAAGATGCGGAATATGCAAGAGAACTTTTGAAGGACGTTGAAGGCTGATACCGGCAGGATATTGAAAACGCTTCGTTTAAAGAAATATTTACTAATTATTCCCGATAAGAATAATGCCTGAATTCAAATTCGGATTGTTTACTTCTTTTATTTTATTTGTATGGATGATACTTGTCTATACTATGATCGTGCCGAATTTTCATGAAGCCGGAAATTTTATTATGTTTGTTTCAGTAATCATTCCGGTTATAGGAATTTTTTTCGGAATCAGAGAGAGAAGAGATAAATCAAATTTCGGGCAAATCACTTTCAAAGAAGCTTTCAAGACAGGCATAGTGATAACGTTTATTGTGGCGGTGATGATCGTGATCTTTACTTATGTGTATTATGAATTCATAAATCCCGATTACGTAAATTTTCTTTCTGCAAAGTCTGAGCAGTCAATGATAGAAAAAAACATTCCGCGGGAACAGATCAATGCAGCGCTTACAGTGCTGAAATATCAGTTCAGTCTGAATGTACAGATTATTCAGCAGCTGCTTTTTGTTCTGATAGGCGGAACTCTGATCTCCTTCATTCTGGCTTTCCTTCTCAAAAAAGAAAAGCGGGTAAAATCTACTGTGTAAAATATCATGAAAAGTGTATGTGTTTTTTGCGGATCAAATTCAGGCAAAGGCGTTGAATATCTTGTTGCCGCGCAGAAGCTCGGCAAGCTCCTTGCTGAGCGGGGAACAGATCTTGTTTACGGCGGCGGCAATGTCGGTATCATGGGTGAACTCGCAAACACCGTGCTGCAGTACAACGGCAGAGTCACCGGAGTTATACCGGAAGACCTAGTTGCTCGGGAGGTTGCTTTTATGGACGCAACGGAAATGAAAATCGTAAAGACAATGCATGAGAGAAAAGCGCTGATGTCAGAGCTCTCGGATGGATTCATTATGATGCCGGGCGGGATAGGCACGCTTGAGGAATTTTTTGAAGCCTGGACCTGGGCGCAGCTTGGCATTCATTCAAAACCTATCGGAATTTTTAATGTTGATAATTATTTCGGACTTCTTATTGATTTCATAAATAAAGCTGTCAGTGATAAATTTGTACATGAACTGAATCTTGAAATGATAATCATTGAAAAAGATGCGGATACTTTGCTTGATAAAATGAAATCATTCAAACCCGTCGGCGTCAGAAAATGGATCGGCAAAGAGGATATTTAAAACTGAATTTTGGACCTTGAAAATTTCAGAAAATACTGCTTAAACAAAAAAGGAGTAACAGAGGAATTCCCGTTCGGCGAGCAGACGCTTGTCTATAAAGTAATGGGAAAGATCTTTGCAATAACTTCATTTGACATTCCTTTCAGGGTTAATCTCAAATGTGATCCGGAAACTGCGGTTGAGCTCCGCGAAAGATATGAAGAAGTTCTTCCCGGCTATCATATGAATAAAAAGCACTGGAATACCGTCATATTCGACGGCATGATTCCTGAAAAATTACTGAAGGAAATGACGGATGATTCCTATGATCTGATCGTAAAAAGTCTGACATCAAAACTAAGGGATGAACTCTCTAAGCTCTGATCTTTTTCAGTATACGCAATCAGTTTTCAGCCGCTTAAAATTATTTTCACATAAATAGTGAACACATGAAAAAAAAAGTAGAAGTATCCTTATCTCCCGAGGACAGTTCCGACCAATCAAAACTCAGCGGTATTTTCAGAAGGATCTGCAATATCAAAAGCGGGACTGATTTCACTGTAAAACTCATAAAGAGATCTGTAGACGCCAGGAGCAGAAATCCGGTTATAAATATTTCAGCGGAGGTTTATATAGATGAAATTCCCGACCCAGAACCTGTCTTCAGTGAAAGCTATAAAAATGTCTCAGGAGGTAAAAAAGTAATAATTGCAGGCGCTGGACCTGCGGGATATTTTGCGGCTCTTGAGCTGATTGAGCACGGAATAAAACCTGTGATATTTGACCGTGGAAAAGATGTCCGCAGCAGAAGAAGGGATCTCCGCGCGATTCAGCAGGAAGGCATTGTAAATCCTGATTCCAATTACTGCTTCGGCGAAGGCGGAGCCGGGACTTATTCAGACGGAAAATTATATACGCGTTCACATAAAAGAGGTGATATTTACAAAGCTCTTAAAATCCTTACCGAACACGGCGCAAATCCCGACATACTTATTGATTCACATCCGCATATCGGCTCAAATAAACTCCCGGTCCTTGTACAGAATCTTCGTCAGACTATTCTTAATTACGGCGGTGAAATTAATTTTAATTCTGCCGTAACAGATATTTTAATAAAGGAAAACAGAGTAGAGGGTGTTTTGATAAATGATTCCTGTGAATATTTATCAGATCATCTTATTCTTGCAACAGGGCATTCGGCCAGGGACATTTTTTATTTATTAAAAAGAAAAAACATTCTAACCGAAGCGAAACCGTTTGCTCTCGGCGTTCGGATCGAGCATCCTCAGCAGCTCATAGACGAAATACAGTACAGACAGAAACAAAGAAGCAGATTTCTTCCCGCCTCTTCATACAAGCTTGCCGCACAGTGCGGAGGAAGAGGAGTGTTTTCATTCTGCATGTGTCCAGGAGGCCTGATCGTACCGGCGACTACTTCTCCGGGCGAACTGGTTGTGAACGGGATGTCAATGTCGAGAAGGGATTCTAAGTTTGCAAACTCAGGAATTGTTGTGGCTGTGGAAACTGAAGATACTGCTGCATATAAAATTCACGGTTCCTTTACCGGACTTGAATATCAGAAGGAAATTGAAAAGAGATTTTTTGAAAGCGGTGACGGCAGTCAGAAAGCGCCGGCTCAGAGAATGACTGATTTCGTAAATAAAAAAATATCCGGTACACTGCCGGACAATTCTTATATTCCGGGATTGTATTCAGCTGACATTAACAGCCTTCTGCCGGAAAGCATATCACTGAAACTGAATGCCGCTTTTTTACAGTTTGGTAAAAAGATGAAAGGATATTTTACCGAAGAAGCGGTGATAACAGGACCCGAATCCAGAACGAGTTCGCCTGTAAGGATTCCAAGAGAAAGACATTCATATGAGCATGTTGAAATCAAAGGATTGTATCCGTGCGGGGAAGGTGCAGGATATGCAGGAGGTATTATTTCAGCCGCGCTTGACGGTCAGAATACTGCATCGGCAGTTGCAGCTGTAATGGAGTAATTGATTTCAAAGAGTAATATCAGAATAAAGAATATTTGTATATCAAAAATTTAATAAATTGAAAATTATAAAAGCAGACTCCGACAATTTATATCAGCTCGCGGAATTATTCGATCTTTACAGACAGTTTTATGATCAGACTTCCGATCAGGAATCCGCGTTGAAATTTCTTTCGGAGAGAATTTCAAAAAAAGAATCGGAAATATTCATTTCTCTCGACGGGGAAGGAAATGCATCAGGATTCACGCAGCTTTATCCATATTTTACTTCAGTCGGAATGAAAAGAGCGTGGATACTGAATGATCTGTTCGTAAAGAAGGAATACCGGAAAAAAGGCGTTGCCGAAGCGCTGATAAATGCTGTCAGAGAATTTGCCGAAAAGTCAGATTCAGCTTTTGTAATGCTTGAAACCCAGAAAACGAATACGGATGCGGCCAGACTTTATGAAAGAACGGGGTTTAAAAAAGATGAGGAGCATTTTTATTTTTATCTAAATGTATGAGTTAATTATTGTGACGGTTTATCATGTAGTAATATTTGCTGTAATTTAACAATAAAAAAAACCGGTATTTTCACACCGGTTTTATTTTATAAATATAAACAGAAAGCATCGTTTCACTGCATATTCATTTCACTCTCAGCATTTAATAATATGAAAAAAACACTTTGAAATTTTTTGCTATTTTATAAGGATCATACTTTTGGTCTCGCCTGTATTGTTAACAGTTATTTTGAAGTAATAAATTCCTGAAGCAAGACCGTTTGCCGAAAATTCTTTTTCATATTCTCCTTCGGGCTGAATTTCATTAACAAGCGTTTCAATTTTATTTCCCAGCGAATCAAATATCTGAAGGAGAACTGCCGACTTCCGGCTGATCTGATACTTTATACGGGTGACAGGATTAAAAGGATTCGGATAATTCTGAAATAATTTAAAATCCTTTACGGTTTCCGTACCCGTTTCATTTACAGAGATCAGAGTTCCGTTTTCTGTAATAGTTATATTCCGGTTTACAGGCACATTTGTAAAATACTGATCAATTCCCGACGGCCATTCTACTTTAAGAGAATCTATTACCTGCGCATTTCCGAGTCCGAAATGAAGTATGAGATTCTGAGTACAGTACCCTGCCTGTCCGCTTATTTCCTGCATCTGATAGACGGGGTTTCCGTTTATGTTTGCTTTTATGCGGACCTTTGCGCCAATGGCTGAACTGTTGGAGACCGTGCCTTTGCATTTTATATTGATCCATTTATTACCGTTGCTGAGCTCGTTTCTGTAAAGAGCGTTCTTCTGGTTTTCCCCGAAAGTGTTTGCCGCTGCCAGATCAAGATCGCCGTCATTGTCATAATCTCCCCATGCGAATCCGTAAGTATATCCGGAATCATTTACTAAAATCCCCGAAGTGATCTTTTCAAATGATGCAGTTCCTGTTTCCATTAGATTATTCCTGTATAATTTATTAACAAGCTTTTCGTTAAAGGAAGGACCTTTGTATGCCTGCGATACAAACATGTCAAGATCACCGTCATTATCATAATCACCCCAGCCGCCGACAGCATTGTATCCGGGTTCCGTTACAAGCGGATCATTTGTTATTTTTGTGAAATTAAAATCCCCTTCATTTCTGAAAAGTGAATTTGTCTGATTTTCAGAATTTGTAATGAACAGATCAAGATCGCCGTCATTGTCATAATCTCCCCAGCTTCCGCTCCATGTTATACCGCCGTTTGTAACGGGAGGAGAATTTGTAATTCTCGTAAAATATCCGCCGCCGTTATTTTTGAACATGAATTCATTCTGGCTCTCTTCCCTGCAGACAAAGATATCCGGCAGTCTGTCTCCGTTTATGTCCGTCCAGTTAATTCCGCGTGAGTAAGCAGTTTCTCCGAACACTGCGCCGGTATCAATCCTTATGAAATTTCCGCTGCCGGTATTCCTGTATAAAAAATTTCTGTGACCTGTTCCCGCGCTGTTAGTTATAAAAAGATCGATCAGTCCGTCATTGTCATAATCCCCCCAGCTGCAGGCTTCGGAGTAACTGAGCTGCGTGCAGACAGGACTTGAAGACAGAAAAGTGAATGTGCCGTTGCCGTTGTTTTTGTAAAGCAGGTTGATCCTGTTCCACCAGTTTACCACACAGAGATCGGCGAAACCGTCATTATCAAAATCCGTCCAGCTGCTTCCGTCAGAAGGAAGGAAATCACTAACGATCGGATCGTTCTCAATCTTTACAAACACTCCGTTGTCATTCCGGTATAGAAAATTATTCTGACCGTTCTGTAGACCGTTGGAAATGAACAGATCAAGATCGTTGTCGTTGTCATAATCGATCCAGTTAACGCTGCGGGAAGCTCCGCTGTCAAGACTTACAATGCTTTGTTCCATTTTTATAAAATCCTGCGCGTTGATCACAGGGTTTATCATAAAAAAAATCAGAAAAATTTTTATTGTTGTTTTCATATTAAATAAGTTTATTTTTTATAAAACTATGAAAAATATACGACTCTTGTGAGTGAGAGGTACGCTTTTGTCAGGGAAAAATCCGGCAGAAAATTTGATTCCTGAAGTAGCATAAAATTTATAAATAATCTTCCTATATTATTAAAAAAGTTGTGTAACTAACCGAAACACAGGAAATAATATTATATATATTTTATTTCAATGAAGTCTTCAAGCGAACTTTTCGATCTGATAAAATCACTTTCGTCCAGTGAAAAAAGATACTTCCGGCTCAGCGCATCAGTCCAGAAGGGAAATAAAAAATATCTGAAACTCTTTGATCTGCTCGACTCACAGAAGATCTTTGATGAGAGAAAGCTGAGGTCCGCAAAGGGCAGTGAAAGTATTTTCAGGAATTATAATTTTACAAAGAATTATCTCGGCAAGCTCATTTTCAAAAGTCTGCTTAATTATAAAAATGAAAAATCCACAGACGCTAAATTATTCAACATTCTTCAGAGATGCAGAATACTTTTTGACAAAGCCCTTTTCGGTCAGTATTTCAAAACGGTAAAAGCCGGCAGACTGCTTGCGGAGAAAAACGAGAGATTCAGTTTCCTGCTGGATTTTATCGAAATTGAAAGACAGCTGTCCAAAAAGGAAATTCTCTCAGGTATGGACATAAACAAAAATTTTGATGATGAACTCCGAGTCCTTGAAAAAATAAGCGTTATAAATTCTTACAAAAGAGTTATTGCTCTTCTTTTCCGTTTCTACAGGTATAAGGGAATAGTCAGATCAGCAGCTGACGAAGAGGAACTTAACGGAATACTGTCATTGCCGCAATCTGTAAGCGGCGGTAAAAACCTGACGGTAACTTCATCGGAACGTAAATTATTTCTGCAGAGTCTTGCCTCTGAAATAAAGGGAGATTTCGGATCCTCATTCAGTTTCAATAAACAAAGATACAGACTGATCCTGAAAAACAGAAACATTTTCGGCGAAACGCTTTTTGATAATTTCAAGGATTCAATGCTGTCTGCTTCCCTTTCAGCCGCAGACTGCGGTAACTTCAGGGATGCTTACAAAATTATCAGCGAACTGAAATCAATGTCAGTCACTTCTCAGGTGAATGATATCAATATTAATCTGACAGATCTCAGCATAAAGATCCTGTCGGCACTGAAGGGAAAAACAAAAATCGGAATAGATACTTTGATGGCAGATGCAGAAAAATATCTTGATGATTACAGAAACAAGATCACAATTAACACATTCAATCTCACGGTATTCAGACTTTCGTCAATTTATTTTTTTGAAGAGAAATATTCTGAAGCTCTCAGAATAATGGAAAAATTTAACCTTGAAAAGAATTCGCGCATGTCGCCTTTTATTGAACCGTATTCCAGGATGCTTCTTATACTTATCAACTTTGAATTAAAGAAATACAAACTGCTCAGTTATATGATACCGACTGCCCGCAAGTATCTGAAAAGCAGAAACGCTCTTCACAAAACCGAATACACGGTTCTTAATTACACAGCGAAATTAATTAAGGAAAAAAAGAGTGCCGATGATAACTTTCTTCTTTATGATCTGAAAAATGAGCTTGAGGTGTTAAAAAAAGAAAGATTTGAAAAGAACGCTTTTCTGTATTTTGATTACCTCAGATGGATTAAAAATAAATTAATAATTAAAAAATAAATAAAACTTATGAATGAAAGATGGAATTTAAAAAACAGGAAAGCTCTCATAACAGGAGCTACAAGAGGAATTGGAAAAGCCATTACGGAAGAATTCCTTTCTCTGGGAGCAGAGGTTTTTATAATTTCACGTAATGAGGAAGATATAAAAACCGATCTTGAAAAATACAGATCAAAGGGATTTGCTGCGGACGGAATGAAGTGTGATGTAACTATAGCTGAGGACAGGGAAAAGCTTCTAGATTATGTTTCCAAGAACACTGGAGGTCTGGATATTCTTGTCAATAACGCAGGTTCAAATACAAGAAAAAAAACACTGGAAAATACATCCGAAGATCTTGATTTTATCCTAACGCTTAACATGAAATCCGTAATGGAGCTGTGCAGATTGTTTCATCCGCTGCTCAGCAGATCAGGTCACGGTTCGATAGTTAATATTGTTTCGGTTGCCGGAATGACTTCAGTCGCAACAGGCTCTCCCTATGCTGTCTCGAAAGCCGGCATTATTCATTTTACAAGATATATATCGGTGGAATGGGCAAAGGATAATATCAGAGCAAACTCGGTTGCGCCATGGTACATCAGGACTTCGCTGACTGAACCTGTGTTAAGCAGAAAAGAATATCTTGATTCGGTATTGTCAAGAACTCCAATGAAAAGAGTCGGAGAACCTGAAGAAGTTGCCGCCGCAGCTGCATTCCTTGCAATGCCCGCATCCTCCTACATTACGGGCGAATGCATTTCCGTGGACGGAGGTTTTTTAAAATACGGGTTCTGATCTATTTTTCATTCAGTAGAATCTCCTTTGCCGAAAGCAGTTCGGATTTTGCCTTGTCGTCAAGAACAGGATATTTAAGATCCAGTCCGCTGAGAAATTTATGGATCACAGCGGCAATGATAATTCTGGAATACCATTTATTGTCTGCAGGTATTATATACCACGGCGCGTGATCCTTAGAAGTATTGGAAAGCGCTTCTTCATACATTTTCTGATACTTGTCCCAGTGATCCCTTTCACTGACATCATTAAGTGAAAATTTCCAGTTCTTTTCAGGAGTATCGATCCTTTCAAGGAATCTTTTTTTCTGTTCTTCTTTTGATAAATGAAGAAAAAATTTTATTACAAGTGTTCCGTTCTGAATAATATTCTTTTCAAATCTGTTAATCTGTTTATATCTGTTTTCCCAGAACTTATCATCAATGTCTTTCAGTGAATTTATTCCGGGTATCCTTTCATTAAGTATATATTCGGGGTGAACTCTGGTTATAAGGACATTTTCATAATGCGACCTGTTGAAGATCGTTACATTTCCCCTCCTCGGAAGATCTACGTAATGCCTCCATATATAATCATGATCCAGCTCAAGCGTACTCGGGGCTTTGTAACTGTGAACCACTACACCCTGAGGATTGAATCCTGACATGATATGTTTGATGGAACTGTCCTTTCCGGCGGCATCCATCGCCTGAAATACTATAAGCACGCTGTATCTGTTGTCGGCATAGAGAACATCCTGGATCTTTTCCAGCTTTTTTTTCCCCGATTCCAGAAGATCCTTCGCGGTATCCTTATCTATTTCTTCCCCGCTGTATCCTGTTTCATATTTTTTGAGATCAATCTTTGTATCGGGTTTTACAAGATAATCTTTAATATCTATGTCATGATTTTTCAGCATTTCGGTTTTTGTTAAATGTTAAATAAATTCTATTTGCATTTAGATTCAAAGTAAAAGAAACTAAATTTAAACAAAACATCATAATAAGTAACTTTATTAAATATGAAGAAAACAATACTTATCTTTTTAATTTCCTTAATACCCTTTGCAAATTTATTTTCACAGTCAACATCCCAGGCGGTTTATCAGAAAGCGCTTGAATATTATTTCGCATCGAATTTTAACGATGCAATAAAATATTTTACGGATTACATTAACACTAATACGCAGAGTTTTGATGCGATCAATTACAGGGGATTGAGTTATCTCGGATTAAAGAATTATCCCAAAGCGAAGGAAGATTTTACAACTGCCATTAACATAAACAAATCCTTCAGTCAGGGATATGTTAACAGGGCAAATGTTTATGCGCTTGAAGGAAATTATACGGCTGCAGAAAGGGATTACAATGATGCAATAAGATATGACAGAAATAATTATGAAATTTATTACGGTCTGAGTCTGCTGTATATAAATAACAGGGAATACAATAAATCTCTGGCTCAGCTCAACACATTAACTTCCCTAGATCCTAAAAACCCGCGGGCGTTTATGAACAAAGCAATTGTTTATATGCTCCTTAATGACACCTCAAAGATCTTCGAAAATGTCAGCGAATCACTTTACTGGGATTCAAGCTATTTGTATAAGAACCTCAACAAATCGCTTGTGTTCACAATTGCAGACAGATTCAAGTATGCTCTGCAGGTTCTGAACGGATCGGTTTCCGAAAATCCAAAGAGCTATCTTGCTTATTTCAACAGAGGAGTGATCTATTACATGATGGCAAATTACAAAAATGCGATAGATGATTTTAAAAAATCCGGGAAACTATATAAAGGCAGCGATGAAAAAGTAACCGACTTAATAAACAAACTAATTAGAATATCAAAGTTCAACAGTCTTTGACCTTAGGTGACTGAATATAATTTTTAATTGAATATCGGAAAAGATCACATCTGCCGCGGCAAATGGATATTTTTCCTGTTTAAACGTGTAAATATTCCTGGCAGACCACTTTGTTTATTATACTGAAAATTAAAATCCTCATAGTTATTTTATTGAATTACAAACCTAAACTAATCGAACATTGAAGAAACCCGGACAAATTGTTGCATTAGGCGGCGGTATGTTTTCTATGGAGCCGGATAATGGAATGCTAGATAAATACATACTCAATCTGGTTCCAAAGAAAAGACCAAAGATCTGTTTTTTCGGTACGGCTAGCAATGACGGAAAAGAATACAGGGAAATGTTTTATGAATTTTTCAATAATATGAAATGCGAACCTTCGCATCTTTCCTTTCATGAACCTCCTGATGACATAGAGAAATTTATTCTTGATAAAGACATAATACATGTCGGCGGCGGAAACACGAGGTTTATTATAGAAACATGGAAGAAATACGGAGTCGATAAGATCATGAAAAAAGCCTGGAATTCAGGGGTGATACTAACAGGAATGAGCGCAGGCGCAATCTGCTGGTTTGATGACGGTATCACTAATCCTTCTCCGGGTGTGCTGACAAGACTCCCGTGTCTCGGATTGCTTAAGGGAAGTTTCTGTCCTCATTATGATGATAAGGTCGAGCTCAGGGAATCTTTTCATAAACTTATTCTCGACGGAGTGATTGAAAACGGGATCGGAGCGGAAGATGGGGCAGCTGTTCATTACATTGGAAATGAAATTCTCAGAGTTGTGACTTCCCGTCCCGGCGTTACTGCGTATGAAGTAAAAAAAATCAGGAATAAAATTGTGGAAACACCGCTTGAGTCCGTTTTTCTCGGGAAGGAATCTGAACTTGCCGGCGCAAATTCAAATTCGCCGAGAGATGTTTTAAATACAGTGATTTCATATGTTGAAAAAATCAACGAACATGACATTGAAGGACTTACGGAAATTATGTCTGATGACCATGTCTTTGTTGATTCACTCGGTATGGTGGTCAAGGGAAAAAAGGAAATGGTAAATGCATGGAAGATGTTTCTGAATTGGTTTCCCGATTACCGGATTAATATCAGAAATACTGTTTTAACTGATGATACGGTTGGAATATTCGGAACGGCAACCGGAACATTCGATACTGAAGACGCCGGAAATCATGATAAATTCAAAATACCGGCTGCATGGCGAGCCAAAGTGAAAGATAAACTGGTTACGGAGTGGCAGGCAATTGCTGATAATGAGATAGTCAGAGATATTATCAAAGGCAACGGTGCGAAACTTATGTTCAAATCCAAATTTAAATCCAAATCTAATTAAACTGTTCTAACTATTTTCCTAAATTGGTGAAAAAAATATTACTTCTCGGATCAGGTGAACTCGGAAAGGAATTTGTCATTGCGGCAAAAAGACTTGGTCAGACAGTAATAGCGGCTGATTCATATGACAACGCTCCGGCGCAGCAGGTTGCAGATGAAAAGGAAGTTATCAACATGCTCGACGGAAATGAACTCGACAGAATAGTGGATAAGCACAAACCTGACATCATAGTTCCTGAAATAGAAGCGATCCGGACTGAAAGATTATATGACTATGAAAACAAAGGCATTCAGATAGTGCCGAGCGCGAGAGCTGTAAATTATACCATGAACAGGAAAGCCATCCGCGATCTTGCCGCAGAAGAACTCGGACTTAAAACAGCCGCATACGAATATGCAGGTTCGCTGGATGAACTGCGGTCTTCGGTCAGCAGAATAGGGATTCCGTGTGTGATAAAACCTCTTATGTCCTCATCCGGCAAAGGACAGTCATATGTAAGAAATGAAAATGACATAGAGTCCGCCTGGAACAATGCTTCTTCAAAAGGAAGAGGAGATTTTAATGAAGTCATCGTTGAAGAATTTATAGATTTTCAGTCAGAGATAACTTTACTCACAGTCACTCAGTTCTCCGGAGAAACGCTTTTCTGTCCGCCTATAGGTCACAGACAGGAACGCGGCGATTATCAGGAAAGCTGGCAGCCTGCGGATATTCCGGGAGCGCTTCTTTTAAAAGCTCAGGACATTGCTGCAAAAGTCACGTCAGCTCTTACCGGATGCGGCATATGGGGAGTGGAGTTTTTTATAGGCAGAGATGATGTATATTTCTCCGAACTCTCACCCAGACCACATGACACGGGAATGGTTACACTGGCGGGGACACAGAATTTCAACGAGTTTGAACTCCATTTAAGAGCTGTTCTCGGACTGCCGGTAAACGGAATCACTCTTGAAAGATCAGGAGCGAGCTCGGTAATACTTTCGGAAACAGATTCTGCTGCTGCTCCTGAATATGAAGGATTATCAAAAGCGCTGGAGATCAAGAACTCTGACATAAGAATTTTCGGAAAACCTTCCATGAGATTACACAGACGGATGGGCGTAGCGCTGACATGGGGAAAGATTGGAACAGACACCGGCGCATTAAGGAAAGCTGCAACGGATATTTCAGGAAATATTAAAATAACGGAACGGAAAAAATGATGAACGAGAAGGAAAAATTTGTAAATGAATTAAGAAAAAGTCTGGAACAAAATACATTCGTAAAACTGCAGTTCGGAAAATACAGAGGTGATGACAGGGATTTTCAGAAAATTACCGTTACAAAAATAAATGTAAAGGAAGGCGAAAGACTTTCTTTTAATTTCAAATATACAACAAAAGATATTGTTAAGAATTTTGAAACCCAAAAAGGCGTAAGTCTTTCAGGGGAAATTCTGGGAAATGATTTTCTGAGCGGAACATTATTCACGACGGAAAACGATTTTACTCTCGATCATTCCAGAAAGAGAATTCCGTCATTACATAAAAAGAAACCTACATTCAGGGATAAGGAACCGGCAGTTCATAACAGGGAGAAAGTCAGGATTGCGGATCCGTCTGCGGAGTATTTCAGACTGCTGGGAATTTCAACTGCAGAAGGAACTGTACGCTCCGGCATGTATGATAAATTCAGACAGGTTGACAAGTTCATTGAAACAATGGATTCCCTTTTCAGATCATCCGGACTTAATGAAAAAGATGAGATCAGGATAACTGATATGGGTTCAGGAAAAAGTTATCTTACCTTCGCGCTTTATGACCACTTTCTGAATAAACTAAATAAAAAAGTGACAGTCACAGGAATTGAAAAGAATTCAGAACTTGCCGGACTTTCAAATAAAATTTCCTGGGAATGCGGATACGAAGGACTGGTTTTCAAATCAGGCAGTATTGAAGAAGCAGAGCTGGGCGGTACTGACATTGCAGTCGCGCTTCACGCATGCGATACTGCAACCGATGATGCCATAAACAAAGCTGTCAGAGCGGAAGCATCCATTATAATTCTCGCTCCATGCTGTCAGAAGTATGTAAGAAAAAAAATGAGAGTGCCGGAAAATCTGAGGGGAATATTCGGTCACGGAATACATGAGGAGCGTCTTGCAGTAATGCTGACAGATGGTCTGCGGGCTCTTTCTCTTGAAAGCAAGGGATACAGCGTAAAGATTTTTGAGTTTATATCTTCTGAGCATACTGCGAGAAATACAATGATAACCGCAGTAAAAGGAAACCAAAATAATAATGAAGCGGAAAATGAGATCACTCAGATAAGAAAAGAATTCTCAATTGATGATTTTTATCTTGATAAAATTTTAAATAAGTGAAAAAAAATAAAGTATTGAAAAAGAAAGTAACCAAAGATCTTATTTTAAAGGCAAAGAAGAACGGATTTTCTGATAAACAGCTCGGCGTAATACTCGGCACGACTGAAGAAAAGATCAGAAAGTTCAGATTTGAAAACGGAATTGTTCCGGTTTACAAGGCGGTGGACACTTGCGCCGCCGAATTTGAAGCCGGCACCCCTTACCATTATTCGACCTATGAGAAATATAACGAAAACGTTTCATCAGACAGGGAAAAGATAATCATACTCGGAGGCGGACCCAACAGGATCGGGCAGGGAATTGAATTTGATTACTGCTGTGTGAGATGTGTAAACTCGCTTCGCGAGGAAGGTTTTGAGACGATAATGATCAACTGCAATCCCGAAACTGTTTCAACAGATTACGACATAACCGACAAACTTTTCTTTGAGCCGCTGACAACCGAAGATGTCCTTAACATTGTCCGTTATGAAAAAAATATCAGGGGAATAGTAGTAAGCTTCGGAGGGCAGACGCCGTTAAAGATCTCGAAAGAGCTTGAGAAGAACGGATTGAAAATTCTCGGCACTTCTTCTGAAAATATTGATATTGCCGAAGACAGAAAAAAATTCGGAAATCTTCTAGACAGACTTAATATTCCTAAACCCGAATACGGCACATGCACTGATCCGGTAAGTGCAAAGAAAACAGCAAATAAGATCGGCTATCCAGTGCTACTGAGACCTTCTTATGTGCTGGGAGGAAGGGCTATGCAGATAGTTTATGATGATGAGCAGGTGGAAAAATTCTTCAGAGATGAAGCGGAAATTTCAAAGGACCATCCGGTACTGATTGATAAATTCCTTGAGGAAGCGCGGGAGATAGATGTGGATGCAATATGTGACGGTACGGATGTTTTTATTGCCGGTATAATGCAGCATATTGAAGAAGCGGGAATACATTCCGGTGACAGTACATCAATACTTCCGCCGATCTCAATCAACAAAAAAAGTCTGGATGACATTAAAAAATATACAAGGAATATTGCGCTGGCTCTGGATGTTTCAGGACTGATAAACATACAGTTTGCAGTAAAGGATAATGTGGTATATGTACTCGAGGCAAATCCAAGAGCTTCACGTACTGTTCCTTTTGTGAGCAAGACAACAGGAATTCCGGTCGTAAAGATAGCGGCAAAAATAATTGCAGGAAGAAAGCTTAAGGAATTCAGTCTGAAAAATTTTGAAGATATCGGATACATTGGAGTGAAAGAATCCATATTCCCGTTTCAGAAATTCCCCAGAGTAAAAATGTTCCTCGGTCCGGAAATGAGGTCAACAGGGGAAGTGATGGGGATCGGTAAAACATTCGGGGAAGCGCTTGCAAAAGCCCAGGAATCAACGGGAGCGCCGATACCTGTAAAGGGAAACGTTTTTGTCAGCGTAAATGAGAATGATAAAAAGCCGAAGACCATTGAGATAATCAAAGAATACAAAAAGCTCGGATTCGGGATAATTGCAACAGCAGGCACGTCAGTATTCCTTAATAAAAACGGAATAGAATCCGAATCTGTCTTTAAAGTAAATGAAGGCAGACCAAACATAGTGGACCGAATGAAGAACGGAGATATTCAGGTCGTCATTAACACTCCACTTGGATCTGAATCGAGATTTGACGAATATGCAATCGGCTGGACCGCTGTTCAGAATAAAATCCCCTTCATTACCACATTGTCAGCAGCTCAGTCTTTTGCCGAAGGCATATCGGGGATCAAAAAGGGAAAAACCGGTGTGATGAGTCTGCAGAATTATTACAGGAAGTAAAATTTATTGAATGGTATTAAACAAAGGTAAACATTATTTTCCTTTCAGTTAATATAAAATGGATTTAGAAAAAATAAAGAATACCTATAAATGGGATCCTGCGTCCGGAGATTATTCCAAAAGTTTTGTCTCTTACGAAAAAAGGATCAAACAGAAACAGCATAACAAGAGATTTATTCTTACGGTTGTTTACATAATAATACTTCTCATCAGTATTATTATAATATATAACAACGTTAAGTAACTGCAAAGCAGTATATAACTGATAATTTTATTAAGCCGGTAAATACTCTTTTCAGGAAAGACCTAATACAAGGAAAAACAGGAACTGAGCTGCAAGATAATGAATGAAAAATTCTTTCCTTACATTGACATTCAGATAGCAGTAAATTAATGTGATGAGAAAAGTAATTACAAACCATGCCGCGTAATTCTGCATAGGGATTTCACCGCCCGTCCATTTCCAGTAGTTAAGACTTACGGCAACCGGCTCAAGTATAATATCAAAAATAACAGCAAAGACACCTGCTGCAGCAGCGGTGATAAATTTATTACCGGATATTTTTTTCCCGATACCAATACATCCGAGAATGACAAATATCCAGTTAAAGCCGATTATCAGTGGAACGCCCGCAATGCCCGCTCCCAGAGTTTCTCCGTAAACATAACTCCCGAAAACCAGACCTGTCTTTACTCCCGCTATTTCCAGCGTCAGCGTAATAAAATACGAAATCAAAAACCATCTTATAAAGTTTTTATTATTTCTTATTTCAGAAAAGTAAAGAACAAGAATACTCGTTATCAGCAGTACATACGGAGTCATCTCTGTCATATATCCTTTCAGACCGCTGATCATGTGACCTGTGATCCCGACTGCAAAAATTATATAAATCACTGCGGCTTTAATTTTTGCATTCATATTTTCCTTCCTTTCCAGACGGATTTCCGGTTCTTGGTCTGATACACAGATCTTATGCTTATCCAGAGCAGCATCAGCATCTGAACCGGGTGAAGGAGTACATTCATTATCATATTCTGTGAACTGATATGCGAAACCACCATTCTCTGCAGAATTATCATTAACGCGATCACCAGAAAGTATCCGCTGAAAAACATCAGAATAAACGGGGCGAGATTTGATATGACCATGAGTATTACATTCATAATAAAAAAGAAAGCGGGCATTCCTGAAGCAGGGAATATATTTTTTGAAAATCCCGATACGGCTTCTTTAAAATTATTATACATCCTGCATGATACAAGTCCGCTGCTCATGAGAAGCACTATGCGGTAACCTTTTTTCTTGAGGTACCTTGCGATCTCAATATCCTCTACAATCTCACTTTTTACTGCAGAATGACCTCCGGAGCTTTCATAACTTTCTTTATTCCATAAAATAAACTGACCGTTCGCACCGGCAAATGATTTGAACCTGTCTGATGATACCAGTTTCACCGGAAGAAATGAAAGCAGCAGCCAGTTCATAAACGGTACTACAGCATTTTCCCCGTTCGAAACGATCAATTGCTTTGGGAATACAGATAAAAGATCACTGTCGTTACTTCTAAATGCAGAGACAGCTGAAGCTACAGCATCTTTTTCCAGAATAACATCCGAATCTATAAACAAAAAATATTTTCCGGCTGCATTTTTTGAAAGCATCCAGCAGGCATGATTTTTGCCGAGCCAGTTTTCAGGAAGCGCAATCCCTTTCAGCGCATGTACCCTTTTGTCATTCATTGAAATCTCAGATACGATCTCATAAGTTCTGTCTTCCGAAGAATCATCATAAACCAGAATTTCCAGATTGCTGTAGGTCTGAGACCTGATGCTTTCCAGACAGGAGCGGATATTTTTTTCCTCATTTCTTGCCGGTATCAGTACCGAGACAGTATCCTTCGTATCAAACGGAATCTCCTTGTTTAAAAACGGAGCGCTGAACAGATTTATTACCGATACTGCAAATGAGTACACAGGAATAGCCGAGAGCAATATTATTAAAAGTATTTCCAGAAAAGATGTTAATTATTTTTAAAAAAAATCCTTTTGCCTGAGAAAGAATATGCGATCAGCCATCCGCCTGTCATGGAGAAAGAATAGAAGAAATCTTCAACCGGAATTGTTAGAAATCTTATTCCGGTTATAGCTTCAGGATTATATTCGAGAATCGGCATTGAAGTAAGAAAATAATTTACAATAATAAAAGGAATGAATGAAACAAGAAGTGTAATGAAAAATATATTTGTAATATCAACTGATCTTCCTTTAAGCAGAAGCAATATAAGAACTACCATAGCTGCTATCATTACATTGGAAGTATAGCTCAGGTCACTGAATAGATATGAAGCAGTCCCGAAGATCAGAATTCCGGTCATCATGAGAAGTTTGTTTACGCTGACCATTCTTTCCTTAATGTATATTCTCAGACTTTCGTAAATGAAAATTATACTGTATGGAACGGTTATGAAAAACAGTATTTCTTCAGGCGGCAGACCGGAAATTCGTGAACCGGAAACATATGCCGGATTGAAGCTCCAGTCACCGTTCCGGACTGCGCTGATATCCCATAGAATGAACGCAGCTCCGACAGATATGACCGCGGTAAAAACATTCGGGAGCTTTTTAAAATAGTTTACTTTTTTTTCAAAGGTAAACAGAAGCGGAACAATAATAATAAGTATATTTATGATCAGATACGCGCTCATCAGAAGAACATGGATAGTTTCAGTCTGACCGTATTTCTGAGAAGTAATAAAATTTTAGTAACATTGGAAACGCTTACCCTGTTCAGGAACAGATCTTCGACTTCCAGTTTTCTGATCTTCTTAAAAAGCATATAATAATACTGGTATGCTGACAATACTGCAATCCGCGAACTGTCGGGAAGTTGTTTAATTCCCTTTAAAGCAGCTGCAAATTCCTTCTCTATTTCTTTCTCCAGTTTCTGTTTGTTGGCGCTGTTTATGGATGCAGTGTTCTCTGCATCCGGAAGATATATCCGCTTTCTTTCTTTAAGATCATTTTTAATATCCCGTAAAAAATTGACTTTCTGAAATGCAGAGCCAAGGGCTTTTGCCGGCTCCTTCAGCTCTTCAAACAGCTTGTCATCACCGTAACAGAATACCCTGAGGCACATTAATCCCACTACTTCGGCTGAACCGTAAACATACCTGTCATAATTTTCCCTGTCATAGCAGTTATTGTAAATATCCATTTCCATGCTTTCAAGAAAACTGTGAATGTAATGAAGAGGAATTTCATAATTATTAACTGTCATCTGAAACGAATGCAGAACCGGATTTACAGAAATTTCATTTTCTATTGCATTAAATGTTTCCTTCTTAAGATCGTTAAGGAGAGTGATCTTGTCGCTTTCGTGAAATGTATCCACGATCTCATCTGCTATTCTTACAAAGGCATAGATCGCAGTTATCGAGTCCTGAAGTTCCCGGCTGAAAGATCTTATTGCTAGACTGAACGAAGTGCTGTAACTTCGTGTGATTATATCGCTGATCTTGAATGATGTATCGTTATAAATTTTAATGCTCATCGAGTATCCTTTCGGTTGCTAATTTAGAACTTATTAAAACCATTGGTAAGCCGGTGCCCGGAACAGTCGAAGCGCCGACGTAATATAAATTTGAAAATTTTTCGTCTTTGTTTGATGGTCTGAATCCGCCGATCTGATTCATTCCGTGAGAAAGACCGAGACCGGAACCTCTGTAGAGATTGTATTCAGATTCCCATTCCTCCGGTGACATAATTTTTTTAACCATCAGATTTTCCTTAATGTTAAAATTTATCCTCGAGGAAAGATCATCTATTATCCTGTCAGCGAATTCCTCACTGTCCTTCCAGTCTTTCTTGTATCTAAGGTCCGGGACGGGACAGAGAATGAAAATATTTTCACATCCTTCCGGTGCGCATTGCTTTTCATGATAAGACGGCATATTCACGTAATAATAAGGATTTGACGGAATCACGGATGATGTGAATATCTTATCGGCATATTTTGTAAAATCATTTCCCAGAAAATAATTATGATGATATAGATTATCAATTTTTCCCCTGACTCCGAGATAAACAGTGAATGGAGCAAGGGACCAGTCCATTTTATCCAAAGCTGTTTCCGAATATTTTTTTCTTCTGAGGATCTGTCCCCTGAAAGAAGCCGCGTCGGCATTTATCAGGTAAACATCTGCATTCCAGCGTTTCCCATTTTTATCTAGAAGATATTCCATGCTTCCGTTGGTGTTATGAAAATCCGATACCTCCGTATTGTAAATTATTTCAACGCCTCTTTCATTCAGGACTTTTACAATTTCTTCAACAATCCTGTACATGCCGCCTTCCACACGCCAATAGCCGTTGTGAATAAATTCAGTATAATTCAGAAGTGAATATATTGAAGGCGTTTTAAAAGGAGTCGATCCGAGAAAAAACGCAACCAGCGAAAATATCACTTTTACGACCTGGGAATCAAACGTTTCGGATAATAAAGTCCATAACTTTTTCTTAAGATAAGGCAGATGTTTCAATGGCACACGGGATATCTTCAGGAAATAATCCGTGAGTCCGTTGAAATTACTTTTTACGACTTTGTCTTCTGTGTCATGAAAAAATTCTGAAGCTCTCTTAAGATATCTTTCGGCTTTGATCCTGAAATCCGGTTCTATGTCTTCGAATTCATGTGCAAGCTTATCAAGGTCTTTCCAGATACGATACGGCTCCTGTCTTCCTTCGAAATAGACTTCGTAAAGCGGATCCAGAACTTTCAGTTTTATCGGATTTTCTATTCCGCAGTATCTGAATAATTCATCGAATTCATATGTCATGCTCATGAATGAAGGACCGACATCAAAAGTAAAACCGTTTTCTTTGTACTGATTGAGACGTCCGCCGGCAGAATTATTCTTTTCAAGAATTTTTACGTTATATCCTTTTGAAGAAAGTCTCAAAGCTGCAGAAAGTCCTCCTAGTCCGCTGCCTACTATTATTATATCTTTCATTTTATTTATAGCTTTTTAAATGTTTTATCAGTGAAACAATGTCTTTAACCCTGGTTATCCTGTCCGAATCTTCTCCGGGCTCTGTAATTCCTCCGGCAAAGACCCTTATGTTCATTTCCTTAGTATAATCAATTATTTTATAAATTTCTGTTTTTATTTTACTGCCTTCGGAATCTGATTTCAGTGACAGGCACAGAATGTCAGGTTTCGTATTTTTCAAAAGATTAATTATTGATTCCGCAGGCGTATTGGTCCCGGGAAAAACAACTTTCCATCTAAGATGTTTTAAAGCGATCTTAACGCAGTGAAGCCCGATATCGTGTCTTTCCTTTTCAAGTCCCGCGCATACGGCTGTCAGGTTTTTTGATGTTACTGAAAAAAACCTGTCGGTAACATCGTTTTCAAATCTTATTA
Source organism: Bacteroidota bacterium (assembly GCA_018266875.1). GTDB lineage: Bacteria > Bacteroidota > Ignavibacteria > Tepidaquicellales > Tepidaquicellaceae > UBA2330. Next base: position 86,585 of record JAFDZR010000018.1, read on the forward strand.
TTGCCTTCATCAGAGTATTGGTTGCAATATGTTCATCTTCGACTCCAATAATACCTTTTGACCATAGATCACCGATATTCTGCATTGTTTTCCGTACAAGCTCATCAAATATCTCCGCCACCGGCACCTTGTTTAGGTAAAGCAGATAGAGCATCTGATATGCAGGTTCGGAATCAGCCCTGAGAAGTATTTTTCCGAATGCTGATGTTAATGCGCTGAAATTTCTGTTTGAAATGTTATCGTATATTTTATCAGTAAATACAGGAGAAAAATCAAATGGTACCAGATAATTATTCTCTTCGGATACCTTTTTCAGATCTTCCATTTTAAATTTCCTGTGACCGCCCGGGGTTTTATGACTCTTTATTTTTCCCTTATCCGCCCAGCGCTTTATTGTTGATTCATTTACATTCAGGAATTCAGCCGCTTTTTTTGAAGATATTATCATTGTTATGATTCATTTTAATTCGATGAACGTTTTGCACGTTTTTATAAACTAACTTTAACTCATAATAATTTCAATACCAATCTGCAATAAAAACTCTGATGACTTAAAAAACGGGCAAAACGTTCATTTTTAGATGAATAATTTTACTGATTTATGTTGAATTTAAAAATGTAAATGAAAAATTGTGTCAGTTTCTGTGAGGGTTTAAAAAAGTTCTTTGATGAGAAGGGTAAAAATTTTAACTGCAAACCTATATAAGTCAAACAGGAAATGAGTCCTTAATGGAAAATTGTAAAACCCGTCAGAGTGTAAGTTCTTTATAGGTAAACTATCAGTTCACCTTTTAAGAGTATTGTGAAATGCAGTTATCAGATAATCACTGCCCTGTTTTAAGATCAACGCCGATATCAAGCTGTTGTTAATTCCTGCAAGCGGACCCGAAGGAGCGTTAAGTTCTGCTGAGACATGAGCGAGCAATACTCCATCACTGATCTCCTTTACTCTTTCGATTTTGTAATTTACTTTGCTTCCTTTATAAATGCTGTTTAAAATAGCTTCATGTCCCTTTGATATTTCAGTTCTTGATTTATGAAGATCTCCCCTGATGTCAACGAAATCAGCATCTTCGGTAAATAAACTTCCGAAACCTTCGCCGCTTCCGTTATTCCAAGAGTCCTCAATTTTTTTGAAAATTTCTTCGGTTATTTTGTAGTTGTCCATTTTTGTTTTTCTGTAATTTTAAGAAATTGATAAATTTCTTTCAAATCAATTTTTTTTATACGATACCGTCCTGAGCGGACAGAGAAATATCTGTCCTTTCCTTAGATTTTCCGTTCTGAAGATTTAAAACTGCAGACTGATCCCGCCTACAGGGAAGAATGCCCACTGATAAATTGTTGCAAGTCTTTTTTCGTCTTCGTTCCAGTAATACGAATATATATTCTCTCTGTCAAAAACATTCTGCAGTTCTATGTAAGCCACAAGACTTGATTTGCGGAAATCAAATTTCTTGTCTACCCTTACATCCACTCTCATGTAATACGGATATCTTGCGCTGTTGAAATCATCAGTTGCATAAACAGCTCTGTTCACAAGTCTTGAGGCAACCGGGTCTATAGGTGTATAAGGTCTTCCTCCTGAATATTTGAATTTAAATCCGGCAAGCCAGCCGTTCCTGAACTGATAACCGGCAATCAGAGTGAACTGACTTCCGGGATCGAAAGCTCCCGGCTTTTCACCTCCGGCCAGCGCTGTAAATCCTGATTTTATGTAAGAATAATTTATTAATCCGTAAAGTCCGGTCTGTCTGAGTTTTTTCTGAATTGAAATGTCAAAACCCTTCACATCACCGTAGCCCGCGCTCACAGCTTCTCCTACTATATTGGGTCCGAAATCAGCGCCGCCGTCTATGAGAATATAAGTAGGTATGTCTTTCCAAACGGGATAATCCTTATATTTTTTATAATAGAATTCTACATCGGCTTTTATGTCACTTGAAAAATAATGCGAGATGCCTGTAATGTAATGCTCGCAGCGTATGTCATTAAGCCTGTAATTTTCCGGACTTGAGCTGAGCCAGATGTATTCAGGCGACTGAAAGTAAATTCCCCATGCGGCATTGATTGAAGTCACAGGGGTAATTTTGTAAGTGATCCCGGCTCTCGGAGAGAAATAGGTTTTCAGACGGAGATAATCAAAATGATCAAGCCGTATCCCGGTGTTTAGTATTAATATGTCATTCAGTAATTTATAAGTAAGATTAACATGACCGAATAATTTGAAAGTATTAATTTTACTGTCGGCATTTATAGTATCATAAGCATAACCTGCTGCGCTTGTATCCCCTCTCAGAAAGATCTGATTGTTAATGTCAGCGACCTTTCCGCCTATTCCTGTATTCATCGTCATTATGCCGGAGAGCTTATAATTGAGAGACGTTTTCAGCGTGACTTCATTGTTGTTGGCCGTATTTTTAAATTTTACATCCGCAGTCTGACCGTCTATCTGAACAAGATAATTATCAGTGTAGGAATCCGAGAGAACTGTTTCGAGATAACCTTTGGAAAAAAGTTTTTTATAGTTCAGACCTACTGCATATGTCTTCTGATCATCCTGAGAATTTCCGTAAGGATTGTTCTCTGCGGATTCACCGGAGAAATCAATTTTATCAAGTCCGGATAATCCGATCAGTGTCAGTTTGTCATTCTGACTGATGTCATAATTCGCTTTCAGGTTTATGTCCCAGTAATTCGGAACTGAAGTTAATCTGATTGCATCGCGCACGAGTTCGAGATAACTTCTTCTCACGGAAAAAAGGAATGAACCTTTATCCGAGATAGGACCTTCGAATATTCCTCCGAATCCCGCAATGGAAAGATTCACATCTCCGTAAAATGCTTTACGGCTTCCTTCGCGGAAATTTATATCAATCACTCCCGAAAGTTTATCTCCGTAGACCGAAGGAAATCCTCCCGTGAGCATATTTGTTTCAAATATGAATTTGGAATTAATGAAACCAATTGCTCCGCTTGAGGATCCGTCAGTGCTGAAATGGTTTATATTTGGGATTTCAATTCCGTCAATCAGAATAAGATTCTCAGAAGGCGAACCTCCTCTTACAATAATGTCATTCCGCTGATCATTACCGATAGAAATACCCGGAGCTGTCTGCAGCATCCTTGAAATATCCTCCGTTGCGCCGGGAGCACGCCGGATCTCCTCGTAATCGAGATTGATCGAACTGAGATTTACGTCGGAGCTTTGAGTGAAAAAATTTCCCTGAACATCTATTACCGCAGTTTTGTATCCTTTGGGAATTATTTTAATGATTACTTCAAGCGGTTTGCTTGCGTAAAGAAGCAGGTCGGATCTTACCATCGGTTCGTATCCGGCGGCAGTGATCTTTATCTGATAAGAATCGAATTTCAGATTGTCAAAATAAAATACACCGTTTGCATCAGTCTCTCTCTTATCTTTCAAAGTGAGAATTTCCACGACTGCGCCTTCAACAGGAGCTTCGGTTTCCTTATCCAGTACTGTTCCCTTTAATATTCCGTTTTCATTTCCTCTGCCGGGAATATTATCCTGCGACACAGATACGCCGGCTGTGAAAAAAAATGTAAATAGAGTTATCAGACGGATGATCATCTGTTTATTTAACTTTAAAATTATAAGGCAAAATATATTTATCACCTGTTTAATTAAAGTTAATTATGAAGATTTTGATTTGTTACTGATTTAATAAAAGAAAGATTTATCTGTTTATGATAATATTGTATTTATCTGACATATTTGTAGAAACATACAGTGTCCCTGCTGAATCAACTATTACGCCGCAGTTGCCGGTTTCTGAATTTAAAACCCCGTATCCTTTAATGAAAAAATATTTTTAATGTATACTCGCAGTAGAATATGTTTCATGACTGACTTATATCGGTGAGATTCCGGACATTGAATTGATCTTTTATATTTCACTGGTACCGGTCTGCATTACTCATTAATCCCTGAATCCGTTCAACTTCCTCATAATCGTTCACTTTCTTCCTTAGATCGTAACCGTGACATTCTTTGCATGCTTCTGCATGAGTATTCTGAGTATGCAGAGCTCCTCCGCGGTTATTTTTATAATCAGACGGAACATTGGATTTTGACTGAAAAAGGAAAATCCCGTCACATGAATAAAGTCCTCCCAGTATGAGAAATATTACAGGTAATAAAAATATTTTATTAATAATTGAAGGTCTTTGTCTGTTTCTTGCAGGAATAGTGATCCGGAGAATACCTGTAAAACTCTTGTTAGATTTCAAAGAAGTTAATGCGCAGTTCAAAATTCAGAATGTAGGGTAAATAATTACAATTTTAAAGCAGCTAGATATACAGCTTTTCTTTCAACTTGTAAACTTAGATTTATGTATACAAAATTTGAGGTCTCATTCTTTTGGAACATCTTTTAAATTTCAATTATCAATTATCAATTATTAATTATCAATTGTTAATGCTCCATGTAATGAAGCGGTAATGTATGAAGACAAAATCATAGCAAAGTCAAACTCCGGGGCTGTTTACCTTCTCATAATTTTAAAAATCCCGGAAGTTATAAATCAAACTGTCTGAAACTTCATGATATCAGCCGTTATACAAATAAAAAATATATAGTGCTATCAGAATTATGTGCTTACAGAAAGGGAGAATTCGTATTTACAATTTGCAGAAATACAAACCCTCCCGGTATTATTATGAAAACTATTAATTGTTTAGCTTTCTGAATTTAACAGTCCTAAGTTCTTAATTATTTATTCGTTTGTAAAAATGTGTATATAAAGTTACTTCACTACTATCATTTTCATTACTTTGTCAAATGAATTCTCAAACTGTATCCTGTAATAATATGCGCCGCTTGCCAGATCTGCAGCGTTGAATGTTACTGAATAATATCCTGCATTCCTGAATCCGTCAAAAATAGTCGAAACGAGTTTCCCGTTAATATCATAAACACTGAGATTCAAGTTTCCGTCTTTAGAAATCTGATAATTTATTCTTGTTTCAGGATTAAAGGGATTCGGATAATTTTGTGATAATACAAATTCAGCAGGTGCGCCTATTACAACTTCATTATCCAGATTATAATATTCATAGTTTCCGTTGAAGTCAATTTGTTTCAGTCTGTAATTATAATTTCCCGTATTCAGACTTCGGTCCGTAAATGAATAGTTTGAAACAACAGCTGAGTTTCCTTTTCCCGGAACTGATCCGATGTTTACCCATTCGGATGAGGTTCCGTTATTAATAACATATCTTTCAATCACAAATCCGGAGTTGTTTGTTTCAGTAACAGTCTGCCACGTCAGATTTACATTGTTTCCGTTTACTGCAGAATTGAAAGAAGATAATTCAACCGGCATCGGGAAATCATACTGCAGATCACAAATACCGGTCAAATCTCCGTTATTGTCAAATGAGCAGAATCTTAAATTTCCAATGGATAGAAAAAGAGGTGTTGGATTCCAGCGGAAATGTTTCACCGTTGGATCTCCTGGATTTACTTCTTCAAATGTTACATCAGGGATCGGCATCTGCAGCAGATCTAGGTTAACCGTATTTGCAGGAGCATTAACGTCGAAGTTCAGATCTCCATCGCACATTATATTAATAAAACATCCGTGCTGAAGATTCAGGTCCATTCTGTAAGCTCCTCCGCACCATGTTATATAAGCATCTGTAATTGTAAGTACCGTTACTGTATTTTCCGATTTAACGTCTTTTACTGAACCTAAGAGGAATATAGATAAAATTAATATTCCTGTAAGGAGCATAGACTTTTTTAAAATTTTTTTCATTTTTCATTTTCCTTTCATAAATTAATTTATTGCAGCGTTAGGAAAAAATCAAAATAAATAATTTTGAAAAATTTATTTCACAATCAAAAATGTTAAATTCATCATAAGCTGATATTGTAATTTAGAAAAATGAATTTTACTGTAGTCTTCTGCTTCTGAATGATCTATTAATATCTTAAGAAGAAAGGTTTCTGAGAGAGTGTCTTAATTGATTAATAAATCAATTTAGAAACTGCGTAGAAAAATAAAAATCAATGAGTAAGATTTATTGGGGTGTGGGAAATATTACTATGCCTTGCTAAATATATTCTTACCCTTTAATTTTTATCTGAATTAAATTAGTAATTGTCTTTCTTACATTATATGCTAAAAATTTTCTGATGGGAATAGTATGAGAGGCAAACATCATGCCGCAGGGAAAGTTTGGTCATCAGATTTATTTATTTTATACGGAGTTTGTAGGCGCAGACTTTAGTCTGCGTGCCGGAAGGTGCAGTATAAGCCGGCAGGTAACCGCAGGCTTCAGACTGCGGGAAGCCCTGTACAAGATAAAATCAGCATAACATCTGATAATTGCTGATCTGTTATAATAAAACAGCCGGAGCAATTGCCCCGGCTGTATTTTTTAATACTAAATTGAATCTATGTTATACTTTACTGATTAATCGTTGATTTATCGGTTACAAATTCAAATTATTTGACGAGTACCATTTTCTTCGTTTCCGTAAATCCGTCTGTCTGCAGCTTGTAAAAATAAATTCCGCTGTTCAGATTTTCTGCGTTGAATTCAACTTCATAAGAACCTGACTGTAATTCTGAGTTCACAAGGCTGGTAACTTCTTTTCCGAGTGCATCATATATCTTTAAAGTTGTATATCCTGACCTGGGTATTCCAAAACTGATCTTTGTAGAAGGATTAAACGGGTTTGGATAATTCTGTGACAGAGAATATTTTTCCGGAGTTGCTGAGTTGTAATTTGTAATTCCTAGTACCGTGTTATATTTTAACTTTGCTGCGACAGTGTTTGCCTGAAGATCCGCAAGATTGGTTCCTGCAACAAGAGCAAATGTAATTGTGATCTCTGAATTTGCATCTATATTATAAGGTCCGCTTCCGATAACGTTTGATACATCTCTTCCGCTTGTACCGCCTGCATCAGTTCTGCCTATACCTGATGAAAGTGCCTGATATTTTTCACCATCTGTAAATCCGTCGTAGATGTTCCAGGGATTTCCTGCTATATTCTGTTCATTGTCAATTGCCCAGTAAGCCGGATTGTTTGAAGACAGAAGAGCCATTCCGACATATGTTCCCGGATTGTTATCCGTTCTCCATACATATCCCAGCTGATTTGCAGCATCCCAGCTTGCTCGGTTGAGTGCTCCGCTTGCTCCGATATCCCAGTCTGCAAACAGTCCTGCATAAAAATTTGTTATGGGAATTGCAGTATTGTTTTTAAATTTATACTTCATTATCACATAATCTTCATCTTCTGCAGCAATAAAAGAATAACTGCTGAAGTTGACTTCAACTCCAATTTTATTTCCGCCTGCCGCGTCGTCATTATATTTTGCATTTCCGTCCTGATTTGAAACTACACCCGGCTCTGTGATCTGGAATGGAATAAGATTTGTGAAATCCATGCTCTGTACCGCCTGATCACCTGATCTTACGCAATCAGAAACTTTCGTACCGGATACTGCGCAGATAAGTCCGCCTTCAAATAACAAATTGCTTCCGTTATCATATTTGAATCCCTCGCCCTGTGTGTTGCTTGAGTAATCATTAAATCCGAAATTACCGCGGCTGTTAATTGTGGTAACTATCTTATTTATGTTCATACTGAAGTAACTCGGATTTACCACTACTGAAAAATATTCAAAATCTGAATAAGATCCGTCGGTATATGTTACTTTAAAATCTACAATTGTATTAGCTGCAGCATTTCCGTTTACTATGACCCTGTAAGGATTTCCTCCGTTGTTGGCGTTTCCTAATGTCGGTATTGCGCCAAGATTGGAGTTTCCGTTCAGAAGTGTTACCGATGTTGAAGTTGTCGTAATGTTTGCAGAAACATTAGCTGTGGCATCAAGATAATTTATGAAGTTACCTGTTATGCTTATTGTATCATTTGGCTGAGGTACATTGTTGTTTCCGTCTGTAACTGTATATGAATCAATTCTTACCGATGGAGAATTCACTGTTATTGCCCTGAACATATTTATTCTCCCTTTGCCGAGTTTTCCGACATATGAAGGATTCTGCGCATCAATATTGTCACATGTAACTCTTACTTTTTCCCCGACCTGCATTGCGGTATAATTAGGGAACTGTGATTTTACAATTGCGCATGTTCCTGCCGTTATTGGAGAAGCCATTGATGTTCCGTCAAAAACAGCATATGAATTATTATATAATGTACTGTATATACTCGATCCGGGTGCGCATACGTCAATGCTGTTTCCGTAATTGGAAAACGATGATCTCACATCTGAGGAATTGGTTGAAGCTACACTCAATACATATTTATACCCTGCGGGATAAAAGCTCGCGCTGGAACTGTTATTTCCCGCCGCGCATACTACAAGCGAATTCTTGTTTATCGTTGCATAGGTAATAACGTCCTGTTCGAACTGACCGCCGCCGCCGCCGCCCCATGAACAGTTGATTACTGCACAGCCGTGATCTGCTGCGTATTTAATTCCTTCATATCCTGTTATTATCAGACCCAGTCCTCCGGGTCCTCTTGTGTCATTATCGGCAGCACATTTAACTGCCATTATTTTACATTTGAATCCGGGACCGGCAACTCCGATTCCGTTGTTTGTTACTGCTGATGCATCACCGGATACATGGGAACCGTGGTTATTGTTTGATCCCATTATCATCGGATCGTTATCAGGCACTACATTTACATAGTCAGCTCCTGCCAGATCCCATCCTCTGTAATTGTCTACATATCCGTCATTGTCGTCATCGAATCCGTTTATCGGATCTGCATAATTTATTTTAATGTTTGCTGCAAGGTCAGGATGATCCCAGTCTGTTCCTGAATCAACTATCCCGATCACAACGTTCGTGTCTCCCTGCTGTATATCCCATGCAGCCGGAGCGCTGATCTTGTTTATAAAATACTGCTGACCGAGTGAAGGGTCATTTGGAGTAAATGAAAATACCTTCTGAATATATTTCGGCTGGGCATATTCAACTTCTCCTGTGTTGTAAATCTCATTTACCGCATCTTCAATACCAGCTTCAGAGCTGAAATTGAAAATATAAATAAGTGAAAGGTCAGAATACTTTTCACCTGAAGGAGATGTTTCTTTCGCAGGTTTTACCGCATCTGCAAACATCTTGATGACTCCTGCTGATCCGAGTCTTGTTAATGCGCTGTTGATCCCGGCATTGTCAATGCTGTTGATCCCCGATAAATTTCTGTTCTTTTCCTTAAGTTTGAAAATTACAGTTTTTGGCATGTAGTCCAGCTCTGTAAGATTCGCGTCAAGTTTGAAATAACTGGAAGAAACCTGATTTTTATTGTCGTCTTTGTTCTTAAAAGAGAAAAAAACAGTAGAAAATAAAAATAGCAGAAGGAATAAATTAGTAAAACTTAGTTTTCGTTTCATGTTTTTGATTTATTTATATAAAATTAATAATTGTTGATTTCAGACTAATTCCTTATCAGTGAAGAAAAATCCTGTTTCTGATTTTCCGTTCTCTTCAGAATCGGAACCATGGACGGCGTTTTCTGATTTTGAATCAGCAAACATTTTTCTTATTGTTCCTTCCTCAGCTTCTGCAGGATCAGTTGCTCCGATTAGCTTTCTGTAATCCGCAACTGCATTTTCTTTTTCAAGAGCTATCACGACAACAGGTCCGGAGGTCATGAATGAAACTAATTCCCCGTAAAACGGTCTTTCTTTGTGCACTTCATAAAATTTACCGGCTGTAGTCTCATCAAGTCTTATCATCTTCATTCCGCGGATATTGAATCCGGCGTCGAGTATTTTTTGGATTATACTTCCCTGTACTTTCTTTTTTACGGCATCAGGTTTTATGATGCATAATGTTTTCTGCAGCAAATTAACATTTCCTTTCTGTTTATTTTTTAAAAAATTTTAAAAGCCAACGCTTCCGGCCGGCGGTTGCTGTGTTTCTCCGGAAGTTTCTTCGGGAGCGCTGTAATGATATATATTGCATTTCTTTGCATTATTACTTTTAATTACCAGATCTGTCACTGATGGACAGGTACCGTTGCTTCTTAAACCTGTAACAGTGCAGACAGACGCTTCTTCAACCGTAGACGGCATGAGAAAATACGCGATTGGAAAATCAAAATCATTGTCGGAATAAAGTAAATTCATGAACCTTCCCCATATTGGCGCGGCAGCTGTTCCCCCCTGTCCGTAAGATCCTCCGAATTTTATTCTCGCATCGTCAAATCCAAGCCAGACTCCGGCTACAAACTGCGGTGTAAAACCAATGAACCATGCGTCAGTGTAATTCTGAGTTGTTCCTGTTTTTCCCGCTGCAGGTCTTTGAAAAAATCTTCTTACGCTTGTTGCAGTTCCGTAATCAATAACTCCCTGCATCATATCACACATTATGTAAGCCGCCGCTTCGCTCATTGCTTCTTTTGTCTGCGGATGAAATTCCTCTATTACTTTTCCGTTTCGGTCTTCTATCTTTAGAATTGCTATCGGCTCGACCCATATTCCTTCGTTATCCAGAGTACCGTATGCATTTGTGATCTCCAGCGGTGTTACTTCCCCTGCACCGAGTGCAAGCGATATTACATTCGGAAGATCTGATTTTATTCCCATCTGATGTGCAAGATCTATGACTTTATCCATAGGCGCTAATTCCATTGCAGTACGCACCGCTATTACGTTGACGGATTTTGCCAATCCGTCCCTGAGCGAAATGCTTCCACCGGTGCCTCCTCCTCTCGGAGACCATGTAGTTCCCCCGACATTTACAACCACCGGATCGTTTGATATCATAAATCCTGGTGAATATCCGTTAATAATTGCTTCGGAATATACAAATGGTTTGAATGATGACCCCGGCTGTCTCTTGATCTGTGTTACGTGATTTAATCCGTATTTGAAAACAGAATTCGGATTTGCCCCGACCATTGCTTTTATTTCCCCTGTCTTTGGATTCATTACAACAAATCCTACCTGTACTGTGGAAGTTAGCTTTTTTACGGAATCTGTGAATTGTTTATCATTCTTTAATCTGTCAAATATCTTCTTTCTGTCCTCTTCTGTCGATGCTCTTTTGTATTCATCCGAAAATTTTATGTTCTTTGCAACCGCATCATTCAATATTGCTTTGTTCTGGGATGAATTCCAGTTCCAGTATCCGTTGAACGATTTCTGGAAAGTGCTGAGCTGTGTCGTTACAGCATCTACAGCGTGTTTCTGAAATCTTGTATCCAGCGTTGTATAAACTTTTAACCCGTCCCTGTATAGATCATATCCGTGTTTTTCGGCAATGCCTTCCATTAGCTGTCTGACATATTCCGTAAACTGAGGTGCGGGTGAATTAAAACTTGCGTAATCTTTTTTCAGTGATACCTTAAGAGGGTCATTGACTGCAATGTCAAGAGTTTCCTTGGATATGAAATCCGCCTCATGCATTTCGTTGAGTACAAGGTTTCTTCTGGCAATTGAATTTTCGGGATTATCAACGGGATCATAATTCGTTGGGGATTTCAGTACGCCGACAAGTACTGCACATTCGTCAAGGCTTAGATCTTTGGCCGTTTTGTTGAAATATGTCTGAGCAGCAGCTTCAATTCCGTAAGCTCCCTTTCCGAAATAAACCGTATTGAGATAATATGCGAGGATCTCGTCTTTTGTATATGTTCTCTCGATCTGCACAGCCGTCATTGCCTCGCGGATCTTTCTGTTGAATGAGATCTCATTTCCGATGTTCTTGTAAAGATTTCTTGCAAGCTGCTGTGTTATTGTTGAAGCTCCTTCTCTGGTTAGGCTTCCGCTGAGAATGTTTTTAATGAATGCCTTGAAAATCCTGTCAATATCTACACCCCAGTGATCATAAAACTTTCTGTCCTCTATTGATATAAGAGCGTTAATCATGTCTTTCGGAATGTTGTCCAGCGTGACTTTGGTTCTGTTTTTCAGGAAAAGTTTGTCAATTACCTCACCGTCTACAGAATAAATTTTTGTGGCTTCTTCCAGTTTCGGATTTTCAAGTTCCGCAAGAGAAGGTAGACTTTTTGAAAGGTAAAACATATAAGCGCTTCCGGCAAGAACCACACCTATGAATATAAGCACTGCCGAATAAAATAAACCGCTGAAGGCGGTCTTACGCTTGACTTTTTTCTGTCTGAATTTTTTGTCCGAAAAATATTTATCTAACTCTTCTTCGGAATAATTATTGTTATCCAATTTTTTCTTTCTGCTTTATTAAATCTTCTGACGTGTCGTTGAATGTTTTCAGTTCAAACTTCCCGTTTTCATATACTCCGTATGAGAAATGATCTATCCAGTCTCCAAGGTTGATGTAATAACCATTATCGTGACTGATCATCATAGGCTTGTGCCTGTGTCCCATTATTACATAATCAAAACCCTCATCTATTTTTTCAAATGCCCTGTCTTTAAGTCCGTCCTTCTTTGAATAATCCTTGTTGCTGGTATGCTTTCTCGAAGATTCGGAAGTTCCTTTCGCAAGTTTAATTCCTATTGAAGGATGTAGCAGGGAATATAATCTCTGACTTGTTCTGCTTCTAAGTATTTTCTTGAGAATTCTGTATCCGGTGTCATTATGTGCAAAACCGTCTCCGTGATGTATGAAGAATTTTTTTCCTTCTATCTCCCGTTCTATGTGAGTGTGACAGATCTCAATACCGAATTCTTTATTGAAAAAATCCCCTTTCCAGAAATCATGATTTCCTGCAATGTAGTTGATTTTGATTCCCTTCTCAACCAGTTCCGATATTTTTGTGAAAAGTCTGTAATAACCTTTTGGAACAACATATTTATATTCTATCCAACAATCAAAAAGATCTCCCGCTATGAAGATCTCTCTGGCATCATTCTTTATTATGTCTAAAAACTCTGTAAGTTTTTTTTCTTTTAGTTTTTCCTTTTCGTCAGACTCTAACCCAAGATGAACGTCGGAAAAAAAATAATATGCAGCATTCATTAATAATTAAAGTAAAATTTTATTTTACTTTGATCTTGGCTGAAAATTTCTGATTACCCATTTTGCAGACTCCGTCAGATACTGTGCAGTATCCGAATTTTAAGCTGCCGGTGATAGTAATTGATGAACCGCTTGCTGCATTTTCGGGTACCTTGAAGTTGTATTTTACTTTGGAGTTGCTGATGTAATCTCCTTCTCCACCGGAATAATCCTGAAATCCTGCGCCTTCTATTTTATCCGTCGTCAGCTCCATTGTTACTCCCGGCTCTTTTGGAATTTTAACCTTTGAACCGGTTTTGAATGTCAGTGTAAGGACTCCCGATTCTCCCGGGCTGAATGATTTCTTGTTTGCGCTTGCACTTACTCCCGGTGTTGAGGAACTGACTCCTGTGTATGTATTTGAAGCATTAAACCCCAGAAACGGAATTATTAATAAAAGTACTGCTAAAAATGCTGTTTTTTTAATTTGTTTCAAGTTTTATCTCCTGTAAAATTAGTTAAAAATATACTCATTTTGATTTTTTATACAAAGACAATTTATTATTCAATGTATGATTCATTCCGTTTTCAGACAGCTTTGGTCAATTATCAGTATCTTCTGATCATGTGACCGTTGTCAGTTCCGTTTATAAAATCCTTGTGTGATTCAATGTGCGCATAAGCATTATGATTATGAATGCTTTCAAAGTTTTCAGCCTCTACACTGTACCAGATGATGTTTTTTTTCGCTTTGAGTTTTAATACAACATTTCTGACGAGATCTTCAACGAAAACCGGATTTTCATAAGCTCTTTCCGTTACCTGCTTTTCATCTACTCTCTTGAGAAGAGAATAAAGTTCAGAACTAGCGCTGGATTCTACAATCTCTATAATATCCTCTATCCAGACTGTTCTGTTGAATCTTACAGAAACGGTAACTTCACCTCTTTGATTATGAGCTCCGTATTTTGAAATATTCTTCGAACACGGGCATAATGTTGTGACAGGCACTTTAACCGTAAGTATGAAATCCTTTCTCCTTCCGGATCTTACGGCGTGAAACTTAGCAGTATAATCTATCAGCGATGGCTTTTTTGAAACAGGTGCCTCTTTAAGTTTGAAATACGGAAATTCTATTTCAATATGCGAGGAATGGGAATGAAGTCTCTTCTGCATTGTTTCCAGTATGGAATCTATGGAATCCACATGAAGTTCACGGTCTTCACTCTGAAGAATTTCCACAAATCTGCTCATGTGTGTTCCTTTGAACTCCTTCGGAAGATCCACTGTCATTGCTATTGTTGCGATTGTATGCTGCAGTTCGTTGTCTTTGTCCTTTACTGCGATTGGATACTTAAGATTTTTCACCCCGACTTTGTCAATCGGTATTTCCCTTACGTCAGGATTGTTCTGTATGTCGGGAAGTTTCAATGTAGTTGTTGTATCATTATTATTCAAAATTTTACCTTTCTTAGGTTTAATTAACATGCTTTGTTTAACGTAACCTGTAAATTTAAAATTTCAGTTAGGATAATTTATTTCAGTTATTTCCGGAAAGTTTTTGCAGTCCAGTGATATAAAAAAAGGTTCTTTATTTTTTTGGAAGATCCTGCTCCAGATGAATTTTTTATCTGTTTCGGGAATATTATGATCATTAAAATTATCAGGATGTATAAATAAAAAATTTCCCTCTTCGAAGTCAGACGGCAGTTCCTTCAGCTGTTTTCTGTATTCCATGAGAAATAACATTACATTCCCTATGTGCGGGTATTCGGTCTCTGTAACGATTCCCGATAAATGCCAGTCGTTTTCATCTGAATCAATGCCGCATTCTTCCTTTGCTTCCCTTATCGCGCAGAAAATAGGGGATTCCGCTATTTCAATTTCGATTTTCCCACCGGGGGGTGAGATCAGACCTTTGTTCGGATTCTTCAGTCTTTCCATTAACAGGTATTCGCCTGAATCATTCTGTATATATAATAGTGTGGCAAGTTTCATTCTGCGCTGCTGCTGTCTCCGAAACCGAATTTCAGTTTTATCTTTTTGAATGTCGGCGCCGGTTCATCTTTAAAATCGCCTGATTCTTTTTTTAATGAACTGCTGTCGATTTCCTGTATATCGTCAAATACCATTTTCTTTACAAATTTTTCCTGCTCCCTGTTTTCTTCTATATCCGTAATATTTGTTTTCCCGGGATTGTCTGAAATGTTTTCCTTTTTACTTTTTACTGAGATATGCTTTATCTGCTGATCCTCTTCCGTCTGATCAAAAAGATTAATTCCTGAATCCCTGTCCTTTATTTCCTTAAGATCCTCATTATGGTTTTCGGATTCGGAATTGTTCATCCTCTCAGTTTCAAATTCCTCATGCTTTATCCCTTTGATCATAAATTCGCCTTCCCCTTCATATGTCACGGTTTCAGTCATATCAACATATATCTCTTCTTTCTTCTCTGGTTCAGTTTCATTAAGCTCTGTGTTTCCGGTGTCAGAATTCAGTGAAATCCTGTCAACCCTTTCACGCATCAGATATTTTTCCCTGTATTCGCTGAATTTTCCGGCTTTGTACAGCAGATCTGAAATAGCTGAAGTTTTACTTATAAGTTCATGCTCGTTGATTCCGGATAATCTGTTCTCGTTTATTAAATGTTCTCCTTTTATCATCACATCAGAAATATCTTTTACTGACAGATTCCGGATCAGAAATTCGCTTATGCTCTCGCCTGTAAGTTCGGGAACTATCGGAGTATTCCGCAGATCTTTCAGTGAAAAAAAGATCAGATCAGCTGATTTGTTTCGCTCAACTGATCCTGTAAGATTTGAAAGTCCGAATAATATTGATGCATTCTGAACCGCCATTCTTAATACGGATTCATATGACAATGAACTTTTAGGAATTATGTTTGATAAAATTTTCAGTTCGCTGAGTATGCTCTTTCCCGTGTATCCGGTCCCGATTATAATATTGAGACCTGAGAAAAGCAGTTCGTCTATGTCAATTTTTCTCCCTGCAAGATTCAGATAATCCGATGGAGATATCAGAACAGTGGCTTTTTTCTTCTTAAGAATATCCAGCTCTATCTGATTAATGTGTGTGGGATTATAAATCACCGTAGAGGAATTAACGAGTTCCATGTCCGATAGAACAGAGATGAAAGGTTTTCCGAATATCTTCTTTACCGATTCAATAGTGCTCTGCGAGATGGATGCTTCCACAAAGAATTTTACCCCGGCTCCCGTTAAGGATTTTCTCAGGGAAGAAAGTGTATAGTTGTTCAGTTCTTCATCTGCGATAAAACCCAGCGAAAGAGAATCTGCGCTTTCAGGAATAGGAATGTTTTCTGTAAGAGCGTTCTGGTCATACAATCTCAGATTATGATACTGTTTAATATTTAGATTTCCTGAAAAAGTTTTTTCATAAAGATCTTTGCTGATACAGCTGCTGCATTCGCTCAGAAAGATCTCTCCGTTTTTCAGAGCCCTGAGATAATTGATCTTCAGGAGTTCCGATAATATTCCTTTGCCTGAATTATCAGAAATAAATTTTTCGACAAGTTTAAGTGAAAGCCATGTCCTTAAATTTTCGTAACTGCATTTGTTAAGAAGCTGACTGCAGAGAGAATAGGAAGAATTCAGCGCAGAATTAAAAAACCCCGGCATTATCATTTTATCCTTCGCGTCAATAATTACGGCTTCGGGATTTTTGGAAACAAATTCCTTTTCGCTGAATTTGTTTTCGCAGTCTATGAAAAATATCCTGCCGTTCTTTAAAATAATTGTAAAGTAACCCGCTGATGAATTCCTGTCCAGCGTTAATACCAATCCGTTTTTTATTACGGTATATTTATCCTGCATAGGAGAGTTCTTTTTTTCCTGAACTAAAGTTATCACAAATCCTCTATAATAAATTTTTCATTTAAAAAATAATCACTTTCGTGAAGTGTGTTTTCCTCATTGTAATAAACCGCATACTGAAATCCTTCTCTGACACTGTATGCGCCGTATTCGCCTTTTACATTAAGCGCGATAAATCCAACCTGATAAAGATGATCCCTGTTTATGTCCGAAAGTTTGTTGAGTTTGTAAACCCTTTCGCATGCCAGTCTGCAGGCTTCCATCGGGGATTTCCCGTTTCGCATTAATTCGACTATAAGGAAACTTCCGCAGGCTCTTATGCATTCTTCTCCTCTTCCGGTTGAAGCAGCGCCTCCGATTTCTCCGTCCACATAAAGACCGGAACCTATTATAGGACTGTCTCCCACTCTTCCTTTCTGTTTCCATGCCATTCCGCTTGTCGTGCAGGATGCGGAAATGTGACCTTCTTTATCAATTGCCACCATTCCTATTGTATCATGATTTCCGTCTTCATTTATCTTGTCAATCATTTCCTTCTTCAGAAGAAAATCATCGGTATGTATCTCTTCCGCTTTTCTTCCTCCGGCAGCTTTCCATTCATGGAATCTTCGTATGGAATTTTCTGTCAGAAGACTCTCCGGCTTGAAACCGTTTCTCAGAGCAAAGTCGTAAGCTCCGTCACCTGCAAGTATTGTATGCTCGGTGTTTTCAAGTACAAGTCTTGCCAGACTAATTGGATTTTTGATGTTCTCAAGACTTATGACCGAACCAATCCTCGCTCTCCAGTCCATTATCGCCGCATCCAGTGTTACGCTGCCTTCGCAGTCAGGCAATCCGCCGAATCCGACGCTCAGCACTTCAGGATCATCTTCTGAAACTTTAACTCCGTATTCAACAGCATCCAGGGAGTTACCGTTGTCTTTTAAGATCCTGTAAGCTGCTTCATTCGCAGCCAGTCCGTGTTTCCATGTTGATATTACAACCGGTTCCATTAAATATAATAATTTTGAAAATTAATTTTTTATAAATTGTGACATTATCTCAAAGGTTCTGTCAAACCGGTAAGGAATATTCATATGACCTCCGTCAAATTCCTCGTGAATGAATTTTATTTTTTTCTTTTTAAGCTTGTCGCAGAAGATCCTTGCTCCCGCATGCAGATAGTATTCATCCCTTATCCCTGCATCAAGATATATCAGTTTCAGCTTTTTCAGATTTCCGGAATATTTTCCGACAAGTCTGACCGGATCATTGTTCTGCCATTTTCTGAAAATCTTATCATCAATCTCACATGTATGCACATCAAATGGAAGATCAAAATTGTAACCCTTTGATCTGAATCCCGATGGATTCGGTGAATAACAGCTCGCCATTCCGACTGCGTTCAGCATGTCGTGATAATATCCGGGTTTCGGCAGATCATAATTCAGCTTTTTCTTTATGAAATTTTCCACACCCTTATGACCTTTTCCAAACTGCTCAAATCCATTGAGAGCGTTTGGGAACCCGGGAAGATAACAGTATTCAAAAGCCATATCACCTGCCGTCGAGCACATAAGACCAAACACTGACGGATTCTTCATTGCCAGTATTACGGAACCGTAACCTCCGCTTGACTTTCCGCAGACAGCGCGGCTTCTGCTTTCCGGTATTGTCCTGAATTTTGAATCTATGTATGGAACAAGTTCCTTTATTACATAATCCTCATATTTTCCGGTGGCGGTTGAATTGATGAACTGACTTCCGCCGTACTTAGTGATACAGTCCGGCAGCACAACGATCATCTCTTTCATTTTTCCTGCTGATATAAGCCTGTCGAGACGCTGTTGAATATTTTCTGACAGAAAAGATACATTCAGATACATTATTCCTTTTCCCGTAAATCCTGAGATCAAAAAAGCAACGGGATATCTTTTCTTCGGTGATGAAAAATATGACGGAGGCAGATAAACAGGAAAGTCCCTGATATAAGGATCCTTCAGAGGATTATTCTTCAGAACTCTGCTTTCAAAAGTCTCTATTATAAGTGAGCCTGTTTTATTCATGATATTTTACTGCTTGATTTATTTCCGGAGAATCCGTTAAAACGGATTCCCTGTTGAAATTATTTCCTTCTGTATTTCCCCGCTTCTTCCAGATCTTTCTTTACGGTTATCTTGATGTTCCTTCTGTCTCCTTCCGTGACTTTTACTTTATGTCCGTATCTTCTTACAATGGAAGCTTCATCCGTTCCTGTATATCCGTCCCTGTTCGCTTTCGAAAAACACTGCATAAGCACATCATATCTGAACGCCTGCGGTGTCTGAACCGCGTATACTCCTTCGCGGTCTATAACTTCCTTTACAAAATTATTCTTATCCGTTCTTACAATTGTATCGCTTATACTTACAGCGGGTATTACGCAGTCTGCTCCCTGAAGCGAAGAGACCACCTCTTTTATCAGTTTACCTGTAACGAATGGTCTGACCGCATCGTGTATCAGAATTATGTCATTCATTCCGCATTCGAGATTAATAAGAGCGTTATAAACCGAGTCCTGCCGGCGCTTTCCGCCTTCGGCTATTTTTTTAACCTTGGAGAATTTATTTTTTCTGACAATGTTTTTTATCTTTTCAAAATTTTCACCGGCGGAGGATACTATTATCTCATCAATTATTTTTTCATCCTGAAACTTTTTGATCGAGTGTGCAAGAATTTCTTTTCCGTTCAGTAATATAAACTGCTTTGCCGTTTTTCCTCCGAACCTGACTCCGCTTCCCGATGCAGGTATAATTACTTTTACGGCGCTTTTCAAAATGAATGCTTATTCCCCTGTTATTATCTTTAAAATTATTTTCTACAAAATTAATCATTTATTAATCTTATTACGATATAAAATTTTTTATTAGTATGATAATGCAGAGATATATATAAATTAATATTTTAAATTTCTGCAGCTCGGTAATGGATAGAATATGCAAAAGCAGTTCGTTATTTTTATGAAGATCACTACACGGAAAAAAACAATCTGTTTTTTACTTCCTCAAAATAGATTCATATAAAATTATATGGATATTCTTGTTGCATATTTAAAGAGACGCGAAGATAACATCAGCTTTCTTCTTAATAAACCCAGGGGATTATTCACATCCGGAACCTTCCATAAACTGCGGGTCGAAATAAAAAAACTGAATGCGCTTTTCTGTCTGATTAAATTCTGCGTGCGTAATTTCAAAAAGAAAAAATTATTTAAACCATTCAGAACGGTTTTCCGGCTGGCGGGAAAGGTAAGGGAAATACAGGTTGAGGAAGCAATGCTGAACAAATATTTTATTAACAATATGGTCAAACCTTACAGGGACAGATTAATTGATCTGCGTATAAAAAAACAAAAGGTTTTTTTCAGAACCCTGAATAAAAGGTTTTTTAAGGAGATCAAAAAAAATTTCAGAAAAGTATATCCATGTATTGAAAATATCAAGAAAGAAGATGTATACGGGTTTCTAAAGAACAGACAATCCGGTATAAGAAAAATAACATCCCGGAATCCTCTTGAAATATCAC
Organism: Bacteroidota bacterium; assembly: GCA_018266875.1. Taxonomy (GTDB): domain Bacteria; phylum Bacteroidota; class Ignavibacteria; order Tepidaquicellales; family Tepidaquicellaceae; genus UBA2330. The sequence goes on from JAFDZR010000018.1 coordinate 106,925, forward strand.
AGATGCATCTGCTCAGGAAGGAAATAAAAATGTTCAATTACAATATGAAGAGTCTTGATCTTCAGTCATATTCGGGACAGATTCCGGGTGCGGATGACCTGACCGAACTTCTCGGCAAATGGCATGACTGTCAGGTTATTTCAGCTAATCTGGAAAATGCAATCAACTCTGAAGGATTAAATGAATCAGAACTTGACCGGCTGGAGAATATCAGAAACAGGATCATTCTGAACGGGGGGATACTATTTGAAAAAATTAACAGCTTAATTCCTGCGTCAGGTTATTTTAATTTAAGCGAAAATGAATTCAGTTAAATTGAATTTTGTTTTACAGACAAATTAATATTTTATTATCATCAACCGTTGAATTATTTTGAAAGATATAAAATTCAGAACGACTAAAAATATTGAAAAGGAAAAACTGCTTGCACTCTATTCTGATGCAGGCTGGTCTGCATATACTTCGCGTCCGGATTTAATAAAGAAAGCTGTTGGTAATTCTCTTTATATACTGACGGCCTGGGAAGGTGAAAAACTAATTGGAATGCTGCGAGCAGTTGGGGACGGTCTGACTATAATTTATATACAGGATCTGATTTTATTAAAGAAATATAAAAGAAAAGGCATTGGAAGTTTAATGCTGAAAAAAATTCTTGAAAAATATTCTAACGTCCGGCAGATTGTTCTGTTGACTGACTCTGATAAAGAGCTGATAACTTTTTATGAAAGGTCAGGATTTAAAAGAACAGACCGCTCAGGATTGTGTTCATTTATCAGAATAAAAAATATGCCGGATAATTAAATAAAAAAATAAATCATGTTAAAATTAATGAAGGATCTGCCGGATAATGTACTTGGTGTATCCGCCGAAGGAAGAATTACCGGCGAAGATTATGAAAAAGTACTTATCCCGGAAGTGGAAAAAAAACTCAGGGAAAATGAAAAGATACGGATGCTGTACCGGCTCGGTGAAGGTTTTACCGGCTTTGATCTTGAGGCAATGATAGACGATACTAAAGTCGGAGTGAAACACTTATCCCAGTGGGACAGAATAGCGCTGGTATCGGACCACAGTGTTATTAATTCAGTCGCAAAATTCTTCGGGCATTTGATGGCATGCGAGTTAAGGATCTTTAAGAATTCCGAATTCGAAGATGCTAAAAAATGGATATCCGAATAATTTTCCTCAGGTCGTTTTAATTTCAATTTTGTATCTTAAATAGAAACCGGGATTTTACAGCCGGTCAATCTGAAAAAATAATAAAAAACCAATGCAGACAATCTTAGGATCGGGGGGAGCTATAGGCATTGAACTGGCCTCGTCTCTTACTCAATACACAAATGAAATCAGACTCGTAAGCAGGAATCCGAAGAAAATAAATGATTCGGATATTTTATTACCTGCAGATCTTACAAATAAAGAACAGCTGTTCAAAGCTGTTGAAGGAAGCGAAACAGTTTATCTTACTGCAGGTTTCGAATACAAACTAAGCGTATGGAAGCAGACATGGCCTGCGCTTATTAAAAATTTAATTGATGCCTGTCTTAAGTATAATTCAAAGCTGGTATTCTTTGACAACGTTTATGCCATCGGCGGTGATAACGTAAATCATATTACGGAAAATTCACCGGTTAGTCCTTCCAGCAAAAAGGGAGAAGTCAGGGCGGAAGTTGACAGATTGATTACTGACGCTGTTGAGAAAAAAGATCTTAAAGCTTTAATCGCCAGGTCTCCTGATTTTTTCGGAGTTGTAATACAGACAAGCGTTATGATGAATATGGTTTACAATAATCTCATAAAAGGGAAGAAGCCGCAATGGTTATGCAATGCTAAAGTCATTCACAGCATGGGATACACTCCGGAGCTTGCAAAAGGAACAGCCATGCTGGGAAACACCGGAGATGCATACGGCCAGATATGGAATCTTCCCGTTGACAGCGAAAAAATAACAGGTGAAGAATGGATAAATCTGTTTGCGGAAGAAATGAATGCGGGAAATAAATATCAGGTGATTCCCGCTTGGGGAGTAAAATTGATGGGAATATTCATTCCTGTCCTGAGGGAAACTCATGAAATGCTTTACCAGTATGACAGGGATTATTATTTTGACAGTTCAAAGTTCAATAAGCGTTTTGGTTATACACCGGTGTCAAATCAATCCGCAGTGAAAGAGACATTGAAAAAGTTATCGAAAAAAAATTAATAAAAATTAATTTTATCACCGCTGATTTTAAAAACTGCTTTTAATTTTTCCATGCTGAAAGAGCGGATTCCGAAACGCTTCTGAGGGACATTCCGGCTCCTTCTTTCAATAGACGGGAAAGATTGTCTTTTCCGAGTTCTTTATTTAAAATTGTATTAATTATATTAAGCTGATTCTGTTTATTCATATTTAATCTGCCTTCAGATGTTTTAATTATTTTCTGCGCCGATCCTATGAGTATTGCAGCTTTTGAGAATTCTCCGTTTACAGATAATACTTCGGCCATAGTTATGAAATTTAATGCAGTATTTTTTTTATTATCTGTTTCAAAACTTAAATTCATGCAGTCTTTAAAATATTTTCCCGCTTCATTAAATTTTCCCATCTGAAATTTCAGATAACCTATGGAGCTGAGAGCTTTTTCAATATCGCTCTTGTCTTCGAGCTCCCTGTAGATCTCAAGACTTTCCTCAAAAAATTTCTGCGCTTTTTCAAACTCCCTGCTGTTCATGGATACATTTCCAAGATTGAAAAGAGATTCTGCTATTCCGTTTTTGTCCCCGAGTTCTTTCCTGATCTCAAGACTTTCCTCAGAGTATTTTCTGCCGAGATCAAATTTATTCCTGTCGAAGGCAAGATTACTGAGATTGTGAAGGGAATTGGCGATCCCGCGTTTATCGCCGATCTCTCTTTTTAATTTCAGACTCTCTTCATAGAATTTCAGACATTCGTCATAATTTTCAAGAATGAAAGCAACATTACCGAGGTTGTTGAAAGAATTTGCAATAATATCCTTATCTCCTGTCTGTCTCCTGAGATCAAGGCTTTCGAGATAATACTGCTTTGCAAGTTTATAATTTTTAAGATCCAGCGCAACATTTCCAAGTCCGTTCAGTGATGCAGCCGTGATAGGAATATCACCAAGTTCGCGGCTCAGAATAAGACAATCATTATAATATTTTTCCGCCTGCTTATAATCTCCCTGAAATCTTGTGATCTGCGCTGCGCGGAGAATAAGTTTTGCCAGAGCCGGTTTGCTTATTCCTTCCGGATTATTCAGAATTCCCATTGTTAATTTTCTCCCGGCCGAAATGTGTCCTCGTATGTCCCAGAATCTCCAGAGCGATCCTGCAAGCCGGGCACCTTTTTCCCTTTCTCCTGATATTACAGACCATTCGATCGCTGACTGAAGATTGAGATGATCCGTTTCCAGTTTTTCAAGCCAGTTGATGATCCCTTCTCCGGATAATCTTGGTTCAGCATTTTCGGAGAACTCCATAAAGTAATTTAAATATCTGCCGAATAATTTTTCTGTTCCCTTTTCTGTTTTCAGAAGGTCAGCGCCGTATTGTTTCATCGTTTCAAGTATTGAGTACCGTTCCTTTTTATAGTCAAAGCTTATAATGGATTTTTCAGCGAGTAAGCCGAGCAGATCTATTATCTCTTTTTTACTTATAAAATTATCGGAACAGATTCCTTCGGCTGATTCTATTGTCCATCCTCCTTTGAAAACTGATAATCTTTTCCAGAGCAGTTTCTCTTTTTCAGTGAGCAGATCATAACTCCAGTCTATAAGGGCTTTCAATGTCTGCTGTCTTGGCAGTGAAGTTCTTTTCCCGTCCGAGAGCAAATTAAAGCGGTCATCAAGTCTGTCCCGTATCTGTTCAACGGTTAATACCTTGGTTCTGGCAGCAGCAAGTTCAATCGCAAGCGGAATTCCGTCCAGACTGCTGCAGATCTCGGCAAGCGAGGCAGAATTTTTTTTATCTGCTTGAAAATCCGGATTTACCGCCAGAGCTCTCTCAATAAACAACCGTACTGATTCATACTTCGACAGCTGTTCAGACGATTCTCTGTCAGATGGATCCGGCTGGGTAAGCGGAGGAATTTTGTAGATCTGCTCCCCGGCGCAGTTCAGAGCTTCCCGGCTTGTAGCAATTATCTTAAGCTCCGGACATGAGATAAGTAATCTTTCCGCAAGTTCAGCGCATGCAGTAACCAGATGTTCACAGTTGTCAAGTATAACCAGTATTTCCTTATCTTTTAAATAACCGGTCAGTGTCTCTTCGGGAGTTTTATTCGGCTCTTCCTTCAGTCCGAAAATATTTATCAGTGCCTCAGGCAAAGACTCAGTGTCACTTATTGCTGCCAGTTCAACAAGCCAGACACCGTTTAAAAAATCATCAATAAGGTCGGCTCCGGTCTGAAGAGCGAATCTGGTCTTTCCGGCTCCTCCCGCACCGGTCAGAGTCAGCAGACGGTTATTGCTTAATAATTCCTTTGCATGCTTTATTTCCTCTTCTCTTCCTATAAAGTTAGTCAGCTGCACTGGAAGATTATTCGGACGCGCATCGAGAGTTTTCAGAGGCGGGAAGTCTGCGCGGAGTCCGGGACCGGTAATCTGATAAAGTCTGATCGGCTGAATGACATCTTTGAGTCTCCGCTCACCGAGGTCCCGGAATGAAATTTCATTTGTCTCAAAGACTCGAAGGCTATAAGTATTTATCTCAGACTTGTTTTCACCTGGAGACTCAGAGCCATCGAGGCAAAGTATGTGTGCATCATTTGAAATAAGTATCTGCTCACCGTAAGCGGCGGACATAACTCTTGAAGCTCTTGCAAGCGTTATGTATCCCATGTAATCTTTCCCGTTCCATTCCGCTTTTCCTGAATGAATTCCCATTCTGACCTTTATAACGGCGCCGTTCCACTTTTCGCCGGACAATTTTAACTGGGCATCCACTGCTGCCTTCACAGCATCATCGGCATTTTGAAAAGCGCAGCAGTACGCATCTCCTGCAATTTTAAAGATGTGACCGTTATTTGATTCAACTGCATCTCTCAATATTGTATTATGTCTTTCCAGCGCAGCGGGAAGCAACTCCGGAAAATCCTGAGAAAGCTTTGTACTTCCCTCAATATCTGTGAAAAGAAAAGTTACATTTCCCGAAGGTATCTTACTTTCATTTTCATTCATATTCAACAATTGTACATTTAAAATTGAACATTGAAAATTGACAGGTACTGCCTTCAATATCTGTGAATAGAAAAATTATATTCCCGGACGGTATATTTTTTTCACTGCCGCTCATTTAAAAATATTGAATATTGAACATTTACAGTTTATCATTTAAAATTAAATCAGCCGCATCTTCCACCCTCATATTTTTCCCTTCTTCCCAGTACTTTTCAAACTCTTCATCACTTAATTGCTCACGAAGATTTTCAATATTTTCATCTTTTATTTTCTGTTCTTTTTTATCTAAAACCGCTCCCATTGATTCCAATGCTTTTTCTGCAGCACTCAGCAATTTTATTGCCATTTCAAATTCTCCAAGTCTGTATGCTGAATTTCCCAGGTAGTTTAAAGAATCAGCCATTCCGATTTTATAACCAATTTCCTTATAAATAGCCAGGCTTTCTTCATATAATTTTTTAGCCTGATTATAATCTCCCTGATCGTATGCTACATTTCCGACATTCTTTATGGATTCAGCAATTCCATTTTTGTTACCGATTTTCTTTCTGATATCCAGGCTTTCTTCATAATATTTCTTTGCCTGTTCATATTCTCCCTGATTGCTTGCCACGCTTCCCAGGTTGCTTATTAAAGCTGCAATTCCATTCTTGCTGCCAATTTCCTCACAAATATGAAGGCTTTCTTTATAATATTTCTTTGCCTGTTCGTAATCTCCTTTGTAGTATGCTACATTTCCCAGGTTGTTTATGGATCTGGCAATTCCATCTTTGTCACCAATTTCTTTTTTAATGACCAGGCTTTCTTCATAATATTTCTTTGCCTGTTCATAATCTCCCTGATTTAATGCTATATTTCCCAGGCTGAGTATGGGTGTAGCAATTCCTTTTTTGTCACCGATTTCTTTATAAATAGCCAGACTTTCTTCATAATATTTTTTAGCCTGTTCATAATCTCCCTGACTTAATGATACATTTCCAAGATTGTGTATTGATCCGGCAATTCCGCTTTTGTCACCGGATTCCTTTCTGATATTCAGGATTTCTTCATAATATTTTTTAGCCTGTTCATAATCTCCCTGAGCTGATTTAAAACTACCAATCCAGTTGAGCACCTTAACTTTTGATGACTTACCTAATGTTGCGGAACTTTCCAGAATATTTTCGATTAATCTTATTCCTGTTGAATATTGTCCTGTTATATTCCAGAATCTTCCAAGTGCTGCGGCAGTTTGAACACCTTTTTCTGTATTCTCATTTCTGACAGACCATTCTATGGCAGATATAAAGTTACTATGATCAGCTTCAATAATATGCATCCATAATTTTGTGTTTTCACCTAACAATTCAGGCTTTGCCCTTTCAGATAGTTCAGAAAAATAATTCAGATGCTTTATAAATATATCATTTCCATCTGATAACTTTTTGATTCCGTAATCTTTTAAACTTTCAAGTATCCGGTATCTGTCTTTTGTCAAATCATAAATTATAACAGACTTTTCAGTAAGCTGACTAAGAAGATCAAGTATCTCATACTTACTTATTATTTCATCTGAACAAACTTCCTCTGCTGCTTCCAGTGTCCATCCGCCCGAAAAGACAGAGAGTCTGCTCCAAAGAATTTTTTCATTTTCCGAAAGCAGATCATAGCTCCAGTCTATTAGCGCTCTCAAAGTCTGTTGTCTTGGTAATGCTGTCCTGTTTCCTCCTGTCAGTAGATTGAATCTGTCATCAAGTCTTTCATATATTTTTTCTAATGATAATATTTTTGTCCTTGCTGCAGCAAGTTCTATTGCAAGAGGAATTCCGTCAAGCCTTGAACAAACCTCTGCCATTGCCGGTGCGTTTTCATTCGTAACTCTGAATTTTGGATTTACAGCAAGAGCTCTTTCGATAAATAAACGGACAGATTCATATTGAGTCAGTTGTTCCGGTGTATTATTATAATTTGTATCAGGAAGTGAAAGCGGCGGGATTCTGTAAGTCTGTTCTCCTTTGCAATTCAAAGCTTCGCGGCTTGTTGCAATTATCTTCAGCTTTGGACAGGAAGAAAGCAGTCTTTCAGCCAGTTCTGCGCAGGCACTAACAATATGCTCGCAATTATCAAGTATTATTAATATTTCTTTTTCTAATAAATATTCAGCTAATATTTCTTCAATATTTTTATTTGGTTCTTCCTTAAGACCAAAAACATTGATCAGTTCAACATTTAAAGAATCCGGTTCACTTATTGCTTCCAGCTCAATAAACCATACTCCGTTAGCAAAGTCATCTATCATATACGCTCCGGTCTGAAGAGAGAATCTCGTTTTACCTGCTCCGCCCGAACCTGTCAGCGTCAATAATCGATTATCTTTTAATATTTCTTTGGCATGCTTTATTTCTTCCTCCCTGCCGATAAAATTAGTCAGCTGAATTGGAAGATTATTCGGACGTGCATCAAGAGTTTTTAATGGTGGAAATTCTTTCCTTAATCCTTCGGATTCAACCTGATATAATTTTATAGGCTCTATTACATCTTTAAGTCTTCTTTCACCCAGATCACGGAATGAAATTTCTTTCGCCTCAAAGTCTCTAAGGCTCAGAGATTCCGGATTATTCTCATTTTTTCTTTGAGTATTAGAGCCTTCGAGGCATAGTAAATATGCATCATTTGAAATAAGTATTTGCTCTCCGTATGCAGCGGACATTACCCTGGTTACTCTTGCGAGAGTCATATAGCCCATATAATCATGCCCGTTCCATTCAGCTTTACCCGAATGTATTCCTATCCGGATTTTAATTACTGCATTATCCCATTTTTCTTTTCCCAGTTCAGTCTGCGCTTCAACTGAAGCTTTCACTGCATCATCAGCATTCTCAAAAGCGCAGCAAAATGCATCTCCGACTATTTTAAATACAAAACCGTTATTGGATTCAACTGCATTTCTCAGAATTTCATTATGTCTTTCAAGTGCAGCATGAAGTTTATCCGGAAACTGCTGCGAAAGCTTTGTACTACCCTCAATATCTGTGAATAGAAAAGTTAAATTTCCCGATGGTATCTTTCTTTCATTTTCTTTCATATTCAACAATTGAACATTGAAAATTGACAGGCGTTGCTTTCGATGTCAGTGAATAAGAAAGTCATGTTGCCGGTTGGTTTCATTTATTTAATTAATAAATTGGAATTAAGAATAACGAATTAATTATTACTAAAAATCATATATCAATTAGCTAATATCAATTGACATGCTTTTTCCGTTGTCAAAGATTTTCCTTTATCAAAATTTTCAGAAAAATCCTCAGGAGGTATTATTACTTTTAACCCGCTAAATAATTTGTCATAAATGATTTGATCAGATATCGGAAGTTTAATTTTTTTCAACTCAAAATACTCTCTGTTAATAAATCCAAGCATCTGAAGACTAAGTTCAAAGTATCTATCACTGTTAAACATTTGAGCAAATCTTAATATATTGAGTACAATGTCTTTTTTGTTTCCGGTTTCAATGTATAATTCCATACTTTCCCTGTAATTCCTTTTCGCAAGTTCGTATTCTTTCTTTTGGAAAGCTATCTTACCCAGACCGAACAGTGAATCTGCAGTTAAGGTTTTTGCTTTTATCATGCGGCTTATATCAAGACTTTTGTTAAATAATTCCGTCGCTTTCTCCAAATCATTTTGCTCAAGAGAGGTTTTTCCCAGATTGAATAACGAATCTGCAATACAGCTTTTTTCATTTATCTCAATTGAAATATCGAGACTCTCCTTATAAAATATCCATGCGTCCGAATATTCTCCCTGATTATATGATACATTACCAAGGTTAATTAATGAAATGGCAATACCTTCCTTATTTCCTGTCTGATACCTTAACTGCAAACTCTCCTGAAGAAGATCTTTTGCTTTCAGGTATTCACCCATTTCAAAGGCTATGATTCCGAGGTTATTAAGACTTACTGCAATTCCGAATATATCTTCTGACTCACGGCGTGTTGCCAGACTCTCTTCGTACAATTCAAAAGCTCTGGAATATTTTCCCTGATTTGAAAACACATTGGCCAGATTGTTAAGCACAATCGCATAACCGAGCTTATTGCCTGTCTCCCTGTATAACCCGAGACTTTCCTCATATAAAACTGCAGACTCATCATATCTTCCCTGATCATATTCCAGTATTCCAAGTCTGACAAGAGATTCCGCGGTACCGGCTTTATCTCCCAATTCCCGCCTTATCCGAAGACTTTCAACAATTAATTCCCTGGCTTTATCAACATCACCATTCAGTCTTTCAAAATTTCCCAATTGACATATGAGAGTGCAATAAAGCGGATTTCTGGTTTCAGTGTTCTTTTGTAAAACAGTTTCCAGCCAGTGTATCCCATCAGTTATATATCCAAGATTTTGCCAAAACCTTCCCATTGCTGCGCATAACCTTAACCCTTCTGCATTGTGAAGACTTTCAGCTGACCACTTCAATGCTTTTTCAAGGTTTCCAATCTCATTCTCAAAGATCTTTGTTATCATCTCGGATTCAACCCCTCTTAATTTCTTATTTCCTTTTTCAGCCAGTTCCAGAAAAAATTTAAAATGTTTTTCTGAAAATTTTTCAAATTCGTTGGTCTCTTTAATTTTATCATTTGCATATTGTCTGATAGTTTCAAGAATCAAAAATCTTTCCTTTTCAATATTATACAGTACAATTGATTTTTCTGTCAGACTGTCTAATATTTCAAATACTTCGCTTTTATCAATTATATTATCCGAACAAATTTCTTCGGCTGCCTCCAGTGTCCATCCTCCAGAAAACACACTCAGTCTGTTCCAGAATTTTTTTTCTTTATCAGAAAGCAGATCATAGCTCCAGTCTATCAAAGCTCTTAAAGTCTGTTGTCTCGGCACAGCTGTTCTCTTTCCTCCTGTCAGTAAATTAAACCTGCTGCTTAACCGTTCACAGATTTTTTCAACAGGGAGAATTTTTACTCTTGCAGCGGCCAGCTCGATAGCAAGTGGAATCCCTTCAAGCTGATAACAGATCTCCGCAATTGCAGGGGCGTTCTTGTTATTGACTCTGAATCCGGAATTGACTGACAAACCTCTTTCGATAAAAAGTCTCACAGCTTCATACTGTGATAATTTCTCCAGTGAAATTGTTTCTTTTGGATCGGGAATATCAAGTGACGATATTCTGTGAGTTTGCTCTCCGTAACATCTCAAAGCTTCCCTGCTCGTTGCCAATAATTTTAACTTCGGACAATTACTTAAAATTTTCAAAGCTAATTTTGCGCTGGCTTCCACAATATGTTCACAGTTGTCAATTATGATAAGCATTTCTTTATCACGGAGATAATCACACAAAGTATCTTCGGAAATTCTATTCGGTTCTTCTTTCAGTTGAAAAATTTTTAATAATTCAGTTGTCAAGATTTCAGGATCTGTGATTGAAGCAAATTCAACAAGCCATACGCCGTTTTCAAAATCATCAATAATATCGGCAGATACCTGCAGCGCAATACGCGTCTTACCTACTCCGCCCGAACCGGTCAGCGTTAATAGGCGGGATTTATTTAATAATTTTTTTATTTTTAAAATCTCTGATTCTCTGCCTATAAAACTTGTAAGCTGAACGGGTAAATTATTCGGACGCGCATCAAGTGTCTTTAAAGGAGGAAATTCTTTCCTTAAACCTTCGTATTCAATCTGAAATAATCTAATAGGCTCAATGACATCTTTCAGTCTCCTCTCGCCCAGATCACGGAATTCTGCCTCAAAGTCTCCAAGGCTCAAAGATTCCGGATCATTCTCATTTCTTCTTTGAGTATTAGAGCCTTCGAGGCAAAGTAAATGTGCATCATCAGAAATAAGTATCTGTTCACCGTAAGCGGCTGACATCACTCTCGCTGCTCTTGCAAGCGTAATATAACCCATATACCTCTCACCGCTCCATTCCGCATTTCCGGAATGAATACCGATCCTTACTCTGATCACAGCTTCATCCCAGTTTTCTTTTCCAAGCTCTGTCTGAATTTCAACAGCAGCTTTCACAGCATCCATTGCATTTTCAAAAGCAGAAAAGAATGAGTCTCCTATCATCTCATAAATGAATCCGTTATTGGATTCCAGGGCTTCTTTCAATATTTGATTGTGCCTTTCCAAAACAGCATTAAGCGATTCAGGAAAGTCCTGGGATAACTTAGTGCTTCCCTCTATATCAGTGAAAAGAAAAGTTACATTTCCGGACGGTAAATTTTTTTTAATAGCACTCATGTAGGACAGTTGAACATTTAGAGTTGAACATTTGCATTCTAAAATTTAAATATGATCAGGGTGTGACAGCACTTACAAAGTTAAACGAATTATTATCAGTAATCCCGAGATCTGATATATCTGCGAGTCCGTCTCCGTTAATATCTGTTGCAATGTAACCGGTTTGAAAATTACCGGCATCATTATCTATTAAACTCAGATCAGCAAGGTCAACGGTCCAGTCCTGATTTACATCACCTGAATAAATTGTCCACCGGCTTCCCTTTAACGCCATATTATTTCCGTATGCATTCATATCTGATAAGGTGAAGTCATAATTCAGTTCATTTGAAACAAACATCACAGGAAAGGAACTCCAGGTCTCAACTGAGTTTCTGTGATGTAAAGTAATGAAATAATCAGTGTTGTTAAGGGCATTTTCAATTAAAATTGTGGTATTGCCAAGCGTGTCTGTTACCGCTTTTCCGGAATCAATTGTAATATAAGGAGAGGATGAATTCTTAATATGAACTTTCACAGTATCCTTAGTCATTCTGTTTAAGAATTCGTTATAAAAGCCTTCCACAAGCATGGTAAGATTCAGCCGTCTCAGGTCATTTCCTCCGGTCACGGTTTTTCTGATAAGACCATTTTCACCGCTGGCCCATGCGGTAAGCGGATCCAGTGTTACAAGAGAATAAAAATGATTTACTGCATTACTGTTCTGAGAAAGCCAGTTAATGCCGGAGTCTGTTGTGGAAAGCAAAGTGCCGTTATCACCTGCAGCAAAACCTGTTGACGGATTAATAAAATCAACGGAACGAATGAAAACATTTGTGCCTGAGGTTTGAAAATTCCAGTTCGCTCCGCCGTTTGTAGTATGTAGAATAATTCCGTTAAAGCCGGAAATCCAGCCGCTATTCGGGTCTGAAAAATTCACGCAGTGAAGCAGTGATGAAGTTCCGCTTGTCTGTGCAGTCCAGTTCATTCCGCCGTTTGTGGTCTTTCTTATAACGCCTCCGTTTCCCGTCACCCAGCCGGTCTGAGAATCTGCAAAGAATACCGAATAAAGAATCTGGGAAGTTCCGCTTGACTGCGCTGACCAGTTTATACCTCCGTTTGTTGAACGGAGAATTTCACCGTTGCTTCCTGATATCCATCCTGCCGCCGGATTAACAAAATGTACATACCACAGTGCGGAAAATGTCCCTGATGAGCGAACTGTCCAGTTTTCACCGGAGTTTGATGTAGTAAGTATAACGCCGCTGTTGCCTGTTGCCCAGCCGGTATTCTGATCAATAAAGAAAAGAGCCCATAGCGTCTCGGAAGTATTTGAATTCTGCTGTGTCCAGTTATTACCGCCGTTTGTGGATTTCATGATAAGGCCGCCTGAACCGCAGAGCCATCCTGTGCTTTCATTTACAAAATAAATTTCCGTTACTGTATTGTTAAGACCGTTGGTTTGAGTAATCCATCCCTGAGAGAATAAGATGACAGGCGTCAGTAAAAAATGAAAGGCTAATATAATTTTTTTCATAAAATTCTTTTACAAAGATAATATTTTTTTATTAATGTAAATAATTATTCTGAATAATAAATTATCTGAAATCAATTTCAGATCAAACTGCGTGCAGTTAATTACAATGAATTAAAAGAACTTTATTGTTATTTTGAGGTGTATATCAATCTATAAGACATAACTCTGTTTATAAATAATTTTAAAAAACCGGACAATTGGAATGAAAGAAAAATTCATTGATCTCTTTAATTATGAAGAATGGGCTGACACGGAAATAATAAATGCGGTAGAGAAGATTCATGCTCCTTCAGAAAAGATTCTCAGCTTAATGTCGCATGTTATCAATGCCCGGATCATTTGGCTTTGCAGAATAAAAAATATAAAATCAGATACTGAAGTCTGGAAGGTTTATTCTAAGGATGAACTTTACGATAAGCATAAAAGATCTGCCGCGGAAATGCTGGATTTTATAAAGGTACTTAAGGAAGTTGATCTGGAAAATGAATTGAAATACGAAAATTCAAAAGGTGAAAAATTCAGTTCACGGCTCTATGAAATTCTTTTTCATCTGACTCATCATTCTGCATATCACAGAGGACAGATTGTGCAGCTGCTTAAATCATCGGATGCAGAGTTTCCCTACACTGATTATATTCATTATGCAAGAAAAATTAAAAACAAAAATTAAATGACAGAAAATATTTTTAAGATCAGCGGAAAAATAGTTGATATTTTTGACAGGCGGATATTTCCCGGGACAGTCACTGTGGAAAACGGCAGAATAGTTAAAATCGAAGAGGACAGTAATTCATATGATACTTTTCTTATGCCGGGATTTGTTGACGCGCATGTTCATGTGGAAAGTTCGATGCTTATTCCTTCTGAATTCGCCAGGATAGCTGTTACGCACGGAACCGTTTCAACGGTGTCCGATCCGCACGAAATAGGAAACGTGCTCGGTACTGACGGGATCAGATATATGATCAACAACGGAAAGAAAGTACCTTTCAAATTTTATTTCGGCGCTTCTTCCTGTGTTCCCGCCACTTCATTCGAAACTGCCGGAGCTGAGATCACTGCTGAGGATATCAGAGAACTTTTTGAGAAAGACGGTCTGCATTATCTGAGCGAGATGATGAATTATCCGGGAGTACTCTTCAGGGATCCGATGGTAATGGAAAAAATAAAAATTGCTCATGAACTCGGCAGACCGGTTGACGGTCATGCCCCGGGTCTCAGAGGCGAAGATGCGGAGAAATATATCTCAGCCGGCATTTCCACTGATCATGAATGTTTCACGCTTGAAGAAGCTTTGGATAAACTTAAATACGGAATGAAGATCATTATCCGTGAAGGATCCGCAGCAAAGAATTTCGAAGCTCTCCATCCGATAATCAGGGATCATTCGACCAGTGTGATGTTCTGCAGTGATGACAAACATCCCGACGATCTAATACTCGGAATGATGGACAGAATCTGCGCACGGGCGGTTTCCAATGGATATGACGTGTTTGATGTGATCAGATGCGCAACTCTGAATCCGGTTGAGCATTATAAACTTAATACAGGTCTGTTAAAAGAAGGCGATCCCGCGGACTTTATAGAAGTTAAAGACATTAAAGATTTTAAAGTTCTTAAGACTTTTATAGACGGAAAGAAGGTCGCGGAAAAAGGAAAAAGTCTGATAGAAAGAGTAGATGAGATAATCGTGAATAATTTCAATACTGAAAAGAAAATCGAATCCGATTTTATCGTGAAGTCCGGTGAAAATGCCAAAGTCCGCGTTATAGAAGCTCTTGACGGGCAGCTTATAACAAATGAAGTTCACTCGGATCTGATATCCGAAAACGGATGTCTGATGCCTGATATAGAAAATGATATTCTCAAAATAACGGTTACCGAAAGATATGTTTCAGGAATTCCCTCTGTTGCTTTCATAAAGAATTTCGGACTTAAAAAAGGAGCAATAGCATCATGCGTTGCGCATGATTCACATAATATTATTGCAGTCGGTACAAACGATAAGGATATTTGCAGCGCAGTGAATGCAATAATCAAAAATAAAGGTGGAATATCAGTCTCTGCTGACGGCAAAACCGAATCACTTGCGCTTCCCGTTGCGGGAATTATGACAACTGATGACGGATACGAAGTTGCGGAAAAATATTCCGGACTTGATAAACTTTCGAAAGAACTGGGCGTAAAGCTTCATGCCCCGTTTATGACTTTGTCTTTTATGGCTTTGCTGGTTATTCCTCAGCTGAAATTAAGCGACAAAGGTTTATTTGACGGTAAGAAATTTGAATTTGCGGATCTGATCATTAGATAACATTAAGTCATTTGAGAATTCAAAAACGTATTTCCTTAAAAAGACTTTTTATCCGGGAATTTTTTTTCAGGTAACTATCTTTTATCAGATGCGTAATTTATTTTGTTAATTTTCATAATTAAAACTCCTATTATAATGCGATCAATACTTTTTCTGTTCATATTAACAGTATTTAATTCTTTTTCATCTGCCCAGGTAAATCAGGATAATTCATACAGATTCTTTGTTGACATGAATAATGTCGAGGATGACAGACTCACAGTTGAACTTATCACGCCTAAGTTTTCCGAACAGTCAGTTTCGTATAAATTTCCCGCAATGGTTCCCGGCACATATAAAGTATATAATTTCGGAAAATATATTTCAGACTTTAAAGCGGAAGACGAATCGGGAAACAGTCTGAATGTAAGCAAGGGAGATGTCAATACATGGATAATTTCAGATGCGGATAAACTGTATAAAATTTCATACAAAGCTGATGATACATTTGATGATACTGTATATCAGGAAAAAGTATTTGAACCAGTCGGAACGAACATAAACAAAGGTGTTCAGTTTGTTTTTAACAATCAGGGATTTTTCGGATATTTTGACGGATACAGCAGGGACGAATATGTAATGACTTTCATAAAACCCGAAGGCTTTTACGGTTCTACAAGTCTTGATGCCGTAAAGAGAGAAAATTCAGAAGATGTATTTATTTCCCCTGATTACCAGTTCCTTGTTGACAATCCTATAATGTACACGGTTCCTGACACGACGTCAATAAATTTTGATGAGGCAAAGATAATGGTGTCGGTTTATTCACAGAGCAAAGGTATAACTTCAAAGGATATTGCCGAAAGCAACGAAAAACTTCTTATAGCGATCAGAAAATTTCTCGGAGGAAAACTGCCTGCCGATAAATATACTTTTATATATAATTTTTCTTCGGAAGGAAATTCCGGAAACTACGGAGCGCTTGAGCACAACCTCTCTTCATTCTACCATTTTCCGGACATTCCAATCCAGGCAAAACCTTTTATGATAAAGCAACTGATGTCCACAAGCGCGCATGAGTTTTATCACACTGTCACTCCGCTGAATCTGCATTCAGAGGAAATCGGCATATTTGATTTCAATAATCCCGTGATGAGCAAACATCTCTGGATGTATGAAGGATCCACTGAATATTTTGCTGATTATATTCAGCTCAGAGAAGGACTTATGGATCTGAAGGAATATATGAAATCTATAGAAGGTAAGATAAACTCTTCAATGAATTACAATGATTCACTTCCTTTCACGGTAATGAGCAAAGGCGCACTTGATGAATATGAGAGTCAGTATAATAATGTTTATCTCAAAGGAGCTCTGATAGGACTTTGCCTCGACATTCTGATAAGAGAAACGACTGACGGTAAAATGGAATATCAGGATGTTATTAACAGGCTTCTTGAAAAATACGGAAAGGACAGGTCGTTTAAGGATGACGATCTTTTTGACGACATCGAAGCTCTTACAAATCATAAGGTAAGAGAATTTCTTGATACCTATGTAAGCGGTCCGAACAGGATCCCTTACGAGGAATTTTTAGGGAAAATCGGTATGACCGTAAAAAAAGATTCTTATCAGTCAATAGCTATGGGAGGCGGACTGCAGATGGGATTTGATCAGAAAACATACAGACTTAAAATTGCTAAACTTGAAAATGAAAATAATGCATTCATTAAAGAACTTGGATTAAAACAAGGAGATGAGCTCATATCAGTTAACGGAAATCCGATAAATTTTATGAACATAAAAGAAGCCTTTGGTTCGGCAAAAAAACAGATAAAGAAAGGCGATAAAATTGATATTGTAGTCGCAAGATATGATGACAGCGGAAAGGAAAATCAGGTAAACCTGAGCGCGATAGTTCCGGAAACAAAGACATCATACGATTATGAGATTTCCATTTCTGACAATCCTACTGCAGAACAGAAAAAATTACTTTCCGAATGGTCCGGAAAATAAGCTGATCATAATTTTAAAAAATACAAAATACCGCCGGTTTTTAAAGGCGGTATTTTTATATCAAGGCTGATATCTTGAATTACACACTTCAAATATTTAATTTGAAAAAAAATAAAAACTATGAAATCC
Organism: Bacteroidota bacterium; assembly: GCA_018266875.1. Lineage (GTDB taxonomy): Bacteria > Bacteroidota > Ignavibacteria > Tepidaquicellales > Tepidaquicellaceae > UBA2330. The sequence continues at coordinate 124,305 of JAFDZR010000018.1, forward strand.
TTAAAATCACTGTCAATTAAGATTTTAGCATTAACTCTTTTTTCGGTAATCTGCATTAGCTGCAGCGGAGCGTCACCTGAACTTGTTCAGTACAGATCAGAGCTGAAGGATCAGATGCAGGAAATGATAAATGTTCTTAACGGCGCTCATTACACCGAGTTTATGGAGAATTATGTTGAACCTTCATATATCACAAAAGCCGGCGGTCTGGATCAGGCAATGCTTCAGTTTGGGAATACAAAGCAGAATCAAATAAGGAAAGCTCTGCAGGCAGCAAGAAACATTGAACCGCTTTTTAATCAGAATAAAAAAGTCATGACCTATGTAGGAAATGCTTTGCCGATTCCTCTGACCTTTAAACAGATTAGCGGGAAGTGGTATCTGACAGGTGACTGGTTTGAAAATAATTAATGTAAATGCTGCGCTGAATTTTTTTTCAAAAGTTTCAGAATAAGAGACCTCACACCTCTTCGCATAATAAGATTATAATCCGGAGAGGTGTTTTTTTATCAGGTACTTTGTGACTCCGCGTTTTTGCTGTAAAAATTCTGTTACCGGCATAGCTGAAATCAGAATATAACTGTTCAATTATTATTTCATCAGAACCATTTTTTTACTGTTCCTCATAATGCCGTTTACTTCAAGTCTATAATAATATAATCCGCTCGGTAAATTACTTCCGTCAAACTCTGTCCGGAAATTTCCTGCGCTCTTGACTTCATTTACAAGTGTAACTATTTCGTTTCCGAGTATATCATAAACTCTCAGTTTTACATTTACCGGTTTATTATTGAACAATGATATCTGATAATCTATTATTGTTTTCGGGTTAAAGGGATTCGGGTAATTCTGAAAAAGCTTATAGCCGTCTGCATCTTTGCTGACGGTTGAATTTATTCCCGTAAGCGTCCAGTTATTGTAAAGCACCTGAAGAGAATCTATCGGATCCCTTCCGAACGGAGCGTTCAGGGCTTTCAGGTTCAGATAAAGAATTCCCAGAGTATCGCCGGGTTTAGCGACACGGATAAAAGCGGATTTAGATGAAGTGTTCCAGCTGGCGCATCTTGTGTCAGCGCCGATCACTTTCGCACCCTGAAGCGCCGCCATCAGCTTATCGGAAAGCGATCCCTGGGTTCTGAGGAAACGAGCTTCCATGGAATCAAGTATCTGCTGACCAAGAAGTATATTGCCTGCTATTACATAGTTCGGACCAAGGATATGATTTTTATAGTTATCACAGTTCACGCCTGTGTATCCCGCGCGTTTTGGAGTTCCGTTTCCTTTATTGACTATAAGATACTGTCTGATGGTTGGATTATTCTGAGCATCGTGAGCTACGAGCGAATCTATCATTGCCTGCGGATCAAGATGAAGAAGCATCAGTGAATGTGCGTAACTCTGATTTGCCGAGAGCCAGTACGCCTGTGTGTGCACCACTCCCCAGCCTGGAAAGACGTCGGTGAGTATGGTGCAGTCATTAACGCAAGAAGCGCCGGCGCTTCCTACCTCACCCGTTACTGTATCAACCGCACAGATGGAAAATGTATCCTGCGAAAAAGATCTTTGATTTAAAAAAATTAGAAATACAGGGACTGCAAACAATAATAAGATTCTCATATAAAAAGTTTTTTGTAAATGTAACAATTTGTATCAAATAGAAAAATGTATGATTTTATTAAATTAATTCCATGCCGGGGAAGGTTTTCCAAAATGTTTTTATTATGTAAATTTTTTTTCTCTGATCAATCTCATTAAACATTCCGGTCGCAGATCCCATTTCTTTGCTTTGTGTCTCCGTGACTTTGAAGTAACAGCCGAGTTTCCAAAGTCACGTTTCCGTTTCAGTTTGAATGTATTTTTTTATTAGTAAATAATTCTGAATAAAATGCATTTATAAAAAAAATATAATACGGTATTTTAAGGATATTTTATTTTTATCAATAAATTACATGACAAAAGACACTGAATTTCTGAATCCGGCTTTCGGGTTAAATTTTAAAGACCTGTTTGATCCGGAAAAGCTGAGATATCTAAACGACTCATTTCACGAATATTACAAAAAGAGGGATAAGGCAAATTATGAACTCTTTCTCAATTATTCAAACACTCACGGCAAAGATCACACTGAATTACAGATATCAAATATACTTATTGATTCATCACTTGCGCTTTCGGATTTTCTGGTTGAATTATTTCAGCTGGAAGATCAGCAGAATGAATTTATTGAAGAGGCAGCGCTGAACAGCGATATCTTTGTTTTCAAAAAGGAATTTGTACAGAAAAGAGTAATGAAATCCTTTAAACCTGAAGATCTCGCCGGAATTGATTACAAAGTCCTTGACAAATTTGCTTCAGCCGTAAAAAGAACACTTTTTCCGGATTATGATTTTGATTCAGATGAAGAGAGATTTACCGCTAAGATGATCCTCAATCTTGCAGGTATTGAAAGAAATTACAAATGGTATTATGAAGGTGATAAATTCGCTCCGGCTGATTTTGTGATTCCGGAAGACATCCGGAATTATGCTGAAAAGATAATCGAAATTCTGAGCAGGGAAAATATTATTGAAAATGATAATGAGAAAGACGGAAAAATCATTTCGGAAAAATTAAAATTTTTACTTAATGAACTTGCCCTGTGGATCTATGCGAAAAAAAATCTTGATAAGAATTCTTCTCACTGGGTTTCATTTGATGACGTACACAAAACGGATTATTCGAATCTTGTTAAGACCGAACATCCGGACAAGGATTTTCCTGAACTCATTATAGGTCCTGAAAGCAGAAAGCGTCTGAGATTCGGATTCAGACTGACGGACAGGAGAATGAAAAAAAGACAGGTTCTCGATCAGGTTGATTACTGTCTTTACTGTCACGAAAGGGAAAAGGATTCCTGTTCAAAAGGATACGCCGACCGTTCCGGTAATATCAAATCAAATCCGCTGGGCATAAAGCTTGAAGGATGCCCTCTGGATGAAAAGATCTCTGAAATGCATTTTGTAAGAAAGTCCGGACATCCGGTTGCATCGCTCGCTCTTGTAATGATCGATAATCCGAACGTTCCCGGAACAGGTCACAGGATCTGCAATGACTGCATGAAGGGCTGCATATTTCAGACACAGGAGCCGGTCAACATTCCTCAGATAGAGACCAACATTCTTACGGATGTCCTGGGACTTCCTTACGGATATGAAATTTATTCTCTTCTTTCAAGATGGAATCCTCTGAATATTAAGCGTCCTTACACTCTGCCATACAACGGAAAAAATGTAATGATAGTCGGTCTTGGTCCTGCGGGATATACGCTGGCACAGTATTTACTCAATGAAGGTTTCGGCGTTGCCGGCATTGACGGACTGAAGATTGAAAAAATTCATAAAAGGTTTACAGGGGAGAAAGATGAAAAAGGGTTTGTAATATTTCCGGAACCTGTAAGGGATTATAATACTGAGATACAGGAAGAACTTGACAAGAGAGTGCTTCAGGGATTCGGAGGAGTTTCTGAATACGGGATTACAGTAAGATGGGATAAGAATTTTCTGACTGCAATTTACATTAACCTTGCGCGCAGGGAATATTTCAGGATTTATGACGGAGTAAGATTCGGCGGAACAGTAAACATTGACGAAGCCTGGCAATACGGATTCGATCACATAGCAATTGCAACCGGCGCAGGAAAACCGACGCTTGTCAGAATGAAGAATAATCTAATTCGCGGTATCAGAAAGGCATCGGATTTTCTCATGGCGCTTCAGCTTACAGGAGCTTCTAAGAAAAACAATCTTGCAAATCTTCAGGTTCAGCTGCCTGCTCTGGTAATAGGAGGAGGACTGACGGCCATTGATACATCAACAGAGCTGCTTGCTTATTATCCCGTTCAGGTTCTTAAAGCTTATGAAAAATATATTAAAATTTCTGAGAGTTCGGGTGAGGAAGCTTTCTGGAAAAATTTAAATGAAGAAGAGACCGGCATAATGAAAACTTTCCTTGAACACGGAAAGGAAGTCCGTCTTGCTATTGATAAAGCAGAAGCTGAAAACACAATGCCTGACATGGCATCGCTTGTAAAAAAATGGGGCGGAGTTACAATGGTTTACAGAAAAGGACTTGTAGATTCACCTGCCTACAGGCTCAATCATGAAGAAATTATAGAAGCATTAAGGGAAGGAATTGAAATCGCCGAACATCTCTCACCTGTAGAAGCTGTAAGCAATGAATACGGTTCGCTGGAAGAAGTTGTGTTCAGTTTCAGCGATAAAGTAAAAGATGAAAGTAAAAGAAACACAACAAAGACATTCAAGGCAAGATCGCTGATGGTGGCGGCCGGAACTTCTCCTAATATTATTTATGAGAAAGAATATCCAGGAACGTTTAAGCTTGACGCGGACGAATATTTTTTCCTTTCGCATAAACTCGAAAAAGATGACAACGGCAAAAGACAATTGATCCCCGTTGATAAAGGAGAAACGGGATTTTTTACTTCATATGAAAATGAAGGAAAGTATATAACATTTTACGGAGACAATCATCCGGTATATGCGGGAAACGTAGTAAAGGCAATGGCTTCCGCAAAAGACGGCTATGAAAAAGTCTCAGAATTGTTTGAGGAGGAAATTAAATCCGTTTCCGAAGATCATTCGCTTTCAGTATCCTTAAGGGGAAATTTCCAGAATCTTATTTCAAAACTTGATGAAGACCTGACTGCTACGATTGAAAAAGTAGAAAGACTTACTCCTAACATAATTGAAGTAGTTGTAAAAGCACCTGCTGCATCAAGGAATTTCAGACCCGGGCAGTTTTACAGAATGCAGAATTATGAGACAGGCGCTGAGAGAAGAAACGGAACTGTACTTTCTACCGAAGGTCTTGCAATGACAGGAGCTTGGACTGACAGGGAAAAAGGTCTGATCTCTGTGATCATTCTCGAGATGGGAGTATCGTCAAGACTCTGCGCAGGATTTAAAAAGGGCGAGAAGATAGTCCTGATGGGACCAACGGGAAAACCCACAGAGATACCAAGAGGTGAAACAGTGCTTCTTGCAGGCGGCGGACTCGGAAACGCAGTGTTGTTTTCGATTGCCGGTGCACTTAAAGCAAACGGAAACAAAGTGGTTTATTTTGCAGGTTATAAAAATTCTGCTGATGTCTATAAAATGGATGAAGTGGAAGCGGGAACCGATCAGGTGATCTGGAGCAGTGACTTCGGTGAACAAATAATTCCGAGACGCGCGCAGGATTTGAGTTTCACGGGGAATATTGTTGAGTCAATGAAGGCATATTCAGACGGAGAGCTTGGAAACAGGATGTTTGATTTTCAAGATGTAGACAGGATAATAGCAATCGGAAGCGACAGAATGATGAAAGCGGTTAAAGATTCAAGGAAAACAGTCTTTAAAGATGCGCTGAGGGATCACGTTGCAATTGGAAGCATAAACTCTCCTATGCAGTGCATGATGAAAGAGATCTGCGCACAGTGTCTGCAGAGACATACGGATCCGGAAACGGGGAAGGAAACTTTTGTATTCTCATGTTTCAATCAGGATCAGCATCTTGACCAGGTTGATTTTGACAATCTCAATCAGCGGCTGAGGACGAATTCGGTACTTGAGAAACTTAGCAATATTTATCTGACCTGTCTGCTGAATGAAAACGGGAACGGGTTTAACCTGAACGGAAATGAGGTTAAGACGGACAGTATTATGGAAGGGCATTGAAAAGGATTCTATTAATTTCCAGTTTTAAAATTTACCGAAGAAGTCTGTAATGTCAAAATAAATTTATTTAACATTTCCGTTCTTTAATCTTATTTTAATCAGATCATACATTTTGCTATCGTGGGTAACCGGTGACTGGCGTTCTTTTGTCCAGTCAGAATCCTGATTCCCTTAGAAAATACTGATATGTAAATACTCATTTGAAATTCCCTCCATTGTATTAACGACTTTTATTTTGACTGCATTCTCAAAGGATGATCCGTCACCGCCGGAGAAAAAATCTATCAGGATATTTTCAGATGAAGTGGATTTAAAAAAATTTCTGAAAAATTTTTTAAACAAATTCTTTCTCTCCTTAAATTTATTTTAAAAACCCTCTTCGTTTTTTACTTCGACATTCAGATTTCCGTCTGGATCAGTTCTGATAATTACTTCAAACGCCCTGCAGCAAACCCCGCAGTCGGAAATGATCACATCAGATGAAGCTTTTTCAAGTTCAATATTCAGAACGTTGATTTCACTACAGTACGGACAGGATATTTCTATTGAATCAAAATGAATCACAGACCTACATTAAAAATTAGAAACAAAATATAAACCAGATATGAAGCTAAAAAGATAATTCCTTCCCATCTCTCAATACTTCTTCCTCTTCCCGAAAAGACAAAGAGGAAGAGTAAAAAGTTTGCAAAAATATTAATATAAATTTCAGTATGATTGCTGTCCTCGACGTAGACCGGATTTATAAACGCTGATATTCCGAGAATGAAAAAAATATTGTAAATATTTGATCCAACAATATTTCCAAGAGCGATATCGACATTTTTCTTTTTTACTGCGACTACGGAAGTTGCAAGTTCAGGCAGAGATGTCCCGGTAGAAACGATAGTAAGGGCGATAATTCTTTCTGAGATTCCAAGATTTTTTGCAATGCTGACTGCGCTGGAGACGATTAGTTCGCCGCCTATTACAAGTCCGGCAAGACCGGCAAGAATGAAAAGAACTGATTTCAGTTTGGAGTAATCTTTAGTCCCGAATTCCTCATCAGAGGTCCCTGACTTTGCAACTTCCATGCTGTAGACATGAAAGATTATAAAGAAGCACAGTAGAATTATTCCGTCAATACGGCTGATTACATTTGCTTCGCCTTTATCAAGAAAAATGTCATTTGAGATTATCAGAACCAAAAGACCTGCAAGCAGCGCAAGTGGAATTTCGAGCCATGTGGTATTTCTTTTTACGGTCAGCGGATTAATGAGAGCGCAGATGCCGAGTATCAGAAGAACATTAAAGATGTTGCTTCCGATCACATTGCCGAGCACCATTTGAGTATTGTTATTGACTGAAGCAATAATGTTGATAAACAGTTCGGGAGCTGAGGTCCCGAAGGCAACGATCGTAAGACCGATTACAATATTCGGAATTCCGAACTTCGCCGCAAGAGAGGATGAACCGTCAACGAGTTTTGAAGCGCCGAAGATCAGTACAGCAAATCCGATAATTAATAATAAATAATCCATTAAAATTAAAATATATACATAATTAAAAATTTAAAAATTTAAAATGACTCAACAGTATTTTAAAGGAACCGTCAATCAGGATCAGGGTAGAGATAACGCCTCCAAGCGCTCCTCCGAGGTGAGCTTCGTGTCCGATATTCCCGAGCTTCTTCTTCATTCCGTAAACTGAGAAAGCCAGCCAGAGGAATGCAAAAATATAAGCGGGCATGGGGATAAAGAATACGTAAAGCATACTCTGGGGAAAAAATATTATATAAGAAAAAACAATTCCCGATACGGCTCCCGAAGCGCCGACGGCAACATATTTCGGATCATTGAAATGAAATACTACAGTCAGGACTGATCCGAATATCAGAGAAATAAAATAAATCAGAAAAAAGTAAAGACTTCCCCCGATCACGCCGAGATTCTGAATGAAAAAATATTCAAGGAAAGCCCCGAAAGTATACAAGGCAAACATGTTGAAGAACAGATGCATAAAATTAGCATGCAGAAAAGCTGATGTAACGATCTGATAATATTTATTTTCGTGAACGATCTGATAAGGCCATTCGGAAAGTTTATACATATAGACAGGATTGCCGTACATTGCCCAAAGGGAAATTGCAACGTTTGCAAACAGTAGAGTAATTGTTACAGGTGTATCTGCTAATGAATTCAAATTTTTATTTTAATGAATTAATTAAGTAATTTTTTTATAAACCCAGGACCTTCATAGATCATTCCAGTGTAGATCTGAACTAAGGAAGCTCCGTTTTTAATTTTTGCTTTCATATCTTCAGTATTAAAAATCCCGCCGCACCCTATCAGTATTGGCTTTGCGTCACTTCTATCTTTGTTCTTAAGTTCATTGAATATACTTAAAATTTCATCAGACTTAAATTTTAGAGGCTTTCCACTTAGTCCGCCATGTTCATCAATGCCGGAGGAAAGTCCTTTTCTGGTTACGGTAGTATTCGTTGCAATGATCCCGTCTATGTTATGCTTTTTTACGTTATCATAAATTATTGATGCAGCTTCTTTATTAATGTCAGGAGAGATCTTTAAGAAAACAGTTTTGAGCTTTTTGTTTTTCCTATGTGAAATATCCTTGTTAAGATCCTGAATTTCACCAAGTAGTTCTGATAATTGTTCATTCTCATGCAAAGTCCTCAGATCGGCAGTATTCGGAGATGAAATATTTAAAGTGAAATAATCAGCGACGTCAAACAATTTTTCAAAACAGAGCTTGTAATCATAAAAAGCGTTTTCCATAGGTGTGTCTTTGTTTTTACCAATATTAACGCCAATAATAAAATCACTGCTTAAATAATTTTTCGATTTTGAAATATTTTGACAAATCTCATCCGCACCTTTATTATTAAATCCCAGCCGGTTAATAAGTGCCCGGTCTTTTTTTAATCTGAATATCCTCGGCTTTGGATTTCCGGACTGCGGCAGCGGTGTTACTGTGCCGATCTCTGCATGAGAAAAACCGATCGCATCCCAGAGTCTGAGCGCAACAGCATTTTTATCAAACCCGGCCGACAACCCGATCTTATTTCTGAAAGTAAGATCATTGAAAAAAAATGGTTCATTTTTCTTTGGTGAATATAAAAAATTAACAAAGGGCATTAAGAATCCGGCTTTTGAAAAAAAGTTCAATACGAGATTATGAGCATTCTCAGGATCCATTAGAAACAGGAGCGGTCTTATTAAAAATTTATACACAATTAAAATTCAGCTAATAAGAAAAAATTAAAACAGATTATAAAAAAAGTCCTTAGAATATTTGATTAAATTCCAAGGACTTTTAAAACGAATTGATATCAGAAGCTGATGAAATATATTTTGCTTCATTTTGTCGGAACGGCTGGATTCGAACCAGCGACCTCCAGTTCCCAAAACTGGCGCGATACCGGGCTACGCTACGCTCCGTGGGGAAAAACGGTTAAAACCGTTTTTCAGTAACCAATCATTTAATTTAAACATAATATAAAATTTATTCAAACCCTTTAATAATCTGATTTGATGAATAATTGATATATATCTATAATTTAATAATTTAACCGTTTTGATTGAAGTTGTATTTTGGGGTACTTTAATTATTATTTTTTTAAACTAATTCTTAGTAGTTTAAACGAATTTCTCAAAAATTAATAATTACACTTAACTGAATTTGCAAATAAGTACAGAAAAATTCTTCACAGACAAATATCCAATGCCAAAGTATATACTTCCGGCAATTCCTGTATTATATTTTATAATTATGCTAATCGTCTGCATGACCAACCGATTACTTGGTGACTACGGAGTGGAAACTGATTTCTATGTTGCTTACGCAACTCAGGCAAAAGAGCTTTTGAATGGTAATTTAATAGTAGATGAATACAGAGGTCCTTTGTATCAGATATTTTTAGCTGTTACAGGTTTCTTTTTTAAATCTGACTTTTATACAGCCGGGAAATTTCTGAATGTTGTTTGCGCAAGCGTTGCACTTTATTTTATATCAAATTTAATAGCATCTGTTTTCAATCGTCATGGTGCATTTTTTGTTATTTTGCTTATCGCTGTAAATCAGATATTTTGGAGATATACATATGAACCTGGTACCGACATGCTGTTTCTTGTATTTTATATTTCATCGCTTTATTTTTTGTTAAAGAATCAGAGTTTTGAGAATAAGAATTTAGTTATCGCAGGCATTCTTTCAGGAATGGCTTATCTGACAAGATATACCGGGATTTCTCTAATTGTTTTTACTTTATTACTTTTTGTCATATTCTATTTTTTTAAAAATAAAAATATTGAAAAAGAATCCGGAAAGAATTTATTAAAGCCCTTATTAATTTATTTAATTCCTGTTGTTATTTTATTAACTGGATGGGGAGCATTCAGTTATGTCAAAACCGGAAATTTCTTTTACAATAAAAATTACCAAAACACATCTTATACTTATTTTAAACCCGATAAAATTTCTAAAGACGAATGGACTGCTAAGTATCAGGAATCATATTCATCTATGACGGATGTAATACTCAGTGACCCCGGGACATTTGTTGTTAAGTTCGGGAAAAACTCAATTACATATTTTTTAAAAGACCTCTTCAGATTATTTCCAAAGTATATTGGCATATTTGTCGGTTTGGGTTTTCTAGTTTTTCTATTAAAATTTAAATCTGAAAATATTTCAGGAAAGCTGTTTTTGCTGGCTAGTTTTATTTTATATGTTCAATTGTTGCTTATTTTTTATTCGGAAAGATTTTCACTTCCGCTTTTACCTCTTTATTGTTTTCTTCTGGTTAGAATGTTTTCACATGATTTCATTCAGCGATTTAATTTTGATATAAAAAATATAAAACTGTTTAGTTTGATCTTATTGGTATTAATTTCTTCAAATCTTTACAGTTCGTATACTGTCGCCAAATCTGATATTAACAATGTTCCGGTTGAAATATTATCCGTTAGGGATTATGTAGAAAAAGAGCTGGGTGAAGAGTTAAATGGAAAATCAATAATGGCAAGAAAACCTCACATTGCTTATTATCTCAATATGGATTTAGCTTTCATGCCATTTGCGGAAACTTATTCAGAATTCATACAAAATTTAAAAAAAAGTAATGCGGATTATCTATTCGTAAGTGAGAATGAAGGGATGATCTCAACCAATGAAGATTTAAAGAAAAACTTGCTAAATCTTACCCCCCCCCGCAAGAACTTGAGCTAATAACATATACTACCGAACCTTTAACAATATTATATAAAGTGAAAAAATGAAAGATTGTAATTGAAATTAAAGTATAAGATTGATGTAAGATTTTCAACTTATTTTAAAAGCATCATCCGTTTCGTATCGACTATATTCCCGTCTGAATAAAGCGAATAAAAATAGACCCCGCTGGCAAAATTACTTCCGTCAAACTCCACAGAATATCTGCCGGCGCTTTGCTTTTCATTAACAAGTTCTGCGACTTCATTCCCAAGGACATTATACACTACCAGATTTGCCAAACCCGAAAATTGTAATTCGTAATTAATAATTGTCTTCGGATTGAAGGGATTCGGATAATTCTGGTGCAGCTTAAATCCTGATATTACACTCTGTGAAATATTAGAAACGCCTACAGGCAATTCCATTAATTTTCTTTCAAATATGCCGTTGCCGTATGTAGCGGCTCTTAATTTTCTGTTCGGATACACTATCGTCAGATCAAACACAAGAGTGTAAGGCATTCCGGACCTGTATTCATGCCAGTTCACGCCGCCGTTGGTAGTCACATATACTCCGAGATCATTTCCGGCATATACATTCTGATCATAATCCGGGTCAACAACTATGCACTGATGCGGAACATCAGGCAGGTCTGAAGTTATATCCTGCCAGCTGCCTCCGGCGTTTGTTGTCCGGAAAACGTGTCCTGAGCTGAACCCGCCGAGAGTTATATATGCCTGAGAGGAATTGTTTGGATTAACCGTAATGTCGGTTACATACCGGTTTGGAATTCCTGTTGAAACATTTGTCCAGTTCACGCCGCCGTTGAAAGATCTGAATACGGTTCCGTTAATGAGTCCGCAATATAAAGTATCAGTGCCGGTGTGGGATGAAGCGATCGATAAAATTTTTGAACCGTTGAATTCTGTTGTGCCGTAAGGACCGAGCCAGTTACCGCCGCCTGTTGTGGATTTGTAAACTGATTTTCCGCCGACATACATTATCTGCGGATTGGATCTGCATGAAATGAAAGGCGTTACGAAACAGTAAGTCGAAGTATTGCCGGCGCCGGGCGGTGAAATTCCCGACCAGCTGATTCCCCTGTCAGTTGATCTGCTGATCGAACCGTTTGTATATTCAGTGTAGCAGATCTGATCATTCTGTGAATTAATGGCGCAGCTCATTCCGTCACCGTAGAAAGTTTTATACCATGCGGTATTTCCCTGGTAGAATGCGGAACGGTTGTCCTGCAGACCGCCGAGACAGAATACTGAATCCTGATATGAGTTTGCAAATGTTGCATAGAACTGTGAAGTCACATACCCGCCGTTGCATGAATAAAATGTTTCCCCGAAATCGTTTGACCTGTAAAGACCTCCGTCGGCAGTGATATATAATTTATTATTGTCTTTCGGATTGACAGCATAAAAATGAACATCAGCATGTACGAAATTATCAGGACCTTCAGGATCGCCGGGAGGAGTCGCGCCTTCGAGCCATGCGCTCCAGTCGGACTTAGTCTGAAAGGAAGTTCCGCCGTTTGTTGATTTTTCAACGTTGATAGTTCCGACGAGAATTGTATTTGGATCATCCGGTTTTACAATGTGTCCGTTATTGTACCATCCCTGATTTCCGATCGGAACTGAAGTGCTGAGCTGAGTCCAGTTCAGGCCTGCATTTGTGCTTTTAAAATATCCCACATAAGAAAAATCATTTGCAATGCTGGCGTAAACAAAGTCCTGATTTCCTTTGTAAAGTTCAAGAGTAGTTTTTCCAGTCCATGAAGCAGGAAGTCCTCCTGATAGTTTGGTCCAGGTCTGACCGCTGTTAGTGGATTTGTAAATTCCCTTGTCAGTCTGCGGAACGTTATTGGTAAGATTTCCGATCGAAGCGTAAAGCACGCTTGTGTCCGAGGAATTCAGTTCAAGATCCATTACCATCGGATAGTTGAGAACCTGCGACCAGCTGCCGCCGGCATTAATTGATTTATATATTCCTTCGCTTGTAGCGGCGTAGAGAATATTGTGATTTTTATTATTGATTATTACTTTCCAAACACCTCTTTCATTATTGTATGACCAGTCGAGTGATTTAGTCCAGGAATTCCCGCCGTCAGTGGTTTTAAGAATTCCGATTCCGTACATACCTCTTGTGACTCTGACATCGAGTCCATTCTGTGAGAACATATATCCGTAATTTTCACCTGTGCCGATAAACATTACATTTGGATTTATGGAATCGATTGCGATTGAACTAACGGCAGAAGAAGGAAAGCCGGTGTTTATAATAGTCCAGGCGTTTGCGCCGGTTCCGCCGGTAGTGGATTTCCAAAGTCCGCCTGATGCGGCTCCGAGGAAGATCACACTGGTGTCAACGGGATGAACAGCAACACAGAGGGATCTGCCGCCGATATTATTCGGACCGAGGGAAGTCCATTGTTCATTGTCATCACCGTCATTTATTTCACGGAGATTTTCCGCTGAATATTCAAATGCTTTAAAAAATTTCCCGGAGGGAATTTCTTTTTCAGGATAGGCTCTTATTTCAGACAGCCATTGCAGTGACTCCATAGCATCAGACGGTTTACTGCCATCTTCATTTTTTTCAGAATCACGAAAGCCGGTAGTTCTTTTCTTTTTGGAATTATCATTAGGGACTACTCTTGTTTTTTCGATTACAATTGATAGAAGGTAAGTAAGACCGGCGAATATAAGTATTGCCAGAAGAAGAATAAGTTTGGATTTCATTAACAAGAATTAATTTTTCTAATTAACTTAATTTTAATTTTTTTTTAAACGTAAAAATTTTTCTTTGTTGACTGACTTTATTCGGGAACAGAAAAGTTTATTTCGGCTGATTCAGTATATTCAAATATCCACAGCTTCAGCAGATTTGAATTAACCCGAATTCAATTCAGATTGGCACGAGTTAAATCAAATTAAATCCCGGTAAATCTAATTTCCCTCAAACAAGAAATTTAAGTTAATATAAAAATACCGGAGAAAAATTCTATGTATAACTTTTCACTCAAGATCTCAGAGAGATATAAAAATAAATACTAATAAAACAATAGTTTATCGATTAAATTATTATAGTTAATTCCGGATCAAATTTAAAAAGCTGTTAATTCAGGTTGTAGAAATAATTTTCAACTCATTTTAAAAATTTCACAGGTATCTGAATTTCAGTTCTAGTGAATAAACGAAGTATTTTAATATCAGGCTGCAGAAACATATTTTTTAAAATTTCCAGTGGTCAATTTAGATTGTATACGTTCATTAATCCGCAATTGTGTCCAAAACGTTTAGTTTAAGAAATTAAAATTTACTGGAGTAAACGTACTGACGTTTGTACGACCAAAAGAAAGTATCAAAGAAAAGTCGTCCCGAGAACTCGGGATGAGTAATTGCCTAAATTCGTGAAAAATTGCGATAAAATTTTCAACTCAAAATT
>JAFDZR010000019.1:0-63507 GCA_018266875.1 Bacteroidota bacterium
AAATTAATTTGGACAGTATTGATTAATCCGAAGGAAATTTCCTCAGTAAATTCACTTCAGAGATCTTTTGGGGAAATTGAATTTCATATTACATTATTTATCCGGAAGTATATTTTAGATTAATATAACAGAGATGACAATATCGAAATATATTCTTCAGAAAATTATAAAATACATAGAGAAGTATGAATCTCAATTCTAATAGAATAAATTAGTTTCAAAATTTCAGGTAAGCCGGAAGCATATTTGATTCCTGATCTGATCAAAACTGACTTTGAGAAGGAAAGCCTGCATAAGGGATATTCAAACAGTTGAAACTCAATTGAAAATTTCCATTCAGGTGAAAGTTATATTCCGATGAATCTGGGTAAGGATATTTATTGCAGTTAAAGATTTAACATTAAACAACGAATCATTAATTATCATCCATACTTCTTAATCAGGATAAATTACAGTTGTTATTTTTAACTTTTCCCCTATAAAGTAATATCAAATAAAGATGAATAAAATATTTAAGATTTAGAATGTCTTAAAAGAACAAAACCTTTTTACCGGATAAACAGAAAATCCAATTCGTTTGACAGATCCAATTTATTCTAATATATCCGAGGCTGAACACATTTTAAATTCAGCTTACTTCAACAGAATAAAAATAAATAGGCACTATACAAAAATCCTGTTCAATTCAGGATAGAATTTATTCAACTTAAATCTTCTTAACAAAATTATTAACAAATTTCTAACAAAGGGTTCAATATTTTAAAAATCCCGTTATAATAAATTGTTTCTCAAGAAACATTTTTGATACATTGATAATACATGTATTTAGTGTGTTATGAGTTAAATTGTTTAGATTTTCTAAATAATTAGCGCAAATTTTTACAAAAATATTCACAATTAGTAACAATTCAAAAAATAAAAGAAATATTTTTCTATGCATAGAAAATTAACGCAGAATTGAATAAATTTGCAGTTCAATATTTATAGATAATGAAAAATTCAGATTCATATGACATAGTGGTAATAGGTGCGGGTCATGCGGGAATCGAGGCTTCGTTTTCGGCTGCACGAATGGGAATGTCAGTTGGGCTTGTAACAATGGATGTAAGTTCGATCGGCAGAATGAGCTGCAATCCTGCCATAGGCGGAACGGCAAAAGGTCATCTTGTAAGGGAAATTGATGCGCTAGGCGGAGTAATGGGACAGCTTGCTGACAAAACCGGAATTCAGTTCAAGATGCTGAATACTTCAAAAGGACCTGCAATCTGGTCTCCCAGATGTCAGTCTGACAAGGATCTTTATTCACTTGAAGCCATAAAGTTAATAACCGGGCAGGAAAACATTGAAATTATTCAGGATATGGCAAAAGAGCTGATAGTAAATGATAATGCTCCCGGTTCAGATATTAATGGAAATAATTACAGATATTCAGTAAAAGGCATAAAAACGGAAACCGGAAGACAAATAAATTGCAGTTCTGTAATAATTACATCAGGCACTTTTCTAAATGCCGTAATGCATACTGGGAAATCAAATATCGAAGGAGGACGGCTTGGAGAGAAATCTGCTACCGGTTTATCACAATGCATGCTGGGATTGGGTTTTGAAACCGGAAGACTGAAAACCGGGACACCGCCAAGATTATTCAAGGAAACCATTGATTTTTCAGTAACTGAAATTCAAAAAGGGGACGATGATCCCAAACCGTTTTCACATAAAAAATACATAGATTTTCCTTTTCAAAGGCAGATCGACTGTTTTCTTACTCATACAAATGAAAAAACGCATGAGATTCTAAGAACAGGTTTTGAGGATTCACCGATGTTCACAGGCAGAATAAAGGGAATAGGTCCAAGATACTGTCCTTCAATAGAAGATAAAATTTCCAGATTTTCAGATAAACCGAGGCATCAGATCTTCCTTGAACCGGAAACACTTGACGGTGAAACTATCTATATGAATGGATTTTCGACCAGCTTACCTGTTGATGTTCAGGAGAAAGCCGCAAGAACCATCCCCGGTCTTGAAAATGTAAAACTTGCAAAACAGGGATATGCAGTAGAGTATGATTTTTTCCCAACACATCAGATAAATCTTACACTTGAAACCAAACTTGTATCAGGACTTTATACAGCCGGCCAAATAAACGGAACTTCAGGATATGAAGAAGCCGCGGCGCAGGGTCTCATGTCAGGAATAAATTCCGCATTGAAAATAAAAGGTTCAGGTCCGTTCATACTAAAAAGAAGTGAAGCATACATTGGGGTTCTCATTGATGACCTGATAAATAAATGTCCGGATGAACCGTACAGAATGTTTACATCATGTGCGGAATACAGACTGATATTAAGACAGGACAATGCAGACAGAAGATTGATGAAATATGGTTATGAATTAGGATTGATTGACAATGAAATGATAAAATATCTTACTGAAAAAACAACACTAATTACAGAAGGTCTGAATTTTTTCAATAAAAACACAATAAGTCCTAAAAATCTGAATGGGATTCTAAAAAGTAAAAACTCAAGTGAATTAACTCAGAATGAATTTCTCAGTAATGTAATTAAAAGGAATGAGATCTCTTTGAGAGACATTCTTGAACTGGAATCATATGATGAGAATGAATTAATAAAAAATTTAAGGAAAAATAAAGATGCAGCCGGTCAGATAGAAATTGAAATAAAATACAAGGGTTACATTGACAGACAGGATGAACAGATAAATTATTTTATGAAGAACGAAGCAATAAGAATACCTGAAGATTTCAAATATGAAAAAATAAAGTCGCTTTCCACGGAAGCACTTGAAAAACTTAAAAAGATAAAGCCAAATTCAATAGGTCAGGCAATGAGAATTTCCGGTGTGCGTCCGTCTGATATATCCGCTGTAATGATTTATATGAGAGGATAAAATAATCAACAAAAATTTTTAATTTATTTCAGAATGAAAAAACAGTTCAGTGAAGAATTTTTAAAAGAATTATTTTCGGAAATATCCGAGGCAAATGCTGAGATCAGAAAATATTATCCCGGAGACTCTCCGGAAAGACAGCCGGTTCAGACAGTTTACGGCGGAGCACAGTTATTTAAATCCGGCAGTATAAAAAAGATCGGAGAGCTGGCTTTACAATCAATGAATGAATACGGTTCAGATCCTGAAATATTCACTGATGCACTCGGTATAAAAGGGGACAGCAGTTATAAATCCAGTATACATAATAAAGTAATTAAAAAACTTGAATCAGAAGCGGTAGAAGATTTCAGAATAGACTTTGAGGACGGTTTCGGGATCAGACCGGACAGCGAGGAGGACGAAACAGCAATGTTCACATCAGGGGAAGTTGCAAAATCAATGAGTGAAAAAACTCTTTCTCCGTTTATCGGGATCAGAGTTAAGACACTTTCAGATGAAATGATGCGAAGAGCTCTCAGAACTCTTGATATTTTTATTACCAATCTCACAGAAAAATCAAACGGCATTCTGCCTGATAATTTCGTCGTAACCCTTCCGAAAGTAACACACATAAAGCATGTTTCTGCTTTTGTAAAAGCACTTAAATTACTTGAGAAAAAAAACGGACTTACTGAAGGCAGTCTGAAAATGGAGATAATGGTTGAAACCACTCAGTCGGTATTTGATCATAAAGGAAATGCAAATCTTATGTCTCTGATCAGAGAATCAGAAGGAAGATGTATCGCAGCTCATTTCGGAGTTTATGATTACACTGCTTTATGTGATATCACAGCCAGATATCAGAATATGCAGCATCCGGTGTGTGATTTTGCAAGACAGATTATGAAGGTAACACTTGCCGGAACCGGCATCTGGCTTTCGGACGGAGCTACAAACATAATGCCTGTACCGGTTCACAGAGGAAATGATCTGACAGAAGATCAGAAACAGGGGAACAGGGAAAGTATTTACAGAGCTTGGAAAATTTCCTTTGAGGATATAAAACATTCTCTTCAGAGCGGATTTTATCAGGGATGGGATCTTCATCCGGCTCAGATACCGGTAAGATATGCAGCAGTATATGATTTCTTCCTTGAGGGACTTCAGCAGGCATCCGAACGGCTGATCAATTTTATAGATAAAGCCGCACAGGCTACACTGGTCGGAGATGTTTTTGATGATGCAGCAACAGGTCAGGGACTGTTGAATTATTTTTTAAGGGCATACAACTGCGGGGCAGTAACGAAAGAGGAGATAACAAGGACGGGACTAACGGAAGAGGATCTGAGAAGCAGATCATTTCTTAAGATAACAGAGAACAGACAAAAACGAAGTAAGAATTAGTAAAAGGGATTGTGTATAAAAGAAATTAACATGTTTTGTATTTTGGCAGTGAAACCTGACAGGTTTTTATTTTTTATTATATTATCACATATTATATAAAAACCTGTCAGGTTTTTTTTACTGATAAAATTTACTCCGGTTATCAGGTAATCCGGAATTAAATTCCGAATTACTTCCCCTGCCTCCGTATATCAAAAGGCACGATCAGCTTCATACTGATATTCCTGCCCATATTAAATACCCCTGTCCTGCCTGTAACTTCATTAACAGCTTCATATTTCAATCTGCTCAAATGACTCTGATATCCAGCATCTGTCAGGTTATTTACATTCAGATAAAGTGAAAATAATGTCTTCTTGTTTATAACCACGTCCGTACCAATACCAATATTCAAAAGCGCATATCCCGGCGTGGCAGTCTCAGTTCCATTGGCTGAATAAAATTTATTCTGTGCAAAATATTTATCTACTCCGATCAAAAAATATGAATTATGAAAATTCTCTGACAGCTTTTTAATATCTGCCCTAAGCTCGGATGTAATCTTAAACGGCGGCGTAAATGGAAGATATTTTGAAGAATCCGGCTGATCTTCCTGTAAAGACTGCACATATGAAAATGTGTTTTCAAAATGAAGCCAGTCAAGAGGATGCGGGTGTATGTCAATACTTAGCTCCCCGCCGTAAAGATCTGCATTGCCTGATGAATATTTAAAAGTACTGAATCCGTCTGTTATTGAATCTCCTCCGGCAATTCCCTGAAGCTTCTCCAGAAAAATGTAATTATTTATTTTATTATAAAATAAACTTGCCTCTCCGGTTACATGAAGTGTATTTACTCCGAATGCATAATCAAGCTGTAAACTGTTCTCAGGCTTTAAAGTCGGCACTCCGATTATGTAATTTACAGTTCCTTCATGAACACCATTTGCTGAAAGTTCTGCTATATTTGGTGCACGGAATCCCTTTGAAATATTCAGCTTGGTATAGAAATTTTCATTGAACTGATATGCCGCTCCGACACTCCCGGACACTCCGTAAAATTCCGAATGAAAATCCGAAAATTGTCTGATTGAATTCGGATCGGCAGCAACGGTCCTGTTTCCGTCTGCATCAACATAAAGATCTTTACCGTGTTCATTCCTGATATCATAGCGCAGTCCGCCGCTTAAATTCAGTTTCACGTATGATTTTTTCACAATTCCAAATACTCCTATATCAAACAAATTATAATCCGGAATTAAGAATTCTGTTCCTTTATTAAGTGAATTCTGATACATTCCGCTTGCTCCGAATGAAATATTGTAATTATTTTTTTCAGGAAGATTATAATGAACTTCATAATTAACAGAGTTCAGCAGAAAATAAAGTCCATATTGATTTACTTTTAATATATCGGCAAATTCCTGTCTCTGATTCTGCTGCCACCCTATTATTGTTTTCAGACTTCCGTTCCCTAAGATAAAATTATTATTCAGAACAAGTGAGTAATGATGTATCTTCTGATAGGGTGTGACAGGAGTATAGGATTTCAGATCACTGTTGTTTGCAATTTCGCTTCCTTCGGTAGTATCGTTCACGGCAATGACCTTTACAAATTTTCCTGTAGATCTGTCTCTTTCACCTTCTATTATTCCCGGAGTCAGATTATAAACACTGAAATGCAGATGTGAATATCCCCATGATTTATTCAGTCCGATTATTCCGCTCAGATTATTTTCTTTGAAACAGGAATTGAAAACATATCCGTCATATTTGTTCTTATAGGAATGAGCCGATTTATTGCTGTATCTCAGATCCCATATAAAGCCTTTCTGGTTGCCTGACAGACTTGCGGACAATCCGATCAGACCGTTATTTGTCTGATAATTTGAAAGCAGATTCCCTGAGATTACTCCGTTTGGAAGTGTCGGAGCTGAGATCAAATTTATTACACCGGCCATTGCATCTGAACCGTAAGCCAGACTTGCCGGTCCTTTAAGTATCTCAACTTTATTGACAGTATACTCGTCAATCTCAATCCCATGTTCGTCCCCCCACTGCTGCCCTTCCTGTCTTACTCCGTCCTTTACTACTACTACTCTGTTGTATCCAAGTCCGCGGATGACAGGTTTGGATATTCCCGATCCTGTAGTGATCTGTGAAATGCCGGGATAAGTTGCTATTGCATCTATTATGTTAGTAGCGGAAGATTGCTTAAGCTGTACAGGAGAAATAGTCGTGATCGGAGTCGGTGTTCTGTTCCTCTCCGAAGCTTCAGAAAGTCCGGTTACAACAATTTCATTCAGTTCCACTATCGATTCCTCCATAGCAAAATCCATTTCTGAAACTTTTGAAAGATCTATCTTATCGGAAATTAGTTTATATCCGATCAGACTTACCTGAACAAGTACCTTCGACTGCGGAAGATCTTCAAGTCTGTATGATCCGTCTTTTCCTGACATTGTTCCGGTTTTTAGGTCTGGAATATATACTGAAGCGTCAGGCAGGGCTTCGCCTGTTTTTTTATCTGTGATCTTACCGGATAATGTTGTTCTGACCGGCTCATCAATGCTAAATGGTAAAGCCGATTCTGAAAAAAGTATTGTTAATAATATTATTATAAATAATGTCTTGATCATTTTTATGAAAAAATTAATGTGTATGAAATACATAATTACCGGTTTAGGGTAATTATGTACAGTCCGTTTAAATTATTATTGATTTTGGATCAGGAAACTGATGGAGGACCTCTTTGAGAAATATCATAATTGTGATCACAGATCACAATGTTTTCAAAGACAGGCAGTACTTTTGTTGTATAATGTAAATCGCTGTTGATGCTGAGCTGAGTTGTGTAATTATCGGATAGTACAGGCGTATAATCACACAAAACGCAGTGATGCTCGGCAGGATGAAAGTGTGTAAAACTTCTTTCACAGCAGTGAACTTCGTTTCGGTGTTCGTAAACATGAACTGATTCCGCAATCAGCGGAAATAGAAAAATCAGAAGTGTAAATAAAGCAATATTTTTTCTGAGACGTTCTAAGATATTGCAGGGATAATTAAATTTGAGAAATTTGCGGTTCTTTGTAAGTTCATTTTCATTGTGCAGACTGAAATCAATAATTCCTGTATAAAAGTTTCAGATATACTGATTTGAATATTGTAATATTAATTATATCGTTTTTCACATACAATCTAATATTAATTTTTGTACTAATACCGGATGTGTTCATATTTATTTGAAATCATAATTGTTATTTTGTCTATATAATTAATTTATCGTTATGGATGACAGTAATGTAATTACCTATCAGGAAATACAGTCAGTTATTTCGGGGCTGGGAAACAATGAAAAATTCAGTGCTGATCTGGAACTGATTGAAAATTTTCTCTCCGACTATTATGAGTACAGTATTACAGAAAGAGATAAAGCGGATTTTCCTTCTTCGTTTAATTATATTACGGCAGGTTTTAATCTGTGCACTTCAGCAATAAATAAACTGGATCTAATTTCAGCTCAGAACAAAGATGAAAATTTAAAAGAGCTGTTTGAACGAAAGATCGCGGATCTTAAAATGCATGTCCTTAAATTCACCGCAGCAAATAATTTTACCACTGGTCTTTTTCATTATACAAACAGAAATCCCGGTCTAGCAAATCAGTTCTTCTCAGAATGCGAAAAGAATTTCAAGGAACTTTTCAATATTACAAAAGACGGCAGATACGTG
The DNA here is from genome assembly GCA_018266875.1 of Bacteroidota bacterium. Classification (GTDB taxonomy): domain Bacteria; phylum Bacteroidota; class Ignavibacteria; order Tepidaquicellales; family Tepidaquicellaceae; genus UBA2330. The sequence goes on from JAFDZR010000019.1 coordinate 8,009, forward strand.
ATCCAGTCCGACCTGTCAAAATATTTCAGACATATGTCTGAAGGTCTTGAAAAATTTATCACCGGTGATCTTATTGATGCCAGGAAAAATTATCAGATTGCCAAGATCGGATTTGAGGATATAGTTAAAAAACTTGAACTGGATATTTCCGATGAAAGCAGATATTTGAAGATCAAAATTGATTATATCTGCAGGGACTGCAGTACACTTCTTCATATGTCAAATGCGCAGTTTTATTTCAGGTCAAAAAATTATAAACTCGCTGTTGAAAATTATGAAAAACTTCTAGCTAATATAAAATCAACAGTTGACGATGTCTCCGGGGAGAATGCTGATGAAGATACAGAAAAGTATAAGAATTTTTACATGGGAAATTATTATTACAACTGCGGATATATGAATATTTCAAAAGCTCTTGAAAATCAGAAACAGGAAAAATGGGATGAAGCTCTTGAATCATTTGACCACGCCAGAAATGACTGGACAAGGGCTACCGACTTTCTGCTTAAATCTGATATTCAGCAGGCATTGACTCTGCAGGAAACTATAAGCCATAATGAATTCTCCATAGATCAGTATATTGAATCCTGTATGAAGGATAAAGAACACTGTTTGAAAATAATCGAACTTGAAGAAAAAGTCAGGACTCAGCAGGAAGAACTTTTTAACATGCTCAAACCTGCAGGGATTACCGTGAATAATATTCAGGATATTAATAATACTGTCGAACAGAATGTTCAGATCGTTCAGAAAATAGAAAATAAAACTCGCGAGAATTTAAAAGAACTTCTTGAACTTCTGAAATCAGTGCCGATGAATGAAGCCGAAAAGAAAACAATTGAATCTGAAGGTAAAGAACTTGTGAATTCAACAGAGAAAGGTCCTAAGTTCCTGGATAAAGCAAAATCATTCACGGAAAAAGTCAGCGGAATTGTAAAAAATGTCGGAGAAATAGCAACTCCCATCATTCCGGTTGTAAAAGCTCTTGCCATGATGCTTGCATAGATTTAAATTTTTTTAAATTGAGTGATATTGAGTGATATTGAGTGATATAAAGATAATACGTTCCGATCTGTTTGATAAATATCCTGAATTAGTATTCGGATTCAGCACAAAACCCGGTGGATTCTCTCCTGAACCTTATTGTCTAAATCTAAGCGTCTCTGCTGGTGATGATCCCGGTAATGTTAAACGCAACAGGGATCTTTTCTTCGGTGCGCTCGGCATTGATGAAAATTCCGTGACCTTTCAAAAACAGATCCATTCCTCAGTAATCAACTATTCTCCTGCACCTTCGCACTTCGAAGGTTGTGATGCTGTCTATACGGATGTTAAAAATAATTTTCTCGCTGTCAGCGTTGCTGACTGTATACCAGTTTTTTTATATGATCCGATCGTTAAAGTCGTTGCAGGTATTCATTCCGGCTGGATGGGAACAAAGGAAATGATCCTTACAAAAACCATCTCCGAACTTATAAAAAGATTCCGATCCGATCCGGCGGAATTAATTGCGTACATAGGTCCGGGAATTTGTCAGGATCATTACGAAGTAGGCGGGGAAGTTGGAATTCTCTTTGATGAAAGTGTCAGATATAAATCCGGAGAAAAATATTATCTCGATCTTAAAAAAGATAACTTTTTACAGCTTCTAAAATCCGGCGTAAAAGAAATAAACATTGAGATTTCAGAACTGTGCACATTCAAAGAGAAAGATCTGCTTCATTCATACAGAAGGGACGGAATAAAATCCGGAAGAATGTTCGGCGTGATAGGAATGAAATGATTTTTTTATATTATTTTTTTTTCAGCAGCTCTGTTCTGTTTCCAAACTGATCAGTAAACGATAACATTTTGGAATGCAGATCTGTATATGACCGAGCTTCTTAAAAATATCATGCGTTACTCAGTAAATGTACGGGATTAATTTTTTTGTATTGATACTGTATTCATCAAACTGTGACCCGTAATTTTTTTTAAGATAATCATCAAGCTCCGGTATATTATAAAACACGAAAAAACATAACAGGGAAAAAGGTATCAGGTAAGAATAAAAGTTCTGTGTTACAATTGCATATCCTGTCACCCAAAGAATGTCTCCGAAATAATTTATATGTATGGAATATCTGAACAAACCATCTGAATAAAGTTTGCCTTTATTCTCCGGCTTCTTCTTAAAGAAATGCCTCTGAATCTCAGAATATGTATTCAGAAAAGAGCCAATAGTAAAAATAAAAATTCCTGTATATTGCGTAACTTCCGACGGTGATTCAGAATTCAGCGACAGCAGGGAAAAACCGATGTAATAAATTCCGAATACAAAAGTAACGCTGATGCATTCCACTGCAGGTATTTTTCTTTTGACCAGAAAGATCATTGCAAAACCTATTCGGATAAATACAATTACTGAAAATATAAAAATAATTACTCTTCTTTGAAAAGGGGCGGAGGAATTTTCAATCCCGGACAGCCTAAATATATAACTAATCTCCCCGTCTTTAATTAATATTGTAAATGAAAGCCATAATAATATTGATTCAGCAGTTATTACAATTGATTTCTGAATTATACTTTTATCTTTTTGCCCGTATAGTTCCATCTTTAATTATCTTGTTACTTTTTTTCCGCTTTTCCAAGTTCAGTGATCAGCGCTTCTCTCATATTTTCCTTGTCACCGAATGAATCCGGATTGAATCTGTTATTGCTGCTCAGAATTATTATTGATCTGTTTGCGTCAAGCATTCTTACAAGTACGCAATTCCATCCCATGATGCCTCCTCTTCTTTCCATGATCTTTGGCTTGGTTTCAGCGAATGGATAGTTATATGTCCAGACGCTGTAACCTGTGTAGTTGTATTCGGGATATGAAGTATACATAAGTGCTTTGCTGTTTTCACTGAGAAGAGAACTTCCGTACATAGCCTGATCAATAGTTAGAATGTCTTCGGCGTTTGAATACATGCATCCTGCAGAGAAAAAATTTTCCAAATGAATCTCCGGATCTTTTATAAATTCACCTTTATCCGAAACCGAATATGAAAAAGCAAAATTTTCCGGGTATTTTCCTTTTTTTAAAAACCCTGTGTTCTTAAGTCCAAGTCTGTTTAAGATCCGTTCATTAACTGCTTCTTCCCATTTTATTCCCGTTATTTTCTCAATTATAAGTCCGAGCAAAACGTAATCTATATTCGCATAATTAAATTTTCCAAATTCCCGCTTATCAGTATTTCCGCTGATAGTTTTTTTCACAAATTCTTCAGGAGATACATGATCTAAATATATTGAATCATTCTCATTCGGAAGTCCGGAAATGTGAAGAAGCAGATGATGAACAGTAATGATTTCACCGTTCGGGATTTCAAGTCCGGGTAAAAGTTTATTTAAATTATCTTTCAGTGACATTCTGTTTTCTTCTGTCAGCTGCAGTATCACAATTGCCGTCAGCATTTTGGTAATTGAAGCTATTCCATACTTTGTTTCATCATTTATCAGAATTTTGGATTCATGATTGCTGAATCCTGCGGACTTCTGAAAGATTGCATTGCCTTTTTCCGAAATAAGCACTGTACCTTCAAAATTATTTTCCGAAATATTTTTCCCGATGATCTGATTCAGTATTATAGTATCAATCTGTCCGAATGTATGATTAACTGTAAGTAATAATAATATTATTAACAAAAGGAAATTCTTCATTGAGTTTTATGACTGTTTATATCAGCTTTTATATTTAAAAAAATATCACTGTACCGTTTATTAAGCTCGTCAATGGAAGAGATCACAAAAATTTCCTTATCCTTGAATGCGCTGCTGCTGAGCCATGACTGCACTTCGGGTTCATATTCCTTGTGAACTCTTTCAACCGCTTTTCTGTAAAGATCATGCATTGATTCGCGGTCACCTGTAAACGGATCAAACGGATAAGCTCTGTTGTTGTATTCTTTATTCCTCGTGAATACGGAATCCAGACAGCGGTCCAGCGGATATTTCAGATAAATTATTTTGTCCGCCCATTTTAATCTGTTATACATTGTCGAATGATATGCCCATCCTTCTATGATCATTTTTTCTTTTGCAAATATTTTATTGAGCTCGTTTACGAATTCTTCTTCAGGCACTCTTTCAAAATTATCTCTCCATGATAACATGTCCAGATGAGTCACTGGAATATTCAGCTCTCTGCCCAATCTGTCTGCCAGCGTGGATTTCCCGGTGCCGCCGTTGCCGATAATAAGGATTTTACATCCACCCATTTCGCATTGTGGAATTTTACGGATTATGATTTAAACTTTTTAGAAATTCCAGATAATTATTTCCTCTGCTCTCGGCAAAGAAATCCAGTATTAACATCAGAGCTGCCTGGATAAAAAGCCCCAGACCCGCTCCTTTAAAAGCGGTGTTCTGAGGAAAATAAAAAAACATGAATGCTCCGGTTAATATCAGAGCAATTTCTATCCATCTGTAAAGAATAAAGTTTTTCATGACAGTTTCCATCCTGGGAATTTCCTCTGACTGTATTTTTGATGTGTCCGTCTGAATAATTTCATTTACTCTGACAATATCTTTCGGACTTCTTAAAAATACTGAACCGCCCACTGTCAGCTGTATAAGAGCAATACCGATCAGCGGATATGCTGCCCCGTTCAGGATGGGTTGTTTTAATTTTAAAAGGAAATAAAAAGAAACTGCCGTAGAAATTAATCCTGCTGCAATAAACAAAATGCTTTCGTTTCTCTCTGCGTTAAAATATTTTAAGACTTCTTCCATTTTTATGATTTTCTATTGGAGGTTATACTGAATTTCCTTAAGATAGAATTTTCCATAAGTAAAGTCTCCGTCTGGATATTTCCAGACAGCTTCGCCTTTGGAAATAAGATCAAATCCGTTTGTATTCCTGTATTCAGAAACAGGAGTGGAAAAAGGATACTGTTTCATATCCGATATATCAGTCCTGTCTCCGGAAATAAAATTGATCAGCTGTCCCTGTGAATTAAAAAAAAGTTCTGCCAAAACTGAAATACCCTTATTGGTGAATACAGCTTTTACAGCAGTGTCATTTATTTTTTCCCATTGAATTCTTTTATCTGTCAGCGCTGCAGGAGCAAGCAGACACAAATCATTGAACAGTGTAACGGTTTCCGTTTTATTCATTATATCTCCCGAATTCTTAACTACAGGTATGAGTCCGAAAAGTCTTATGTCCATTGACGCTTCGCCGTTTACATATCTGTGATAGCCCGGAACTGTAATTCCGAACATCTTTGCTTTCATAAAAAACAACCTCGCCGGATCTTCAAAGGAATTAAACTGTTCAGACCTGAAAGAAAAATAATCTTTGCCCCTGCTGCGCATTTCGCCTTCAAATACTACTCTCATGTTTTTTATTTTCGGTTTATTAACAACACCTGTGAATTTCAAATAATTACGGACAGGTTCAGGCAAATTCACTAGATCCGCTTCGGTAAGAAGTTCGCCGGAAATTGGTTTTGTATTTTTAATTAATTCCGACGCTTCGTTTCTGAACAGATTTTCAAAACCGAAATTCCCGCTGCTGAATACCGCGACGGCAATTATTATTACATTCGCAATGGTTCCGAATTTTGCATCCTGCCAGACGGTAATTATCAGGATCTGAGAAATTACCGCAGCCGAAATTCCAACTGTCTGCCACTTTTCAGGTCTGTAAAAAAAAGAAAAGCTGTCAACACAAACAGAACTGCTGCTGAGAGCCATATCAAACCCATCGGTTTTGAAATTTCCTTTGTTATTTGAGAAATATCTGCAAGGTCAAATGCGTTTGCAAAACCTATCAGGTGGATCAAACCGTGAATAAGCAATAAAATTGAAAATATTATTTTCACGCAGGTTAAGGATATTATTTTAATAAACTTTTATTACCGGAATTTAGCATGAGATCATTAATACCGGAACTGTATTCAGAAAAATATTTATTTCAGAAAATTCAGCGCCATAAAAATAATTATTAACATAGTGCCGACTATAGCCGCTATAAAAAAATACTCTGCTGTTTTTTCAAAGATAAGTGTTCTTTTATCGCTCTCTGTACGGATCGAATAGAAAGAAAAGAAACATGAAAAAATTAGAAGCAGCGCAACCAATGAAGTAAATTCATCTATTAAGCTTGTCGCTGAATAATTTGAAATATGCAGTGAGGTAATAACAAAAAGACAGAAACCAAGCAGGTTTGCAGCTGTTGCTAAAATGTGCTGCGATGTTTTGTTAACCATTTCAGAATTAAAAGTTTAATATAAAAAATCAAATGCTGCGGTCTTTTAAACCGAAGAATGAATCAAAGATAACTATGCTTTATAAAATATAATATGATGAATGCAGGATTAAATTTTAATTCCTTCCATGAAGACCATTGGAACACTCAGTTCAAATCCCCCGTTTTTATCTGAAAAATCATTAAGATCTTCTTCGAGTCTGCTGAATATAACCGAACGTTCATTTTCGGGAATAATACTCAGCCATGAGGATAACCATCCAAGTTTAATAAAGTGATGGTTTAAGAATGCTGAACCGGTAAGGAATCTCATTTCAAATTTATCTTCAATTATCCTTGAAATTATAAAACCGCTTTTTGTAAATAATTCCATGACAGATTTTACTGTTCCGCGGTGCTCCTGCTGTGAGGTTAACTTTTCGGCAATGTCATGCCTATTCAGTTTGTGCAGAGTTTTTTCAAAGATCATATAGAACTCTTTCCAGTGTCCGTTGAGATTGGTTGTCAGGACAAGTTTTCCTCCCTGACTGAGAACCCGGTAACATTCGGCGAAAGCCTTATCAGGATTTTCAAAATTATTTATTCCGAGATTTGAAGTGATCAGATCAGTGCTTCCGCTCTCAAACGGGATATTTTCCGCCGAACCTTCCACTACTTCGGTATTTTTAATGCCGTAATTTTTTAACTTCATCTCAGCTCTGTCATTTGCATTCTTCCAGATATCGAGACCATAACATCTGCATGAATCCCCGAGTCTTTCAGCCAGTTCAATCAGCGGAAAACCGGTACCTGAACCGAGATCAAGCACTGTCAGGTTGTGTTTTAACTCAATGTACCTTAAAAGCAGAAGTCCGAATGACGCGCTCCACAGGGGGAGTTCATCAAAAACTGCAACCGTATCAGGATTGTCTTGAAATTCGTAATTCCAAAAATTTTTCATCTTTAAATTTTTTTAAAGAAGCTTATAATTTATGTTAACAAATATTTTTTAAGAGAACTGATTGACGATGATTTACCGCAATAAGGTCTGTCAGAAAAATTCAAACTGAAGATACAATCAGTTTCAATGCTCCGTGAAAAAAAGGTTCGCTCCTGTAATGACCGTATTTTCTGTCCCATTCCCCGGAGTTCAGCTCAGATTCAAGTCTGTTTACAATTTCCTCTTCTGCGCCTTCGGGTAAAAATTTCCACGCTGACTGTGAATTCCTGACTTCCTTGTTTAAAAATGCTTCGGGTCTTCCGTAAAATGCTTCCTGAAATCCGTCGGTGCAGTCAAAAGGAATCGGCACGGAAATGATCTCACATGTATTTCCTAAAATGTTCTGAAGCAGTTCAGATTTAGGATATCTTGCTTTTTCTATTTCGACCACTTCAGGAAAATAATTTACATTCCAGAATTTATCCAGTTCATCAGGATCATATGTCATAATTACGATCCGGCTTTTCGAAACACGCTTCATTTCATTCAAACCTTTTTCGGGATCAGGCCAGTGATGAACAGTCAGCATTGCCATTGAAGCATCAAATGAATTGTCATCAAAAGGAAGCGATTCTGCTTTGCCGATAATTGCAGGAACCCTGTTGTTCAAATGTCTCTGTGAACGCATTACAAATGAAGGTTCCACTGCAGCTACATATTTATTCTCAGGTTCATATGAACCCGCTCCTGCTCCGACATTGAGTATTGTCTTTGCATTTCCCAGTGCTCTGCTTACATATTCTGCTATTCTCGGATCTGACTTTCTGTAGCCTGAATAATTCTGACCCGTCCTGTCATAATCTGTGGCTTTGTTTGTTATTATCATCAGATGATTTTAAAAAATAAATTTAGAATTGAAAACTGCAAAATTAAAATTTATGAGCCGGAAATTTTATCCCCGATTTCTATTAGTTTAAAGGCTGTCTTAAGATTTCTTGTCGTTGCTGTTACTTTTAACCGTGATTCTATAAAACCGTTGGTCAGTTTTGAACTGCTGTAACTTTCAGGACAATACAGATACACAGCGTCTTCACTGATGTGAAATTCCACAGGCTTGAAGTCAAGTTCTTTTAATTTATTTGCGTTCTTTCCGTCCGGTACCTCCGATAAGAAAGTGATATGCAGATACGATACATCCTTTGATTTATCCTTTATAAAAGGATTCTGCTTAATGGTTTTTTTGAGTCCGTCAAGATCTTTTACAATTACCGGAACATCAAATCCGAATTTTTCTTCAATTCCGTTTTTAATGCTTTGCTGAATAATTTCTCTGTCAGATTCTTTGCTTTGAAAAATTACATTACCGCTTTGAATGTAAGTCTGAATGTTCTTATAACCAATCCCGTCCAGCATTTTCCGCAGATCTTCCATTTTGATTATCCTGTGTCCGCTGACATTAATTCCCCTGAGTATGCATATATATGTTGTCAAAAATTTTATCGTTTAAATATTCATTGAGAAAATTAAAAAATGATTAGCCATGAAAAATAAATTCTACAGACTGATCTTTGTCTGTGACACCCAGTCGGGAGGTTCAATGCCTCCCTGTCTCAGAAGCAAATTAAGCTGAGCTCCGTGATGCTGAACGTGCCGCATATTGTAAAGAAGTGTTTCAAGGACACTGTAATTTCTGTAAGGATTTATAAAACGCTCTGCCGCTTTTTCAGCTGTCATACCTGCGATGTGATCATGACATTTCTTTCTGCAGTGATCAACATACTTCAGTATCTCCTCCCTCGTATATGTCCGCTCCGGCATCTCTCCGTCAGAATTGAATTCTGAAAGTATGAATGGCTCCGGCGGATGAAATTTATCCGGCTCTTCTGATAAATAATAATCAAGAAAAAACAATGTATGATATGCAGTATACCAGAATAGGGGATTGCGATCAGAATCCCAGAGTTTGTCCGGACATGCTTTTATTGAATTCTCGAACATGTCAATCGAAGCTCCGAACTGTTTCCAGAGTATTTCTCTTAAAGTCTGATCCATGATTTTAATTTTTTATCATGTGAAATGAAAATTCTTCACAAAAAATTATTGTAATCAGTAATTTTTCGATTTCTCTACGACTGTATTAAGCAGTGAGGTTAATTTATCAAGAGCGCCGTTTACTGCATGCTCCAGACTGTCTGACCTGTTTGATACTGCTAACGGATCTTTACCCTTGAGACGGGCTTCAATCATGCATTTAATGTCGTTCTGACCTTTCTTTTTACTGTTTTCATCAGAGAGGTGAACTTCTATTCTGGTTATTCTTTCACTGAATCTGTCCAGGGAATCTGATATTAATTCTGTCATCTCAGAGTTCATTTTTTCCGAACCTGAAATATTACGGTCTGTGTTGATCTGAATTTTCATCGGTATTAGTATTTTAATTTTAGTAAAGTAATCTGTTTTCAAAAACCCGGCTTTCGATTTAAACTGAACCGGATAACAATTTATAAATAATAATTGCCGCAGGCGTGATTTAAAATCTTTTTTATAAATTAACAAAAGTAGGGGTATTTTGAAATTGCTTTTTGCATGAAACGAAAAGAACTTTCAGTAATTTAAGTTTCGGATACCATCGTGAAAACTTTCACTATTTAAGCTGCATTCAATAAAAAATTTTAACGAGAGTAGAAAGTGTTTTTTATTTTAGTACCTGAATATTTATTTAACTTTTCCGCAAGCTCATATTTGAATTTTTTATATCAAAACCGGTCATGAAAATGAACTTCAGAAGATGCATGCAAACCGTTCAAAAGTAATTGGGTCTGCTTAAAAAAATTTACAGGGAAATATTTCGGTATTTAAGAACCACAGAGATTCTCTTAAAACAGCTCTTCTTTAAAAAGACAAAAAAGATCTGAAGCTTAATCTCTGCTGCTGCGCTAAATAAAGGAGGATCTGATAAATATTGATGTTCAGACGTCTGAAGACCTGCGTCTTTTTCAGGAAAAATTTCAATTCTGCAGTTCGAGTGTCCGAGAAATTTACAGTGAACATTCTCAAGAACATTTGAATAACCTTCGGAATTTAATCACATTCTGAATGGATCTTTCAGAGCTCTGATGCCCGGAGAAAATTCAGCGCAGGTGTTCCTGATGCAGGTGAAAGTCCGGTTCAGTATGCTGACAATAAACTTCCTGAACTGATAAAAAATGGTCTGCTGAATGTTATCAGAAATGGTTTCCCGTTTAAGTATGGAAAAATCCTGTTCTGCTTCTCCGGTAAATCTTCTGATCTTAATTCCGGAGACTATATCACGGCTGACTTATCTTTCCGTAAGAAATTAAACTGTGCTTTTATGTTTTCTCATAAGCAGAACAGAGTTCAAAGTAAGTAATACCATTAATGAAATGTATGATAATTTTTCAATGAGAGTTCCTGCAAAACCTTCATTGATGCCGTTATACAGAATCCATAGTACGAAAAAAATATTTCCCGTTACGACAAGGATTCTTGTAAATCCACTAAGCATTTTCATTTAATTCTTATTAATTTAAAGTATTTTATGAATCCCCAATAATTTTTTCAGCGGACAGTTATAGTAATATCATATCAATTTAAAAACTGATTTTACCTTTTCGGATTTCCGGGGCAGATTGAACAAGTTGTAAAATGAAACTGCTTTCATCAAAGTAACAATCAGGTTAAAACTAAAATGATTTTCTAATTAAAAATTAAAATTGAAGTAAACCTAAATTAATGGAAAAACAGAAAAAACATTAAAGCAGCAATAGAAAATATAACTCCGTTCATTAATATTAAAAGAGTGATCTTATACCTGCTTTTTCTTTCGTCCACCTTCTTACCGAGATACCAGAAAAGCAGACTTAAAAGTCCGAAAGGAAGTGAAAAAAAAAGATTGATGTAATAAGTCCAGAGCCAGGCGGTGAGCAGAAACCATACCGCAAGTATTACTGATAAATAAAAAAAAATATTCGACTTAAGTTTACTGTTCATTTAATTTTTATTAAAAAATTTAATTTCAATGTTTTGGAAGTAAATAATTTCAGTAAAGTAACAATATTTTTATCAGGATTAAACCCCTTAAAATATTTTCATTTGGTTGAAAACCGGATTAAAAATATTTATCCGCAGTGCTGAACAAAGCCAGCATTTCTTCTTCCGACGGAGGATTTAACAGATGCTTTTTTACAAAATCATCAGCAAACAGATAACCGGTCTGCATTATTCGCCTTGATGCTGTTTGAAGATCATATTCAGTGAATTTCAATTCAGGTTCGTTTCCCAATAAAAGCCAGTAAGCTCCTGACTTTCCGAAAGGCATTCCAACACTTCCCGCATTGATGACGCGGACTTTACCTATATTCCGGTCAAACTGCATATGAGTGTGTCCGCATACTACAGTATTTACATTTAGATTTTCAAACAGCGGTAAAAGATCGGATTCAGGAGTTAGTTTTGTGAAGATATCATTTTCATTTTCAGGAACAGCATGGCAGAAAAGAATTTCACCGTACGAGCCGGTATTTATTTTAACAGTCATGGACCACTTTTTTATAAAATCCCTCTGAATGTGACTGAGCTGTTCTGAAGTCCATTTTATATCCTTTAACACCTGTTCCGGAAGGGGTCTCAATTTTTTGTGTTCGGAATAATCCAGAACATGCACTTCGCAATTTCCTTTTATAAAGTGAACAGGTTTGCGTATCTCAGACAGTCTATCAAGACACTGTCCTGACATAGGACCGGTCACAACATCACCGCCGATGACAAATACATCCACTCCGGATTTATCTGCTTCTGCGAGGACAGCTTCAAGCGCGGGGAGATTTCCGTGTATGTCATATACAGCAGCCGTTTTCAAATTCCCGTCCACTTTACGAATTTTTTAAAAACCGCGGTATACATTAAAGCTGTAACTAAATTGAATGAAACAATTTTTTCTGACATCCTTTACCGGCTGGTTGCCCGCTTCATTATTTTTTAAAAATTATTTTAATATTTAAACATGAAACATTCAAACAGACAGAACCACATTTCCTGTCTTCTGTCCTTTCAATACATATCTGAATGCTTCGCCGGTTTCATCCAAATCATATTTTCTGTCTATAACGGGACGGAACAATCCGTCTTCAAGGAGTTTTCGGATAAACAGGACGCTTCTCAGACGATTCAACGGTAACGGAAATTTTACTTTTTTATTTCCAAATACTTTTGTGAATAATGTCAGAAAAGGATTCTGAGCGTAGGGACCTAATTCGGATGAAATATAAACACCTCCGCTTTTAAGTATTCGTTTGCATTTTCCAAACGTGCTTTTTCCAACCGTATCAAAAACAAAATCAAATTTTTCATCCGTATGAGTGAAATTCTCTTTTTCATAGTCTATTACTTTGTCAGCTCCCAGTGAAATGACAAGACCGGTGTTCTTCCCGTCGCATACAGCTGTAACATCAGCGCCGTAATATTTAAGAAGCTGTAATGCCGCCGAACCAATTGCTCCGGAAGCTCCGTTAACAAGGACTTTCTGACCGCTCTTCAGATCAACTTTATTAAGAAAGTTGTAAGCGTAGTGTGCTCCTTCAATGCTTGCAGCGGCTTCTTCAAAAGAAAACTCACCGGGAATTTTTGCAACCGCGTTTTTTTCCGAAATTGTCAGATACTCGGCATGTGAACTCAATCCGTTATCATCAAATCCGAATATCCTGTCTCCGGCTTTAAACATTGAAACGTTTTCACCGGCTGCTTCGACCCCGCCTGCAAAGTCAGTACCCGATATAATCTTTCCCGGTTTAATCAATCCTGTCTGTAATCTCATGAAAAAAGGTTTCGCAGTCAGCATTGCGCAGTCCGTTCGGTTTACTGTCGCCGATCTGACTCTTACTAAAACCTCGTCTTTTCCGGGAACAGGTTTTTCAACTTCTCTGATCTTTATAACATCAGATGATCCGTATTGATAATGTACAGCTGCTTTCATCATTTTAAATTATTTTTATTTAAAATATAAAAAAAATAATCTTTAATGCAAGCGGGGATAAAATTACTAATGTCATTTCATTAATAACCCGTCAGTTCAACATATCCTCTTCCGCTTATTTCTTTTCCGTCTTTTGTTCCTTCGATTAATACGGAACCTTCCCAGTATCTTATTGAAACATTCATAAGCTGATCTTTAGCCGAAGGAGTAATTTTAAGCTCAATGTTCCGGGACGGGATTTTAAGTATCCAGCCGGAAGGATATTTTTCACCTGACGGACTCTGCCAGTATCCGGTGATTTCGGGAATCACTTCTTCCTTGTTTATGATCTGCGATGAACCGTCCCTGTCAATTAATGTTCCTTTGCTGTATACGTCCGGAGTTCCGTCATTCTTTCTCATTTGATAATACATTATCTCAGTATTATCATCAAGCTGCAGCGCAAACCAGTCCCAGCCTTTCTGATCTTCACCCAGTGCGCTTGTGCTCCATTCGCGGTCCATCCAGGAAAACCCGCTCACTTCAGATTCTTTTCCCTCGATAATTAATTTACCCTCCGTTTTCATTCTTGTATAGGAGTAATAATATGAAGCGTTACCTGCGCCTTTGCCTTTCTGACTCAGACCGCTGTCACCCTGAAGCACAGCCGGTTTAAGCGCTTCGATAATTAAATTTATTCCAGTCTTTTCCGTCTCAGCATTAATACTGATCACAGGCAGACCGAAGGAAACTCCGCTTCCGGTTTTGGATATTTCCCAGTTCTCAAGCCAGACTCTGAAAGGTGACGCCTGTGCGCCTGCTAGTTTGTTCCCGTCTCTGCTGAAGCGCTCATCAAAATAAAATCTTTCTCCCGTAATATCAGTTACCGCAAAATGCGCCATATAGATCTGATCCGATCTCCATTCTGAAGTTCCTTTATTTGTATCTCTGCTTAATGCCGTTCTGAAAATGGTGAACTGATATCCGAACTTCTTATTATCTGAAGATGTAAGGTTACCCGTGAAGTACCACCACTCCGTTCTGAATCCGGGATGCGGACCGTGATCGGCGGGAAATACGAATTTTTTTCTTTCGATTGCTTTCTCGAAATCCTCACCGCTGTTTTCAGTATTACCCATCGTTTTGGATAAAGAAATTCCGCTGTCTACGGTTTCTTTTTTCGTGTCTCCGCATCCGGAGAATACAGTGATGATCAGAATTATTATAAAAATTTTTTCCATTTTTATTCCTCTCTTAAAGCGTTTGCAGGAGAAGTCTTGGACATTTTATAACCGGGATATATACCTGCAAGCAGAGCCGCGAATATTGAAAGTATCATTGCCTCGATCAGTATTGAAGGCAGCACCTGAAACTGCATTGTCCATCCGAAAGATCTTTTATTGATAATATATACAAGTATCACGGCAAGTGCGTTTCCCAGAGGCAGCGCAAGAATTCCCGCTGTAAAGCCCATAAGCAAAGTCTGTAAAGTTACAATCTTAAAAAGCTGTGACGGCAGAAGTCCGTTGGCTCTTAAAATTCCGAGCTCACGTTTTCTTTCGAGCTGCAGTGACATCAGCGAACTGAGAATCCCTATGAATGCAACGATAACAGAAAGTATCTGCAGTACTTTTGCAACAAGAAAAGTCCTGTCAAAGATCTCAACAGATGAATCCAGAAGAAACCTGTAAGTCCTTACTACAAGCTGCTGACCGTCCGTTCCCAGTTCGCGGATTTTATCTTTTACTGAATCAATGCTGCTTCCTTCTTTTACAAAAACAGAAATTCCTGAAATACCTCCGGCGTTCCAGTATTTTCTGAACTGATCATACTTCATTGTTATCAGCCCCTGATCGGACGCATAGTCATAATAAATTCCAGCTACTTTAAAATCATGCATGCCTTTATCGGTTTTCAGATTTATGAATTCACCGACTCCGAGATCATATCTGTAAGCAAATGGTTCTGACAGAAAAACTTCACCATTGTCAAATTTTTCCCAGACTTCTCCCGGATCACCTTCCTTGAACTGAAATCCGGAGTAACTTTTACTGCTTATACCTGAAGCAATTATGTGATATTCCTTTCCGTCCTGCGGCTGAATTAGTTCACGGTAAAAATTTACACCGTTCACTTCATCAAGCGTTTTTATTTTCTGCAGGATCTCTTCGGGCAATACGGCGTCATTTCTTCTCGAGATCAGACTCGGAGCAGAGATAAAAATATCAGCATTCAGACGGGCTTCAAGCCAGTTGATTACCGTAGACCTGAAACTTCCGATCATGATTCCGACGCCTACCGTTGCAGCAACAGCAAGCGCTAAGGCGGCTATGGCAATGTATGTTCTGCTGATATTCTGAAGCACTGATCTTGAAGCCATTTTCCCGGTTATGCCGAAAAATTTTTTATAAACCGGCGAAGAGATTTTTTCAACAAGAATAATTATCACAGGCGTCATTAACGCGAATCCGATTATGACAGGTAATATTCCGAAATAGCTCAGCCAGATATTGTGTGAAGGTATAACAAGAATGACGGCTCCCGCAGCCATGAATATTATTCCCGTAACGGTCATACGCGGAATTCTTCTGATCAGTGATGATTCCTGTTCTGATCTTATCATTGCCGTTCTCGGATGAATTCCGGAAGCTTCTCTCGAAGGATAAACAGCCGAAAGCAAAGTAGCGAACACTCCGAGCATTGTGCCTTTTAAAATGATCAGAGGTGAAATGTGAATTTCCCTGACTGATACAACGTAATAAAGATCATTGATAGTACGGGAAATAAATATTAATAAAATTTTTGAAATGAAAAATGCAGCGGTGAAACCGATAAGGGTTCCTATTATTCCCATTATCAGGGCTTCGCGCAGTATCATCCCGGAAATTTCATTTGAAGTCACTCCTATCGAACGAAGCGTACCGATCAGAACTCTTCTCTGAAGAACTGAAAAAGTCATTGTGTTGTAGATCAGGAATAAGCCGACTATAAGCGCTAACAGACTAAGAGAAGTAAGGTTTATGTTGAATGCTTCAAGCATCTGCTCGGCGGTTTCTGAACGCGAACCGGACTTCTGAAGCTGATATCCTTCAGGCAGTAAATTTTTTAAACTCTGCTCTTCCCCGTCATTGCTGATGATCACATCAATATAATCAATTTGGTTTCCCTTTCCTGTCAATTCCTGAGCTGTTGCAATATCCGTAATGAAAAGATTTTCAAGAGCTGATCTGTTCTGTTCATTTTCTTTTAATGTTCCGGATATGTATAGAATTTTTTGTTTTCCGTTTACTATAACATTCAGCGTGTCACCTGAGTATTTTTTTAATTTTCCAAGACTTTCTTCTGAGAGAATAACGGAATTTGGTTTTGTAAGAAAATTCTTAAGCCCTCCGTCAATTGAAATATCTGTCTGCGAAAGATAATCCCTGAACGGCCGTTCTGCAAAAATGTCAACACCCAAAAGTTTAAATACTCTTTTATTCGAATCGGGTATGCTGATGTAAGATTCAATTACAGGAGCAATTTTCCCTGTTCCCTTTACAGTCTTCAGGTAAGTGTAAAATGAATCGGGAATTCCTTCTGATGTACCTGTTATCTGATGAGTGGATTTGCCAGCAACGGCATTCATTGAAAGGTTGAAAGCGGTGGCGGAACTGTAGTTTGCAATGTCAATGGAAACCACTATCGCAACTCCAAGCGCTATTCCGAGTATTGAAAGTCCGAACTGCCAAGGATGATTAAATAAATATCTTAAGCTTGATCTTGTAAGCAGATTACTCAACAGCGGATCCTTTTGCTGATTCTGTAAGTCTGCCTTCCCTGAGGGAATAAATTCTGTCAGCAAGTCCGATCACATCCCTGCTGTGAGTTACCATTATCATTGTCTTGCCTTTTTTCTTCACGACTCTGTCAAGCAGATCTACAATCTGAAGACCCGTATCGTAATCAAGATTTCCGGTTGGTTCATCCGCGAGAATAATATCGGGATTATGAATCAGCGCGCGCGCAACAGCAATACGCTGCTGCTCTCCTCCGGAGAGTTTGTCAGGATATGTGTCAGCTCTTTCCGGGAGACCGACTTCGGTTAACATTGAAATAATTCTTTCATCCTGATTATCGTCATTGTTAAGTTCAAGCGGAAGCTGAAGGTTTTCCTTTACGGTAAGCGTGGGAATTAAATTAAAGAACTGGAATATGAATCCGATCTTACTTCTTCTTGTCAGCGTTCTTTCTTTTTCAGAGAGTTTTGTAATGTCAGTACCGTCAATTTTTACAGCGCCGCTGTCGGGCACGTCAATCCCGCTGATGATATTAAGGAGAGTGGATTTACCCGAACCGCTTTTGCCGAGCAGAATAATTATTTCGCCTTCAGGTACAGTCAGCTCAAAATTCTTCAGTACGGAATGCTTTCTGCTGCCTTCGTAATAATCCTTGCTTACATTTTTAAGTTCGAGCATTAATTAAATTAAATGTTAATTATTATTTAAATCATGTTATCTTTAAACACATTTCCACTGCTTCATCCAGATTCATATTTGTTCCGTCGTTCCTGCACTTTTCGAATTCATCTTCACCGAGATTATCTTTGATTATTTTTTTCTCTTCGTCCTTTAAAATCAGGGCTTTGCTGATGGCTTTGTATTTTACGTCCTTTGAAAGCGATTCAAGAAATCCGAACAGTCTTATGGCACTTTCAAATTCATTTTTCTTAAAACATATCCTTCCGAATCCTGCTATAAGGTCGATCATAAAAAATTCGCCTCCCGGTTTTTCCCTTTCACTGAGATATTCCCTGTAAATCTCAACTGCCTGTTCATATCTTTCAGTTTCTGTGTATAAAACTCCGAGATGTATCCTGATCGGGAACAGATTCATATTATATCCCCAGTCTTTTGACATCTTATGAGCTTCCAGCAGAAGGTATTCAGCTTCGTCAAAGTTTTTATTTTCATAATACATCTTCAGAGCTGCAAGGTGAACCAGGTTGACCGAGATCAGATACCGGTCATCTATCCTTCTTGAGATCAAAAGACTTTCTTCAGAATATGCTGAAGCTTTTTTAATGTCGCCAGTTCTTCTTGAATGAGTTACGCTGAGACTGAGCAGCGCCTGCGCCTTGAGATGTTCGTTCTTTATCTCACGTGCAATTTCAAGAGCTTCCTCCTTAAGAGAAATTGATCTTTCAAAATCACCGAGATTACCGACGGGAAATGACAGATTGTAAAGAGAGTCAGCTTTGTTTTCTTTTGAATTGATCTCATCGCTTAATGCAAGCGCTTCTTCATTATATTTAACCGCGCTGGTATTATCAAGCTCCGTGTAGAATTTCAGCGCCAGAATGTTCAGGGATTTTAAAATTCCTTCCTTGTCATCTATTTCACGGTAAAGTTCCAGCGCTTCGTTTGAAAATTTCTGGAGCTCTTCGAATTTACCGAGTTCATAACAGAATCTTGAAATTCTGTTGAGAAGATCTGCTCTGAGCTTACTGTCTTTTACAGGAACTGAATTCAGGATCTTCATCAATGATTCATAACCTTCCCGCAGATAACCTTTATTCAGCCAGAAATCAAAAACATTTACAGCCATTTTCACCGAATCGTCCGGGTCATTCACAGTCGCCCATTGAATATTGCTTCTTAAATTATCAATTTCCGTTTCCATTACGTTAAGCCACTCGAGCTGTCCCATTCCCTTGTGTTTTGCAAAAGAAGACAGATCCATGAAATAACCGAGATGCTTCCGGAATTCCTCTGTTTTATCCCCGAGTTTTTCACGCGCATAGAATTTAATTGACTCAAGCATTCCGTATCTTCCTTTTCCGCTGACTTCTTTAAAATTGATAAGTGATTTATCATAAAGACTTGTCATCAGATCAAGTACTTCATAAAGATCTATTTTATCGTCGCTGCATATCTCTTCAGCCGCTTCAAGCGTCCATCCGCCCATGAAGATTGATAATCTCTGGAGAAGCTCCTGTTCATTCCCGCTGAGAAGATCATAACTCCAGTCTATCATTGCCTTTAAAGTCTTCTGTCGGGGAAGAGCGGTAGAGCCGCCTCCGGTCAGTAATCTGAATCTGTCATCAAGACGGGCAAGGATTTTTTCAACTGATAGGACATTGATCCTTTTTGCCGCAAGTTCGATGGCAAGCGGAATTCCGTCAAGCTTTTTACAAAGTTCAGCAACGTCATAAATGTTTTCTTCTGATAAGCTGAAATTAGCATTAATGGACTTTGCAGTTTCCAGAAAGAAACTTACAGATTCATATCCTGAAAGAGTTTCAAAAGATTCTTTTTTAATATTTTCAGGCATTGATAAAGGCGGAATTCTGTAAATGGACTCTCCGGGAATGTTGAATGACATTCTGCTGGTGGAAATTATCTTCAGCTTGGGACAGTAAGTCAGCAGTTCCTGAGAAAGCGAGCTGCATTTATCGAGAAGATGTTCACAGTTGTCAAAGAGCAGGAGTATATTTTTATCTTTTAAATATTCTTTAAGAGTTTCAAGTAAATCCTTGTCGGTTTCTTCCTTGATATTAAGGACAGTGGATATTTCCCTTACAATAAGACCGGGATCGGTAACAGGAGAAAACTCTATAAGCCATACACCGTTGTCAAACTCATCAAGAATTTCAGATACAAGCTGTATTGCAAGCCTGGTCTTACCTGTACCGCCGGAACCGGTAAGAGATAGCATCCTTACTTTTGAAAAAAGTTCTTTGATCTCCTCTATTTCTTTTCTGCGACCTATGAACTTTGAGACGGATGAAGGAAGATTGTTCTGTCTTGCATCAACGCTTTTAAGAGGCGGGAAGTCTTTGACAAGACCTTCTGATACTATCTGATAAATATGTTCGGGTACGATGATGTCTTTAAGTTTCCTTACCCCGAAATCCTTGAATGAGATGTTGATATCATTAAAATCCCGAAGAGCGTCGTGCACTATCTGGGAAATGATTATCTGTCCGCCGTGAGCAATTGACATTATCCTCGAAGATCTGCTGAGCGTAACATAACCGGCGTAATCATCTTTTATAAATTCCGCTTCACCTGTATGAATACCCATTCTTACTTTAATTTCGGATCCGTGCCAGTCATTGTTCAGCAGTCTCAGTTGTGAATTAACTGCAGCTTTGACAGCGTCACCCGGATTGCTGAATGCGCAGCAGAAGGCATCGCCGATGATTTTAAATACAAAACCTTCATTGGAGTCAATCACATCGTATAAGATCTCATGATGTTTTTCAAGTGAGGCCATGTAGGCGTCATGATTTTCCTGAGCGAGTCTGGTACTGCCCTGAATATCAGTAAAAAGAAAAGTGACCGTTCCTGACGGTATGTTGTCCATTTTTTAAAAAAGATAATGTAATTTAAAAATTATACTGATTAAATACGAATTATAAAATTTGGTTCAGGTTAATAAAATCAGCATTTTCCAGATACTTTACCCGGAATTTTAGCTGAATTCATTTTCTGTAGGAATAAAATTGAGACTATAATAGTTCATATACCGTTTTCTGAAAAAAGACTGCGGATAATGCAAAAACGTGAAAAAATCGGGCATTTTAAAGTTTAATAATAATTTAATTGCAAATAGAAATTAATAAACATATTTTTGAAATTAATATACTAACAGAATTGTATAACAACCTAACCCATAGAAATTCAAAAAATCACTCATAACTTAATTTCAAAAAAATTATGAAACACATTATTAATTTTATACTGGCTGTATCTCTGTTATTGAGTCTCAATTCTTTTTCTTATTCGAAAAGCGGCACAAAGAATAAAAGTAAAAAAGAAACAACTCAGGATGCAAGACTGGTAAACCCGTTATATGAACTCAGCGCAAGAAATCTTGTTGCCGGCGCAAGTCCATTAATAGATTATAATATTTATTATTTTGACCTTGTAATCTCTCACACTAATTTACCTGAGTCAGGTCCGTTCCAGTACGCAGCGGGACAGTTTACATTGACTTACAGCTGGCTCATCAGATTATTCGGGATTCCGACTTATGAGATAGTTGAGAATTCATCCGATTTCACAAATCCGGATGCGCTTCCCATAAACCCAACGGTAGTTGGCAACAAACTCATACTTGAGAGAAATCCTGATTTAAAACCGGGAGAAGGACCGATCATTGCTCCGGACGGAACAGGAACAAGAATTGTCAGAATGAAACTTACGACCCGCGTACCGGCATTTTTCAATATTCCGCTGAATCTTAAATGGGTGGATAGTCCGACTGATTCTGCGTCGACGGAAGTATATGCCTTCATCGGTGATTCCGTAACAAATATTTCATCGGGAGGATCCCTGTTTATAGATTCAGGTAATGTATCCGCATTAAATCTTAAAGCCGCCATAAGCGGATTATATGATGCCGAGAACAACAGATTAAGAGCAAGAGACACTCTCAGAGTTTATCAGCACTCGGTTATTCCTCCTTATAACGTTGTTGATTCGTCATCTGCAATTATAGATACCCTGACATTCAGAGGCATCTTCAATTTTAAGAATGCAACTACAGGAATATATTATACTGTGGTAAAATATAAAAACGGACTCGAGACATGGAGCAGGCTCGGAGGAGACAGTCTGAAAAGAGGATCCCAGGTATCTTATGATTTTACAGATGACAGTACCAAAGCATTCGGAAACAATCTTCAGAAAAAGGGAAACATTTACTGCATATACAACGGAGATGTTAACCAGAACGGAATTATCGATCTGGCTGATCTGACTCTGATTGACAACTCAATCAGAAATTTCATTTCGGGTTTCTCGGTCGAAGATGTAAACGGCGATAACTTTGTTGACCTGACTGATGCGCAGTTAACAGATAACCTGGCATTAAGTTTTATTTCGGTTATCAGACCCTGACAGATTCAAACTAAAAATTGTTACTTAAAATGTAAAAGCCGGAAGATAAATCTTCCGGCTTTTTCTGTTTATGATTTAAAACTGAGATCAGCCGCTGCATTCAAAGTCAAGAATACTTAAGGTTTTATCGTAATAATCTTTTGCTCTTTCGGGTGAACTTCCGATACACACTACACCGAGCTTACCGAATTCTGACAGCGCTCCTATCAGATGAAACACAACTCCTTCCTGTGATGCGCCGTCATACATCAATCCGTGGAACATTGCGATATCTATAAGATCATTCGGAGTCAATCCTATGTATTTATCATTCTGAACATTATCCGAGGCAAAATAATATCTGGGATTTCCGCTGGCAGTTACATAAACTCCTTCTTCAGCATTGTAATGTCCGTAAGTAAGGAATTCTATCATCATGAACGGATGAGTTGTTCCGCCTTTGCGCAGATTGATCTCAATAGCATAATGTTTCCATTTTCCGTCCTGCTGCATTACTGATATAAAATCAACAGCAAATCTGCCGAGCACTCCTTTTTTCGAAAGATAGCCTGCAACGTTTTTTCCGATTTCGCCCAGTTCGGATGCATACTCTTTATCAGCGGGAAAGATCGCGCCGAGAAAGATCTGTCCGTCATCTCCGCCGAGCAGCTGATCATGAGTACTGTCGATCCTTATGTTATCGGAAGCTCCGATTACACACTGGACAGAAGGGGAAACTTTGATATCCCCCTCCAGGAATTCTTCAACGATACCTTCCATCTCTTCAAATTTTTCAAAGAATAATTCCCTGCTTACATCATGTGAAACCGGTCTGATATTTTCTGAAAGCGAATCAAGGATTGAAGCTTCAAGATTTTCATCAATCTTCAGTTCCGGATATCTGTATATAGCGTTACCGTCTCCGCTGAATCCGTCATTCATTTTTACAACGGCTTTCCTGAGAGCCGGATCTTTTCTTTTGAGACGTGCAAGTGACTTCGCAATGTCCACTTTTGTTTTCAGATCCTCATCTCCATCCGGCATGTGAATCCCGCACATTCTGAAAGTCTTCCGGGCTCCGGATTTTGAACCTTCATAGAACATTGAAGGATCAGTTCCGAACAGCGGTATATCAAGCTTCACAGCAAGAGATTTTTCCAGCGGCGTTATATTGTAACATGTCAGGTGTGTGGAGGATTTATCAGTAATAAGTTTCTTTATTCTGTCAATAAGTCTCGGCCGCTCAAGGATCTTCTGTGTAAGCGGCTTTCTGGAAAGATCATAACAGCTGAGCATTGACAGCCTCTGTCTGGCGTGATTTCCGGTGATACCCTGCAGCAGGTGCAGATAATAATCAATGATAACTTCGGACAGCGGCATGCTTGAAATGTATATTACCCTGGTCTTCGGCATCCGCAGCAGCATGAGTAGGCAGAGCAGTCTTTCTTCATAATGGATAGATCCCTTTATTTTGGAAAGTATTTCCATGTCGAGCGTAAGCGAAGGTACTATAACTACGGTTTTCGGTGCGAATTTATCAGGAAAGATATTTTTATACTGATAAGCGAGTGTTTTCTGGATCTTTTCAAAAATGATCTGCTCTTCGGGAGTTCCAAGCTCAGGTCCTTTATCACTGTTTTCAAAGATCCTTCGGTTCAGATTAAAATCTGTATTCATTGAATTTTATTGTTAAATTTTATTTATGTATGTGTCTGACGAAAAAATTATTAATGCAAGATAACTAAGTTATATTTAATTTTGAAAACAAATCTTTGGTATTTTAATGTGTGTTTCTGTAAGATCCGACAGCAGTCTCTGATAAAATGAAAACCCAGGTTTTATTACCGCCCGGAAATTGCTATTCGCCTTTTAAAATATTGTCTTCACTTTAGGATTTAATTTGTAATAACTTACCTAAAATATTATTTTTATAGCCGTGAAATATTAAAATTTTTTGTCACATAAAAATACATACTGAATTTAAAATGAATATTGAACAGCAAAAATATCCTGCCGGAAAATTCGTAAAACCTGAATCCGTTACACCGGAATTAATGAAACAGTATCTCATGGTTATTTCAGGATTTCCTTCCCGTATCCGCAAAGAAGTTCAGGATCTGACAGAAGAACAGCTTGATACGCCTTACCGGGCTGAAGGCTGGACAATAAGGCAGGTTGTTAATCACTGCGCAGACAGTCATATGAATTCTCTAATGAGACTCAAGCTTGCTCTGACCGAAAATAATCCGGTTATAAAACCGTATTTTGAAGACAAGTGGGCTGAACTGCCAGACTCTAAAAATATGCCTGTCGAATCCGCTCTGAAAATGCTGGAAGGAATTCATGAACGATGGTCAGTGCTCATTAAAAATCTTTCCGCGGAACAGATGAAGCGGACTTTTTTTCATCCTGAAAACAGAATTAAATTCCGGGTCGATGAAAACATCGGATTGTATGCATGGCACTGTGATCATCATCTGGCTCATATAACAAGATTGAAAAATGCCAGAGGATGGGATTGAAAAATTTAATTTAATCAGCAACCGATTTTTGAAGAGTTATGCTTTATGATAAAATTTCAGATGATTGTCTTTCTGTCGGCAAAAACAAAATTGAAAGATAATAAATGATTAACAATTTCTATAAGTTTAAAAATTAATTATATGAAAGTTTACAGAATCCTTAAGACATACCGTACAATATACAAAAACCTGATTTCGCTCAAGAAAGGAGATACAGTAAATCTTGGCGAAGAGGAAAAGGAAGAGAAATGGAAAGGATGGATATGGACGGAAACAGCCGCTGAAAAAGGTTGGATCCCTCTTCAGATCCTGGAAATTGCAGAAGACGGAAAAACGGGAAGAATACTTGAGGATTATACCGCAAAGGAACTTGATGCAGACGAAGGTGACTCTGTTCTTAAAATAAAAAGTCTTAACGGCTGGACCTGGTCAAGAAATATGAAGAACAATGATGAAGGCTGGATTCCTGATGAGATCATCGGTAACCATATTTAAAAGAAAAAATAAATATATTCCTTAATAACCATTCCCTGTTCACCGGTTAAATTCCACTGCATCTAAAACTTAAAATTTCTCCTGACGTAACGAATGACGTAACGAATGACGAAACGAATGACGAAACGAATGACGAAACGAATGACGTAACGAACAAGTCACTGAAGCCAATAATAAAAACATATTATTTTAGAATCTTACTTCAACATTAAAAACGAATTTTTATTACAAAGGAATTTATGAAATTATCAAAAAGATCTGCCTCAGCCGTTTCAATAGCCGGTGTCATATTATACTGGTTATACACTTTTTACAGATCATCCGGTACGCGCCCTGACTTTCCTTCCGGTACAGAAGAACTGTTTTTATCAATTATAAAAAGCAAGATCATCATCATTGCAGCGGTATATCTGCTGCTGCGTCTTGAAGGTGAGGGATTCAGACAGATCGGTTTTAACGGCGAAAGATTTTTCAGACATTTAACTACCGGCATACTATTCGGACTCGCATCCTGGGTTCTGGTAAATGTCATAGTCATTCCAATACTTAATTCCGTAAATCCGGGAATTTCAAAAGACGGATTGGATATGGCGGTATACATGAAGGATATTCGGACAGTATATCTCTGGATTCCGATTGTGATATTCGGAGCGTTTGCCGAAGAACTGTTAAGGATTTTTATGCTGACAAGATTCGAGAACAGTTTTGGGAAAACCGGACTTTACATTGCTTTGATATTTACTTCTGTTACATTTGGGATAGGTCATTTGTATCAGGGTCCAAATGCTGCCATAGGCACAGGCCTAGGCGGTCTGATGTATGCGCTTGTTTATCTGAGGAAGCGCTCCGCAGTAGAGGCGTTTACAAGTCATGCTTTTTTTAATATCATTTCGGTTGCCGGGGGATTTCTTATGAACAATAATTAAATGCTGATCAGAATTATATTTTAAATCCTTTTTTTAAACAGATGACTTTCGCATTTTCCCGTAATCTTGTTTTTATTTTCGCAGTTACTTTTTTCTGACTGCACTGATTGATTCAAGCTGTTTGTTACAGACAGCAAAAATAAATTTTACGGATTAATTTTGTAAAAACAATAAACTTAATTTCTTAAATTACTACTGGGTTTAATTTGAAAATAACAGAATATCTTGTATTGTCTGCAAAGTGGAAAAAGATAACTACATAATTTTAACAGGCGCGATGGGCGCCGGCAAATCCACTGTTATCAGCAGATTAAAGGAAATGGGTTATTCATGTATAAACGAACCCGCGCGGGAGATACTTGCGGAACAGCGCCAGATAAACGGAAATGGTGTCCCTGAAAAGGACCCTAAACTTTTTACTGAATTAATGCTGTCGAGGATGATTTTTCAGTATCAGCTTTTTTCAGAAAAAACCGGACCTGTATTTTTTGACAGGGGAATACCTGATATAACCGGTTATGCGGATATTTTTAATATTGAAAAAACGGTATTTGAAAATGCTTCGGACAAATTCAGATTCAATAAAAACGTTTTTATGTTCAGCGGATATAAAGAGATTTATGTGAATGATGAAGAAAGAAAAATGAGTTTTGAACTTGCCGATAAGTTCGGCAGAGACATTGGAAAAATATATCAGGATTCCGGTTATAATATTCACGAAGTCCCGCTTGATAAAACAGATAAGAGAGCGGATTTGATTCTGGAAATACTGAAATCAGAAAATAATTTATTCTGAAAAATGAAATTATATTTATTCACTTACGGAACGCTGCAGGATGAAACGGTTCAGCAGGAACTATTCGGCAGGAAGCTAACCGGCGCAAAGGATATTCTTTCAGGATATAAAATATTTCCGTTTGAGATTACAGATAAGGAATTTCTTTTCAGATGTGAAGATAAAATCCAGATGACGGCAGTACCATCGGAAGACTTGTCAGATTACATAGAAGGAAGCGTTTTCGAAATATCTGATGAGGAGCTTCAGATGGCTGAAAAATATGAACCTTCAGAATACATGTGTTTTGAAGCGGTACTTGATTCCGGTAAGACCGCGCGCATTTTTGCCGCATCAGAATGGAATTGAAATGACATTACTTTTAAGATTTAAACTTGAAAAGCAGGTTCAATAAAATTATTTCAGCAGGTACGGTCAGAAATCAATTCTATATTATTTATAAAATTTTACAAACTGATATGTCTGTAATTAATCCGTAAAATAATTATGAAAAGAAAAGAATTTATAAAAAGCGGAACGATCGCCGCTGCAGGACTTCCCGCTTTGATCACTTCTGTTGGTTCGGTATCAGATGACAGAATAACCCCAAAAAAAATTAATATGATCTCAGATGAATTTGAGCTAAATGAAATTACTATTGGCGAACTTCAGAAAAAAATGGAAGAGGGTAAATATACTTCCGAAACGATCACAAAACTTTATCTGCAGAGGATAGATGATTTTGACAGGAACGGACCTGCGGTAAATTCAGTAATTGAACTTAATCCTGATGCGCTGCAAACCGCAAAAGAGTTGGACGCTGAAAGAAAAAAAGGAAAAATCAGAGGACCGCTTCACGGTATTCCGGTATTGATAAAGGACAATATTGATACAGCTGACAAAATGATGACAACTGCAGGCTCTCTTGCAATGACTGGAAATAAACCTGCTGAAGACGCATTCATAGTCAGAAAACTCAGAGAAGCTGGAGCTGTACTGCTCGGTAAAACGAATCTGAGCGAATGGGCGAATTTCAGGTCCGGCAGATCCTGTTCAGGATGGAGCAGCCGTGGAGGACAGACTAAAAATCCGTATATTCTCGATCACAATCCATGCGGATCCAGTTCAGGTTCAGGAGCAGCTGTTGCCGCTAACTTCTGCGCAGCCGCTGTTGGAACGGAAACAGACGGTTCTGTAACATGCCCTGCGTCCGTAAACGGAATTGTCGGTATAAAACCAACGGTAGGTCTCTTAAGCCGCTCAGGTATAATTCCTATTTCTGTCACACAGGATACAGCCGGACCTATGGCTCGGACTGTTGCGGACGCCGCTGTGCTTCTCAGTGTGTTGACAGGAACTGATCCTGACGACATCATTACAAAAGTGAGCGAAGGAAGAGCAGTTTCAGATTACACTGAATTTCTTGATAAAAAGGGATTGAAGGGAAAAAGGATCGGAGTTGAAAAAAAGAAATATGAAAATCAATTTATGTTCAGGCTGTTTCAGAAATCCCTGAATACGCTGAAGGAGCAAGGAGCTGAAATAGTCGAGATAGAATATCTTGATAAGATCAATGAACTCGGAGATGCAGAATTTGAAGTCATGAAATATGAATTCAAATACGGGATTGATAAATATCTATCGGACAATAATTCTCCGGTAAAATCATTGAAGGAGTTGATAAAATTTAATTCTGATAATGAAGACAGGGTTATGCCGACTTTCAGACAGGAACTGCTTGAGGAATGCGTCGGGAAAGCAGGGCTGGATAGCGTTGAATACCTGACAGCTCTGGAAAAAAGCCATAAGGGTTCACAGAAAATCATTGACGATGTAATGCAAGAAAACAAACTTGATGCAATAGCCGGATTTACGATGGGACCTGCATGCAGTACAGATACAATCTACGGAGACAGATGGGGAGATGTATACCTGACGGCTCCGGCGGCAATGAGCGGTTACCCGCATATAACTGTTCCGGCTGGAATGGTGTTTGATCTGCCGGTGGGAATTTCTTTTTTCAGCGGAGCATATAAAGAAGGCGAACTTATCAGAATAGCGTATTCATTTGAACAGGCGGAAAAGAAAAGGGTTAAACCTGAATTCAAAAGATCGTTTCTTCCTTAATTGTTAACGGAAGTATCAGAATTAAAAAAGATACATTTTTTTTTAACCCTGTGAAATGAAATCCGCATTTTTTAAATCATACCGGATCTGGTACTGAATTTCGCTTTAAAGTCTTGTAGGTATAAAATGTAGCAAAGATCATTATTATTCCTCCCGTAATAAAAGGATACTGATATCCGAGATACTGATAAACGAATCCTCCCCACAGCGGTCCGAGAAATCTTGCAAAAGCGCTGAGCGACTGATTTATACCGAGGACCGATCCCTGGTTTTCAGGAGATACATTCTGCGAGAGCAAACTGACTGAAGCGGTGTTATTGAAACCGTTACCAACGGAAAGAACTGCTGTGACCGCAAGCAGAACGCCAATTGATGTAGAAAACCCGATCAGACCAAGTCCGAAAATAGTGAGGAAATTTCCAAGGACAAGAGTGTTCTCCTCTCCGAATCTCTTCTGAACGAATCTTATCAGAAATATCTGAACCAAAGCTCCGATGATTCCCATAAAGGAAAACAGATATCCGATCTGCGCCTGATCAAGAGCAAGTCCGTCAGGTCTTTCGGCAAAGAGCTGATAAGTTCCGAAGATGTTTGAAAATGAGAATACTGCAATGAAAAAAATGATAATGTATTTACCGTATTTTTTATTAGCAAGATTTTCGATAATAAGTTTTACATTCAGCGGATTTCTGAACTTCTTTTCTTTCCTGTTCTTTATTCTTATCTCTTCGGGAAGTGTTTCTTTAAAAACAAAAATACTCATGACAAGCGCTACGGAAGAAAGAGCGGCGGAAATTAATACAGGAAATGCATAGCCGAAATTCTCGGATAAAATTCCTCCCACAGAAGGACCGAATACAAACCCGAGAGAGAAAGCCGCGCTGATCAGTCCCATTCCTTTTGACCTTTCCTCTGGCGGTGTTATATCGGAAATTGCCGCCTGCGCTGCAGAAATATTTCCGGCAAAGACTCCTGCAAACGCTCTTGCAAAAATAAAAAGCAGCGGCGAGAGGATCTGACCTGAAAAAACAAATGCAAGAAGGAGATTGGAAACAAGACTTCCCGTAAGACTAATTATGAGAACTGGTTTTCTTCCGAACTTATCAGAAAGAGATCCCCATACTGGATTGAAAAGAAACTGCATTAGTGAAAAAATTCCGACAATAAGTCCGATTGTTAATTCGCTTATGTGAAGAATGTTTATGGAGAAAGTCGGCAGAAGGGGCAGTATTATTCCGAATCCCAGCAGATCTATGAAGATCGTCAGAAATATTATAAAGAGTGTTGTGCCTTTTTTAGCTGGTACCGGATTCATCATAATTCATATACGGGTACAGGACAAAATGAAACTATAAAAATAAAAAATGTAAACCATCCGACCATCATTCTTCCGCTGCTCAGAGGTTCCTCGTAATCCGGAAAGACCGGAGGATGCTGGATCTTAATAACGAACAGGATCAGCAGAGCCCATACAAGCCAGTTCAGGGATCCCCAGCTGAAGCCGATATTAAAAAGCGGAAGAAGTCCCGCAAGACCGAAGAACAGCAGAAGCCCGAATGTTGCATAAGCAATATATTTATGTTTGTCTCCGAACATAGCATAAGCAATATGTCCTCCGTCAAGCTGTCCGACCGGCATCATGTTGAGTGATGTGATAAGAAGACCGAACCAGCCGACACAAAGAAAAGGATAATGATAGAATTCATTCATAGGCGGCATAAAGACACCGGGAGATGAAGTAAAGAGTTTTTCCATGGTCCAGAACATTATATTATAACCGAATGAAAATCCTCCGACGGGAATGCCCGTTGACCTGTATTCAGGATGGATCTCATAGATATAATTTATTGATGGCAGAGTAAGAAACCCGATGAGTAAAATAATCAGAGTCGTTATCCATCCTGCAATCGGACCCGCAGCTCCTATATCAAACAAAGCCTTTCTGCTGTAATATCTTGCCTTCATTCTTATGACCGCTCCCATTGTTCCGAAAGGATTCAGAAAAATAAAAGGAAAAGGAATGTAATAGGGAAGAGTGACCGGGACATTGTGAATCCTTGCCGCAAAGTAATGTCCGAACTCATGTGTGGTTATTACGAGCAGAATCAGCACGGAATAAGTTATTCCCAGAGAGAAATTTTCTAGCTGATAAGGATTTTGATTCAGCCAGTATACACCGGCAAGCGTAGTAGTAAAAAAAGTGGAAATAAACAGAAACAGATTTAACCAGATCCCGGGTCCTTTCTTTTCTTTGGTTTCCTCATATTCCTCAATAATTACTTCCTGACTGCTGTCAGGTAATTGTTCGTATGGATTCATTGATGCAAAATAATTTTAATGTATCTGAAAATCAATCTATCTTTACTCTTTAATTATATTTATGTTTTTATGATATTGCAAAATATTTAACTGAAAACCTGGTATTTATTTGGAAAATAAATTGGAAAATATAATTCCTCCGGAGTCTGGAAATAAAAAGGGACCTTTATCCGGAATACATCCGCTGTATTTTATTATCATCTCTCTGGCGATTGTGTTTTTTCTTTATCAGATAGTCGGAGGTCTGATATCTTTCATGATACTCGGTCAGGATATGGAAATAAACAGCAGTAACCTGAATCTTACCAGAATAGTTCTTACGTTTGCTCAGTTTATGTTCATACTTGCGCCGGCTGTATTTCTTGTAATGCTTCAGGATAATGACCTGAAGGAAACATTCCGTCTTAAATTACCCGATCTGAAGATACTTTTGTATTCAGTCATGGGCATAATCGCTGTACAGCCATTTCTACAGGTATATATTTATTTTCAGAATGAAATAATTTTCTCGCTTCCATTCGGAAGTGATTTTCTCAAACAGATGAAGGAACTGTTTGACACTCTCGAAGCTACAACAGCCAAACTCGTTACCGCAGGTTCGTTTCCGGAATTTTTATTTGTGCTGATCGTAATAGCGGTCACACCTGCTGTCTGCGAGGAATTTCTTTTCAGAGGACTTGTTCTGAAAAATCTTGAGAAGATCACCAATGCTTCAAAGGCGATTTTCTTTTCAGGTCTGCTTTTTGCCCTGTTCCACTTTCATCCGTTTAATCTTATACCGCTCATCCTGCTCGGAATATACCTCTCTTTTACTGTATATTACAGCGGAAGCATTCTGACAGCGGTCGTATGTCATTTCATGAATAATTTCATTTCTGCTGTAGCAGTATATGTTTACGGCGCCGAAGCTTTTACGGATCTGGAATCAGGAAATGCTCTGAGCTCTGCTGAGAAAATCCAGTTCATTCTGCTCGGAATAGTTTCGATAGCTGTATTTATTTTCATCTGCCGGCTAATCAAAAAAAATTTTGTGAATAAACAGGAAGTAATTAATTCAAATCAGGTTATATGAGCAATCTTGCCAAAAGAGTAACTGCAGCGGTGTTCGGCGTTCCCGCTCTGCTTTTCATATCATATCAGGGAGGATATTTTCTTCTCTGCCTTACTCTTGTTCTGAATTCACTTGCGCTGTGGGAATTCTTTTCCATGCTGGAAAAAAAAGACATTCACCCGATGAAAATTATTACTGTGATTCTTTCTGATTTATTTATTTTGTATTCGGTCATGAATCCACAGTCAACTCACAGACTTTTGCTTTTAATTTTATTTACCCTGATCACGGCTTCAGCAGAGATCTTCAGAGGAAGCGCTAAGAGTCCTTTGAATCCGGCTGCAGCAATGTTTGGCGTTCTTTACATTACAATGCCTTTTTTAATTCTCAATGAACTTCAGCCGGTGTCGGGCAAACTTGTTATAGTTTTTCTTTTTATTCAGATATGGACCTGTGATACAGCGGCTTATTTCGCCGGCAGGAAATTCGGGAAACATAAATTGAGCGGGATCAGTCCGAATAAAACAGTTGAAGGATCAGCGGCCGGATTTATTTTTACAGTTATCATTTCTGTGACTCTGCATTTTATTTTTCCTGAATATCTGAATATTAAAGATGCTCTGATTACGGGAATACTGACGGGAATATTTTCACAGACAGGAGATCTGTTTGAATCCATGATAAAAAGGTTCTGCGGCGTAAAAGATTCTTCATCTGTCATACCCGGACACGGAGGAATTCTCGACAGGTTTGACAGTCTTGTTTTTGTAACTCCTATAATATATTTGTATTTTACATTTGCAGCGTGACTTAACGGGTATTTAATTTTTACAATTAAAATTTTATATCTTGAATTTAATAAGAGCATTCAAATTATTTTATGATTTAATAATTAATTTATAATTGATAAATTGATTTATTCTTATAATTTTATTTAAACAAATTGACAGTTCAAACATATTCATATAATCAGAAAAAATGACAGGCAGGAAACCTAAAAATAAAAATCCCGGCGCGCCAAAGAAAACCAGGAAAAAAGCTGAAGAAGAAATTGATGACATTTCTCACGATGATGATATATCTCACGATGATGACAATGAACTCATGGATTCGGATATGATCTCAGACAGGGAAATTGATTCAATGCTTGAGAATGAATCTCTCGGTGATCTTAGCGCAGAAGATGATGAAGAATTTATTCAGCAGGTGGAGGAGTTCAAAAAGGAACATTCCAAAAGCAAAATGATAAAAGTTTATGACTATATCGGCAAACCCTCTTTTAAGGAACTGAAAAAACTCGATCCCGGTGACATTAAAAAAGAATTAAAGAGGCTGATCGTTGCTCTTGACAAAAAGAACATTATTGTTCATTCGCACGGTGATTATGATGACAGTGAAAAATACAGATTTATTACCGAAGAGGTGTTCAAGGAAGTTGTGGAAGATAAAAAAAGCCAGCATATAACTTTCGTATATGAGGATTATCATCCTGAAGCGGACGATGATGAAGATGATGAGGATTTCTATTAAAATTTATGTGAATAAATGGCAGTTCAGAATAATCTAAATAACATAGATTCAGAAATAACGGACTTTTCTCTCAAAGGAACAGACGAAAAAATATACTCTCCTTCAGATTTCCCGGATAAGAAAATTCTTGTAATAATATTCATGTGCAATCATTGTCCGTATGTAAAAGCAGTGATGGACAGATTTAACGCTCTGCAGAGCAGATTTGCCGACAGGGGAGTTCAGCTGATTGGAATAAATCCTAATGACGCTGAAACATATCCGGAAGATTCTTTTGAAAATATGAAACTGTTTGCAAAACAATACGGGATGAATTTTCCGTATCTGATAGACGGCACACAGGAAACCGCACGGAAATATGACGCAGTCTGCACACCGGATATTTATGTTTATGATAAAAACAGAATCCTGAAATACAGAGGCCGTCTTGATGACAGTTGGAAAGACGATAAAAAAATAACCTCAAAGGATCTTGAAAAAGCAATAGATCATTTGCTTTCAGAAAAAGAAATAGATTTTCCGCAGATACCTTCGATGGGTTGTTCCATTAAATGGAAACAATAATTAACTTGTCCTGAACAAATAATCAAAGCCCTTTCTCCGTTTTATCAATTCAATTTTAAATTGTAAGAAAAATATATTTAAACTAACTTTGAATGTTTAAAAAATCAAAAATATTTTAATGCCAAAGTTAGTCATAGTTCGTCACGGACAATCTCAGTGGAATCTTGAAAACAAATTCACAGGCTGGATAGATATAGACCTTTCTCCCAAAGGCATTGAGGAAGCAAAGAAAGCAGCGGAAAAATTAAAGGATTTTAAATTCGATAAAGCTTATACTTCTGATCTGATAAGAGCTCAGAGGACACTTGATATAATTCTCAGGGAAAACGGAATGGAAAACATTCCTGTCGAAAAGGACAAAGCGCTGAATGAAAGAATGTACGGGGATCTGCAGGGTCTTAATAAAGATGAATGCAGGAAAAAATTCGGCGAGGAACAGGTAAAGATCTGGAGAAGAAGTTATAACACGCCTCCTCCAAACGGAGAAAGTCTTAAGGATACCGCTGACAGAGTTCTTCCTTATTACCATTCAAAGATAGAGCCGGAGCTTAAAAAGGGGAAAAATATTCTGATATCAGCTCATGGAAACAGTCTCAGAGCGCTGATAATGTATCTTGAAAAACTCAGCAGCGATGAGATCCTTAGGACTGAGATCCCTACAGGTTCGCCGAAGGAATATATCCTTGACGATTCTTTAAATGTACTTGAAACCAAATATCTATAATACACAGCTATTGAGCCTACCGAACACAAATAATAAAATTAAAAACATAGTGTTTGATCTCGGCAATACGCTTGTTTACTTCGACTATTGTTATTTTTATGACGGAGTATCTCATCTTGAAAAAAATGCAAACGCGCGGAAGCTCAAAAAATTTTTCTCGGATCAGAAACTCGATCTGAAGATCGGAAGCAACAGGATTAAAATAAAAGATGCATTCAAAATCCTGAAAAAAAAATTCAATCTGAAAATCGGATACGCTGATTTTCATTTTCTGTACTGCGACATATTCTGGGAAAATACTCAGATGAAGAATTTTATTGAAAACAAACTACTGAATTCAGGATACAGGTTGTATATGCTTTCAAACGTAGACGCTTCACACATCAATTTCATTGACAATAATTTCCCTTATGTAAAGCATATTAAAAACCGCGTGCTTTCCTACAAAGTCAAAGCTGTTAAACCCGATAAAAAAATATACAGGCATTTAATCAATAAGTACAGATTAATTCCCGGAGAGACATTATTTATAGATGACCTCAGACAAAATATACTTTCGTCAAATGAACTCGGACTCAATACTATTCATTATACTTCCCATAAAAGATTCTTAAAAGAGTTTAAAAAGTTTACCGGAATTAAATAGAATATATTATTATTTATTAAATTGACTTAAAATATTATATTACAATTAATCTTAACCTTTCTTTATTAAAATTTATAATTAAAACAATAAAAATGAGACAACCAGTTTTACTATTAGCTGCATTACTGTTATTGTTTTCAGGTGCGACAGGAAATAACAGCTTTGCCGGTTCAAAACTTTTCTCCGGAGAAAATTCATCATTATGGAATGATGTAAATGAATCAAGTTTTTCCGTAAAAGGGGAAAGAAGAATCATTCCGCAGGTCTACAGAACTGTCAGAACAAATTTTACAGAGCTGAGTAATCTGCTCCGAACGGCGCCTTTTGAATTTTCACAGAGAGCGGCGAATGATCCTCTTATAATACAACTTCCAATGCCTGACGGAAGCATGTCAAGATTTGAAGTTACCGAGTATTCAATGATGGAACAAGGTCTTGCCGTAAAATTTCCGGAGATAAAAACTTTTAACGTAAAGGGAATTGATGATCCTTACGCAACAGGAAAACTGGACATCACCGTTCACGGATTTCACGGAATGGTTCTCAGCGTTAGAGGAGATTATTTTATTGATCCGTACAGCACAAATGAAAAAGATATTTACATAAGTTATTTCAGGAAGGATTTTGTTTCTAATCAGTCATTCGAATGTATGACGCAGGATAATCCTGACAGTTTCCTTGCTGCAAAGGATTACATGAGAGGCGGTTTTGTATCAGGTCCTCAGCTCCGCACATACAGACTGGCAATGGCAGCGACAGGCGAATATACTGCATTTCACGGAGGCACGGTTCAGACCGGAATGGCAGCTATAGTTACGGCTGTAAACAGAGTTACCGGAGTTTACGAAATTGAATTTGCAGTAAGAGTGGTTCTGGTGGCAAACAATGATCTCATTGTTTATACAAATGCATCCACTGATCCTTACACAAATAACAACGGAGGCACTATGCTTGGTCAGAATCAGACAACGCTTGACAATATAATCGGTTCTGCAAATTATGATATCGGACATGTATTCAGCACCGGCGGCGGCGGAGTAGCGGGATTAAGGGTTGTATGTATCAACGGTCAGAAAGCGCAGGGCGTAACAGGTCTTCCGCAGCCGATCGGCGATCCTTTCTATATAGATTATGTTGCGCATGAAATGGGTCACCAGTACGGCGGTAATCATACTTTTAACAGCCAGACAAGCAGCTGCGGCGGAGGAAACAGAAACGGAAATACGGCTTATGAACCCGGCAGCGGAAGCACTATTATGGCTTATGCAGGTATTTGCGGTTCAGATAATCTTCAGAGCAACAGTGATCCGTATTTTCACACGATCAGTTTTCTGGAAATTGTATCATACACGCAGAACAGCGGGGGAAATACCTGCGCACAAATTACAAACACCGGAAATACTGCTCCCGTTGTTACAGTACCTGCAGGCGGACAGACAATCCCGATCAGCACTCCTATAGCTTTGACAGGAAGCGCTACTGACGCGGAGAATCCCAATTCACTGACATACTGCTGGGAAGAATATGATCTCGGACCGGCCGGAACATTGAACAATCCATCTGGTAATGCGCCGATAATAAGATCGTTCAATCCGGATACTTCATCGACGAGAATAATTCCAAGGATAAGTAATCTTATCGCCAATACTTTTGCAACAGGCGAAAGACTCCCGACTTATGCAAGAGCACTCAGCTTCAGATTAACTGTAAGAGATAACAGTGTCGGAGGCGGCGGAGTGAACTATGAATATGTGAGTTATACGGTTACAGCAGGAGCAGGACCATTCCTGGTTACTCAGCCGAATACAAATGTAACATGGAATTCAAATTCTCCACAGACCGTAACATGGAATGTAGCAAATACGGATGCAG
This sequence comes from Bacteroidota bacterium, assembly GCA_018266875.1. Lineage (GTDB taxonomy): Bacteria > Bacteroidota > Ignavibacteria > Tepidaquicellales > Tepidaquicellaceae > UBA2330. The sequence goes on from JAFDZR010000019.1 coordinate 45,555, forward strand.
CTCCTGTAAGCGTTTCAAATGTCAATATAAAATTATCAACCGACGGCGGAGTCAGCTTTCCGATAATGCTTCTGGCAAATACACCAAACGACGGAACGGAATCAGTTAATCTTCCAAGTCTCAACATTACAAACGCAAGAGTAAAAGTTGAGTCTGTCGGAAATATTTTCTTTGATATCTCTAATACGAATTTCAGTATTTCAAATCAGGTAAATGTCCTGAATAACAATACAGGAATTCCGGCTGAATATGCGCTGTCACAGAATTTTCCGAATCCGTTCAACCCATCCACAAAAATAAATTTTGATTTACCGGAAAACGGAAATGTGACTTTAAAACTGATGGACATCTCAGGCAAAGAAGTAGCGACTCTCGTTAACAGTAAATTCTCCGCAGGATCCTACAGTTTTACATTTGACGGAAGAGGTCTTTCGAGCGGGGTTTATTTTTACAGATTAAAAACGGATAAATTTTCGATGACAAAAAGAATGGTTCTTGTAAAATAATTTATTATGCTGAATGTTCAATGACATCTGAACTTCAAATTTCCAGTTCAAAGGCAGTCCGGATTTCCCGGCTGCCTTTCTTGTTTTATCAGGTAAAATTAATTTATCTTTATAACACATTAAAATGAAAAGAATAGTTTTTACAGCAATTCTTTATCTGATCCTGACTTCAAACGGGATCATTTCTCAGACAGACCTTCCTGGAATGAGAACGGACGACAGGATCAGAATCAGTGAAGCCTTAAAAATATCAGCTGAATACGGTGACCTTGTCTGGAAAAACTTTAACGAAGCTCCGTTTGCTATACTGCTGGTGACCAATGATAATGAATTCTTATTGAATCATCCGTTACCATCAGATGATTTTAAACCGGCGGGTTCAGATTCTGTTACCGGAAGCGGGATCTTTGTCCGCGGAAGAATTTTCAACGCTAATATGCTTGCCACATTTCCGGCTGTCAACGCTATTCCTACCATTGTAGTGGGTATTCCTGAGAATACAGGCCGTTCGACGTTTGAATGGGTGATCACACTTCTGCACGAACATTTTCATCAGCTTCAGTATTCACAACCGGATTATTATAATGCTGTAAATTCACTTGACCTTTCCGGCGGAGATGAGACCGGAATGTGGATGCTTAATTATAAATTTCCCTATGAAGATCCGGCAGTATCAAAACAGTTTTCCTCCATGATGCAGATGGCGGAGAAAACCTATTTGTCAGCGGATTATGATGAATTAAAATCCGGCCTTAAAAATTATCTGTCAGAGAAAGAGAAATTCAAAAGAATGCTGAACAAAAAAGACTATGATTATTTTTCATTTCAGTTATGGCAGGAAGGAATAGCAAGATATACGGAGATGAAATTTGCAGAAGCCCTTAAAGATAATTACAAACCTTCAGAAAAATTCATGGAGATCAGCGATTATGTCTCTCCGGATTCTTTTTACAGAGACATAACCGGAAAACTTTTAAAGCGCGCCGGGACTCAGACTTTAAGCGCAGACGGAAGAAACTGCTTCTATACACTCGGAGCACTGGAGGGATTAATTCTTGACAGAACAAATCCAGGCTGGAAGGAAAAATATTTTTCTGAAAAGTTTTTTACAGATAAGTATTTTAATGAGTAATTTATTTAAGTGGTTCCGTTTATCGGCTCTTTGCAGGTTCGACACATAAAAAAATCCGGCAGCTTTTTATTACTGCCGGATTCAGAACATTTAACAGGGAACACTCAGCTTATTTTATAAGATTCATTTTTTTGGTTTCTGCAAAACTTTTTCCGTTTGCGTTTACACTGATTCTGTAAAAATATATCCCGCTTGAAAGATTCACTCCATTAAAAGATACGGAATAACTGCCGGCAGTTTTTACTTCGTTGACAAGTACTGCGACTTCCTTTCCTGATATATCATATATTGTAAGATTAACCTGACCTGAAACAGGTATTCCAAAATTAATTTTTGTTGTCGGATTGAACGGATTCGGATAATTCTGTGAAATAGAGAAATCATCCGGAACACCCGTCCCTATCTGCGAAATACTGTTCTGATTATCTCTTCTGAAAGTAATTGCAAATGTTTCAGTTGATTTAAGTGAATCTCCGTTGAGATAAGCCCATACCGCCCATTCTCCCGAAACAGAGTCTCCGGGATTAAGTCCTAATCCTGCAAGAATTCCGTCAACGGCTGCGGGAGTAACAGTAAGAACAGTATCTGCACCGTTGTTGTTTGACGGCAGATCAAGTATAGTATTGTTTGTTACCTGCGGTGCACCGAATTTCCATTTGTAAGTTACACCATCAGCTGATTTATTCCAGTTAATGTCAACCGGAGTATTATTGTTCGGTTCTGCAACAAATGTTAATCCGGTTGGAGGAAAAAGTAAACCGAATGGAGACAGGTTACTTCTTCTGAATGTAATATTAAATGTTTCAGTAGATTTCAGCGAGTCTGATCCGTTAAAGGAATATACCGCCCACTGTCCTGAAACTGAATCACCCGGATTAAGACCAAATCCTGCAAGAATTCCGTCAACAACTGCGGGAGTAACTGTCAGAACAGTATCTGTGCCGGAATTGTTTGAAGGAATACTGAGCAGAACAGAATTTAGATCAGGCGCCCCGAATTTCCACTTGTATTGTGCTCCGGCTGAGGAGTTTCTCCATATGATATTAACAGGCGCAGAATTCTCCGGTGATGTAACGAGTGTAATCCCTGATGGCGGGGAGACAAGACTGAACTGATTTAATACTATTTTCCTTTTGAATGTAATATTGAAAGTCTGTATTGATTTCAGTGAATCTGTTCCTTCATAAGCCCAAACAGCCCACTGTCCTGAAACCGAGTCTCCGGGATTTAAGCCAAGTCCGGCCAGTATTCCGTCAACGACTGCCGGAGTTACTGTCAGTGCGGTCGCAGTTCCGTTACTATTTGAAGGCAGATCAAGTATTACGCTGCTGATCGTCGGCGCTCCGAATTTCCATCTGTAAGTCACGCCTGCGCCCGAGCTGCTCCATGTAATATCCACAGGTGAAGAATTATTCGGATCAGTTATAAATGTTAACCCTGTAGGAGGGAATAACAGGTTAAAAGGATTTAACGCCTGTGTTTTGCTGATCTCGGCTTTTGCTGAGTTCAATGAACTGAACATGTTGCCGGATATGAATACAAACATAATTGCTGCATACATTATTTTTTTCATGATTTTACTCCTTCTTGTTAGTTTAATAGTTAATTTTAATTTGATTGTTTTTTAAAACGTGTGTAAAATTAACTTTAATCGGGCGGATGACAAAATCAAAAAGATTCAAAACATAGAAGTCGGTGAAAAGCAGATCATGAATTGAATTAAAATAATATAACAGTAATCGTAAAAAATTAAACCCGTTAAAATTTCAGATCGGAAAGTTTTATTCTTGATTTTGATTTGATGATATCAGCAAAATTTCCTGAATGTATCTTGCTCTCAATCCATGAAAGAATATCAAAATAATCCAGCGCTTTCTGGTCGCTGTTTTCATTTGATTTCAAAAGTGACCGGATATTTTCCCTCAGTATTTCAAGCTGAAATATCTTTTCTTTTTTATCCGTAATATAAGGAAGTCTTTTTATTGAATTCAGGATTACATTTTCAAAATCATACAGTTTATCCTTTTTGGTGAGATATCTCTTTATGGATTTGTATTCATAATCCATAAGATCATAATTTTCCAGCTCATAATGGATTATAAGATTAAGGATTTTTGCAAAAGCCTTGTAGTCAAGACGGTTTTCAGTTTTGTCATTAAGGATCCTGTTCAGCCATTGCAGGGATTTTTCCAGATCCCCTGAACCGAAATATAAATATGAAATAGAGTAAATTACTTTCAGCTCTTCTGATCTGTTCAGTTTTCCGGAGTATTTTTTCAGCCATTCCTGGACTTCCTTGATCAGTTGAGTTCCTTCTTTAAAATAACCTGAGATGATATAGATATTAAGCTCGAAACTGTATGACTTAAAATACATTTCAAGAAAGTTCGGAATGCCTGAACGGGTTGCGCCGGACGCATCCGAAAGCTCTCTCTGCTTTCTGAGATATTTAATGCAAAGATCATATCTTTTAAGATTATATGACATTGCTATTGCATCACCGAGCGCATACAGATATTCTTTGTTCCTGCCTGCGATCTTCCGCGGATTGTTTTCAATTAATTCCAGTCTCTTCTGCGCATATACAAATGCATTTTCAATATCAGATGTGCAGTAGTAATAGAGATAATTTGAGATACAGAAAAGATTCCTTGCGCGTACAGATTTGGCAGCGGATTCATTCTTCAGCAGAGGATGTTTAATTATTTTTTCAAAGAGTTTCAGATCTTTCTTGTTTCTCGCTATACCGGTCTTCTTGAACAGTGAGGACATTTTAAGATAAAGCGAATTATATTCAGCAATGTTTTTCTGTTTATCAAGTATGTCAAGCTCTTCTTTTCTGCATTCGTCAATGTATTTTTCAAAATCAGGTTCGGCAATTTTTCTGTAATCAAAATTTTTCTGATCTTTAAGAATATCAATAAGCTTGGTAAATTTATCCTCGTCCCGGGCAATTTTTTTAGCCCTGTTTAGGATTGTTTCCGCCTGATCGAAAAGTGTTTTTTGAAAAAGTATAGTGTACTGTTCCTTCAGGTTTGAAATCACGCTTTCAGTTGATTTGTCATCGTTAAAATTCACGAGACTTTTGAGGATCATATTGTAAAGATAATTTTTTGCGGAGGTAAGCTGCCTGATGAATTTCTCCTTTTTGAATTTTTTCTTTACAGCTTCCTCATCATACTTTTCTGTTTGTTTGTTAATCTCTTCAAACAGCTTTAAATAATTGTTCTCTTTGTCCGGAGAATGTCTTTTTGCAAATTTTATAAAATAACCTTTCTCAGAAATCGTCAATGAATGAATAAGTTTCCATAGGTCCTTAGAAGGTGTTTTCATTTAAAAGCTGATAAATTCAGTTTAATAATTTTTAACGGATATTAATTAATTTAACACAACATCATTTGATAAAACTTAATAATTTCTTAACCTGTAATTTGTAATTTAAAATAAATTCCTTAAAAAAAATATAAAACGATGAAATTTTTTTATTAAATCATTGTTGTTTTGTATGTCAATTTAGTTAATCCGTAATTCAAGAATCAATTCACAAATATTCAAAAAAGATCTGAAAGAGCGACTTCTATGTTTTGAAATATTTAAGTTTTCATTTCAGTTCAATTTTTATTTATATTCGTTAAAAAATTATACCGCTATATGGCAGTCAGAATTTCAGTTTTTGTTTTACTGTTCAGTTTAAATATACTGTTAAATCCCTGTATGTCTGCAGCCCAGACATTCGAAAAAACAGATATTGAAATTCCGGGTCTTTCCCACGGTAAAGTCAACTGGCTTGATATAAATAATGACAGGTTACTTGATCTGTTCGTCTCAGGTGTTACGGATTCCATCTTACCCGGAACATACGTTTATATAAACAGGGGCGGCGGAAATTTTGAGCCGGTCCCGGCAGGAATTCCGGGAATTTCCAGCGCTTCAGTCTCATGGGGGGATTATGACAGGGACGGAGATCTTGATCTTGCGCTTGCAGCGTATTCTGCTGACCATCAGGGCGTAATAACAAGAGTATACAGAAACGATCTTCCTTCGGGCTTTACTGAAATGAATTTTAATTTTGTAAATGTTCATTCGGGATCAGTGAGATGGGTTGATTACAACAGTGACGGAATGCAGGATTTAGCATTATGCGGACTAAACAGCGATGGAGTCCCTCAGTTCAGAATTTACAGGAACAGTTCGGGAATTTTTTCAGATGCGGGAATAGTTCTTCCCGCTTTATATAATTCGACAATGGAATTTTATGATTTTGATAAAGACGGTGATTATGATCTTCTTATGTCAGGTCAGTCAGCTGAAAGTAAGGATTCCTACATTACGAAAATATATCTTAACACAGATCAGTCATTTACAGAATCTGCAATTATCCTGCCGGGTATGTCAAATGGGTCGGCTTCCTGGGGAGATTTTAATGCCGATGGTTTTGCCGATATCCTTATAAACGGAGAAACCTCAGTAAGCAGTGATGCTGATCCTCTTTACAGACTTATGATTTTCCATAATAACGGAAATGGTACATTTTCAGAACATTCGGCATCGCTTCCCGGAATTGCTTATGGAAATGCACTCTGGGCGGATCTTGACAACAACGGATTTCCTGATATACTTCTTACCGGAAATGTTGATGGAAACCATTCAGGTATAATGAAAATTTTCAGGAACGATAAGGGAAAATTTACTGAAATAAAATATTCACTTCCGGAAGTAACATACGGGAATGTTTCTACGGGAGATTTTGACAATGACTTTAAACTTGATATTCTGGTAGCCGGTCATAATTCCGGCTCATCAAAAAACATTACATCAGTTTACAGGAATTTAATTGCAGTTGGAAATGATGCTCCTGTCGAACCCAAAGGATTAACGACAACATTTGACAATAATACTGTGAATTTCAACTGGCTTCCGGGTTTTGATCTCAATACGCCTGCTCCGGGTCTAACATATAACATCAGACTGGGAACTACACCTGGCGGTTCAGAAATTATTTCTCCCGCCTCTTCGGGAGTAAACGGATTCAGCAGGCTTCCGTCTCACGGTAATGCCGACAACAATACCCACATGTATATCACCGGACTTGATTCGGGTACCTATTACTGGAGCGTACAGACAGTAGATAACACTTTCAATACTTCAGAATATTCCGCCGAAAATTCATTTTTATATGAGAGGAATATCTTAAGCATAGGAACAGTATCAGAGAATGTTCCGGGTAATTTTATTCTGGAACAGAATTATCCGAATCCATTCAATCCGGTTACAAACATAAGTTTTGATCTTGCAAGGGATGTTAACGTAAGAATAAAAATTTACAACTCCGCAGGAAAGCTAATTGAAGAACCGGTTAATGACTTCAGAAAAGCCGGACGATACTCAATTGTTTTCAACGGGAAAAATTATGCGAGCGGCGTGTATTTTTATAATATTGAAACGGAATACTTTACGCAAACAAAAAAAATGTTTCTAATAAAATAAATACTGTTCTTCTTTATTCCTGCCGGCTAAAATGACTTCCTTTCAGCTGCGTTAAATTATTACTCCTGAAACAATTCCGCTTTACTTTCTTATTTTTAAAATAATAAAATTTTTATAACATTTTATATGAACTGAAAAAGTTTTAGTTTTGTAAAAATAATTTAAATTAATTATGGAATGGAAAGGACGTGAACAAAGCACAAACGTCGAAGACCGCAGGAGAAGTACGGGAAAAACCGTAGGCGGGATCGGATGTCTGGGAACGGTAATAATGCTTCTGCTGGTGTGGATGCTCGGAGGAGATCCGCTTCAGGTCCTGCAGCAGGTTGATTTACAGCCGCAGCAGACTCAGCAGAACCGTCAGCCGTCCGCTGAAGAAGACGAACTTGCGCAGTTCGTCTCTGTAGTGCTGAAAGATACTGAAGATGTCTGGAGTAAAATTTTCCGGGAAAAGTACGGAAGAGAATATGTAAAGCCGACCCTTGTTATGTTCACAGGAACTACACAGTCCGGATGCGGTTATGCCAGTTCGCAGACGGGTCCGTTTTACTGTCCCGCTGACAGTAAGCTGTACATCGATCTCGGGTTTTACCAGGAATTAAAAAATAAATTCAAAGCGCCGGGAGATTTTGCAATGGCATATGTCATTGCCCACGAGGTCGGACATCACGTCCAGAATCTTCTCGGAATACAGGATCAGGTGCAGAGTCAGAGAAGAAGAATGTCGGAAACACAGTACAATAAGCTCAGTGTGAGAGTAGAACTGCAGGCGGATTTCTTTGCAGGTGTCTGGGCTCATTATGATCAGAAAATGAAAAACATTCTCGAACCGGGTGATATTGAAGAAGCGCTCAATGCAGCAAATTCCATAGGCGACGACCGTCTCCAGAAACAGGCGCAGGGATATGTTGTTCCTGATGCGTTCACTCACGGAACGAGCGAACAGAGAATGAGATGGTTTAAAAAAGGTTTTGATACAGGTGATGTCTCTCAGGGAAATACTTTCGCAGCCGGAGATCTCTGAATAAAATTATTATAATAATTTTATAAATTAGAAATGAAAAATTTACTTATCGTAATTATATTTTCAGTGATGGTTGTGTCTTCATTTGCTCAGCAGATGAATGTCACATACAAATATTCCGAACAGAAAAACAGGGAATTGAATTATACGGCGGAGGTAACTTATCCGCAGGTTGACTTCGGACCCGATGCTCTGATGGGAGTGAGAGGAATTGCATCTGATATAAATAATTTAATAGAGAGCAGGATCGGAATTTATATTAAAGGATTTGAGGATCAGCTGAAACTAATTAAGACAGATGATCCGGAGAAACGAATGCGTACACTTAAAATAACTTCTGAATCATCGGTATCAGGCGGAACATTGCTTTCTGTCAGGTTTACTCTTTTCATGAATATTCCCGGAATGGCTCATCCGGTCACACATGATTCTTCGTTTAATTACAGCGTTACTTCTTCCGGCGAACTTGATCTGAGAGATCTCTTTAATGAAAATGCAGACTATCTTACATACGTTTCATCTTATTCACAAAAAGAGCTTGAGGCAAATGCTTATTCGCAGGGCAATGAGAATGTTTTTGACATGATTAAGTTCGGCACTTCTCCTGAACCGAAAAATTTCAGAGTGTGGAATATCTCAAATGACAGTCTGAGCATCACATTCAATCCTGCTCAGGCAGCGCCGTATTATTTCGGAATGCAGACAGTGAAGATACCTCTTGACGGAATGCTCGGGATAATTGACAGAAAAGGACCGCTGGAATATTTATTCAGATAAAATTTATATTGAGAAGGTGTTATTTTCCGATGCAGTCAGAAATGCCAGTGATGCTTATACTCAATTCCGCTTTTACTGTGGATCTTGATTGCCATAATCCCACCGATTGAAACCAGAATTATACCAAGAACTGTAATAAAATCAGGTTTCTGATGGAAAAAGATCACATTGAATATAAGAGTATATACCACTGCAGAGAAATTGAAAGGAGAAAGCTTTGAGGCTTCTTCAAATCTGTAGGCATACTGAAGAAGGTAAATAAACAACATAAAAGTAACTCCGGTTAAAATTCCGTAAACCCAGATAATTAAAGGAGGATTAACCCAGTTAGCGGCTGCAACCGGAAGAGAGATCAAAGTTGCAATTGAAGAATAATAAAAAATAATTGCCTCAAATGATTCAGTCACTGAAAGTTCTTTCATTGCAACAAAAGCAACCGCAAGGAAAACTCCTGACATTACTCCGAAAATCTCTCCGGCTTTCAGAAAATCACCTGTTACAGGATGTATAATCAGAACAATACCTACAAAGCCGGTCAGAATTCCAAACCATATAAAGTTATCGAATTTTTTCTTAAGCCAGATCAGTGCAACGAACGGTATAAACAGAGGTGTTGTATTAAGCAGTAATGTTCCGTCTACGATATTCGTTTTTCTTATGCAGATAACATAACAGGTGAAAGCCAAAATGCCGGTCGTACCTCTTATTAAATGCAGACCGTATTTTTTAGTCTTTATTGATCTGAATTTATTGAAAGAGGCGGCTGTAACAACTATCACCAGGCATGTAGCATATTGAATAAATACTATCCACTCTACAGGTATTCCCTGTTCTGATATTAGCTTTACAAAAACACTTCCGAGCGCGACGAAAATAAACCCGAAAAGTACTGCTGCTATTGCTTTTGGATTGATGTGATTTTATTTATTTAACGAATTTATACATTAAAACGCTGTCGATATATGTTCCGTCTGAAAGTTTCATGTCTTTAGGGCAATATCCTTCCCGGGTGAATCCGCAATCCTCATATAATTTCAACGCCCGCTTATTTGTAGAGAATGCATTAAGAGCAACTTTCTCTACTGCCGGATCTTTTTCTGCATGATCCAGCAGAGTATTGATCAGAATTTTTCCTGTTCCTGAATTTCTGAATTCTTTTGTCACTCTGACTGTAAACATACCGCAGTGTTTTGTCCGTTTAAGTGATCCTGTATCAAAATTAAGCTGTCCGATTATTTCAGCTCCGGACTCCGCTACAATATACAGATCATGGGCATGATTTAAACTATCCGAGATCCTTTCTTTTTCATCTGCCTGAGTGTAATCTATCTCATCAGGTTCTTTCAGCATAAAATCCAGTTCCATTACAATCCCTGTCTTCATTTCAATAATCTTTGCTGCATCATCGGGAGATGCATTTCTTATCAGTATTTTTCTTCCTTTTCTATCCGTGAATTCAAAACTTTCTATTTCTGCCATTTCAAAAAATTATGCTTTTGAGTTTTTTATGAAAGTCAGAATTTTAATAATCTCTTCATCAGAAAAACTCTCAACACTCAGGTCTGCGTCTGAAACATCCTGATTACCTGAATTCGGATTAATGTAAGCAATACAATTCATGCCGGCTGACTTAGCTGCTTTGACTCCGTTTGCAGAATCTTCAATCACGTAGCATGAATCCGGCTTTACTTTGAAATGTTCTGCGGTTTTAAGAAAAATATCCGGAGCGGGCTTTCCGTTGAGGACTTCCTCTCCGCTGATGATATAATCAAAATGTATATTCAGACCGTGTTTGTTCAGAACAAGTTGAATGTTATCACGGGGTGATGATGATGCAACGCTTAATCTGAAATTGCTTCTTTCAAAGGATAAAATAAGTTCATTTATCCCGCTGACAGGCGTGGAAATCATATCCGAACTGAGAACGGAATACATCCTCATCTTTTCAGATTCCATCAGTTCCTCTACACTGTGTTCCAGATCATAATCTGATTTTATTCTGTCCCACATCCTGAAAGAAGACATGCCGACAAATCCGTTGTACTCTTCTTCTGACATTTCAAAACCCAGCTCTGAAAAATGTTCCATATTCATTTTCCTGTAAGCCGGTTCAGAATCAATTAGCACCCCGTCCATGTCAAAAATTATTAATGTTATCTTATCTGTTTCCAACAACTGCTGACAGCGTTATCTTTTAATATCAGAAATAATGTTACTTTTTATCAGAAGCATATTCAATAAAGATCTTGTTGCCTTTTATCTGATTATTGTTCATGACCTTGATTACCTTATCGGAATATTTTTTCTCAACATTTACAAAACAATACTTATCGAATAACGCTATTTCGCCTACAGAACTTCCGGGAATTCCCGTTTCGCCGGCAATTGCTCCGAGCACGTCTTTAGGCTTAATTCCGGAATTCTTTCCGATATTAATGAACAGTCTGCTCATACTTGGGTCGAAAGAACCGGGTCTTCCCTTGTCATTTTTTCTGTCGCCTCTTCTGCCGTCTCCCTTTCTGCCGTCACCTCTTCTTTCCCTTCCTCTGTCTTTATCCCTGTCTTTGCGTCCTGACTTTCTTCTGTCAGATGAGTCGTCATATTCCCTGTAGACGGATTCCGGAGGAGAGGAATATTCAGTTTCATTAACTTTTCCTATCAGCAGTTTCAGCAAAGCTGAAGAAATATCTTCATAGGAAAGATTCTCTGCAAGAAGTTTCTCAATTATTGAAACGTGTTTATGAAGATCCTTATCCTCCCTGACTAAAGTGGAAATTTCCTCGACCAGAGTTTTTGTCCTGATCTCTTCCACATCTTTAAGAGTTGGAACAGGCAGCTTGTTTATAGGTGTCTTTGTGTATTTTTCTATATCCTTGAGTTTCCTGAAATCTTTTCCTTTTACAAAAGTAAAAGCCTGACCTTCTCTTCCGGCTCTTGCAGTTCTGCCAATTCTGTGAACATAATATTCCTCATCCTGCGGCATGTCATAGTTGAATACGGCGTCAATTTCATCAACATCGATTCCTCTTGCCGCAACGTCAGTCGCAACAAGTATATCCAGAGTTCTGCTTCTGAATTTAGCCATCACACGGTCTCTCATCATTTGTTTCATGTCTCCGTGCAGACCTTCAGCGGAATATCCTCTTGCCTGTAAATGCGAGACAAGATCATCCACCATTCTTTTGGTGTTGCAGAAAACCAAAGTCAGTTCGGGATCATATATATCAATAAGTCTTGTGAGAACCTCAAGTTTCCCTCCGGATTTTATATCAAGGTAATACTGAACAACCTTCGGAACTGTAAGTTCTTTGTGAATTACTTTTATGTGAACAGGATCATTAAGATATTTTCTTGAAAGCTTTACGATCTCCGGCGGAATAGTAGCGGAAAAGAAAACTGTCTGCCTCTCAGCCGGTGCCGATTTGATAATGCTTTCGATGTCGTCTCTGAAACCCATATCGAGCATTTCGTCAGCTTCGTCGAGTACAATGAATCCCACATCAGATAAATCGATAGTCTTTCTGTTTATATGATCAAGGAGTCTTCCGGGAGTGGCAATGATGATCTGGACTCCCGATCTCAAAGCTTTTATCTGTCTGTCAATAGACTGTCCGCCGTATATAGGGATTACTTTAACGTTTTTAATGTATTTCAGCAGTTCGCTGAATTCTTCAGCGACCTGAATAGCGAGTTCCCGGGTAGGACAAAGTACGGCTGCCTGAATTTTCCTGGAATCCGGATCAATGTTTTCAATGATCGGGATGGCAAAAGACGCTGTCTTTCCTGTTCCTGTCTGCGCCTGTCCGAGTACGTCTCTTCCTTCCATTATAACGGGAATAGACTGAGTCTGTATAGGTGTTGCTTCTTCGAAGCCCATGTCTTTTACAGCCTTCTGAATTTCGGCTGATAAATTCAGTTCTTCAAATTTTACGGTATGCATTTATGATTATTAATTTTAAAATAGTGCTGATGTAAGGTGAATTTAGTTGATGCTTTTTTAGATAATGTGTGATGTTAAAGAAATATTTCAATCCGAAGCATAACAATAATAGACAAAATAAACCATTAAAGCAAATTGCTTGCAAGCTCGGCAAGTTCAGATCTTTCGCCTTTCAGCAGATTTACGTGCGCATACAGTTTCTGTCCTTTGAAATGTTCGATCAAATAAGAAAGACCGTTTGACTGTGAATCAAGATAGGGGTGGTCGATCTGATAAACATCACCTGTGAAAACAAGCTTGGATCCTTCCCCTGCTCTGGTTATAATTGTTTTGATCTCATGTGGAGTAAGATTCTGCGCCTCATCCACTATAAAAAATATTCTCTGAAGACTTCTTCCCCTTATGTAGCTCAGCGGCTCAATAACAAGTTTCTGATCCTTTATCATCTGAGAGATCTGCTGATGCTGTTTGTCTGTTTCGGAATACTGATCCTGAATCACTTTAATGTTGTCCCAGAGCGGCTGCATGTATGGGGCAAGTTTATCCTCTATATCGCCGGGGAGATAACCTATATCCTTATTGCTCAGAGGAACCACAGGTCTTGCAATGTAGATCTGCCGGTAATTTTTCCTTGCATGAAGCGCCGAGGCGATAGCAAGTAGAGTCTTGCCTGTGCCGGCTTTTCCTGTCATTGAGACGAGAGGAATGTCGGGATTGATAAGTGCATCTGTTGCAAATGTCTGTTCCGCATTTCTGGATTTAATTCCGTATATATCAGTCTTGTCCACTTTCCTTAATACTTCTTTAAAAGGATCATAATGCGCAAGTACTGATCTGCTGTTGTTTCTCAGAATATAGAATTTATTAGGAAGTATTTCTCCGTTAAGCTTCTTCTTAACAGTATCAATCGGAACTTCAAACGGCGACTGATATAGTTTCAAAAGTATATCATCGTCAAAATTGTCAATGATCTCCTTGCCGCTGTATAATTCCTCAACGCTGCCAATCATATCTGTCGTGTAATCCTCTGCAAGTATCCCTATAGCTTTGGCTTTCATGCGGAGGTTCACATCTTTGCTTACCAGTATAACGGAGCGGGTTTTGTTTTTATTCTGAATATCAAGCGCAGTGCTCAGAATTCTGTGATCAGGTGTGTCATCAATGAACATTTCCCTGATCTCGCTGAGCAGTCCCTTGGTTATCGCTATTCTGACCTTTCCCCTTCCCTTTCCCAGTGAAATTCCGCCGTTGAATAACGCCGAACCTGTCATGGAATCCAGTGTCCTTGCAAACTCCCGGGCGTTAAGATTTATAACCTGACTGCCTCTCTTGAAATGATCGAGCTCTTCTATTACTGTAAGCGGGATGATGATGTCATTCTGTTTGAACTGTAATATGCAGGATGAATCGTGCAGTATAACATTAGTATCAAGTATGAAGATCTTAGTGGATTTTTTCGCCATTTATAATTGGGATTTCAAATGTTCCAGTTTTCAGAAAACAAATATACTTTATCCAAGAGATATATGAAATGTAGGTATTATTCATTTATTTGTCTTTCTGATTCTGTGATTTTTTTCTGCCGGGAAGGATCTACCGAAATTCTCTGATTCTGTATTTAATTTAATATTAATTATTTATTCTTTAATTTGAACTCTGTGAATGCATATTCACACAATCAATTTAACGATCTTGAAAAAAATATATATCTGTATTTTTTGTTTTTTACTGCAGGTCAGTGTCGGCTCTGCACAGATTAATCCCGGAATAAATGTTTCGGTTAACAACAAAAAATTCATCGGGTTTTATAATAACCTCGCAGAGTCTTATCTGCTCAATATTAACAGACCATTCATAGAAATTCAGACATCCTCACCCGGAAAAGGCGGATATGAGATAAATCTGTATCCAACCGCAGGAGAAGGTTATTATGATGTTCCTTTAATATCAAACACAGGAATTTCTGACAGATTATCGGTAGTAAGTCAGATCAGTCTCTACACCACTGCTTATAATTTACTAGGAAACAAAACAAACGGATTCGGGGATATTTATCTGGGTTTGCTCTTGAATGTTCAGAGCTCGGAAAAATTCAATCACTTTATTCAACCGGGTATAAAGATACCGACTTCAGGAAACAAAACTGGCTCGGGGAAAGTAGATTTTCACCTGGGAGCTTCAGAGAGTTTTGAGACGGAAAAATTTTATAATACCATCACGCTGAATTTCAGTCTTCTCGGCAGAGCGGACTTTCCGGAAAAGAGCAATAGAAAGCTTCCGGTTTCAATTATTAATACTATTGACAGCTTAAAAGGAACTTATGATTATTCATATGAACCGGCTCTGGATCTGGAGATAAATCCGACTTACTATTTAAACGACAGGATCCAGCTTGAATCGGGAGTTTCATATAACAGGAACATGAAATATGATTTCAGCAGTCTGTCCCTGTTCGGGGATGTGATTTATAATTTCAGTAATAAATTTTATGTGTATCCGGGAGCTGATTATTTTAAATATGATAAAATAGATTATTACCAGACAAGTCTTTATGCAGGCGCTGGATATAATTTCACTGATAATCTTTCAGCAGACATCAGTGTATCTGATGATATCAATCATTCATCAAAGCCGTATTTTTATACACAGCTTACTTTTACCAGATAGTTCAGGATCAGGTCGTTAACTTTCCGGTACATAATAAATTATGTTTGGCTTCTTCCCAAGCCGCACCCGGAAAGGGTTATCGGAATTCATCAAGGTTTCAGAATCCGATCTCCAATCCTATATTCAGTTTGTTGTTAATGTCCCCTTCTATCATATCATTGCCGCTGCCGATCATCTTCACTCCGTCTGAAAATGTTTCTGAATATTTCGCTGAGATCTCAAACTTCGGAAACGGTTTGTATTTCAGCACAGTATACCATCGTCTTCCTTTTCCGTAAAGAGCTGTGTTTGACATTACTCCTTTGATGTCATTTTCATACTCATAAATTCTGCTGTCAAAATTTTCCGTATCAAAGAAAATTATCCTGATATCAAAGATAAGTCCTCTGAACGGCATTAATCTCAGATCTGAAAAGAAAAGACTTCCCCTGCTTCCCGTTCCGTATTCGCTGTATTTCACATTAACGAATTCAAATCTGCTTCTGATCCTTAAAGATTCTGTAAGCTGGTAAATGAATCCAATCCTTGAACTGAGTTGATTTCTTTTATCGGTTACTTTAATATCCCGCTGATAACTATCCTTTACAGTTAAGATTTCGCCTTTTGATTCGTTCTTTATTTTGAGATTCAATATAAAACCTTTATACATTTTCCAGTCTGCATTGAAAAGGAAGTCATTTCCCGAAACAGGCAGAGGGTTCAGATATGTTCTGTATGGAAATCGATACTGATCAAAGTAAGTATTTAATACCAGACCTCTGAACGGTCTCATCGTAAGACCTGCATAAAAACCTCTTTCATTTTTCGCCTCGCCGCCTTTTTCTCCGAATGCGGATGAGTGAACGGAAATGAAATCATTTGGATAGTTTCTGTATGAAAGCACAAGTTCGGCAACTCCGGGAAAGGAAAAAGATACAGAGTTTATTGAAGCGACAGCGCCGGAATATGAATATGTCCATTCACCGAAGAAATTCATATTCTTAAAAAGTACATCATAATCCGCTCCGGCCGCGCCTGATCTGTCGCCGCTGAAGTTGTACAGTTCCTTTACCGTGTCCTTAATTACGGACCTGGAAAATTTCCCTGACCAGTACGTTCCACCTAACCTTAAAAAGTCTTTTGAATATGAAATCCTTCCTCCGAATAATTTTTCTTTAACAGATCTTTTCCTCATCATTTCCGCTGATGTCCTGTGATAACCGTCATTGTAAAATGCAGAGACTCTGCCTGTGGATTCATCCAAACCGGCATCGAAATAATTATCCGAATAAAACATATCAAATGTAAAATTTTTCTGATCAAGACTGACTGCCGCGCCTCTGAAGAATTCCGATTCGGCTGATGAAGTATATCCTCTGATTCCCTTTCCTTTTCTTTTTAAAGGACTGACGGCATCCGTTCCCTTTGAGAAATATCCGGATCCGGACAAAGTAAGTCCCTGTCCGTAATTCAGTGAAAAATCCCCGGCTGCTATTTTTCTGAATTTCCATAAATTATTCGCTTCAATAAAACCTGATGTAAAATCATTCAGATATTTTTCTCCCGGATCCTTCTCAAGGGTGAGATTTATTCTGTACAATGTTCCGGACCTTTCTGTTTCCGAACTTAACCTGTTGTAAAGTTTTGGTTTTGTCCCTTCATATTTACCGTTTGTGTAACCGGCTTTTGTCTGAAGATCCTGAGTAAATCTTGATCTCACAACTGCTTTAATTCCTTCAAATACCGAAAGGTCCCGCGGCCTAAATATATTTCCCGTTTCATCTACAATAACATCAACTGCAGACTTTCTCACAATGATATATATTTTAATCTTTTCATAAAGATCATCGGTAATGCCCTCGGCATTAAGCAGTTGCCGCTTCGATCTGAAGGGACCATTCTTATTACGGTATTCAATTATATTTCGTGCTGCTGCGGAATTAATAAAAGGGATTGAAAGGAGATCATCATAACTGACCTTGTTAAGTTCAAGAGGATCTCTCCGGAGTTTTTCCAGATCGTCAAGAAGCCGGGAGTCTTCTGTTTCAGTATCTGAATTTTCGAGGAGTATCTCCTCAGGGTAGAAATTTCTGAGGTCTGTTGTATCCTGTTCGCGGGAAAAGACAGTGTTCACCGTAACCAATGCCATCAGGCATAAACTTGCTAATCGTAATCGTGTCATAATTCATCATATTTTCCGGTGTAATATAATAAATATTATTCCGGATAAAAACAAAAATAAATTCAAAGTGTGAAATATTTTATCAATTGTGTCCAATAAGTTTAGTTTAAGAAATCAAAATTTACTGGAGTAAACGTACTTTCTTTTGCACGCCCCCCGATAGGATCACTCGAGTGCAGGCTCGAAAGTACCAAAGGAAAGTCGTCCCGAGTACTCGGGATGAATAATTGCCTAAATTCGTGAAAAATTGCGATAAAAT
>JAFDZR010000019.1:63528-94724 GCA_018266875.1 Bacteroidota bacterium
TCCCGGACAGGGAAATTTTATTGACGCAATTTACCACTAATTCTTAACGACCATAGTTCACAGGCGGGTAGTTTTAAAAAAATTAGGAATCAGTTCAAATCTGTTTTTGATTTAAAATATTTTGAAAGAAAAAAATTTATTTTGGAAAGCTCCGGATATAATTCCGGATTTACAAGGGAACTGCGTTTTGAAATGAAAAATTTTTCTCCCGGCAGAATTCGTTAAATAAAATATTTACAGTTTATACTGAATTTGATAAAGCGGAAAAAATTATTAAATTATTCAGAATAAAATTTTAAAAATAATTTCTTAGATTTTTTTGAAAATCCGGACTGTAATCATTTCAGTATCTGTAATATTCTTTTTTGCATCCGCTTCATATTCGCAGAGTTCTTCACGGAATTATTTTCTTGAATGGAGCACATGGACCTTAATACAGGCAATCCCTTCCCCGGTATTTTATCAGGACAGAAACAAAACCGGTTCGAGATTACAGTTCGGACTGAGATGGCACATCACGCCTTTAAATTATTCATTCAATGCCAACAGACTGGTTTCACCCGTTCAGTATTTTAAAGTCAATCCTGTGCGGAGATACGGAGGTTCCATGGAATTATTCTTGCAGCCGGAGTGGACAACGTCATCATTCCGTTATTCTGATCTTGACAGATTCGGGATGTCCGGGGGAATAAGGGGTTTCATTCCGGCGGTTGAATCCGGAGAATATCTTTCTTTTTCGGCCGGAGGCAAATATAATTTCCGGAAGAACAGGCAAAAAGAAAACGCGGGATTTTATTCAGCTGAAGCCGGCATATATACATTATTCGGAATGATAGGAATTGTCGCTGATTATAATTTTACAAAGTCTAGCAGGTATAATATTTCATTAAACATTAAGTATTATTGAAAAGAATAAATTTAATACTGATCTGTTTAATACTCGCATTGTCTTTTTCAGAGTGCAGGGTCTTTTATGATATAAGCGGAAATTTAGTCAGGAATTTTTCGTCGCCCGAAAAAGTAAAAAACAGGATAAAAGATCCTGTTAGACCCGGAGTTAAGCTTTCAGCTTTATGGATTGGACATGCAACAGTGCTGATTCAGATTGAAGATAAAGTAATTCTTACTGATCCTTTTCTTACTGATCACATTGCGGAGATACAGATGAGAGTAAAAGAACCGGGTATTGACATCAATGATCTGAAACAGTGTGATATCATTCTGATATCACATTCCCATCCCGATCATCTGAATTTCGGCAGTCTTGAGATCCTTGAAAAAAAATTTCCCGGTGCGGATCTTGTTTTTCCCGAAGGACTGGAAGAATTTCTGCCTGATCTTGATTTTAATTTTGTTTCCTTAAAAAGGTCAGACTATAAAAAGAAAAAATATATCGGTCAGACAAAGACCGTTGACGGAGTATCCATTACCTGCGTTGCGGCTTACCACTGGGGCGGGAGATACGGGCTGGACGGACTTCTGTGGGGATATGACGGATACTGTGGGTTTATTCTGCAGTATAAAGGTCATACGGTTTATTTCCCCGGAGATACGGCTTACGATGATGAGTTCTTTAAATTTCTTGGCGAGAAGTATAATATTGATCTTGAATTCATGCCGATCGGACCGTGCTCAGACTGCACAAAAACCGACAAGCCGAACCGTCATGTTTATCCGCGCGGAGCGCTGATGATACTTGACGATACAAAAGCCGGAATGATGATACCGATTCATTACGGTACCATTTCAGAACTTTCAGATCCTGACTTGCCGAAATATGTTCTTGAAGATCTTATAAAAGAACATCCTGAATATAAAGACAGGGTAAAAATTCTCGGGATCGGCGAGCAGATCGTAATTGAATAAAAAACCTATCGGAAATAATAAATTATTTTATCTTAACATTTTCCACTGCCATGACTTCCTTAACGAAGTTCACAGTGGTAGTCCTCTGAATAAATACAGTCAGATAAACGTGATCCTGATTTAACTCGTTTGCAACCGAATAAGCGTGACTGTAACTGTTCGTCTGACCCGGTGAAATATTAAGCTGCTGACCGTCAGACGGAGTAATAAGATCCCTGAGTGTGTTCTCAAAAAGTGTTTCACCGTTGGGAGCGTTATACGGGATCTCGCTTTCTGTCATAGCAACATTATAGACAAGATCGCTGAAACTATCGCCTGACACCTGTTTTATTTTCACATCAAGGTTTCCGTTCCGGGAAACGGGATCGTAAGAGTTGTTTAATTTAATGGCGAAAGTTCTTGTTTCGGAAAGTTTTTGATTTATCTTTCCGGTCCATGAAGAAGCGCTGAAGTTTGACATGAAAGCTCCGAGAAGATAACCTCTGGGATTTGAAGTCGGAGTCCCCGGATAAACAGCCATCCGCGCATTGTTGTCTGTCATATTATATTCATAAAACGGATCTCCGGAATATAAAGTAGTATGGACTCTTAGAATTATGACATTAGGATCATTGTTTGTAACGCCTAGTCTGTTGTTAATACCGTCAAGATACTGATTTGCCTCAACGCACGGGATGCAGCTGGTGTTTGTGTATAATTCTATAAGTACCTTATTGGTTGGATCAATTGACTCCAGTGAAACGGCGAAACTGAAAACGGAAGACCATTCGGTAGTGTCAGTTGATTTAACTCCCCTTACTCTCCAGAAATATGAAGTGCTGTCATTTAATGTGTCACCTGCCGGTGAATAATTTGATACACTTATACCTGAAACATTCAGGACAATATCCGTGAAGGAATTATTCTTTGAAACCTGCAGAATGTAAGACAAAGCGTCACTGACATTGTCCCAGTCAAAAACAGGAGATAATGTTGAAACAGTGGAGTTGTTTGCAGGCGACTGAAGAACCGGCACATTGGAAGCCGGAGTATTGTTAATTACCGGCGAATCATTGCTTTCGCATGACTGAAATAAAAATACCGGAATGATAAGAAAAATCAGGATCATAATTGCAGGTACCGATTTTTTTACAGACATAAATTAACTCCTTAAAATTTTATTTAAAATTGCGTTGCGACTGAAAGCCTGAATCCTGTAAACGGATTAACATAACGGCAGATACCGTTGGCGCATTTGAGTCCGCCTCTTTCAGTTCCGTAACTGACCCCGATAGTATTTGACTGATTGATCTGATATGATAGATCTCCCTGAAACCAGGATTTCTTTCCTGTCGGTTCCTCATCGTCGCTTGTCAGATCAGCGCTGAAGGTAACAGTCAGATCCGGAGCTCTTAAAAGTGATAAGGAAAAATACTGGTTTGTATAATTCTTATCCTCGCTTACTCTTATCGAATTATGCACCCATTGCATTTCGCCAATGATCTTTAAAGTATATTTATCAGTAAAGGAATATTTGAATTCAGCCGGTATGGTGGAATTGAATATTATCTCGGAAAAAAGCGGATTAAGCTGATTATAAAGTACGCTGGACTGTCTTGCCAGAGCAAGTTTTGTATATACTTTTTCAGATACATAATATTCTCCCTCGAGATAAACTTCCCAGAAAGGAGAGAAAGCGTTGTCAAGATCAGGCAGAAAACTGTTGCTTCTTTCAACTCTCTGATAAGTAATATTGGTGGTCGGATCTATATCCATGTACTGATAATGTCTGGATGCGATCGATCCGTTGAGATTAAAGAACATCTTGTCATTAGGAGCATAAACAATGTCAACCTGTCCGCCAACCTCATCATTAAAATCCACGACATGCGGATTTCTTGTTATCAGCGTGGAAGTATGTTCCTTCTGCGCAGTCGGAGGATTCTGATACGGCAGCATTCTTGTTGGTCTTGTACTGCTTCTGTTGTCGGGCAGAGTAATGTCGAACCTGTAGTTTTTATATTCCAGTGTCAGACCCAGTTTGTTAAAAGAATAGGAAACGGAAGAATAAAGTCCGTCTCCGAGCGCAGTTACCGGAGAAGTATAAACCGAGTTGGGACTTACGATGGAAGATTTATGAGCATAGGAAATATAAAACTGAAAATCAGTAGTGGTATAAGTAAGGTTTGCTTCAGGAATGTCCGAAGTGACTTTTGTCAGATCGTTTTGCTCCGGAAGTTCTCCAATGGAATACATATAATTCATTCCGAGAGTAATTTGTTTTACAGGGGAGATCTGCGCGTAAGCGCCTCTGACTTTGTAATTTTCAATTCTTTCAGGCTCAAGATAATCGCTGTATTTTATATTTCCGCCGAGTATCTGGGCTTTGAGCTTAAAGGGATTCTTCTTTCCGAAATTTTTATTGTAAGAAACCCTCACTCCGTCAATTCCGGTGTCATACCCGAGAGCCCGGTCCTCAAATGAATTCAGCGACAGACCGCGGGAAATGGTTTCCCAGAAATCGCCTGCTCTCAGGGAAATCCCTATATCGCTATTGTATTCAACGTATCTTTTTCTTACACCCACAAAATTAAGTCCGTATTCTATCGGATCGCTGACTTCATATCTCATTCCGAAAACGACACCGTTCACATTAAGTCTGGCATCGGTGAGATTTTCGAAATATTCTTTTGCATTTCTGACAGAGCCGGTATATTCATATCCGTTACCGTACCTGAGAAGATTGCTTACAGATGCATCAGCTTCAATGTTTATCTGTCCGTAAGACAGCGCTGAGCAAAAAAGGAACAGAACAATAAAAAGTATTTTACTGATCAATTACTTACTCCGTTAATGTTTTAAAAAAATATTATTTATCGCCTTTGTAGTTGCTGCCGGCCATCAATACTTCCTGTATTTCCTTTTCTATCTTCTTGTCATCGCCGGTAATGTATCCCAGATGTTTTGCGGCAATGTTTTTATTCATGTCAATCAGAATTGAGTAGGGCATGCCGATACCGCCGTATGCTTCGAAGACTTTTTTATCAAGATCGAGCACAACCGGGAAAGTGTAATTGTTTGTATTTATGAATGATTTTACCTTTGCTATGGATTTCTGATTATCCTGATTAACGGCAAGATAAGTAAATCCCTGGTCTTTGTATTTTTCATAGATCGGCTGTAGCTTTTTCATTTCTTCCTTGCAGGGTGCGCACCACGTAGCCCAGAAAGAGATCATTACAGGTCCCTGTTTTATAAGCTCATCAAGAGTAATATCGTTATTGTCAAGATCCTGAAGTGTGAAATTGTTGTAAGACTGCGCATTAATTGTAAACGTAATTACAAAAAGCATGAAGCCTGTTAAAAGAACTTTTTTCATTGCATTATTTTTATTAGTAAAAACTTTTATTTCAGTAACAACAGTACAATTGCCGTAATAATCAGATTTGCTATTCCCAGAGGAAGCATTACTTTCCAGCCGAGATTCATCAGCTGATCATATCTGAACCTTGGAATGGTCCATCTTACCCATATGAAGAAAAACACCAGAGCAATAACTTTTGCCACAAATGTAAGAACCTGCAGAATACTTACCAGCATTGGTGGCAGACCAAAATCCTGAAGATACGGAAACTGCCAGCCGCCGAGATATATTGTAGTTATCATTGCAGAAGAGATGATCACATTCGCATATTCAGCCAGGAAAAACAAAGCGAATTTCATGCTGGAATATTCAGTGTGATAACCTCCCACAAGTTCCTGTTCAGCTTCCGGCAGATCGAAAGGTGTCCTGTTTGTCTCTGCAAAAGCGGAAGTCAGGAAAATGATAAACCCGACCGGCTGAAGAATTATATTCCATTTCCATCCCGCCTGATTGGAAACTATCGTGTCAAGCTGAAGAGAACCGTTCATAAGTATGACGGCGATAACAGCAAGACCCATTGAAAGTTCATAACTTATCATCTGCGCGGAAGACCTTAATCCTCCGAGAAGTGAATATTTATTATTTGAAGACCAGCCGCTGAGAGTAACTCCGTAAACTCCAAGAGAGGTAAGAGCGAGAAAATAAAGGACTCCGATGTTAACATCTGCAATCTGCAGTTTTATTACTTTGTCACCTATAGTAATTGTATCGCCGAAAGGAATTACTGCAAAAGTTGAAAGTGAAACAATTATTGAGATTACAGGCGCAAGAGAATGAATAAACTTATTCGCTTTTTCGGGAACAATATCTTCCTTCATTAAAAGTTTAATTACGTCCACCAGCGGCTGAAACAATCCCTGTGGACCTACCCTGTTCGGACCGTACCTGTTTTGAATGAAAGCTGAAACTCTTCTTTCAGCATAAACAGAATATGCGACACCGGTAAGCAATACAACTAAAACAACACTTATCTTTGAAAGTGTTATCAGCAGATCAACAATAAAATCCGACATTTTTTTTAATAGTTAGAAAATAAAATTCAGAAAAATATATTTAAATTTAAATGCAATTGAATAATTATTTTGAGAAAAATTATTTGAATAATTAGGGAGATCTTTACAAAGAACCGGTCTCCCTGAGATACTTTTCCATGTAATTTTCCAGTCTTGATCTGATCTCTTCTTCTGTTGTAAGACAAAGAATCTCATTGCAGAATTCCGAGGATTCTTTGTGATTCAACTTTCTGATGATCTGTTTTATCTCGGGAAATCTTGAAGGAGAAACGCTGAGCTCGTCTACTCCGAGTCCGGTAAAGATAACGGCAGCAAGTGGATTTGACGCCATTTCCCCGCAGACACTTACAGTGATGTTGTTGCTGTGAGCCGCTTCAGTTATATTTTTCAAAGTTCTTAACACAGCAGGATGGAATTCCTGATATAATCCTGAAATCAGGGAATTGCCTCTGTCAACCGCAAGCAGATACTGTATAAGATCATTTGTCCCGATGCTGAAGAAATCAACTTCCTTTGCAAGCGCATCAGCCATGATGCTTGCAGAAGGCACTTCGATCATTATACCTGTCTTCAGTTCTTTGTCATACTCAGTACCGTTCCTGTCAAAGTCATCCAGTATTTCCTTTACTATGCTTTTTGCTTTCCTTATTTCTGCAATTGAAGATATCATCGGAAATAATATCCTGATGTTTTTATTCTGGGAAGATCTGTAAATAGCCCTCAGCTGTTCGCGGAAAATATCTTCCCTGTCTAGACAGATCCTTATCCCTCTCCATCCGAGAAAAGGATTATCCTCTTTTTCGGACCTCGGTAAAAGCTTGTCTCCGCCGATATCGTAGGTTCTAATTGTTACTGATTTCGGATAAATGACGTCAGAGATGTGCGTATATTCCTCGGTCTGTTTTTCTTCGGAAGGAAATCCACCTTCTTCAAGAAACAGATGCTCCGTTCTGTACAGTCCGACTCCGCAGTGTCCTGTATTGATAATAAAGTCTATCTCTTCGTCAAAATCTATGTTTGCGGAAAGCTCGAACTCTTTTTTATCGGTGGTTTCGCAGGGAAGGTCAATGATTTCCTTGAGCCGCTCTTCGTTTTCTAAAAGCTTCTGTATCTTTTTTTTGTAAAAATCAATTGTCTCCACGGAAGGGTCTTTGATAATTATACCGGAGGAGCCGTCAATGATCACAAAGTCGCCTGTAACAAGTGACCTGGTAATGTCCTTCATTCCCACTACAGCCGGTATCCTTAATGCTCTTGAGATTATTGCGGCGTGGGAAGTGTTTCCACCCTTGTCAGTTGCATAACCGAGCACTTTTCGTTTGCTGAAAAGAATTGTATCCGCTGGCGTGAGCTCATGCGAAACAATTATAAGGTTCTCTCCGATCTTCGAGACAAGTTTCTCCCTTTTCAGATTTCTGATTACCCGGTTCTTTATATCTTTTATATCTTCAAATCTGTCTTTAAGATAGGAATCTTTTGAAGCGCTTAATGCATCTTCAAGTTTGGAGATTTCTTCATTGAATATATAACCTGCGGCTCTTTTCTCATTCTGAATCCTGTGTATAACCTGGCTCATAAAGAATTTATCTTTAAGAAATTCTATCTGCGCATCGAAAATCAGGGAATTGGCTTCCCCGATCTTTTCATAGGAATAATTTCGGATCTTGGAAAGTTCGTTAATGGAAAGTTCAAGAGACTTCTGAAAATCAGCTGTTTCTTTTTCGATCTCATCCGGCAGAAGATCACGGGAATCTATTTCAAAATTATTCCTGACATATAAATAAACTTTTCCGATCGAGATACCGGGAGATACGGGAACGCCTTTAAAAGTTGTATCTTTGTCCAAATTATAGAATTTTCTTAAAATAATGCATTGATGAATTAAATGTAATGATGAAAATTTATTTTTATATTATTCTTAAATAAGTTGTAATTGCCGATTGATATTCCTAAATTGTTGATGTAAAAAAACAGTACAGCGTTTTTTGTTCCGGGTAAACGGAATTGTTCTACCAAAATAAGAAAGTAGTAACAAGCTTTTAATATTTTGCTGGTGTAAGATTAAATCCTTTTAATCCTTTTTAAACGGAGTGAGATTCGCAGCAAAGATCCTGAGTCAAGAAATTTTCTCAGGATTGAAAAGATTTAAGAGCCAAAATTTGCAGCAGTACAATTTCACAAACACAAAAAAGGAAATCAGCAATGGAAAAAGGAACTGTAAAATGGTTCAACGCCACTAAAGGTTATGGATTCATAACCAGAAGCGACGGACAGGATGTTTTCGTTCACTTCAAAGCGATCAATTCCGAAGGTTATAAAAAACTGGACGAAGGCGATCAGGTAGAATTTGAAGTTGAAGACGGAGCAAAAGGTCCTCAGGCAGCCAACGTTTCTAAAGTTATGTAAAAACTGACTCAAGATTAAAAAGCCCGCAAATTTGATTTGCGGGCTTTTTTTATGCTCACTCCGGACTTTTAAATACGATCAGCTGAAAGCTGTCTTTGAATTTAATCAAGAGGTCTTGACCAGTATCCGACATCTATCCATTTGCCGAACTTGAATCCCGCTTCACTGAAATAAGCGCTCCTCTTAAATCCTGATCTTTCAAATAAATTAATGCTTGGCTCGTTCGGAAGTGCGATCACTCCGATTAGCAGGTGAATTTTCTTCTCAGCGGCGGAACTGATAATTCCGTTCAGAAGTATTTTTCCAATGCCTTTTCCGGTATGGTCTTTGTCAGTGTAAACAGTCACTTCAGAAGTGTATCTGTATGCGTTACGGTCTTTCCATTTTGTAAAATATGCGAAACCTTTTATTCCGCCATCCTCTTCATAAACCAGCCATCTGTATCCAGCCGATATAGAAATTATCCTACTCTCCATTTCCTCTGTTGAAATTTCCTCCTCCTCAAAAGTGATTACCGTATTGCTGACGTAATAATTATAGATAGCGCAGATATTTTCAGCGTCGGATTTTTTTGCTTTTCTGACCATTTTAAATTAATAAGTAAATTAATTAACTGATCTGAAAATTGATTAAAAGATTTCTATTTTGATTTCATGGATTCAAGCATTTTTCTGGCATTGTCATTCCCTGGATTGAGTTCAAGCGATTTTTTATAATTCTTTATTGCCATTTCATAATTTCCTGAAACCATATAAGCCTCACCAAGACTGTCGTAAACATTTGCGGAAGCCGGATATTCCTCGGCGTTAAGCTTGAAAATTTCAACCGCTTCAGCAAGTTTGTCAATCTGCATCAGATTGTATCCGAGTATATTGAGCTCGTTTTCTTTAAAACTGTATTTTTCCGGCTCGGTTTTTTTTAATTCCCTGTACTGATTTATAGCAGTGGTGATGTCCTTTTCCATGATAGTGTTGAAAATAACATTTCCGATAGGCATTTTTGGTTCGCTTACTTCCATCAGTTCAACATCAAAAACAAGCGTCGCATCAGGAGGGATAACGCTTCCCGCGCCTGTTTTTCCGTAGGCAAGCTCAGGAGGAATTATCAGTCTTAATTTGTCTCCAACGTTCATCAGAGCAATTCCTTCATCCCATCCTTTGATAACCTTGCCAGTGCCGAGTACAAATCCAAGAGGTTCATTTCTGTCGAGGGAAGAATCAAACTTCTTGCCGTCGAGCAGATATCCTGTATAATTGACTTCAACGGATTTCCCGCTTTCTGCTTTTTGTCCGTTTCCTTTTTCCAGGATAATGTATTTCAATCCGCTTTCGGTTGTCATTGTGTCGCTTTGTGAAAATGACAGACTGCAGCCCGCTGTAACAATCAGCAGCGCTAAGAATATTTTTCTCATATTGGTTTTTAAATTATTTAATTTGATCTTATCATATCAAGAATTTCTTTCAGACCTTCTTCAGCTTCTTCTTTACTGAAATTCCCGGAACTCAGCTGACCATCATCCAGTTCCAGCATGTCCTTATAGAATCCAACAGCTCTTTTTTTAAAAACAGTTTTGTCAATTTCTCCGGATTCGATAATATTAAAAAGAAGATCTTCGGCTTTGGAATATTTTCCGGAGGCATTGTAATATTCAAACAGGGTCATGATGTTTTCAGATTTATCATCATCAAAGAATCCTGCCTCCGAAAGTTTTTTAATGGCTGACTCGGTATTTGGATAATATTTTCCGGGATCAGGGATTTCCCTGGTAAGAAGAGCCTCTGTGTAGAGGCGGAAAGATTTATTGTAGATATCATAATATCCCGGGCTTCCTTTTTCCTCAAGGATCTTACCGTATTCAAAAAGCAGTTCGGCTGAAATAAGACACCTGCCTGCAAAAATATCTGAAGTCTTCATCAGCTTAATAAGGTCATCCGCTTTCAGAATCTTTACCATTTCTATATCAAGTCCGGCAATTGTCTTAGCGGCGGATTCAATTTCCTTAAGAGCTTCCCCGTAATTTTTATTCTCCCTGTGCACTGTAACTTTCGTCAGAACAGTTACGAGCATCTCAACCATTTTCATCAGATAATCTCTCTGCAGCATATACCGGAATTAATTTAAATTTAATTTTTAAAAAAAATTTTACAACATCTCTGAAAGAAAATATAATTTCTCAAAGAGTCAGCTCTCCTGAGATCAGCGTAACGGCATTCCCGGTTATCATTACTCTGTCATCATCAACTGAAACGGATAAATAACCTCCTCTTTCCGATGCCTGATAAGCTCTGAGATCTTTCTTCCCGAGTTTTTCCGACCAGTATGGCGCGAGAACGCAGTGAGCAGATCCTGTAACGGGGTCCTCTTTTACTCCTTTGGATGGAGCAAAGAATCTTGAAATAAAATCCAGTCCGTCCTGTTGCGATCTGCATGTGATTATAATTCCGAATTTCGGAAGAGTCTCAAGAATTGCAAAATCCGGCCGGAGATTTTTCAATTCGGACTCCGAGTTCAGCTCAAGCAGATAATGATCATCAGTTTCAGAGAAAGACACAGCTTTTACACCCAGCGCTTTTTCTAAAATTTCCATTCTGTCTGATTCAAAAGGAGGATTTGACGGGAAATCAAGAGTGATCCCTTTATCAGATTTTTTCGCAGTAAGAATTCCTTTGTAAAGAGTATGGAAAACCGCTTCATCGCCCGGGGATAATAACTTTTCCTGCCAGAGCACATGAGCGCTCGCCAGAGTGGCATGTCCGCAGAGTTCAACTTCGGCTTTTGGCGTAAACCATCTTAATCCGAATCCGTTTTCCTTTCTGTCAACAAAGGCGGTTTCAGACAGATTCATTTCAAATGCAATGTCCTGCATCACAGATCCGCTGAGCTCTGAATCAGGCAGGCAAACCGCTGCAGGATTGCCTTTGAACGGCTTGTCAGTGAAGGCATCCACTGTAAATATTTTTATCATAGAGCATTGTTTTTTAAAATACCGGTTAAGTTTTAAAAATACTTTTTCACTGTTACAGTAGCAATTTAAAATCCTGTAACATTTTAAAATTCAGTAAAAGTAAAATTTTCCGGAAAATATTTTTTGTTCATAAAAATAATTTAAAATCAATAGTGAAATTTTTTAAAAACGTTTGCATTTAAAAAAGGATTCACATAATTTTACAAATAAAATTTTAACTTAATTTCTCCCCAAATGCTGATAATTTTTTTATAAAGAAATAACAATTTATTAATAATTAATTTTCAAAAAATTTCAAAATATATATGTAAATGAAAATCAACCGACTTCTTGTAAACAAAGGCCTCTCAGCTTATGACAGCATTGAATTCGATACACGCTCATCAGTAATAAGAAACCCTGACGGTTCCATTGTTTTTGAAATGAATGACATTAAAGTACCCGGACACTGGTCTCAGGTTGCCACCGATATTCTTGCGCAGAAATATTTCAGGAAAGCCGGTGTGCCTGTATACCTGAAAAAAATCGAAGAGGAAGGAGTTCCTGACTGGCTGCAGAGATCTGAAGCTGATGATGAGAAACTCAATGAACTTATGGAAGAAGAAAGATACACATATGAAAAGGATTCAAGACAGGTTTTCAACAGACTTGCAGGATGCTGGACATACTGGGGCTGGAAGCACGGATATTTCGATGCAGAAGAAGATGCAGCCAATTTTTTTGAAGAGCTCTGTTACATGCTTGCAATGCAGTTTGCAGCTCCGAATTCCCCGCAGTGGTTCAATACCGGACTTAACTGGGCATATGGAATTACAGGTCCATCACAGGGTCATTATTATGTTGATCCCGTCTCCGGAAAACTTACAACTTCAAAAGATGCCT
Source organism: Bacteroidota bacterium (assembly GCA_018266875.1). Classification (GTDB taxonomy): domain Bacteria; phylum Bacteroidota; class Ignavibacteria; order Tepidaquicellales; family Tepidaquicellaceae; genus UBA2330. The sequence continues at coordinate 76,064 of JAFDZR010000019.1, forward strand.
ATACTCATCCGCAGCCACATGCATGTTTTATTCAGTCACTTTCCGATGATCTTGTCAATGATGGCGGCATAATGGATCTGTGGGTAAGGGAAGCAAGGTTATTCAAATACGGTTCAGGAACCGGGACAAATTTTTCCAACGTTAGAGGCGTTAACGAACCACTGAGCGGTGGAGGAAGATCTTCAGGTCTTATGTCATTTCTTAAGATCGGTGACCGCAGCGCGGGAGCAATAAAATCCGGAGGTACCACAAGACGCGCTGCAAAAATGGTGACTCTTGACATGGATCATCCTGATATCGAAGAGTACATAAACTGGAAAGGTATGGAAGAGCAGAAGGTAGCCGAGCTCGTTTCCGGATCCAAACTCCTGAATCTTCATCTTAATAAAATAATGAAAGCCTGTCACAGCGTTCATCCTGAGAATGACGGCTTTGACAAAAAAACCAATAAACTCCTTGCGCAGGCAATACTGGAAGCGCGGAAAGTTTTTATTCCTGAAAATTATATTGAAAGAGTAATTCAGCTTGCTAAACTCGGTTACAAGGAAATAGAAATTCCGGAATACGATACAGACTGGAATTCCGAAGCTTACCTTACCGTTTCCGGACAGAATTCAAACAACAGCGTCAGAGTTACAAATTCATTCATGGAATCAGTTGTTGCTGACAAAGAATGGAATACGTACTGGAGAACTGAATTAAAAAAAGCTGCAAAAGAAAACAGGGAACCGAAACCCTACAGAACATACAGATCGAGGGATCTGTGGGAACAGATTGCTTATGCTGCATGGACCTGTGCTGATCCCGGAATACAGTATCACGATATTATAAATGACTGGCATACATGTCCCGCCGGCGGAGATATTATTGCATCCAATCCGTGTTCCGAATACATGTTCCTTGATGACACAGCCTGCAATCTGGCATCACTTAATCTGATAAAATTCTATGACCACAAAACTTCGGGTTTTGAAATAGACAAATACAGACATGCGGCAAGACTCTGGACAATAGTGCTGGAGATAAGCGTTCTCATGGCTCAGTTCCCGAGCAAAAACATTGCAAAACTTTCATATGAATACAGAACGCTCGGACTGGGATATGCAAATCTGGGAGCTTTGCTTATGGTAAAGGGAATTCCTTATGATTCAGAGGAAGCGCTTTCTATTACGGGATCTCTTACTTCAATACTGCACATGACTGCATATTCCACATCAGCGGAAATGGCAAAAGAGCTCGGAGCTTTTCCAAGGTACAAAGACAATAAGGAGAATATGCTCAGAGTGATAAGGAATCACAGACGCGCAGCTTATAATTCCGGTGCGAATGAATACGAAGGTCTGTCAATTACTCCGATGGGAATTAACAAGAATTACTGTCCGGAACCGCTTTTGAAGGCGGCGCAGGAGGAATCAGACAGAGCATTGACCTTCGGGGAAAAATACGGATTCAGAAACGCTCAGGTAACAGTGATCGCTCCGACAGGAACAATCGGACTTCTAATGGATTGCGATACTACCGGAGTCGAACCTGATTTTGCCCTGGTAAAATTCAAGAAGCTTGCCGGCGGAGGATATTTTAAAATAATAAATGAATCAGTCCCGCCCGCTTTAAGAAATCTTGGTTACAGCGAAATAGAAATTGATGAAATAATCAAATATACAAAAGGACACGGTTCGCTTATCGGCTGTCCGCATATCAATGCGCAGACGCTTTCTGAAAAAGGATTTACTAAGGAAATCATTTCAAAAGTAGAAAAATCCCTTCCTTCCGTATTCGATATAAATTTTGCATTCAACAAATGGACGCTCGGCGCGGGTTTCTGCAAGAACGCTCTTGGCTTCACCGAAGATCAGACAGACGATCCTTCGTTTAATGTATTAAAGGAACTCGGATTCACCAGGGATCAGATCGAGGAAGCGAATGATTTTGTTTGCGGTACAATGACTATTGAAGGCGCACCCTATCTTAAAAAGGAAGAGTATCCTATATTTGACTGCGCAAACAAATGCGGTAAAAAAGGAACAAGATATATCTCAGCCGATGCGCATATCAGAATCATGGCGGCTGCTCAGCCGTTCATTTCCGGAGCCATCTCAAAGACGATCAATCTTCCTAATCATGCAACAATTGAAGATATGAAAAATGCTTACATGAATTCCTGGAGACTCGGCGTAAAGGCAAACGCTCTATACAGGGACGGATCGAAATTGTCCCAGCCGCTGAATTCAGTAAAAGATGATGATATAATAGATTACAATAATACTCTTGACGTAAACACGGAAGCAGCAAGGACTCACGACATTGTAAAGATAGCTGAGAGGATCATTCACAGATATATTGCGAAAAGAAGAAAACTTCCTTTCAGAAGAAAAGGATATACACAGAAAGCAAAGATTGGAACTCACTCTGTTTATCTCAGAACAGGCGAATACGAGAACGGACAGCTCGGTGAGATATTTATCGATATGCACAAAGAAGGAGCTGCATTCAGAAGTCTTATGAACTGTTTTGCAATTGCCATCTCCCTCGGTCTGCAGCATGGAGTTCCTCTTGATGAATTTGTTGATGCATTTGTTTACACAAGGTTTGAACCGAACGGAATTGTGATCGGTAATCCAAACATTAAAATGAGCACATCCATTATTGATTATATTTTCAGAGAGCTTGCAGTGACCTATCTTGGAAGAAATGATCTTTCTCACATTGAGAATAATACGGAGTTTCAGAGATCGCCAATTGACGCATTAAATAAACTTGAAGGCGATACTGATTTTGACGAAGAGGAAGTTTACAGCGAAAGAATAATTGATGAATCCAGCAAACCGTCGGCTAAACACGATAAAGTGATTCCATCAACAGGCACTAAGATAAAGCTGGCAAAAACTGAGAGTCAGACTTTTGAAAAAATAAAAGAAGCAAAGCTGAAAGGTTATACCGGTGATATCTGTGCGTCGTGCGGAAGCGTGACAATGGTCCGGAACGGGACCTGTCTGAAATGCATCACATGCGGTGATACAAGCGGATGCAGTTAACATCAGTTAATTCTAAACGTTAAATATATAAAAATTCAAAGCCGGATAAGAAAAACTTATCCGGCTTTTTTGTAAATTGCCGTTCCTTGTGTTTTCCGCAAGCTGCCATAAAATTTCCCATGCGGCGGAGAGTTTAGCTGATAAATCCGGGGCTGACTTTCTGCTGTTTTAATATGGCATAAAACAGGAAAGCGGATAGTTATGCTGGTATTGTCACAATGAAAAAATAAAAAGAACTCTGCGGTTAAAATTCAGATTTCAGTTTCGTTAAATGATCTGAGATTGAAAATAAGAAATTCACATTTATTCTTCCTTTATGTTTTAACTCAAATTTAATTAACACAAGGGACAACTAATGTCCGCCGGAAGGGAAAAACGAATTTTTTTTTAAGAACAAAATCATGAATAATTCTTAAGAGCGGATTTGAGTTCCTCTCTCATCTCGTTGGCTAGTTTTTTCGGATACAAAAGACTGCATGACTTTCCCCAGCTCAGCACCCAGTGCTTGATCTCATCTTTGCTGTTTACCTTCATTTCAAGAATTAAGCTGCCGTCATTTTTTTCATGTATCTTCTGTGAGCTGTGCCAGGTCTTTTCTCTTACATACCTTGCGGAATCTCTGTCAAAACTGATTTTTACCTTAAAGCTTTTCCTGCTGCCGCTGAAAATGCCGAAACTGTTCTCAAAATATTTATCAGCGCTGAATTTGTCGGATTTAACAAAATCCGGCCCGGTAATATTTACGCTTTTAAATCTGCTGACTGAGAATAATTTAATGCTCTTATCCCTGTGACAAAAAGCTATTAAATACCATTCGCCTTTGTCATTCACAAAGTGATACGGATCAAGTTTTCGGCGTGAGATCTTTCCGGTATATCCGGTCTGATATATGCAGTCAATTGTCCTGTTTTCGACAAGCGCGTCTTTGATGATGCCGAATATTTTATTGTCAACTGATCTGGAATTCCTGATCCTGAAGCTGAATATGTTTTCAAGATCCCTGATATGAATGCTTAACCTGTCATTGTAAATATAAAAAATTTTATTGAACAGTGAATCAACATCCTTTGAGTATGGATTCTTCCCGGACATTTTTACGGTCTTAATTAGAAATGCCAGAGACTGCAGATCATTCTCATTGAAGTCAAACTGAAGTAGTTTGAATTTTTTATCAGAGTAAAAGTATCCTCTTATTCTATTGTCATAAACGATAGGAGCGTTGTAAAATGTTTTCATAAAGTCGATTGTCCTCGCAATGGACTTTGTACTTACCTGATATTCGGTTGAAAGCTTTTTCAAATCGGGATAACTGCCCGATGAGATCTCTCTGTCAATGAAAGCCATACGCATCAGCTGAGGGAAATTGATCTTGCGTGGTTTATTTAAGTTCTTCTTTTTCATAAATTAAAAATATAAAATTAAGATTTGAATTTAAATTTATTTCTGAATGATTGAAATAAAAATAAAAAAACTGATCCCCGCCTTCACGGGAACCAGTTTGAAAGTTCTGGAAATAATTAAATCAAATTTTCCGATCGTATTTTATCAGAACTGGAGACTGAATCCACCGACAGGAAAAAACCCCCAGTGAAGTATTTTTCCAACACTGTTGCTGTCTTTATCCCAGTAATATTCACTTACATTCTCACGGTTGAGAATGTTCTGAAACTCAATGTAGCCAACAAGGCCGATCTTATCAAATGTGAATTTTTTGTCAATTCTGAGATCTATTCTCATATAATCAGGAAGTCTCAGAGCATTGTAACTGCTCATGTCATACACTCCTCTGCCTGCGACAGTTGATGCCTGAACGTCAAACGGAGTATAGGGTTTGCCGGTTGCGAATTTATATTTCAGTCCGATAAGCCAGTCATCCGATGCCTGATATCCGATTACGATAGTTGCCTGATGAGTCTGGTCAAATGCATTCGGAACTTCACCACCTTCAAGAGCTTTGAATTTTGATTTCATGTATGAGTAATTCAGCTGTCCGTAAATTCCGTTTCCGGATAATTTTTTCTGTATCGCAAAATCAAATCCATTTACAGTTCCTGTACCCTCACTGACTGCTCTTGTGACAATATTCGGACCATATTCAGATCCTCCGTTTACGAGTATGTATGTAGGATTATCTAGGCTGACCGGGTAATCAGAATATCTTTTCTGATAAACCTCCGCAGTAATTCTTATGTCAGAGTTCAGATAATGTTCAGCTCCAATTATAAAATGCTCTGCCCGGATGCTTTTCAGATCTTTGTTAAAATCATCGACGGCAAGCCATATATATTCGGGATTCTGATAAAATATCCCTGTTGATGCGTTGATTGAAGTTACGGGAGAAACTTTGTAACTCAAGCCAATCCTCGGAGAAAAGTTTGTTTTATCATTTATATAATTAAAATAATCCACTCTTACTCCCGAATTTATTATAAGCTTTTCACCAAACAATTTTGAAGTAAGATTTACCGAAGAAAAAAGCTTGAAAGAATTAATATCTTTGTCAACATTCACTTCAGGAATTATGGAACCTGTAGCAGTTGTATCGCTCTGATCATAGATCTGATTATTTGATATTACGTATTTGCCTCCGACACCGGCATTCAGAGTATATTTGTCAGAGAGTTTATAATTGAGTTCGGTTCTTAAAGTGTTTTCATTTTCCAGATATTTGTTCCTGAAAATCTGTTCGGTGTTTTCTTTGTTGTTCTGAACAGTATTTCCGTCTGTTGTTACGGAAGAGAGTATTGTCTGGAGAAAACCCTTTCTGAAAAAATACTTGTGATTGATTCCTGCAGTATAGAATTTTCTGTCGACCTTTGCATTTTCAAAGGGATTTGATTCCTTGTCATCTGCAGTTCTCGGACCGAATTCAATATTATCCAGCGCCCAGAAACCGATAAGGGAAAGTTTGTTTTTTTCATTCAGGTCATAACTCAGTTTCAGATTTGCATCCCAGTATTTAGGAACCGAGGATAATCTGATTGCGTCTTTCATCAGATCGAGATAACTTCTTCTGAGAGAAAATATGTATGAACTTTTTTCAGAAAACGAACCTTCAAATAGTCCTCCGAATCCCTGAAAGGACATATCAATATTGTTGAAATAATTTTTTTTACTTCCGTCCCTGAATTTCATGTCCACAACTCCGGAAAGTTTGTTTCCGAAAACCGCAGGAAAGCCGCCTGTATAAATATCTGCGTACTGAAGGAATTTGAGATTTACAAGACCGATTGGACCTCCTGATGAACCCTGGCTCCCGAAATGATTTATATTTGGAACTTCAATTCCGTCAATAAGAAAAAGATTTTCCGAGGGTGATCCTCCTCTGATTATAAGATCGTTTCTCTGGTCATTGGATAAGGAAACTCCCGGTCCGGACTGTATCATCCTGGAGATATCCTCTGCAGCTCCGGGAGCTCTTCGGATTTCCTCGTAATCCAGATTCATTGAACTAATATTTACATCAGAATTTTTCTGAAAATAATTTGCCTCGATATTTATATCTTCGGTTGAAACCGATGTCGGGATAAGTTCAGCCAATACACTGAGAGGTCTGCCGGAATAAAGAACGAGATCTGTTTTAAGAAGAGTAACATATCCGACATATGAAACTCTTATCCTGTAGGTAGAAACTTCAAGTCCGGTGAAACTGAATTCGCCGTTCTTGTCCGTACCTGTTCTGAGTTCGGTACCGACAATTTCCACTCTTGCATCTTCCAGCGGATTCTGTGTTTCTGCGTCAATTACTTTTCCGGAAATTGAACCGGATCTGTCCTGCGAAAAGCCGCTAATGCTGAACATCATCAGCAATATCAGTGCGGCTGAGATTGAATTAAATGTTTTCATTTTTTTCTTTTTATTTTTTGTTAATGAACGTTATAAATATTCTGAACAGTGTTTATTGCCGGTATAAAAAATTTTACTTTTTACCTGTATTTATCATGAAAAACTCATAAGCTGCAAACATAACATCTTTCTGATTTTCTGAAGGGATCATAGCCATTCTTTTTCTGAGATAAAGCGATACTATTCCATGGACAAATGACCACATAGCCATAGAAGCGGAAAAGACATCATGACTTTTAAAATAGCCATTGTCCAAACATTCCTGAATATTCTGCATGAGGAATTCGAAAGTTCTTTTCCCTGCATACCAGTTGGATTTTTTTTCAATTTCAATTCCGGTTGCATTCATAATGAACATGAGTTCATAGTATTCCGGATTATTGATTGCGAAATTAATATAGATCTTTCCATGCTCTCTGAGTTTTTCAAACGGTTCTTTTATACTGTTTACTTTCTGCTGTTCTCTGTAGAACTTATCAAAAGCCATATTATGAAGTTCGTACAGTATTTCGTCTTTATTCTTGAAATAAAGATAGATAGTACCGGGACTGTACTCGATTTTCTCAGCAATTTTTCTCATTGATATCCTGGAGTAATCCTCGCTGATAAATAACTTAAGCGAAGCGTCTAGTATGAGCTTCTTCATTTTTTCGCGGTCCCTGTCTTTTCTGTCTTTGATACTCATTATCTGTTTATCTTTCTGAACAGTACAAAATTACTGAACACTGTTCATTTTGTCAAGTCTTTTTTTGCTCTTCGGCAGAGAATTACTTAAATTTTTAATAATTGTAAAAAATTCTGATTATATTTAAATTAAGTACATTCAAGAAAACAAAATAAAATTATGAAAGTGGATCTCGGCAGGTCGGTTATACTGGTGGATGATTATGATGAAGCCTTTGAGTTCTACAAAAATAATTTCGGATGTAAAAAATTTTTTGACATTACAAATGATGAAGGCGAAAGATTTCTTCATATTTGTTTTGACAGCGAGACAAGAGCAGGGCTCTGGTTTATGAAAGCCGAAACTGAGGAACAGAAAAAAGCCCTGGGAAAACAGACCGGAGGAATGCCGGTGCTTGTGCTTTATACAGATGATTTTGAAGTGCTGACCGAAAAAATAAAGGAAAACGGAGTAGAATTTACTTCAAAGGCGGAGATCACTGATGAATATAAATCGGTAACACTTAACGATCTTTATGGAAATGAAATTGTAATTGTTCAGCTTCTTTCCCCTGCCTGAAAGTTTTATAAAACATATCTGCCTGCAATAACTCCTCAAACAATAAGTTAATCCTGTTGAACTGATTTTTAAAAACCAATTTATAATGACAGAAAAAAATTTCAGTAAAGAAGAATTCTCACATTCAATCATGCTCAATCTGCCGGCTGATAAAGTATTCGGATATATTGCCACGGGTTCGGGGATCGCAAAATGGTTCATTGGGAATGCAAACTATTATTACGGTGAAAAAAGTATACGGCTTGGAAATGAAACTGCAGTAAAAGGGGATTCTTTTTTATGGAAATGGCTGAATAAGGATCTGGAACTCAAAGGAATTGTCACTGATTCGGTTAAGAATAAAAAGTTTGGTTTTACATTCGGTCCGCTCTTTCATGTTACAATTGATCTTTCACAGGAACACAACAGAACAAAACTTTTACTTACACAAAAATATCAGGACCCTTCTGTAAAGAATGAATTCAGCTATATAAACTGCTGCGTTTGCTGGGTTTTCTTCCTGACCAATCTAAAATCAGTTGCTGAGAACGGTTTTGATCTGAGGGAAACCGAAGCCGATAATGAAATGCTTGTAAACAGATGATTTTCAAAGTTCAAGGCTATGCTGAGCTTTGATAAAAAAAGTAAAATTAATTAATGATTTTTCCTGTTTATTTAACATTGTAATTATAGCTCAATGTGAGTAATTTGTTTAAATTAAAACAAAAGTATATAATTCTGATAAATGAGTGATAAATCCCACCTTAAAGGTACCTATAAAAATATAATCGTATCGGAAACTGACAATCCAAAAGGACTGAAAGTCGGAGTCATTCAGCTGAACAGACCTGAAGCACTCAACGCATTGAATGTCGAACTCATGCAGGAAGTAGTGGAGACTCTGGAAGCGTTTGACAAAGACCCGGATACCGGATGCACAGTTCTGACAGGTAATGCAAAAGCTTTTGCAGCGGGAGCGGATATAAAGGAAATGGCCGAAGCAACAGCGATTGAAATGCTGCTGAGAGACCAGTTTGCAAGATGGGACAGGATAAGGAAATTAAAGAAGCCGGTAATTGCAGCGGTAAGCGGATTTGCTTTAGGCGGCGGATGCGAACTTGCAATGAGCTGTGATATGATCATCGCATCAAAGAGCGCCAGATTCGGGCAGCCGGAGATCAATCTTGCTGTAATCCCCGGAGCGGGCGGAACGCAGCGGCTGACAAAAGCAGTAGGCAAAGCGCGCGCAATGGAAATGATACTGACCGGAAAGATGTTCACAGCTGAGGAAATGTTCGATGCGGGACTTGTAACAAAGGTTGTTGAAAATGAAATTTATCTTGATGAAGCACTGGAACTTGGAAAAGAAATATCCTCAAAGCCTACAATTGCGGTTCAGCTTGCAAAGGAATGCATATTGAAATCATTTGATTCGACAATTGAAGCCGGACTTGAATTTGAGAGAAAGAATTTTTATCTGCTGTTTGCCACCGAAGACAAGTTCGAAGGCATGAAAGCGTTCGTGGAAAAAAGAAAAGCAGAGTGGAAAGGCAAATAAAGAATAAATGAATGTCAATTTTATCAAATTCCCCGGTTTATATTCCTTAAAATTTTTTATTTTAACTTTAACTGTTTTATTTTTCTCAGCAGGAGAAATAAATTTTGCTCAGGAAAAATCCGAGTATGACAGCAGTGAAAAATCCGGAATTAGCAAAGATGATGATGAGCTTAATGCAGAACAGATCATAGAAAACAATAAAGCGGCTCTGATCTCAATCTGGTTTTCGGATAATAATTTTTATTCCTATTCTTCTGACAGTTACATTGATTCGACAATTCTGAACGGGAGCGGATTTATACTCAGCGAAGACGGACTTATCGGAACCAACAATCACGTTATTGACAACATTGACAGTATTATAATAAAAACGAGCGACGGAAATTTCTTTCATGCTGAGAGAGTAATGACCGACGAGGAAAAGGATTTTGCTCTTATTAAAATCGTAAACACATCCGGAATAAAATTTCAGACTGTTAGGCTCGGAAATTCAGATGATGTAAAAGCCGGTCAGGAAGTATTTGCAATCGGCAGTCCGCTGGGATTTGAATACACTATCTCTTCCGGAATAGTGGCAGCCATAAGGGATAATGAAAAAGTAAATTTCAGCGATCCCTATTCCTATGTCACAAATGAAAAAACATTTGAAAAAGTTATACAGATCACTGCAGCCATATCTCCCGGCAACAGCGGCGGAGCTTTATTCAACAAAAAGGGCGAAGTGATCGGGATCACAACATATACATATATCGGATACGGAAACCTGAATTTTGCCGTTGCCATAAATTCATATAAAAAATTCATGGACCTTGCTCTTGCAACAGACATCTCAATAGCTGAAGACCGTGAAAATAAAAGAGAGGAAAATAAATTCAACTCGAATTTCAGAAATGCAGTGAATATGAAAACACAGCTTGCTTCCGACTGGTATTATACAAAGCTGAAGGATTCCGTCGGCAATGCTGATGCTTATACGGAAAGAGTGGATTCGTTAAATAAGGTAAGATCAGGAAAAATCGAGAATCTGCTGGAGCAGTGCATTCAAATGAAACCGGATTCATTTTATGTATATCAGGAATTGCTTGACCTTTATGTGATCACTGATAATTCAAAGAAGACGGAAGAGCTTTACAGAAAGATTCTTTCTAAATTTGATTCTGACAGTCTTTTGAATCAGATATCATCGGCACTTGCGTCTGCATATACGAATTCCGGAAAGTATGATCAGGCAATAAAGTTTTACAATAAAATGCTGGAGCAGGACAGGACCCAGTATTTCATAAATTTTCAGATCGCGGGAATTTATGAACAGAAAAAAGATTTTCAGAAAGCAGAACAGGAATACAGAAAGATCCTTAAAATGGATCCTAATTACAACCAGGCGTACACCCGTCTCGGAAAGATCTATTATGAAAATTACGGAGATCTGAAAAAAGCAAAGAAGTATCTTCAGAAAGGTTATGACAATGAGATGGAATATACAGGCAGTACACCTTATGATACCGACCTTTTGTATTATTTGGGAATGATAGCGGTTAAAGAAGACAAAAAAATGGAAGCAATAATATATTACATGGATCTGAAGAGTAACGGAGGTTACAATGAAGATGCAAATAAAAAGAAAGTTAAACTTTTACAGGCAATAAGAAAATTAGACGAATGATAAATAACTAAACTGAAATAATAAAATGATAAAAAAGTTCGATGTAGTAATAGTAGGAGCAGGAGGAGCCGGACTCAGAGCAGCAGTTGAAATTCCCGCCAATTATTCCTGCGCCGTAATATCAAAAGTGTTTCCTTCCCGTTCGCATACAGGTACGGCACAGGGAGGAGTATGCGCAGCGCTTTCAAATATGGAGGAAGACAACTGGGAAAATCATGCATTTGATACCGTCAAAGGAAGTGATTATCTCGGTGATCAGGACAGCATAGAAGTCATGTGCAGGGATGCGATAAGAGCGATCATAGAACTTGAGCATATGGGAATGCCTTTCAGCAGAAACGATGAAGGTAAAATAGCACAGAGAAATTTCGGAGGTCATACAAAACCTGCTGACGCAAATGATCCTTACGGAAAAAGAATTCCCGTAAAGAGATCCTGTTATTCAGCTGACAGGACGGGACACGTAATGCTTCAGACATTGTTTGACAATTCAATAAAAAATCAAGTAACATTTTTTTCCGAATACTTTGTCACCGAACTGTTAATGGAAGACGGTGTCTGTAAAGGTGTCGTGGCATTTGACATTGCAACCAGCGAGATACATATTTTCCAGGCTAAGGCGATACTTTTTGCAACAGGCGGAAACGGAAGAGTCTTCAGGATCACATCAAATGCTCATGTCGGAACAGGTGACGGAATGGCGCTTGTTTACAGAGCCGGTCTTCCGCTGGAAGACATGGAGTTCTATCAGTTTCATCCTACAGGATTATGGAAACTCGGAATACTTGTCAGTGAAGCTGCAAGAGGAGAAGGCGGAATTCTAAAGAACAAAGACGGTGAAAGATTCATGGTCCGTTATGCTCCTACTGTTATGGATCTTGCACCGAGAGATATGGTATCAAGAGCTATTATCACTGAGATCAGAGAAGGCAGAGGAATAAGGGGAAGTGACGGAACAGATTATGTTCTGCTGGATGTATCCCATCTGGGAAAAGAAGTGATCGATGAAAAGCTTCCGGAGATAACAGGATTTGCGAGAACTTATCTCGGTGTGGAACCGACAAAAGAGCCAATCCCGATTCAGCCTACTGCACATTATGCAATGGGGGGCATTCCTACAAATGTAAACTGCGAAGTGCTGATGAATGAAAACGGCGATATAGTAAAAGGACTTTATGCTGCCGGTGAATGCGCATGTGTGTCAGTTCACGGCGGTAACAGACTCGGCACGAATTCTCTGCTTGACCTTGTGGTATTCGGCAGACGCGGCGGCAAGGCGATCTGTGAATTTTTAAAAACAGCTGATTTTTATGAACTGGATAAGAATGCAGGCAGTAAGACAAATGAAATGATACAGAATCTCTTCAGCAGTAACGGAACGGAAAAAGTTGTGGAGATAAGAACAGAACTGCAGAATACAATGATGGAAGACTGCGGAGTTTTCAGAACGGAAGAAGGTCTGCAGAGGATGATCTCAAAACTGAAGGAATTAAGAGAGAGATATAAGAATATTTCGATTCAGGATAAAAGCAAAGTATTCAATACAGATCTTGTGGAAGCGCTTGAACTTGAGAATCTGCTGCAGAATGCCGAAGCGACAGTTTACGGAGCTTTTGAAAGAAAAGAAAGCAGAGGCGCTCACACCAGAGAGGATTATCCAAAGAGGGATGATCAAAACTGGATGAAACATACATTTGTTTACAGAAAAGAAGATCAGGATCCTGAGATCAAATTCAAACCGGTTGTTGTTACAAGATATCAGCCGATGGAAAGAAAATACTGATCTGAAATCCAAAACCATTATGAAAAGTTTGAAGCCGATACTGCTTTGCCTGATATGTATTCTTTTAAATTTTAACCAAGGATCTGCACAGTCAGATGACCTGAATGTAAAGATTGGTAAATATCTTTTCAAAACTAAATTTGACCAGAAAGAATTTACCACCACGCTTAATATCAGCAGAGACGGCAAGAAAATTTTTGAAGAGACTTATTACGATATAATACCTGAGATCAAAAGCATGGACCTGGATAATGACGGCAGGAATGAAATACTTATCGGAAGATACAGCGGAGGCGCTCACTGCTGCACAAGTTTATATGCCGGTAGATTCAGGTCGGGAAAATTTACATATACAGATTCCGTATACTGGGGAAATTCGTTTTACAGATTTGAGGATCTGAAATCAGACGGGAAGCAAGAGATTGTCGGGGTGAATGATGTATACGCCTATGTATTCACAAATTTTGCCCAGTCAAGATTTCCCGTTTTAATTTATGCATACGAGAATAACAAATTCGTAAATGTTACTTCGGAATTTCCGGCACAGGTGGAAGAGAGTCTCAACGGATTTAAAAATGAGCTTGAAGAATATAAAGGTTTTAAATGCGCTGATGCGGGTGAAGAAACTTTCAATACCGATGCGGGAGCAGTAAAGGCAATTCTCGCTGCTATGACGGAAGATTATAAGTCGCTTGGAAAAACCGATGAGGGATATAAGCTGATAGACGAATTTTATACATGTCCTGACAGGGACAGTTTTATTAAACAGTTAAGAAATGATTTTTTATTGAAGTAAATAAAAATTTTATAAAAAAATATGGACATACAGTTAAAGATTCTGAGATACAATCCGGAGAAGGACAAAGAGCCGTACTATCAGGATTTCAATGTGAAAAATGTCAGTGAAGACTGGCGTTTGCTTGATGTGCTTCATGAGATAAAATGGAAATATGACGGGACGCTCACATTCAGGCGTTCATGTGCACACGGAATCTGCGGAAGCGACGGAATGAAAGTAAACGGCAAGAACAAGCTTGCATGCGGTCTGCTTCTAAAATACATAAACACAAAAAAGCCGATAGTGATAGAACCGCTTCCCGCATTGCCGATCATCAAGGATCTGGTGGTGGATATGTCAAATTTCTTTATGAAGTATGAAGTCATAAAACCGTATCTCATTAACAACTCACCTCCTCCACCTGACAGCGAGAGACTTCAGTCGAATGAAGACGCCGAAAAGTTATTTGAATCAGCCAAATGTATTTTATGCGCATGCTGCACAACGAGCTGTCCTTCAACGTGGACGAATGAAAATTATTTAGGACCAGCGGCAATGCTCAGAGCGTACAGATATATCAATGATACAAGGGATGAAGGAGCTGACGAGAGACTTGATATACTGGATACGCCGGACGGGATCTGGAGGTGTCATACGATATTCAACTGTATAGAGGCATGTCCCAAGGAGATCAATATTACATGGCATTTGTCGCAGCTGAAGAAAAGGATATCGGCGAGGGAGATGTGATTTTTACGGAGGTTCAGATAGTGAAGTGGTTGTAGCCGCGGGCTTTAGCCTGCGGCTCGTATCTTATCCCCGCTGTTATATGTTTCTGCTTATGCAATAAATTAATTCATGATCCGTAACAGCAGGCTTCAGCCTGCTGTTTAACAATTAAATTCTTTTTAAACCATCTTCAGATATTATCCGGTACTTTGTCACTAAGACCACTTGTTAAAATCATAAACCGTTGAACCTTTATATTCATAGTCTTTCCAGTGCTTTGTCAGCCCGGCGCGGACCGGATTATTCAGGATTTTGTATATATGGCTTTTCAGATTCTCATTACTCCTTATTATATGGTCATAATAATCTTTCTGCCATTTTGAGGAGCACATGTTTTGAGCAAACCAAAACCCGGATTTTTGTTTAAATAAATTTATAGCTTTGATTACATTCGAATTTTCACTTACACCTTCGAGTATTAAATGCAGATGGTCCGGCATAAACAAATAAATTAAAGCCTCGCAGTTAAATTTATCCAGTGCATCAAGTAATTTATTTCTGAAAATTGCAAAGATAAATTTATTTGTGAACACAGCTTCTCTGTTTTTAATACATGCTAAGAATGAAACAGTTTTTTTACCAATGTAAAATTCCGGATCCAGCCTGTGCTTTTTTTCTCTGATCATATTCACCGACTCCTTTCTTCCGCAGGCTGAAGCCTGCTTCTACGTTTTCCTTAAACTCTACTCATCTTTAAATCATTCTCACAGTTACCACCGCAGGCTGAAGCCTGCGCCTACAAACTCTGACCTGTTCCTTCCGTTTCAGGTATTAAATACCTCAGGTATCCTCTTTATCTTCCTTCTCCCCGAAATCTTCTCCCTGCGTGTTTATCTTATTGCTCGGAAGTCAATTTAAACTTAAATCTTTTTTTCCGTTAATTCAATATTTTAAATTATTTGATTACAAATCTACTCCACAATCACTTCCTCTATCAAATCACCGACCATGATTTTATCCACTACATCCATTCCTCCGGTCACTTTACCGAATATCGTATATTTACCGTTAAGATGAGGTGTTGCTGAATGCGTTATGAAGAACTGACTTCCTTCTGTATCCTTTCCGCTGGATGCCATTCCGAGCATTCCGGTTTCATATTCAAGTGGGGAAAATTCACTCCTTATCGAATAACCCGGACCGCCGTATCCGGTTCCGGTAGGATCCCCGCCCTGGATCACAAAATTTGGTACAACTCTGTGGAATACTGTACCGTTATAAAAACCTTTCTCAGACAGTTTCAGAAAATTTAGAACTGTCATCGGCGCTGTCCCGGGAAACAATTCTATTCTGATATCACCCTTGTTCGTTCTTATTGTTACATTCTTCTTTTCCTGCAGCCTGTCAATATAATTCCTGTCAAAATCAGTCCTCGGATCAAAATGAACTCCGTATTTTTTCCATGTGATCTTAGCAAGTACATCAGATGATGCCTTTGCAATATCATAATTTCCATAGCTGAGATTTTTTTCAAGAATTTTCACAGTGTTCTTGTTGTGAAGATCCTTCATGGCATCAATAAAAATCATAATGACAGGTTCATCTTCAGGATATTTCAGTTCATCATAATCATACAGCATAATGGATGCGGTTTCATCTTTATAATCACTGAAGACAGTATCTCTCAGAGCGCTAAGACAAATGTCAGTGATGATAGGGTCCTTTGAACTCATGAACTCGGTAAAGATCAGCCTGAATGTATTTCTGTCACCGCCTTCAGTCCTGCCCATAAGTGAAGAAAGCATGTTTACGAATCCCCTGTATATCTTTGCCAGCTCTTTGCCTGAGATCATTTCACCGGATTGAATGTTTTTTGCCTCATTATATCTTTTCACTTCGGAAGTTATACTGTCACGGACTTCCTTGTAAATTTTATAATCATCAAAATTCCCGAATGCGCTTACAATGTTTCCTTTAAGATCATAATCTCCGGTTTCGGAAAAAGTTTTTAAGAGATCAGCTTTTACTTCATCATGATATATTAATGAAACTGTATTTGCAATTCCTGATCGCTGAAGTGAATTCAAATTGTCTGCTGAATTAAGGGCAGATAAAAGGTTTTTCTTAATAGAAGCGGATAAAGATGCAAGAACAGAATTTTTCGAATTATTAATGTTCTTTAAAAGTTCGCCGGTTACATTAATTCCTGTAAGGGAAACATGCATACTGCTGTCTTTTACTGCATTATCAAGTATTGTAATGATCTGAGCTGTCAGATCCTGAACAGAATCTATATTATAATTTCTGAGAGAATTAAGCATGTTAACTCTTACTCTCCAGTCTTTTTCGGAGTTAAAGGATTCCAGTGTATAATTTAGAAGCATAATGTCCTGAAGTTTTCCGAGCGCATTAAAAGCCCACATTCTTGTTTGTGCGTCATTTGATTCGCAGAGATTGTAGATCTCCTGTTTTGCATTTTCAAGAAGAGCTCTTTCCCCGGTTCTCCAGAATGCGAAAGCCGCATTTCTGAGAGTTGCTGTATCTGAAGAATTGTTTATTATCTTCTTTATGAATTCAACAGAGCTTTCATTCTTAATCCTTCTCAATGCAAATCCTGCAACTGCCATTACTGCGGCGCTTCGCATCTTATCATCAGATGAATATATAAGATCTTCTCTCTGAAGAAGTTCTTTCAGATTTTCCTCATTTCCGATCTTGCCGATTGCATCCAGTACAAACTTTCCGGATTCAAGCATCTCGCTTTCGTAATTGGATTTATTCTGCAAAATAACGCTCAGCATTTCCCTGCTTTTACCGCAGTCAATCTGTCCGAGCATGAAAGCAGCCGCCTTTATATCATCTTTATCCGGATAATCCTTAAAAGGACCTGCAAAAAGAAAATCCAGATAACTTACGGTATTACTGTCTCCAATATTTGCAAGTGCGTATATAGCATTCTGTCTGATAACCGGATCAAGCGAATGAAGATATTGTATCAGTATGTCATCTTTGCCTAAAGATCTTGTATCCTGAAGCTTTATTATTTCAAATTCCTGATCTGAAATTGTCTGAGAAACCGAACCGGAATTATAAAAAAACAAAAATACAAGTAATGTTAAAATTGATTTCATCATGTTTGATTTAAATTTTTAATCAGAATCCGGGAGAGAAGTTTGTTTTACAGAAGCATCTTTTTATTCTCCGAAAATACTTTTCATGAAAATAATTTTTAGTTTAAACCATATAATTTTTCCTCGTCTCTGTTATATGTTTAATACTTCTTTCCAGTTTCTCCAGGTAAGCCTTCTTTTTTCTTTTATGTTTCTGTTGTACGGCTGATCATATATGACATGTTCCCATTCAGGATCGGATGAACCTTTTACATCCGGCTTGTCATCAATCAGAATATCGCCTTTGACAATAGTTTTATCCCTTGTAAGAATAATATTGTTAACCCAATCAGCGCCAAGGTGTTCGTATACCCAATGAAATTTTTCAAGTACACAGTTCTCATATTTTGGAAGCATCGGACTAGTACACAGAAAAACATTGTTAAGCGAATTTTTTATTTCAGTGAGAGCCTCAAGGGCTCCCGGTATCGGCGGGAGATTCTGGTAAAATCCCGGGCTATGATAAATTTCCTGCACAAACTCACTGTATTCGGAGGGGTATTGTTCTCTGACATAAAATCCTTTCCTTTCATCAAGCGGAACAAATTCCTTTTCGGGGTGACCGGTTTTCCATCGTCTAAGGAATTCCCCTTCGAAATCGGCTATTACACCGTCCATGTCTATCAGCAGTCTCATTGAATAAATTTTTATTAATAAATAATACAATATACCGAAATTACAAAATTCATTTAATTAAAATCAATACTGTCCCAAAAAATTTTTAATCATAAGAAATACTTTAATATTTAAAATCTTTTAAACTTTTTAATATATATTGTAAAACTATCCGCCTGTGAATTATTGCCGTTAAGAATTAGTGATAAATTGCGTCAATAAAATTTCCCTGTCCGAGAAATTTGCGAAGCAAATTTTGAGT
>JAFDZR010000001.1 GCA_018266875.1 Bacteroidota bacterium
GGTGATAAATTGCCAGAAATTCATTCATATTGGCGGCAAAAATTTCAACTCACCAACCGTCAGAATAGCGATGACGGTTGGCTCAAACAGGAAATTTTTGCTTTGCGCCAATACTCTGAATTTCTTTTCGGCAATTTATCACAGGTGGGTTAAAAAAATTGTGTAAATTTAAAACATTAATTAGAGTTCATTATTAAAGTTTTTTTATTTATTTGAAAATGTTTTGGACAGAGTTGACTTAGGAGATTAAAAGAGCTGCAATTGTTCAAACATGGAATTCCCCTAAACATTCATATATTTTTCTTTAATAAACGGTCAATCTGCAAATCATGGATAACTCCTGTAAATCTTAGTTTGATTTGTTTAATATTAATTCTTACTTTGAAAGGAATAAAACCAAAGACAAAAAATTTAAACAATGAAATCTCAGGATATTATCAATCAGCTCGAATCAAATTCAGATGTTTATAAAGATCTGCTTAAAGGAATTCCGGTGGAAATGATAAAATGGAAACCTTCGGAAAACAAATGGTCAATGCTCGAGATAGTATGTCATCTTTATGACGAAGAGCGCGAAGACTTCCGCGCAAGACTTGCAAAGATACTGCTTGAAGATCACAACTGGGACCCAATTGATCCGCAGGGATGGGTCGTTTCAAGAGATTACATGAATAGAAATTATGATTCCGTATTAAAAGATTTTCTGAATGAAAGAAATTTATCCGTCGAATGGCTGAAAAGTCTTCAGGTGCATGACTGGAATATTAAAGCCGTTCATCCTTCACTTGGAGAATTCTCGGCCATACACATGCTTTCGGAATGGTATGCGCATGATCTGCTTCATATGAGACAGATCATAAAACTGAAATTCGACTTCCTGAATAATGTTCTGAAACCTTATTCAATCAGTTACGCAGGAAATTTTTAACTTTTCTTTTCCCATGGATTTGTAGCCCAGACAGTTACTTCTGGTATCATTCCCCTGTCATCCATTTCGAGAACAGATTTTATTGTATGGGCGATTTCCATTCCAGTAAGTTTATTGGGGACTTCATCTCTTTCTTTTCTTTCCTTGTTTGCAAATGCAGTAGTTACTTCACTCGGATTGACAAGCATTACTCTGATGTTGTGTGGACGTAATTCCGCCTGCCAGCATTCATTCATTCCCCTTAATGCGAATTTTGAGGAACTGTAGATTGTCCCGCGCGCAAAACCTTTAAGAGCTGCAGTAGATGCGATGTTTATTATGTTTCCATAATTCTGTGCTTTGAATATTTCCGCAGCGTGTTTGGTCATCAGTGCAGCGCCGAATACATTCACGGTATAAACTTTCATGAATGCCTCCATAGAAAGCTCATCGACAGCAGGAAATTCACCTATCCCTGCATTATTGATAAGACAGTCCAGTCCGCCGAGTTCTTTTTTTACAGTTTCAAAAGTTTTGATAATATCACTTTCATCTGCAACGTCAGCATGTATTGCAACCGCACCAGTCTCCTGCGCCGCCTTTTTAAGCTTTTCAATATCCCTTCCTGTGATCGCTATCTTTGCTCCGCTCTTTGCAAGCAGAACCGCAGTTGCTTTTCCTATTCCCGAACTTCCGCCCGTGATAAGTATTTTCGAATCTTTTATCTTCATAATAGTTTTTTAATTTTTATTTATAATAAGAAAATCTGTGTCCGCTCTTGAGTTGCTTAAGAAATTCGTAAATGAGTTTTATCCCGTTCTCTATGTCATCCTTGTGAACCATTTCAACCGTAGTGTGCATATACTTCAGAGGAATCGAAACCAATGCAGAAGCAACTCCTTCAGCCGAATAGGCGAATGCATCCGTATCCGTTCCTGATCCTCTTGAAACTGCTTCATACTGAAAAGGAATCTTTTTTTTCTTTGCTGTGGTTTCCAGCATCTTCTGCAGTTCGTTATGAATGGAAGGTCCGTATGTCAGAGTAGGTCCCTTTCCGCAGGAAATATCACCCATAGTTGTCTTGTCATACAAAGGCGACTGAGTGTCATGGCTGACGTCTGTAACAATCGCAACATCAGGTTTGATCTTCCGTGAAATCATTTCAGCGCCGCGAAGCCCGACTTCTTCCTGCACAGCGTTTACAAAATAAAGTCCGTAATTCAGTTTATCCTTTTTTTCCTTAAGCATTCTCGCGACTTCAGCAATAATAAATCCGCCGATCCTGTTATCCATCGCGCGGGCAATATAATAATTTTTATTCAGAGTCATGAATTCATCTTCAAAAGTTACCACGGATCCGGGATGGATTCCAAGCGCTTCCACTTCTTTTTTCGAACTGCAACCGCAGTCAAGAATAATGTTTTTCATTTCCGGCTGTTCTTCCTTTCTATTTCTTCCCCTGACGTGAATAGCCGGCCATCCGAAAACCGCTTTCACAGTTCCCTTTTCAGTGTGAATGTTGACGCGCTTTGACGGAGCTATCTGATGATCGGACCCGCCGTTTCTAATTACATAAATATACCCCTCATCATTTATGTAATTTACAAACCATGAGATTTCATCTGCATGTGATTCCACAACGACTTTATATTTGGCATCAGGATTTACAACGCCAACGAGCGTTCCGTATACATCAGTAAAATATGTGTCGATAAACGGTTTAATATATTCGAGCCATAATTTCTGTCCCGGAGTTTCAAATCCGACGGGAGAGGCGATGTTCAGATAATTCTTTAAGAATTCCGCGCTTTCTTTTCTCAATATTTTCTTTTCTTTATTTTTTAAATAATACTTCAGTTGAATTTTCTTTTCCGATAATTATTGTATCTGCTATGTTTATGAACAATCCTGTTTCCACAATTCCGGTGATCTGTTTCAGCTCCATATCAAGCGCAAGCGGATCGTTGATCCTGTTCATGTTAAGATCAAATATGAGGTTTCCGCTGTCGGTTTTATAATAAGAATCTCCTCTTTTTCTAATGACGGGATTATATTCTTCAAGGATTTTTAAAACTCCTTTATGACCGAAAGGAATAACTTCCACAGGTAACGGAAATTTTCCGAGCGTCTTAACGAGCTTACCGGAATCCACTATCCAGATGTTTCTGCCTGAATTCAGTGCAACGATCTTTTCAAACAGCAAAGCTCCGCCTCCGCCTTTGATACCATTAAAGTCACGGTCGGCTTCATCTGCTCCGTCAATATTGATATCAATTTCTCCGGCATCATCAATGGATACAGGTTCGATTCCTGAAGAACGCGCAAGATCCGTTGAGACATTTGAACTTGAAACGGCTTTTATCTTCAGTCCCTGTTTTACTTTTTCACCAAGTTTTCTGATTGCAAAGTAAACCGTAGATCCCGTACCGAGTCCTACGGTCATTCCGTTTTCAATATACTCAACGGCTTTTTCCGCCGCCAGTTTCTTTTCCTTATCTTGTAATGATTTATCCGCCAATTATAAAATATTAAAATACCGTGTAAGTTATTCCGACCTGCAGTCCTTCCTTAACCTGAGTCTTCAGAGACTGGGCTTTTTCATAAACCACCAGAACATTCAGGTTAACACTAAGAAAATCATTAACCTTTCCTGTGATGGTATTGTCAAAACCAACATCCCAAACGTCGAGTGTTTCAAAGGCAGAAAAGAGTCTCAGTCTGCCGGTATAAAGAATGTTCTCAGCCATGGTAAAATTGGTTTCCGTTACAGACTCAACACCAGTCTGAAATTTAAATGCTTCAGTTTCATTCTGTGTGTCCGGATCATCTGTATATTGCCTGAACTTATTCGTGAATGTCTCCTGAAAAGCAATACCTAATCTTGTGGAAAAATTCGGTTTGCCGTAGGTGAAACCTATGCTCTGGGTAATGTATCCCGGATCAAAGAATCCTGAGATCTGTACAGCAGGATCCTGTGTATAATCATATCCTTTCAGGACAGATGTTCTTACTTCGTTGCTGATAAAAGGATCGAACAGCCATCCTGCGTTGTAAATAAGAACATTCTCCAGTCTGAGATCATTGTCATTTGTCTGAAAGCTGTTTGATCCGGTCTTTGTCGAACCAAGCGTGACCTTAAGATTGTTTTTCAGCGTCCAGGGTTTACTGTAAAGATGATATGAAAAATCCGAAATGCCTGTTACGGAAAGAAGATTCTCTCCGCCTTTTGACCAGTTGCTAAGAGCAACCTGGCTCAGTCCGATACCTATAACGCCTCTGGGATTCCATCCGGGTTTAAGAGTTGTATCCTGCTGTGAATTTGAATTTTTAAATGAAAATATTACAAGTAAAGCTATTGCGAGAGTAAATATTCTGTTCATTTTGTAAGATTTAAATTTTACAAATATAAATTTTTTATTCTTCACTCTTAATGGATAAATTTTATTATTTATTATAATAAAGAAAGGGACTGCTTATGAGCAGTCCCTCTGTAAAATCTCCCGCCTGATGTTGTGTGAAATATTACGGTGTAATTGCGCTTATAAAATTAAAGGCATTATTATCGGCATAAGCTGCATCAGTAAGATCAACGACTCCGTCACAGTTCAGATCCGTTACAATATATCCTGAGGCAAAATTAAAAATATCATTTTCAATTATGCCGCTGTCAGTCAGGTCAACTACGTTATCCTGATTCACATCGCCGGTGTAGATGGACCATTTGCCACCGACGCTGGTCTGATTGCTTCCGAATGCCTGTGAAGAGGAAGAGGTGAAGTTGTAATTCAGAGCATTTCCAACAAATGATTTTGGAGTACCGCTCCATGTTTTTACTGAATTTCTGTGCAGAACCTCAATGTAGTATGGAGTTCCGTTTACAGCTGCTGAAAAATTAAACAATGAAACCGTTGCCTGTCCGGCAGTTCCCGTAACCGCCTGTACCATATTATAAGGTGAAGCTGACTGTCTTAACCTGACGGTTACAGTGTCTTTCAGATTACATGCTTCCAGATTGATATTCAAAGCAAGAACCGGATTTGCAGACTGATATAATGAAATATACTGAAAACTGTTGGATCCGGAGAAGACAGTTCTGATTATGGTTCCGTTTGCAGAATCAATTTCGTGAACGCTGGTTCCGGCTGTTGTCAAATAATGTCCGTTACCCAGCAGATAAACCCCCCTGTTTCCGGTGACTGCATTTAATGTCTTTATATAATTTCCCAGAGAATCCATAATAATAAGTCCTGAAGGAAGGCTGAATCCGCAAACTGCGAGCAGTCCGTTCGGGAGTCTTATTTTCTGCTGGGGAAATGCAAGTGTTGATGCAGTGAAAAAATTCGAAAGAAAATTTCCATTATAATCAAACTGAGTGATCTTGTTTGTACCGCTTGAATTGGAAACAAGTATATCGTTGCTTCTGTAAAGAATGTCGAACGGACTGTTCAGGTTTGCGGTACCAATGAATGTTCCTGTATTATTTCCATTCAGATCAAATTCCTGAATTGTATTACTGTTGGTTCCGCTGCCTACTGTCACAAGAAGGTGATTGTTGGGTTTGTAAGCTATTCCGCGAATGTTGTCGAGTATGTTGTTATTGACTCCGCCTGCCGGAGCAAAGACATTTATATAAGATCCTCCGACGTAAAAATTCTGAACTACATCTGTAAGCTGATCGGAAACTAGGATCTGATATCCGTTGAAATGCTGAAGAGCATGTTTCGGAGTTGCAAGCTCAGGGTTTGTCCTGGGAATAAAAGCAGTATCGATAAGATCTCCGTTCTGGGGATTGAAAATATAAACACGGTCATTGGATGATTCAGCTATCATAAGATAATTTGCCGGTGACGGATTATCTGAAAATACAGGTTCAAACATTCCTCCTGTATTATCAGTAACTCTGCCGTTCCCGTAATCAATTTTAGCAACACTCATATCCACTCTGTATATGAGTTCTTCATAAAAAGCTGTATAGGCACCGTCGTACATGTCCAGAGGATTTGTAACTACAGCATACACAGGTCTGCCGTTTTCAATATCGAGAGCTTCGACATGAATTCTTTGAGCCGTCATGATATTGACAGGCAGTTTCTGTCTGGCAGCTTCCTTTTTTGCCAAGACCACCTGCGAAGGATTCATCTCAGAGCGGATCATTAACTGTTCAAATCCAATCTTCGGAGATGCATCTGAGTGATGCGGGAACAGCGCAAAGATTAAAAAAAGCATTGATGTAATTTTTAGCATAGATTTTCCTTTCGAAAAAATTATTTATTAATTAATTATTTGATTAGGATCATTGATCTCGAAGCAGTATAATTCCCTGCGGTTAATTTATAAAAATAAACTCCTCCTGAAAGACCTGAAGCATCGAATTTATATTCAAAGGTTCCGGCGGGATATTCTTTACTTATTAGAGTATAAACTTCTTTTCCGAGAGAATTATAAATTTTCAGCGTGACAAAGCTCATTTCAGCAATTGTAAAAGTAAATGATGTTGAAGGATTGAAGGGATTGGGATAATTCTGATTAAGCGAGAATTTTTCCGGTGTTGAATTTATACTGCTGATTCCGTTTACAGCTGAAACATCAAATGTAAAACATCCTCTTCCGTG
Organism: Bacteroidota bacterium; assembly: GCA_018266875.1. Lineage (GTDB taxonomy): Bacteria > Bacteroidota > Ignavibacteria > Tepidaquicellales > Tepidaquicellaceae > UBA2330. The sequence continues at coordinate 6,520 of JAFDZR010000001.1, forward strand.
AGTTGCAGCAAGAAGAACAGCCGCTCCTTCTTTATATTTCAAATCATAAACCTCAACATTCGGAAATCCCGTATTGAAAGACGTCCAGCTTTGTCCTTCGTTAGTTGATCTGAATACTCCAAGGTCGGTTCCGACAAAGATCATTTTGGGGTTTGATTCTTTTACGGCTATTGTATTGGTTCCTATGTTTGGAAGATTTGCCGAAATACTGGACCAGTTCACTCCGCCGTTGGTAGTTTTGTAAACATGTTTATCCACCGAAGCCCCGCCGAATGTCGCATAACAGATATCATCATTTGAACGGTCGACCCAGAAATCGCTGACATACGGAAATCCTGTCTGAGTAGCCCAGTCAACACCGTTGTTAGTAGTTACATGAATTCTTCCGTTACTTGTGCCAATGTAAATTTTATCTGTTGAAGTGTTGCTTATGCCGATTGCAGAAATATTTCCCCCCGTAATTGCAGTTGTTGCGATTTGAGTCCATCCTGTTGAGGTTGAAGCTGTCTGCACAGATGAAGTTTTCCAGACATCGGCTCTTCCGAATACAACCGTATTATGATCTCCCGGAGCCATTTCATACGGATTGTAAAAAAGACCTCCCGTGGATCCGCTCGGAGTAATATCGGAAAAACTCACGCCGAAATTTGCCGAACGCTGGATCGATCCCTGAACATACTGACCGAAGACATAATTTGTATTTACCGGGTCCACTATAGTATAGCCTCCGTCTCCCGTGGTTCTCTGATTCCAGAATAATCCTCCGTCAGTACTTGTCTGCTTGTTGTTATCCTGTGTTCCGCCGTAGAGGAAAAGAGGATTGGTCGGATCATAATCCGCGCTTTGAAACTGTAAAGTTGACATATTCAGATTCAGATCTGTCCATGTATTTGCATTATCAGGAGATTTGTAGACTCCTCCGTCAGAGCAGCAGTAAAGTACAGTTCCTTTGAATGCAAGATAATGAATATCGGCATGAGAGAAATCCGTCTGAGAACTTGTGGACCAGGTTGTCTTTTTTGTAAGAGTTACTCCGCCGTTTACAGATGCATAAATATCAAGACCGCCGACGATTACTTTTTCAGGATCTCCCGGGACAACGGTAACAGCATTATCATACCATCCCTGTGAGCTCATATAGTTAGTGGAACTGTTCTGAAGCGTCCAGTTATCCCCGCTGTTTGTAGTTCTGTAAAGTCCAAGCAGCGCGCCTGATGAGGAAGCGATGCTGGCATATATATAATCAGGATTATCGGGAGAAATAGCTAGCTGCGTCCTTCTTCCGTTTGAAATATTCAGACCGTTTGTAAGAAGTGTCCAGTTAAGACCGCCGTTTGTGGTTTTAAAAATCTGAGCCTGAACATTTCCTGAGGAAGCAAAGAGTATGAGCGGATTGACAGGATTAATGATTAGAGAAGAGGAATTTAAAAAAAGTACATTAGTCCAGTTCAGTCCGCTGTTTGTTGATTTGAAAATTCCCTGATTACCTGCGAGGTATAAGTTTGCGGTATTCACCGGATCAATTACAATTTTACCTGTATAAGTGCCGGTAACAGATGCCGGCGAAATTTTAATCCAGCTGGCTCCTGCATCAGTTGATTTATAAACACCGTCTCCGTACTGACTGTCGCCGGAATTGTTAAGCTCTCCCGTGCCGTAATAAAGTATATTCGGATTTGAAGGATCAACTGCGATATCTCCGCTTGCGATCGAACCAAGGGTATCGGTAAGAACAGTCCACGTGATTCCGCCGTCAGTGGTCTTCCAGACACCGCCCTGAGCGGCTGCAATATAAAAAATATTCGGATTAGTCGGATGAAATGCAATTGAATTGGTTCTTCCAGCTATGTAGTTATTGTTTGTTCTTGAATAGAACATACCTGTAGGGTTTACACTAACCCAGACGGTAAGGGAAGTGGAACTTCTGATATCGTGTTTATCTTCAAGTATTGATTTTTTTTCATTTACGGCTTTTTCATAAGCGTCATCTGATAAAATTTTTCCCGGTCCGCCGGCTCGCCTTTCTGTAATATAATTTTCTCGCTGAATTATAGTTTCACTGGTCTCGCCGTCATCAGTCTCCTGAGAAAATATTCTACCTGTAAATACAAAAGAAGTAAAAAATAAAATGAAGAAAATAAATTTCATAAAAGTATTTGTTTGTTTTAATATCAATTAATATAGCTAAATTATTTTTTTGATTAAATATCCGTGAATTGATTATTCAGCCGAACATTTTCATAAGAAAAGGGGGTAAAAAAATTTACCCCCGTAATGATCTGATAATTATATTTAAAGTATAATCAATTTTTTAAATTTTTCCGGAGCTTTTTATTCCGTGTTCCATTGCCGTTTCCGTTCAGATGAAAATCCGGTAAGGAGAGAACAGGTTTATTCTTAAAGTCGGGAAGTATTACAGGTTTTTTCTTAAGTTTATCAAGAGCAATCTCAATTGCTTTATCAAGCTGCGGATCCCTGCCTTTGAGATAATCCTGCGGAGTAATTTCTATTTCAATGTCCGGGTCTGTTCCGTAATTTTCGACTTTCCAGCCGACATCTTTCATATAGGTTGCATATTCCGGCTGAGATGTCATTGTTCCGTCTGCAAGTGAAAGCCTTGGGTTTATACCTATTACACCTCCCCAGGTCCTTTTACCGACTAGTGTACCAAGTTTCATCTGTTTAAAATGATGACTGAAAATATCACCGTCGGAACCGGCATGTTCATCAGTAACCGCAACGATCGGACCAGCTACGCTGTGACTGGGGTATGTTCCAACGCTTCCCCATCTTGACAGATCATAACCGTATTGTTTTCTTGATAATTTTTCAAGCAGCAGCTGTGATACATGTCCTCCGCGGTTTTCACGGAGATCAACTATCAGACCGTTCTTTTCCGATTCATGTATATAATATCTGTGAAACTCGGAAAATCCGGAAGGTCCCATGTCAGGAATATGGAGATATCCAAGCTTTCCTCTGGATTTTTTATGTACATATTCCATATTTGCTTCCACCCATTCCCTGTATCTTGCTTCAGTGTCATTTGCAATAGTCTTTACATTGAATGCTTTCAGTTCACCGGTAACATGATCCTTAATTGTTAAACTGACAGTATTTTTTGCCTGATTAACAAGAAGCTGATTTGGTGAAACTTCGGCATTCAGATTTTCGCCGTTTACTGAAACTATGAAATCCCCTTCAGAGATGTTGATTCCCGGAGCTTTTAAAGGAGAATTCTTTTTCCAGGGATCACCTTTAATAATGTGAGTGATCCTGTAAGCATTTTCCTTTTCATCAAAGACAAAATCCGCGCCGAGCTTTCCAAGTTTATAATTTGGTGATGGTTTATAGTCACCGCCCCATTCATAGGCGTGCGAAGTACCGAGCTCGCCCTGCATTTCCCAAATGAGATCAGAAAATTCAGAGCGCGATGCTACTTTGTCAAGCAGAGGATAATATCTTTTATAAACGGAATCCCAGTCCACACCTGACATATCGGGAGTCCAGAAATGTTCTTTCTGAAGTCTCCAGGCTTCCGTGTACATCTGTTTCCATTCACTGATCGGATCAATGTTGACTTTTACTCTGCTGAGGTCAAGCCAGTCATTTTTTCCGTCATTATGACTGCCGGCATGGTCCTTCATGTATTCATGATTTTCAGAAAGTATTGTGGAGTTTACAAACAATCTGTTATCCTGTCTGTAGATAAGAGTGCTTCCGTTCATGGATACTTTAAAACTTTTTATTTTCTTGGCAATGTGTTCGGATTTTTGATTTTTAAAATTAAAATATTCAAGAGCTTCATCTGAAGGATGCTGATCCCAGTACCAGTGGTGCAAAGCTCCTTTAAACGGTTCTCTGCTGTAAAGCAAACCGTCTTTTACAGCCATGATCTGAAAATAGTTTTTCTCAGGCAGAGGGAATGATATTATCCTTTCGTCAATTCCATCCAGATCGATCCTGATCTGGGATTCGGGTTCCTTTTTGGATTTATCGCCGGATTTTTTCTGCTCATGTTTTTTTACATGAAGTTTTTCATATTCTTGAGTAAATGGCGAAGTCAGGTCTTTTCTTAGCGTAATAAGATAAGGTCTTACGCCGAGAGTAAATCCCAGCTGAAAGTAACTTGTATCATATACAGGATTATATTCTCTCTGGGATAAAAAATAAATGAATCTTCCGTCCGGATCAAAGGTCGGCTGATAATCCCTGAATCCTTTCGGTGTGATCCTGGTTGTCTCTTCAGTGATCACATTGTACAAATAAAGCGAAGACAAATGTTCTGCGTCAGACATACTGTAAACTATCCATTTACCGTGAGGAGAAAAACAAAAATCCTCTATCCGTTCAAATTTACTTTTTGCAATTCTTTTGTATGTCTCATTATCAATATCCAAAAGGAACAATTCATACCTGTTATTTGAAACTGCAATTTTATTTTCTTTAGGTGAAGCTTTCAGATTTGCAATAATGCCGGCATTCAGAAAATTCAGAGTCCGGGTTTCTTTTATGCCTTCCTTGATACTGTGTATTTCAATGTTCTCATCTCCGGAATCATCTGAAACTGTTACAAGATTCTTGTTGTCATGCAGCCACTGTGTAAGCCTGTATCTGACTCCGTGAGTCTTGCCTGCCTGGATCACAGGTCCTTCCCAGTTGGAGAATACAAAGGATTTTCCTCTGGTTGTTATGACGGAAGATTTTCCGTCGGGACTGATGTTATAGGATTCAAGATATTTTCCTGCATCTACGAATTTTCTCTGTCTCTGAATATGCGGGCTGTAATAATTTATTCCGACCTTTTTTTCGATTCCGCTGTCAGTATCATAAACGAATATTTCAGCGCCGCAGTGATATACAATTTTCTTGCCGTCTGTATTGGCATTTCTTACATAATATTCTTTATTTCCCGAGTGATGTTTAATGTTCTTTCCGTTAGTATTGCAGGAGTACAGTTTACCAAGACCTTCGTGATCGGAAATAAAAAATATTCGATCGCCTATCCATAATGGACTTGCAAGGTTACCTTTGATATTATTTAGAAACTTTTCAAATTTTCCGTTTCCTTTTCTATCAATCCAGAATACTCCTGCTGTGCCTCCCTTATATCTTTTCCATCTTGCCGGATCAAGAGTATTCCTGCCGATAAGAACTCCTCCTCCGGGACCGAATGCAATATTATTACCGCTCCCGTAGGGAAGCTTTTCCGGCATACCGCCTTCTGTTGAAACTTTATAAAGCATATTCTTACCCATAAAGGGCTGTCCCGTATCCGAGGAAAATATTACATTTCTGCTGTCCTCTGTCCAGCCTTTTACTCTTGTGCTCCCGCCGATGTAAGTCAGTCTTTTATTCACCCCGCCGCGGGAAGGAATTAAGTAAACATCATTCTCTCCTTCTTCTTTACCTGTGAAAGCAATGTATTTACCATCCGGTGAATAATACGGGTTTGTAACTTCGCCTGAATTTGATGTTATTCTTCTTGCCGTTCCTCCGGCAGAATCAACTTCCCAGAGATCATCTTCACTTACAAAAACAATTTTATCTCCGTGAACAGTAGGAAATCTTTTGTAACCTGAATCAGTCATATTTTTTTGCAGTATTTTTGAAAAAACTTATTTTTAAGATAGGGGATTTTACAGTTAATAACTTAACTTTTTTGAAATTTATAGTCTATAAATTTATTTATGTTATTTTTTTTCAAATTCATCAATTTCTTTCATTAACTTCAACGAATTTCCAAGCTGGCTTCCTGCCGAATAATCAAGAAATTTTCTTAAATAAGGCTTTTCAATATTTTTGTAACTGAGTTTAAAATAAAGCCACAGCGCGGCTGGAATGAGCAACAGACTGAATATAAGCTGTGCAGTCAGCCATCCGCTGTCAGCAGAGGTTACAATGTCTGTTCCGAAAAAATATTCGGCTCCTATTATTATATAAGCCATGTAAAAAGGCAATGAAAGCAAAGCTACCCGAATGACCATGAGTACATGAGATTCAAGAAGTACAAGTTTTTTCTGAATTTCAATTACCGGCTCTGAATAATCTATCATACCGATCGCCACAAACTGTCTTACGATGCCTGCAATTCCGAGAATAAAAAATATCATCAGAACAGCTGCAGGTAAAACAAACTGAATTAGGCTGATATGGTCTGCGGCAAAATCCCAGAGAAAAGATACTGCCCATACTGTAAAAACCAATTCAACTATTCTCAGCAATACAAATTTTCTTAGTTTAGACTTTACCTTTTCGAGCTTCAGTGCGGTTAAAAGTTCTCTGTTAATTTCAAGGGTTTCGTCGAGTTTTTCGTCATAGCCGTCCCATATTGTTTTTAATTTTTCTAATTCCATATTTTTGTTTTTTAATTGTTTTTGAATTTTTCTCTTAGTTTCGTTTTTAATCTGCTGATTTTAGTTGCAACATTGGTTTCAGATATTCCCAGAATAAGAGATATTTCTTTGTAAGTATTGCAGTCAAGATAAAGCAGAAGCAGCGCTTTATTCACTTTGTCCAGCTCTTCCAGGAATTCGTAAATAAAATCAATTCTTTCATCCTTATTTCCTTTTTCAGAAGAATTTTCAGCGGGGTTTATTTCTTGCAGGGATATAATTTCTTTGCTGTACTGCTCCCTGTATTTATCTTCAGTCGCAGCTTTTCTGTAAAATGAAATTGCAGTATTTAAACTTATTCTGTAAAGCCATGTAGACAGTTTGAATTTTTCATCATATTTATCCAGTGATCTCCATATCTGTATAATAATTTCCTGTTCGAGATCTTTTCTGTCATCAGGATCCTTGCAATAGGCGTAACATATTTTGTAGATAAGCTTTTTGTGGTCTGAAATTATTTTCAGGAAACGAATGTCCTTGTCCGGTGAATTCAATTTTTTTTTAATTTAATGATATCATGTTTTCAATATATTATTCGTCTGCCGGATTAAATTATCACACTTTAAGAAATTATTTTTATATCACCGTGGTCCTACCTTCTTCCGCAATCCTGAATCCTCTTGATAAAACTTCCTCTGTTTCCATGGAATCTTTTCTGATAAGAGGGTTTGTATGGTTAAGGTGAATAAAGTTTACTCTTGCTTTTTCCTCTCTGCTTAGCGAGTTGAATTTTTCCATACTAACTGTCACAAGCGGATGCGGGATTTTTTTTGAATGGTAATTTCTGATCTCAGATCCATTGTAAAAAGTGCCGTCAAGATAGAGTTCGTCAGCATTTCTCACTGTATCAACAATATCCCGGTCCCATTTATCCCATTCGTCAATATCAGGGATATAGATTATATTTTTGTTTTTTCCCTTAATCTCAAAACCCACAGTTTCAGAATGTTCATCTCTGTGCGGTACCTTAAAAGGTGTAATCGCTGCTCTTTCATTTAACTTTAGTTCCGCATCGTTTACAAGATCAGTAAGTTCAATATACCCCATTTCCACAAATTGTTTCCAGGGATAATTTTCATTAAGAAATTTTTTCATTCCGGGCATTACAAAAACCGGCATTCTGTCGGCAGCCATTATTTCCTTTCCGAAGTTTATCAAACCTGCATAATGACCTGTATGGGCATGGGTTATAAAAACTCCTTTAAGTCGGCAGACGGGAAATCTTTCTTCCGCGGAATGCATCTGAAATTTTATATCGGGAGTAGCATCAATAAGCCAGTAACTTCCGGATTCCGGATCTGCAATTCCGACACAAGCCGCAAATTTCTGAAGGGAACTGTCATGCCAGGCATTTCTGCAGCAGTCTTTTCTGCAGCCGGCATGAGGATAACCGGCATCCTGGGCAATACCCAGGATAATTATCTGAGTTTTATGCATAAAATAATCTGAAAATTGATTTAATAAGATAATGAATTTATAAAAATGTTACGGGATAAAAAGACAGGTTATCAGAATTACAAAGAGTTAAAAAACTGAGTTTATTCCGAAACATATTTTTTGAATTTTCCTGAAAAAATATTTTTATGCTGAGATCAAAACTTCCCGATACCGGAACAACTATATTCAGCGTAATGTCAGCGCTTGCAGCCGAACATAATTCCGTCAACCTTTCTCAGGGGTTTCCGGATTTTCCAGTTGATCCTGTTCTGACAGAACTTGTTTACAAAGCTTCAAAAGAAGGTCATAATCAATATGCGCCGATGGCAGGAGTTAATTCACTCAGAGATGGGATTTCAGAGCTTGTGAATAAAATTTACGGAGTCCGGAAAGATCCTGAAAAAGAGATAACAATAACATCAGGAGCAACCGAAGCGCTTTTCGCAGCAGTAAGCGCAGTGGTAGATCGGGGTGATGAAGTAATATTGTTCGATCCTTCATATGATTCATATGAACCGGCCGTTCTGCTGAGCGGAGGAATACCTGTCAGGATTCCACTGACATTTCCTGAATACGGACTGGACAGGGAAAAAATCATTTCAAGTATAAACAGCAAGACACGGCTTATTATTTTAAATTCACCCAACAACCCCACAGGCGCAGTATTGTCCGGCGATGATTTTAAATTCATAAGGAAAGTTATACTTGAAAACGATCTTTATCTTTTAAGCGATGAAGTATACGAGCATATTATTTTTGACGGTATGAAGCACTATTCAGTATTATCAGATGATGAATTATTCAGAAGGTCATTTGTTGTTTCATCATTCGGAAAGACATTTCATATAACTGGATGGAAGGTAGGATACTGCATTGCACCGGAAGAACTTACAACTGAATTCCGGAAAATACATCAGTTCCTGACATTTTCGACTTCGACGCCTTTTCAGTATGCATTATCGGAATATATAAGGGAATCAAAACGGGTTCCGGATCTGAAGGGATTTTATGAAAAGAGGAGGGATTATTTCAGGGTCCTGGTGGAAAGTCTTGGTGCGGGGAGGGAAAACGGTTTTAAACTGTTTCCCTGTGGCGGAACTTATTTTCAGCTGCTGGACTATTCCGCATTATCAGATGAAAATGATCTGGTCTTTGCAAAACGTCTGACTGTTGAATTCGGAATTGCCTCTATTCCGGTATCGGTCTTTTATAAAAACAACACGGACAATAAAGTCCTTCGGTTTTGTTTTGCGAAGGAATACAGCACTCTTGATAAAGCTGCAGAATGTCTGGGAAATTTTCTTAGGAATTCTTAATTAGACTTTTTATTAACGGGGGAAACGTTTTAAATCGTTTTCCCTCTGACCTCCAAAATCACCTTCCAATCCACGAATACTCTCACTACTCCTCCCATATGTGAAACTTCATTCCGTACGGATCAGAGATCATCTTGCTTTTTTCCGAATATACCTGAGTTACCTTGCATCCTTCAGCCTCAAGTATCTCCTGAGCCTGCTTTACGCTCTCCACTCTGAACTCAAAAAAGGTGCTGCCGCCTCCGCTGTTCTCAATATAAAAATTTATTCCGTCCTTTGAAAAATGCGTCTCTTTTTCAGATCTCTTTTCCGGTTTCATTCCAAGTACATTCTCATAAAACGAAACTGCCTTGCCGTAATCCTTTACCTGTATTGCAATATGCGGACTGAATGTGAATTTCATAATTAATATTTAATTTATTATAGTTGTTATTTTATATTGAACATTGTTCTTTATTAAAATTAAAATTAAATTTAAAAATAAAATTTTAATTTGTTTAACTTTTATTCATTATCCGGTAACTTTTCCTTTCAGATCTGTTGTTGTTTTTCCTTCCTGTAATTATCCCCCCACTTTCTTAAGGATTTTATTAACGGTATTGTGGTCTTTCCTTTTTTCGTCAGAGAGTATTCTACCTTTGGCGGAACTACAGCAAATACCTTTCTCTTTATCAGTCCGCATTTTTCCAGTTCCTTCAGCTGCTGTGTCAGCATCTTATGAGTTATCTGTCCCACATCTTTTTTTAATTCCCCGTATCTCCAGACCTTCCGGCTCAGTCTCCATAATATGGGCATCTTCCATTTTCCGCCTATTATATCAAGCGAAAGTTCAACGGGATTATTATATGTCTTTCCTTCAAATTCAAATTTCGGCATAAAAATTTTTTTGCTCGGGTTTTTAAGTTTTTTTTCAAATCTTACTTTTTGGTTCGTATGTTACAATTAAGTGCCTTCTTGTCTGAGAAGAAAACTTATGTTAATTTTGTACATGGAAAATCAATTATTGATCTTTACTGTATTTTCTTTTCTAAAAATATGAAATTTTTTAATTTAATAATAAATCAAAATATCTTATGGTTAATTCAGATTCAAATCATGGAAAAGTTTCCGGAAGTAAAATTCTGATTGTTGCAGCCAATCCATCAGTGTCAAAAATAACCGGCTGGCCGGTGGGTTTCTGGGCTGCCGAACTCACACACCCGTACTGGGAATTTTCAAATGCCGGATTTGAGATCGATATTGTAAGCCCGGAAGGAGGAAAACTCGAATTCGACGGATACAGCGACCCTGAACATGAAAGCGGATATTCCGCTGATGATCTCATTTCGCTGGGATGGAAACATTCTCAAAAACATATGACTCTTCTTGAGAATACAAAAAAATTATCAGATATTGATCCTGACAAATATGATGCGCTGTTTCTGGTTGGAGGTCAAAGTCCGATGTTTACTTTCAAAGACAATAAAAAGCTTGATGAATTTGTAGTAAATTTTTATCTGACCGGAAAACCAACCGCTCTTGTCTGTCATGCTACATGTGTTCTTCTTGATGCGAAACTTCCCGACGGAAAATATCTTGTTGAAAATAAGAAATGGACCGGGTTTGCCAACAGCGAGGAAAAGTATGCAGATGATTTTACAGGAATGAGAATACAGCCGTTCTGGATTGAGGACGAGGCGAAAAAGATCCGTACAGAATTCACGGTTAAACCGGCTTTCACTCCATTTGCCCTGCAGGACGGAAATCTTATCACAGGCCAGCAGCAGAACAGTGGTGCCGAAGCGGCTAAACTTGTTATTGCGCAGTTAAATAAAAAATAATAATTATAAATATTGCTGTTACCGGAGCAGGTATCGCCGGAGGAACCCCCGCTTAAAAATGGGCTTACGCCGTCCATAAGATTTTTTCCGGAGTAAGTGATGTAAATTCTTTTAAAAAATCATGATTAATCCTGCTTTGTTCAGGGAATGGGAAGAGATATTGCTTTTAAAAATCCTAAAAGATAGTTTTGAACAGATAATTTAAATTTTTTTAAAATAATTTGAATATTCCCGCTAAAGAATATACTCCGGGCACCTCAAGGATTGAGGCTTTCAGTGACGGCGTATTCGCAATTGTAGTTACACTGCTTGTTATTGAAATTGGCGTTCCGGAAATGCATTCAGGTTTTACTACACAGGATTTACTCGGTGCATTGTACCATATGTCCCCGAAATTTATCAGTTTCGCTCTTAGCTTTGCTGTGATAGCAATTTTCTGGTCAAACCATCATCAGCTTTTCCACAGTCTTGAAAAAGCCGACAGAAAACTTTTATGGCTGAATAATCTTCTCCTGTTCTGGATGTCATTTATTCCTTTTCCTACTGCTTTTATCGGAGAATATCCTCTTAATATTGTTCCGGTCGTTTTTTACGGTTCCGTTCTTTTTTTTGCATCAGTCAGTTTTAATTTAATTGTAACCTATGCAGCAAAAAATGAAATGTACTATCCTTACATTTCAAAAGAGCTTATCAGACAGGGGATTAAACGAGGCAGGTTTGGTCCGGTTATTTATTTCATTTCAATTATTTCCGCTTTCATTTCAGTTTACATTTCACTCTTTATATTCCTGCTTGTTCCGGTTTTTTATTTTATTCCCCAGAAAATTGTAAAGATCGATTAGTAAAATATAACTTTATATCTGATTTTTATTTAACTTTATATTATCCTGATACAATAATAAAAAAATAAATCCTTTATTCTTTCAATCTAAACCAGTGTATTTAAAAACTTATCTGCATTGAAAAAATGATCTTTCTTTTTTTCCTGAGACATTCTGTCTAAACTTTTTACAAGCATTCCCAATCGCGGATTGCTCAGAAAGAAATCCCTGTGGACATCCATAAATCTCCAGAATAATCCGTCCCAGATCTTCTGCCACTCCCCTTTCTTGTAATCACTCATTTTTAAAATGTAATTGCTTCCGCTTATGTAGGGTTTTGTAGACATTATTCCGCCGTCGGCAAACTGACTCATTCCGTAAACATTCGGCACCATCACCCAGTCATATGCATCAGCAAAGAGCTCCATAAACCAGAGATAAACTTCATCCGGATCAAATTCACACAGCAGCATGAAATTTCCAAGTACCATAAGTCTTTCTATATGATGACAATATCCGGTCTTCAGTACTTTCTTTATAGTAGTGTCAACAGGTAAAATTCCCGTAGTCCCGTTCCAGAAAGAAGACGGTATTTTCCTTTTAAATCCCCAGAAGTTTTTTGTGCGCTCTTCTGTTCCTTTCAGCTCATACACCGCTCTGATGAATTCCCTCCAGCCGATCACCTGTCTTATAAATCCTTCCGCTGAATTAACGGGAATATCATTCTCCTTTGAGAATGACAGTGTCTCTTCAATTACCTCTGCCGGCGTTATAAGTCCTGCGTTCATCATCGGGGAAAGAACGCTGTGATGAAGTATATTTTCATTCTTTACGATCGCATCTTCATATGATCCGAATTCACCAAACCTGTTATGCAGAAAATCCTTAAGCCATATCCTGCTGTTTTTATAATTACACGGATACAAAAATTCCTCATTTAATTCACCGTAATTTCCTGAGAAATATTTATTTGTATATTTTACAGCTTCTGTATAAAATTTATCCTTTGCCGGAAATTTATATGCCGGCGGGGTTTTTCCTTTCGGATATTTCTGTCTGTTCTCAGCATCAAATGTCCATTTTCCCCCTTCAGGATTTCCGCCTGTATCAATCAGAATATTTTTTTCACGCCTTCGTTGTTTGTAGTAATCTGTCTGAAAAAATCTCTTCCGGCCGGTAAAGAATTCTCTGTTCTCTTCCGTTGTATTTAAAAACAATGGTGTTTTATGCTTGTTTAAATTTATTTTGTTTGTTTTGCATGATTTCGAAATTCTTTTTTCGAGCAGGTAATCAACCGTATCAGTATATTCAATCTCCTTTACTCCGCTCTCGGAAAAATGATTGATCAGCTTTCTGATGTCCGAAAGTTTATTCTCCGCATCAATGTAAATAATCTCAATTCCCTTATTTGAAAGATACTCCTCATAGAATTTCATCCCCGCCCTGTGAAAAGCTATTTTTTGTTTGTGGAATTTATACTGACTGAAAAACAAATATTCTTCTGTCAAAAAAATCCGCCTGCAGTTTTTTGCAACTGGATTGTTTTCAAAGAGCTGATGCGGAAATATTATTCCGGTTGGATTTATGTGGGATCTCATAAATTGTTATTTTGCTGAAGCAATTTTTTTCATCATTCCGCTGAATATGAATCCATGGAAGGGAAGCACTGCATACCAGTATAATCTTCCCATTAAGCCGAGCGGTCGGAATGTTGCCGTCTGCTGAAGAATGTTGTCGCTGATCCTGAATTCAAGCCACGCTTCACCGGGCAGTTTCATTTCTGCATACAGCAGAAGTCTTTTCTCGGCTTTATTAGCATACAGAACCCGCCAGAAATCAAGTGAATCCCCTGCAAAGATCAGCTTGCTGTTCTTCCTCCCTCTCCTTAATCCAACTCCTCCGAATAGTTTGTCAATAAATCCCCTTATTCCCCAGAGCCAGTTTGCGTAATACCATCCGTTCTTCCCGCCGATTGACCAGATCTTTTCAAGTGATGCGTTTTCATCATATACTTTTGTCTCCCTGATATCAGTGTAACAGCCGAATGTAGGAATATTCACAAGCTTTGATATTCCTTCTCCCAGAACTTTACTGGAAAGAGCATCCTTCCAGCTCGATACTACTTCGGCATTCTGTATCTTTTCAAACGCAAGATGTATAGCTTCTTCGTATGTAAGTAATTTTATTCCGAGTCTTTCCTTAAGATCATTTTCCCTGCAGATAATTTCAACTCCCATGCTCTTCACAAGATTTGAAGCGAGAGTAAAAGAAGTTGAAGTTACAAAATAAAGCCAGTATGAAGATAATTTCGGTGTCATTACCGGAACGGTAATTATCGTCCTTTTAAGATTCCGGACCTTTGCGAACTTTAAAAGCATATCCTTGTAAGTAAGGATCTCAGGACCGCCTATGTCAAAGCTTTTGTCAAATGTATATTCATTCAGCAGAACTCCTTTCAGGTACTCTATTACATTTCTGCTTGCAAGAGGCTGGGATTTTGTATCAAGCCATTTGGGAGCGATCATTACAGGAAGCTTTTCCACAAGATCCCTGATGATCTCAAATGAGGCGCTGCCGGAACCAAGTATTATTCCCGCGCGAAGTGTTGTGAGATGAAAATCAGCAGATGAAAGTATTTTCTCAACAGATTTTCTCGACTCAAGATGCTTCGATAAATTCTGATCATTAATAATTCCGCTGAGATAGATTACCTGTTTTGTATCTGTCTTCTGAATTCTTTTACAGAAATTCTCAGCCGATTTTTTTTCAAGGATTTCAAAATCCTCGTTGTTAGAGGACATTGAATGGATCAGGTAATATGCTGCTTCTATATCGTCCGGAATAATTTCAAGCGAATCCCCGTCAAGAAAATTAAGCTCAATGACCTTAACTCTGTCAGAATGATATTTCTCTTCATCAAATCTTTTCCTGTCCCTGACACAGCAAACTACTTCATGTCCGTCTGCAAGAAGAGCAGGAAGAAGTCTCTGACCGATATATCCTGTTGTCCCGGTAAGTAAAATTTTCATTTCAGATTTTTAAGGTGGACATTCCGCCGTCAACATGTATGATCTGACCTGTGATCCATCCCGCTTTTGTGGAAAGCAGGAATTCAGCCATCGCTGCAATGTCTTCGGCTTTACCGACTCTTTTTAAAGGGTGTCTCTGTGCGCCTGCCTCGGCTTTCTGTTCTGTATTCAGAAACGATGCAGCAAGAGGTGTGTCTGTAAGCGAAGGCGCTATGCAGTTCACACGGACTTTCGGAGCCAGCTCTGCTGCAAGGGAAACGGTCAGTCCCTGAACTGCGCCTTTCGATACGGAAACCTGCGTGTGAAAATTCAATCCGGTATTAACTGCAACAGTTGAAAACAAAACCACAGACGGACCGGCGGATTTCTTAAGATTCGGCAGCGCCGTCTGAATCACTTTTACGGCTCCTGTAAGCTGCAGATTAAAATCAGCAGTAAATTCTTCAGGTTTAATTCTGCCGAATGGTTTCAGATTTATACTTCCCGGACAGTAAACAAGACCGTCCAGTGTGTCCGGTAAAAAATCCATAGTTATATTTTCATCCGTTACATCCAGATGATGATATGTTAAAAGACTGTTCGGGGATTCTGATTTATTCCTGCAGTAAGTTCCGGTAACCGTATGACCGTTTTCACAAAGCATTTGGGATAATTTCTTTCCTATCCCGGATGAAGCGCCTATTATCAGGTATTGTGACATTAACAGTAATTTTTTAAATTTTTAATATAAGATTATTTTAAACGACGTGTGGATGATTTATCTGTATGTACTTTTAATGTAAAGTAATACAAATTACTCATTATTTTAATTCCGTTTTAAGTCAGTTGCGGAGGATCTCCGCCGGTTTCTAAGATTAATTTTGTTTTTTTAACGGATTGTTATTTTACAAGAATTAATTTTTTTGTGACAGAAAATTTTTCTGAAACAAGCGTGTAAAAATAAATGCCACTTGAATATTTTCCGGCATTCCATGTCACCTCATACGTTCCCGGATTCAGCTGCGAGTCAAATAATTTTTCAACCTCCCTGCCAAGCGCATCAAAAATGATGAGTTTAACATTTTGTCCGGAATTTCTTGCACTTCCCGGAATATCAAATTTTATCTTCGTTACAGGGTTGAAAGGATTCGGATAATTCTGATAGAGTTTAAATGTAACAGGGATTTCAGAAGATACTTTGTTAATATCCAGAATTATGATTCTGATGGATTTTCCGTAAAGATTTGTAAATCCGGAACTGTCCTTATTGAATACCACCCAGACCAGTGCATCAAAATTCCCTATCTGCATTCCCCTGTTCATTGTCAGCGATATATTGTAAGATGAATCCGAAACTGCTTCCATGTCGTTCTGATTTATATAGTCCGAAAAAATTATTTTTATTGAATCAGATTTTCTTATGTAAGCATTTGCATAATTGAAAAAACCCCCGTCGGTTATTATAGGAAAAAGATATGATTCAAAATCAAAATTCTGAAACGCTGTATCAATAACAACCGGCTTCTGAGCTTCAAAAACATCTATAGCTGTTCCGTAAATATTATAATTTCCCAAACGGTCGGAGATGAATATATTTACCGGAGAACCGAAATAGCCTACCATTCCGTTGTTAATATTATCTCCGGCATAAGCAACTGTATCAGGCGCAGTCCAGTTCGGCTGCAGTGTGGATTTTCTCACTTCTATCTCTCTTTTCCCGTCAGGTTTTTCCTTTTCATAACTTACATAAAATCTCGGGTTCGGTGAATATGTGATAAACGGATTTCCGCAGACTGAATTTCCCACAGATGTTAAATTTGTGTCATAGCTGACAGTATGATTCGCTGCATCCAGTATTTTGAAAATTATATTATTGTCTCTTTCGTAAACCACTCCGAAATTTGTGCTGTTGATATAAACCGATCTTGCCGAATGTTTGTCAGATTCAGAAGTGTCAACTGCAAACGGCGTCTGCCATCCGGTAGCTGTCTCATAATAAGAAGCGTAAATATCCCATCTTCCGTTTCTGTTCGTTTCCCATAAAACGAGCGAATTGTTAATTACAGTGCTGAAAAAATCTGAATTGTATGATATTGAAGGATTCAGATTTATAACATTTCCATTCGTAAGATAAATTACGGAATCAACAGGTCCGTCCGTTCCCATTTTAAGAACACATATATTTGAGACGGTATCCGAATGTCTTTCGAATACAAGAAATTCCCATGTAAAAAGTGAAGCATAGTTTTCCTGCTTTGTTCCGAAGCCGGGATTCCTGTCTGTGTATCCGGATGTAAGCTTTTGAAGAGGATTCCATTGATAGATCTGTGAACGGCAGTTTTCAGAAATTAAGCTTAGAAGGAAAAAGGATATAATAATCCTGATACAAAGCTTTAATGATCTGTTTTTCATATAACCTCCTTTTTATCAACTTAGCTTTATTACAGGTTTTAGTCAATTTATAAAACTCTGAAGCTTTGTAAAAAAAACCAATACTGTCCAAATTAATTTTTAATCATAAGAAATGCTTTAATATTTAAAATCTTTTAAACTTTTTGATATATTTTGTCAAAATATCCGCCTGTGAATTATTGCCGTTAAGAATTCGTGATAAATTGCGTCAATAAAATTTCCCTGTCCGAGAAATTTGCGCAGCAAATTTTGAGTTGGAAATTTTATCGCAATTTTTCACGAATTTAGGCAATTATTAATCCCGAATTCTCGGGACAACTTTTCTTTGTTACTTTCTTTTGGTCGTACAAA
>JAFDZR010000020.1:0-1815 GCA_018266875.1 Bacteroidota bacterium
CGAGTGGGTTTTAATCGATATTTCTGTTTAACGTTCCCAAGCCGGGGCTTGGGAACGAGTGGGTTTTAAGCGATAAGTCTGTTTAACGTTCCCTAGCCGGGGCTTGGGAACGAGGGGGTTTTTATCGATAAGTCTGTTTAACGTTCCCAGGCCGGGGCTTGGGAACGAGGGGAAAAAATTCCGGTAATCATAATAATCCTTTAATCATGGTTCAGACAAAAAATAAAAAACCCCGCAGTTTTCTGCGGGGCTTTGTGTTTTGATTACTTTCCCGAACCGCCTATCTGACATTATCCTTCGGCGGGTGCGGATCGTTTCCGTAACTGTCCTTGTCGCATATCTTGCCGTCACGGTTGTGGATCACCAGTTCTGTTTTTTGATTTTTTGCGATCCGTCTTGCTCTTTCGACCGCTTCCTGTTTTGTCCGTGTGATCCTGGTCCTCCGGGAATTCTTTTCTCCCCTTACAGCCCACCTGTCTCCGGCTGTGACTACGTGCTGATTCTTTTTTGTTTTCATGTTATTTTCTTTGTTAATTTCTTTTTTAATTTCTTTTTTAATTTCTTTTTTATTTTCTTTTTTATTTTCTTTTTTATTTTCTTTTTTATTTTCTTTTTGCTGTTAACTCTAAATTGATCCACTGTTATTATCTGACCCGGCAGCTCCCGAGGGAGCCGCCGGATCATTATCAATTTAATTTATTTATGAGTCGTTTCCTGATGTATTTCCTGTTGTCAGAAGTCCGGCAGTCTGAGGATTAGTTTCTCCTGCATTAATGTTATCACCGGAATCTCCGGAACTGCCATTTCCTGGGAACGCTCCGTTTATTCCAATGCCTCCGTTATGCCTTATCCCCAGATCCTTTATGACTCTCGCCGCTTTGTATCCGTCATAGAAATCCTTGTCGCTGATCTTATAATTCTCCATGAATCTGTCTATCGAATCGAGCAGACTGTCAGCGTCCCTGAAAAACGAGACCATGGTTTTGCTCGCGCCTTGTTTGGTTGCGCTGCCGGTATTCTTTGCGCTGAGAGCATCTACGTATTCATTTATTTTATTTTCGAATTCTGTGAATTTTTCAGCTGTTATACCGAATCTCGCGATCTCTGCGCTGAACTGCGCCGCCTTATTCTTTATGGAATTCAGTTCGATCACAAGCCCTGCATCTCTGAATCTGTCAAAGTCCGTCTTTTGCAAATCCACTGATCTCATCAGAACATAATCACCGGATTTCTTTGCAAAGGAATATATTGCGCCGGAAACCGCAAGCGCCTGATCCGTGACTGATCTTCTTACCCTGGCTTTATTCTTTACTTTGCCTAATGTCGCTTTGCTTCGTTCGTCTTCCTTTCTGGCTATATCCTGAAGAACCGATTTATAGGAATTTAAGTGTTCGTTGAATTCTTCATTGTTTTCATATCCGGCGCTGTGATCATCCAGATACGCCCTGACTCCAACATACATGGAGTACTTGTTTTTTTGATATTTTATCATTTGATTAATTTTCCTTTCGCCGTTATTACGGCATTTTTTAGTTTTTTTATTTTGTTTGTTTTAACTGCGCTCTGCCCTCATTCGCCGGTCCGGATCATTTTTGTTTCCCACCCGGACTTTTCCGCTTCCGGAAGCGGAGCTTATTGAAGCTTCCCGCATTTTTTTTTAAAATTTTGTTCAGATTTTTTAATTTTTCATTTTTTACTGAAATATTT
The DNA here is from genome assembly GCA_018266875.1 of Bacteroidota bacterium. Lineage (GTDB taxonomy): Bacteria > Bacteroidota > Ignavibacteria > Tepidaquicellales > Tepidaquicellaceae > UBA2330. The sequence continues at coordinate 1,708 of JAFDZR010000020.1, forward strand.
TTCACTTTTTAAGGTACATTTCTGTTTCACAACTTTTTGTTTGACATTCAGTCCTCATTGTTTGACGTTCAGTCTTCATTGTTTGACGTTCAGTCTTCATTGTTTGAC
>JAFDZR010000020.1:1976-40095 GCA_018266875.1 Bacteroidota bacterium
AAAATTGTTTCACATTCACACTTCTTTGTTTGGCATTCACACTTCTTTGTTTGACATTCACTTTTAATCATTTGGGATTCAGACTTCATTTTCAGGGATCCGCTTTTCATTTTTTCGCTCTTACTTTGTTTTTTTATTATTCCCGGCTGATTCTTTTTGCTTTTTCATTTCTTCAGTCCTCATTTTCATCTTTTCTGCCGGAACTGGAGTTACTCCTTTATAAGTTAATTTTTCTTTGTCTGATCCCCTGTATTCTCATTTCCCCGGTTCATCTGCTTCTTTTTACCTTTCGCTTTCATTCTGATTCAATGTGAATTCTTTATTTTACTTTCAGCAGTCTTTTTTTCAGTTTCAGAGTCTTTTGTAAACTTGCTTCGTCAGTTCTTCCCTTTAATAAATTACACGGTTCAGAAATGCGAACGTTCCCCGACTCTTTCAAAAAAAATATTTTTATTGTTTTTTGAATCAGATCCGCATTTTTTTTATGAAAATAATTGAGTCAGCAGAATATTATTGATGTAAAGACTTATATGTCTCAGGGGATTCTGTTCAGTAAGAATTAAGAATTAAGAATTATGAATTAAGAATAGATTCCCGCCGGGAGCGCGCGGGAATGACATAATTCGGGAGTGCGGGAATTACTTTTCAAGAACACATCGGAATGAAAGTGAATCAGTTTTCAGTATTCTATATTGTCTTTTTACCCTGGTGTCTTTGCGTCCTGGTGGTGAGGATGAATTCCCACACCTTTTGCAAAAGGAAGGGACGGGGTGGGGTTTACAACAGATGATCATTATGCAAATTTCATATTAATATTTATTTTATAAGATATTTCAACAGTTTAATAATATTATAAAATTTGACAGTGGAATTTTTTAAACATTATTCATACTTTATTTTGTGTTACTGGAAACAACAAATATTAACTAAACTTCAAAAGGTTTGGCATTTACACTTTACAGTGAAAATACGGATGAGGAATTAATGCTGATGCTCCGGGATGAGGATGATGTAAAGGCATTTGATGAACTTGCTTTAAGATATAAAGACAGGATAATGAATTTTTTAATTTATTATACAAAGGACTATCATGATGCCGAGGATCTCACACAGGAATCTTTTTTAAAATTATTCAGACAGAGATCCAGATATAAGGATATCGGTTCGTTTTCAACATGGATATATACAATTGCCAAAAATACCGCAAGAGATAAATATGATAAAACCAGGAATATTAAATCTGTTTCCTTTGAGGAAGTCGATGAATCCGAACTTGAAACCGGAGATTTGATCTATGAACATGATGATTTTGAACTGGCGGATGAGTTTGAACTTAAAAGAGATTGTCTTAAGAGATCCTTTGAGCAGCTCGAGGATATCTTTAAGGAAGTGATCCTGCTCAGATTTTATGAGGAGTTCGAATATGAAAAAATTTCCGAGATACTTTGCATCCCTGTAGGCACCGTAAAATCCAGGGTTAACCGCGGGAGGGAGCATTTGAAAATCATATTTATAAAGATCTGCAGAGATTAATTTATTTTCAGTAAAGTGAAAGACAAAAAGAAACATGACATACTGAATTCAGTTAAGAATTTCCCTGAAGTAAAGACTTCGGATTCATTCATGGATGACCTTCATCTTAAGCTTGATAAGGTTATTGCGGAGGAAAATAATCCTTCAGGTTCAAAAGCAGAAGAATCCACTTCCGGAAATAAAAAAAGTTTTTCAGATCATATTTCGGATTTCTTTTCCAAAAGATATCTTATTCCCGCATTTGGCATTATACTGATCATCTTTTTATTTGTATATTTCTTCAAAGGCAGGGATACCGTAAAGATAAATGCAGAGAACGGAATAACAAACAACAAAGGAACATCAGAAGAAGAGATCACAAAAGGGACTGATAAGTCAAAAGAAAAGGAATCAAAAAATCCTTTCGACATAGATCCCGTTACCAAAGGAAAGATTGACAGCATTACCTCCCCTATCATAGAGAATCCGCAGAGAGAGCTCAGTAAATTTGTAGCCCGAGGAAAAAATGCAGTAGAAGAGAACAGAAAATATTTCTCAGCCCTTATCAGGGAAAAGGAAAATGAGTTAAAATTATTCAGACCTGAGGAAGTAATAAAGAACTTCGGCAGCTTTGCATTCACACTGGATCCAAAGGAATTCCGCACAATCGACCTCCGCTCCAGATCATATGACCTGAAGAGCCTTGAGATCATAAAGGAGAAGATAGACAGTATTTCCAGATAAATAATCTGCACTTCTTTCAATCTTCCCATGCACGGACCTTGGAAGGAGCGGGATACTGAAAAGCAGTTTCGTTTCGCTTTAACAACTCGTTCCCAATCTCCTGATTGGGAACGTATCCGATGTAGAAATCCACCAAATATTTAACTCTTTCATCCTTCCCAAGCCGGGGCTTGGAAAGGAACGGGGTTTTGAGACACTCTCTTTAACAATAGGGGTAGTCGGGGTGGAATTTTAACAACTCGTTCCCAATCTCCTGATTGGGAACGTATCCGATGTAGAAATCCACCAAATATTTAACTCTTTCATCCTTCCAAAGCCGGGGCATTGGAAGGAGCGGGGTTTTTTAACAACTCGTTCCCAATCTCCTGATTGGGAATGTATCCGATGTAGAAATCCACCAAATATTTAACTCTTTCATCCTTCCCAAGCCGGGGCTTTGGAAGGAGCGGGGTTTTGAGACACTCTCTTTAACAATGGGGGTAGTCGGGGTGGAATTGGCGTCGGGAATTTTAACAGCAGTCTCGCTTCGCTCTGTATTATTTCCTGTGTCAATAAGTGATGGATTCCTGCATTCGCAGGAATGACTTTTTAATTTGGAATTACGAATTTAGAATTGTAAATAAATTTTTCTTTCTACGGCCGCAACATTTCAGAAACTTTTCCCTGCTATTCCTACAGTTTCGCCGTCTGTTCCATAATCCTGCGCATTACTACAATCGCATCATTTTCATTCAGCTGCTCTTTGAGCTTACCCATAAACGAATCTAAAAATTGTAACTGCTTTTTTTTCGTTTTCGCGTCTGCTTCCATTATAAGCTTTCCCAGTTCGTAAGACCAAATCAGCAGTTCTTTTTGTTTTTCAGTTATGATCTCCACCCCTAAAACTATTTTCCCGATCACATCCGGGTTTAATCCAACAAAATCCATCGCCTGACCTGCAGCCAGCGCAACCGGCAACCCGTCCTCCGGAAGAAATGAAAATTTTTTCTTTATGACTTCCGAAAACTCATCCTCCATTATTGGTACTGAACTATTCGAACTTTCAGATCTCTGCGAAAAATCTATTTCCAGTTCATTGTACCAATTGATTAATTCCTTTTCAGAAAATTCATCATAATAGTGTAAATTCGGCATGACTTCTCTCAGCCAAGCACTTTCAACACAAACGTTAAATTGTTTTCTATCCTTTTTGGATTTGAATTTTTCTATGCCTTTGCCTGTGAAATATTTTTTCTTCTGAATCTCTCCGAATACTTTAAATTCATTTATTAGGAAATCAGCATCTATACTATCTGTATCTGTTGATATATAATTAATGTTCGCTGATGCTTTTTCATTTGAAGGGTCAATTTCAAGAGCTCTCTCCCAAAGATCTATCGCCTCTTCATCATTTCCAAGTCTGCACTTCAGCGCACCAATATCATTAAGGCAATCTGACCGCGCATCTTTGTATTCTGGCGGAGTACAGTCAAAGGATTTATAATAATATTTTTCAGCTTCATCAAACCGGGATAAATCTTCGCATACTTTTGCAAGCTGAAACAAAACTTCGTAATCTCCGGGGAATTGTTTCTCTGAATTTTTTAAAATGTTAAATGCTTCCTTTGATTCACCAAGCTGTGAATGAGCAATGGAAAGAATAGTATAAAAAAACGGCTGACGAGGAAATTTCTTGATAGCCACTCCGGCTTCCCTGATTACCTGTTTGTACTTTCCGTCTATCAGGAGCTTGTCAAGCTTAATTAACCTGTTATTTTCTTCAACCTGTCTGTTTATGTTTGTTAATTTCATAAATTCTTTAATTCAAATTTTTAATTTTTAATTTTTAATTTTGCTCATTTCGATTCCAATATGGTTCGATTCAAATGAGAATGGATCAAGTTTAGGAAATGCAGGAATGTTAGTCTCAATTCCACTATGGTTCGATTCAAATCAGGCAAGGAAGTTATGACATTATTAAATGAATACAAAGTCTCAATTCCACTATGGTTCGATTCAAATCATATTCGTCGCCAATACCTTGAGATGCAATCTTTCCTTGTCTCAATTCCACTATGGTTCGATTCAAATGATTGTATAAAAAAATAATTAACAAGCAAACAGGGGAAGTCTCAATTCCACTATGGTTCGATTCAAATTAAAAACTAAAAAAATGAAAACAATTTATTTAAACAGTCTCAATTCCACTATGGTTCGATTCAAATCCGGGAATCAGATGTATTTATTATCTGCATAACGGAAAGTCTCAATTCCACTATGGTTCGATTCAAATAAAAGAATATCAATCCTATATAGAATTAATTAAAAAGTCTCAATTCCACTATGGTTCGATTCAAATATTATCATTCCAGCCCGTTATCGTCGATAGTTCATCCGTCTCAATTCCACTATGGTTCGATTCAAATTCTCAGCGACGGAGGCGAAAGTTTTAGATAAAATAGGTCTCAATTCCACTATGGTTCGATTCAAATTTATTCAGCGGGCAAAGAAACAATTTTAACTTTAAAAGTCTCAATTCCACTATGGTTCGATTCAAATGTTCTAAAGTTAACTGAGGACGATGTCTGGACAGGAAGTCTCAATTCCACTATGGTTCGATTCAAATTGAGTTTATTAAAACAGACTAAGCGAAAGTATAATAGGTCTCAATTCCACTATGGTTCGATTCAAATAAAAGGAATTATGGATTGAAGCGACTTTCGGAATTTGTCTCAATTCCACTATGGTTCGATTCAAATGCGGAAAGTCCATTTCGTCTCAAGACTGACCTAAGTGTCTCAATTCCACTATGGTTCGATTCAAATAATTAAACCATACAGAGAAGGGGTCATAAGCCCGAAGTCTCAATTCCACTATGGTTCGATTCAAATCCGACAGAGATAGTTCCACTTTGGCCAAACGCCAAAGTCTCAATTCCACTATGGTTCGATTCAAATGGATTAATGATGGAATACTCTCAGGATAGAGAAATCGTCTCAATTCCACTATGGTTCGATTCAAATACGGTAGGAAATAAAATCCAGTACGAACTCGTCAGTGTCTCAATTCCACTATGGTTCGATTCAAATATGAACAACAAACCAATCAAAAGGGTCATTGAATTTGGTCTCAATTCCACTATGGTTCGATTCAAATGTTACTCAGTAAACTTATCTCCCAGGCTAATCACCGTCTCAATTCCACTATGGTTCGATTCAAATAATTTAATCGAGTTTATATAAATTTTGTTTTAAATATGTCTCAATTCCACTATGGTTCGATTCAAATAAGAGTAATGGGGGGAATTGGGGACACCCTAAATGAGTCTCAATTCCACTATGGTTCGATTCAAATAAAACTAAAAAATGGAAACATTCATTAAATTTTACTCGTCTCAATTCCACTATGGTTCGATTCAAATTAATAAAAGAGTGCTTGTTGATAATCTCTTTGAATTGTCTCAATTCCACTATGGTTCGATTCAAATGAGCTGAAGTGGGAGAAAAACATTCCTTCACAGGAGGTCTCAATTCCACTATGGTTCGATTCAAATGAAAAATTCAAAATTAGGCGGAACATATTTTGATCTGTCTCAATTCCACTATGGTTCGATTCAAATAAAGATATTCAACATCCATCCTATGGACTAATCGAAGTCTCAATTCCACTATGGTTCGATTCAAATAAACAACGGGGAAAGAATTACACTGTCTTTAACACCGTCTCAATTCCACTATGGTTCGATTCAAATATAGCTTGATACCCGAAAAACAATTGATCGGGTTAAGTCTCAATTCCACTATGGTTCGATTCAAATTAGAAGGAATGGTTGGAAATACTTTAATTGAAAAATGGGTCTCAATTCCACTATGGTTCGATTCAAATAATGAAAACAAAAAAAGTAATAAACTTCGTGAGTTGGTCTCAATTCCACTATGGTTCGATTCAAATCGCCTTTTGGAAATACGTTAAATGTGAAACATTACTGTCTCAATTCCACTATGGTTCGATTCAAATTTACATCGGTCCAAGTTATTGCATCGGAAGAACCCTGTCTCAATTCCACTATGGTTCGATTCAAATTACAGCAGAGAGACCGCCCACGTTATAAAATCGTATCGTCTCAATTCCACTATGGTTCGATTCAAATCCCCACGAGTAACGCAACCCTAACAATACCACTAAGTCTCAATTCCACTATGGTTCGATTCAAATTAAAAATGAAAAACTTAAAAAATGAGCTATTAAAGTTGTCTCAATTCCACTATGGTTCGATTCAAATAGAACTAAGACCCATTGAACTAATTCCCATTTGGCCGTCTCAATTCCACTATGGTTCGATTCAAATTGCGTAGAATCGAAAGAGAAAGAGGGGACTCCTACCCGTCTCAATTCCACTATGGTTCGATTCAAATTAGAATTCGACCCGAACACCGATTTGCCGCTGAGCATAGTCTCAATTCCACTATGGTTCGATTCAAATAGAATAAAATGTTAATATCGTTACACATATTGGATTATGAGTCTCAATTCCACTATGGTTCGATTCAAATACGTGCTTTTATAAGCAAAAATATATAAATACATTCTGCTTTTCAATGTTTATTTTTTATTCCTCTGGATTTTTTACTTCGACTGTTACAAGTGGTTTTTTCCCTGCAGGTTGAAGTTCGATTTTTATAACTGAAATTGATTTTCCAGGCCGCTCCTGTCTTTTTTTTTAATTTCTTCTTTAGGTTGAAGTCATATCATGCAGTTCTGCTCCCATTTCTTTATTTTTTCTCTTATTCCTTTTCTGAACGGATCACTTTTTTCCGCTTCCTTCAGCAGTCTGACTGCCTCTTCCCTTTTGCCGTTTTTATAACTTATGAATGCCTGCCCAATCAGCAGTCCTGCCGGATTTTTTTTCCCTTTTCTTGTTACAATTTCGTGACACTTTTTTAAATATTTTCCTGCGTTTTCGTTATCATTTTCCCTGAGACTTTTTACATAAAGCAGAAAATATCCGAGCCATATTTCAAAGTTACCTCTCTCATTCTTTAAAGCCGATTCAGTTTGCTTTTTTGCCTCTGCATATTTGCCGGAAAGCAGGCAGGCGGCTGAATATGTATATTTAATGTAATACCTTGTTCTTTCATTTATGTATTTTTTCAAAATCTCCGACGCTTTTTCATATTCTCCCTTTGATATATAAACCCTTGCAAGCTTCTCAGCTATGTAGTCCCTGCTTTGTTTTTTATTATCCGCACCGGCCGGAAATCTTAATGCGGCTGTTAAATATTCTTCGGCTGTCTTTCTGTAATATTCCGCTTCAGGGAAATATCCCTCATCACAGTCTGTTAGGATAAGGTATTTCTGGAAATAATATTTGCCCATGCTGTACAGCTTGAAAATGCCGTCGCATACTCCGTGATGTCTGCATAAAGTGATGACAGGCGGAAGAGGAAATCTATCCCTGTAAATTGTATTGTCTGCTGCGGCGCATTTCTCCATATATTCGACTGCCCTGTCAAGAAAATCTGTTTTTTCTCTTTCATATCTGCCGGGCTGACCTGATCTGTTCTCAAATTTCAGCGGAAGAAGATATTTTGTTATATCCCATGAATCGCCTGCAAGCTCTGAATATGCTCTGGAAATGTCATAAAGAGATTTTATGTATTCTTTCTGATACCTTTTTGTCATTTTATCCTCAAGTAACGGCAGTATCTGCCAAACCTCCTCAATCTTTTTGAATGTCTGTATTCCTTCATTGATCATTTCCCTCCATTTATTTACGGCATCTGCTCCCGGAGTATTTCCTCCGCCGAATAAAATCTGCGGCGGTAATATCACCGCCTGTAACTGTCCTTTTCTGTAAAGATCAGGTATTCTCTGTGGATCTATTTCCAGCGCCTTGTTAAGATATACAATTGCCTTCTCTGCCTCTTCGGTGATCTTTCCGTCCCTTCTTCCTCCGGGCATAACAAGCTCTCTTGCAAACTGATAATAAGAATATCCCAGATTTGAATAATATGCGGCTTTTTCAGGATTCAGCTCTATGCATCTTTTCCTTAACATTACAGTTTCCTCTCTGTACTTTTTTTGAACGGAAAGGAAATTCTTTCTTTCTTCATCATTCCTGAAAGAGAATTTAAGATTTACATATGTTTCCGAAAGCTTTGCTGTTGCAAATGATAGTCCGTTCAGAAGTATTTCATTATTCCACAATACCGGTTTTTCTCTGACTGACTGCATGTCCCCGGTTAATTTACTGATCCCGAGCCAGTCGTTTTTCTTCTGAAGCTTTTTGATCTCGCTTAAAATTGATTCATCCTCAATCGCGCTCCTGAATGTTCCGCTTTCAGCCAATATGCAGAGCGGAAGAAAAGGTGAGCGGAGTTTTCCCCCGGGAATAATACTCCTCACGGCATTCCTGAGATAACAGGAATCAAAATCAGTTCTGTCTTCTATTGAATACCTTACTTTTAATGACCCGTCTGTGATTAATGCTCCGTTGAAATTCAGCCGGAAACATTTTTCGTCATTATTGTCCTTTCCGATAAGATATGCATAAGAATCCGTAATGTTGTCAAATGCAGAGAGTTCTGAGCCGTTCACATTCCTAATCTCATCGAGATATTTTCCTCTCCAGCAAACCTCGCCCCTGTTAAGGTCTTCTTCCCTGAAAAATCCGAGCACTAATGTGTGATTCATTTTATATAATTTTTTTTATTTTTTCTTAAAAATAATTCTTAATCAATATTTCAGAACTTCATATCCGGTTCATTTTTCTCTATACCAATCATCCTTTTTGTAATGTATTTCTTATTTTCAGTATTAAAAAACAAAAGCGAGTCTTCATTCTTTTTAACAACTTTATTCAGCTCAGTCTTCAGGCTTGCAAACTGTCCTTCATTCAGCTCTCCTTCGAATGCTGAGTTCTGTATCCAGTGAAGATACTTTCTGAATATCTTCAGGATTTTCTGAAGTCTTCCGGGTGATGCAATGTCATAAACGGCAATATAATACATTTTCATTTTTGATTGTTTGATTTTAAATTGTAATTTTAAGAACTCATAGTTCAGACAATGGAAAAGTCCTTCCGCTTAACTCAGATCTGATATTTAAATGATTCGTAATTTTTATTTTCCTTTAAGTAATTAATAAGATTATAACATTCCAGTCTTACAATGGTCCTGTATGAAACATTTCTTTTCAGCACCGGGTGATTTATTGTGGTCTTCATTCTATCCTCAAACTCATCAATAAATTTTCTCTTCGCCTTTTCATTCATGAACATCAGCTTGCCTTTTCTTTCAAAGTCTTTTTCCTTAATTATATCAAGATTTATAACCCTGAATATGACCTTATCAGTTATTACCGGTTTAAAGATCTCTGCAATATCATAGCTTAGAGGAAGCCTGTTGTCGCCCGGGCTGTGGAGATATCCTATCGAAGGATTAAGCCCTGTTCTGTAAATTTCATTGAGGCAAACTGAATACATCATCATATTTCCGAATGACACAAGACTGTTGATCATATTGTCCGGAGGATTCTTGACCCTTCTTTCAAATTCCACTTCCTGCCTGAATATTTTTTTCCAGCTTCCGTAGTAAACATTTTTAATGTTACCTTCAGTACCCATAAGCGATCCGATCGTGTATGCATTATCAATCGTTTTAATCAGATCTGCAATCCTGCTTATTTCTTCATTAAGTTCGGCTCCTCTGTAAGAATAATATTTAAGATTGGAGAGAGAATTTTCAGCGGCGCCTTTAATGAAATTCTTTGCAATGTTTAATCTGTTTTCCCCGCTGAAATATTTCTCAGCCTGAGCCAGTACAATAGTCCCTGAATTTATCTCATCTTTCGGGAAAAAGCTTCCAACATATCTGCCGTAATAACTGAATGCGTGCATCGGAATGAAATACTCGGCGAGGCATCCCAGGAACTGTGAAGTTAATTTAACTTCGCCGAAAGTGAATACTGATTCTACATTCTGCGCCGGAACAAATTTTTTCTTTACCGCCTTCTCTTTATCTTTCTCACCTATAAGCACTGCGTCAATTTCATCCTCATCTATGTCTGCATCATGTCTCGGCTGTTTGTCGTCAACCGCTTCAAGATAAAGCGTATTGTTTTTTCTCCTTAATATTGAGTTTGAAAATAAATACAGATTCTGTCTCATGATATATTTGTTATTTTAAATTTTATTTAAATTTTCTTTTCTTTTCTTTTTATTCAGTATTTTCCATGTCTTTCCGGTATTCTTTGTAAAATTTGATCTGCTCATCCAGCCGAATATCCTTCCCGTTCAGTCTCCTGTGAAAAGATGTCAGGATAATGGAAGACATATCGTCTGCGTGAAATACTCCGGTTTTTAAGAAGTACAGGCTTATACCGCTTGAAAAACTCCATAATCCCCAGTTGTTTCTTAAATATAGTCCCCATGAAAAATGCTTACCGGCAACAGCTTTGACTTCTTCCGTATTTCTGAATTCATTTTTACTTTTTCTATCCATTACATTATCCAGATAACTCAAGGCGTCTTCGAGATCAACAGGTATGTAATTTTTATCTTCATATGATCTTTCATTTATTTTTTCAGAATTTTTCTGGTATGAAGAACTGTCATAATCTGTTTTCCTCTTTTCTGATTCCTTTGCGCTGTTTTCAGTCTTACTGCATCCCAAAAACAGTATATTAACAATAAGCAATACAGGGAGTAATTTTAAATAATTGTTTTTCATTTTCTGTTTTATATATTTTCTTTTTTAAATGTTATATTATTTTTTAATTTATTTTTTTGTTTAATTGAACTTTGTATCCTTATAGTATTCTTAACATTCGCTCTGTTTTCTGTATAAGTATTCCGGTAATTATATCCTTCTCTTATGTTGTTATCTGATTTACTTTATCATCTCATTTCATTTTACTTTAGCTTAATCTCTTCCGAATGTTTAATCAAAATTAAAAATAATAAACCTCAATTATCAGTAACGCAATGTTTCCGGAATATTTCTTTTATTATATACCTGACATCTTCATTGTTAAAATATCTTTGGTAAATTTTCTTTCAGATTCTTTTTCATTCTTACACCATCCGGATGTAATTCAGAAGGGTTGAAATGCAGAGCGTCCCTGTCCCTCATTCTTTTCATTCTTGAAGCTCCTATGAGTTCTATTTCCTCATTTTTTCTTTCATAATTTGTCCTTGCGGAGAATATTTTCACTATCACAACCATAAGATCAAGTATGAGGAAAATGAGAGTAAAAATCGTCATGAAAACGGCCATTACAGTATTTTTGCTGATGAGGTCGAACAATGCTTCAATTCTGTGCAGGAGTCCGAAGGAAGCCGAGTTTTCAAGTTTTGATCTGAATAAATTCTTTTCATTTTCATAATCCGAATTCATCCTCTCCAGTTTAAGCTTTTCAGCTGCATAATCATCTCCCGCCTCCGAATATATTTTATATTTTTCTTTTGCGACAATATCGACTCCCCTTCTACCCGTGCCGCCTGTTCCGTTTATTTCCTCCAGATAAATTTTCATTGCATCGTCCTTCTTCTGCGCATAATTATCCGCTGTTTCTTTCTGCAGGTTGATTTTATTCATATTTTCTGATTCCCACTTTCTTATCTCTTCTTCTGCATATCTTCTGTTATTCTCCTCGAGCTGCCTGTCCACATCCGTTCTGAATATGATTTCATCCATTGTAAGCGCTCCGATTAAAGCAATTAGAATTCCAAGAAAGATCCTCGCTCCGAAAATTCCCTTTCCGCCTTTCATCATTAATATTGCTCTTTCTACTGTAAATATTAGTGCGCTGATTATTATTGTCCCGGCAATTGCCTGCAGGATCGAAGTTCTGATCAGCTGAGTAAGAATCAGAAATCCCTGGACTGTCCAAATAAAAACCGGAATAAATATGACCATCGCGCTTAGCTTTATCTTCTTAATACTCTCAGGTGTTTCATTTACTACGTTTCTGTGCTCATCACCTGTTATGATGCACTGTAATTTCAGTATAAGATTTTTCATATATTTTTTTAATTTATAATTTAAAACATTCCCGTACTTGTTCCTATAATTTTCTCCCTGGTAAAATCCGAAACGCCTTTCCGGAATCCTGCTTTATAGGCGTTAACTGCTTTCATGACAGAGCCTTTGTTTAAATCAGTTCCTTCCTTTTCTTCAAATAATCTTAAAATGAGTTTTCGCAGTTCAGCTATCCTGCTTTCTATAAGATTTTTGTCCGTTTCAGTTATGCCGGAGATCTTTATGCTGTCTTCCTGCAGATTCATGATCATCTGGTTAAGAGCTGATATTTTCTTTTCAATCAGGAATATATAGTCGGATTTTATTTTATTTACCGAAGTATTCATGGTTTCCACAGATGGATCATCGTAACCGTCATTATATCCGTCTTTTTCAAAGCCGCTTTCAAGGAATTCAGTGATTTCGCTTCGGGTATTATCCTTGTTCTCTTCAGTTTTTTTCTCGGCTGCTCCTTTATCTGAAAACAAGTCTTCATCAACATTCCGGACTCCGGGAATTTCATTTCCGTTCGGGTTTATTGTGCTGTACTGATCAGCTGGAGCTGTTATCCCGTTGTTTCTTCCAAACAAATTTTTAAATAAGCTCTTAGTTTATATTTTAATTTTGATTTTTATAATATTGTTCTGTATTAATTCATAATTTTGTCATTCCCAAACTCTGAATCTGTCTATGAAGACATAGTTGCATCCAAAGATCCAAAACTTTAAAACTCTAATAACCTAAGTTAAAAACCATTGAACTAATCACCTTTGAGTTTTAGACTTCCTGAGGCGATAACCGGAAAATTGTTTTCAGCCGGAATGTTTTGGAACACCGCTGTAATTAAAACTCCGTTTCAATAAGAAATACAAGGAGTACAATCCATCTTTAAACTTATACTTTATAATTCAAAATCTTAAATTTACTGTGTCCTTCATCATGGCATCTTCTGCACAATGTAATCAGATATTTAAGTTTGTACTGCCAGGCATTTAAATGTCTGCCGCCGGTTTTATCATAATGGTACTGTCTGTGATGAACGGTTAATTCTTTTTCAGAACCGCAGTTTCTGCATTTGTATCCGTCTCTTTTAAGGATCGTTTTTCTTTTTCTGAACCATTCCGGTCTTTTCAGATGTCTTCTGTAATTTTCATTCATTTTAATTCGGATAATTTATTTGAAATTTGATATTATTACTTCCGGCCGTTTCCCTCTCATGGAAAATGTAAATATCAGAATGAGAGGGATGTCTTTACTCCGCTGACGCGGCCGGCGTTCTTCCCATCTGTTCCGTTCATTTTCATCTTATATTCCGGTTTAATATTCATCTTTTTTTTTGTGATAATTTACTATTTATTATATTCTTCATTTTTGGATCTATTTGACATTTGAAATTTGTAATTTGTAATTCGAAATTTGTAATTCACACACCAGTTTATATTTCACCGCTTCCCTGATGCCTCCGTAAATTTCTTTCAATTCGCTTCTGTTCTTACCTTTAAATAACAGCTCGTTTAGCTCATCTTCATTGAGTACAGTAGATTCAATTCTGTAAAATTCTGTTATCTGTTTTACGGTGACCGATCTCCTGTTAAGAAACTTTTCAACTGCTTCGAAAACATTTTCATAATCTGAATTTAAGTCCGGTAATGTGCTGTATTTTATATTATTGTTGAACCTTCCGGCAAATCTGTCAAATTTTATTCTTAATTTTGTCATAATAGAATTAATGCTTGAATTTCATAAATTGTAATTTGAAATTTAATTTATGCTGGCATTTTCTCCTTTCAGCATTGAGATATAAACAGCCAGGTCATTTGAAAGAGCGAATACAACGGAATTATATTTAAGATTATTTATGAAATCCCTGACCGGATACCGATATTCTGATTCCGGGATCTGACCGAAATATGAAGCGCATACGTTATTGCAGTGATCCCTGAAGTATTCATCCAGTTCCTTTACAGAGAATTCATTTATGTACATGAACGATTCAATCTTCCTTTTAATATATCCCGAGAAAATAAGATCAAGCGTTGAACAAGAATTTACTTCCAGATCGGATAAGCACTCATTTTCAATTACTTCCTTTATTTCATTTTTGAACCCTTTGAATTTTTCCTGTATTGTCATATTATTTTCCTTTAAAAATTTTTAATATTTCAGAAGTGTTTCTGTAACTGCTTTCAGGCGGTTTTCACTTTCATATATGTTACACCCTTTCTTTTGTATACGGTAACTATCAGAGATTTTGATATACTCCCGGCAGCAGCGCCAATTAACATTCCACTTAAAGCTATCCATCCAACCGGACCGCTGAAATAAAATGCTGCGATTATTCCAATCCCTGCACCTGCGACTCCGCCGATTATTCCGCCCTCAATTATTTCTTTCAATTCAGCATGTCTGATATATATATCTACACCATAATCATCGCCTAAGTAAGTCAGCATCTTTTCCACTTTTTCAAAATCTTTTGAAGTCCCAAAATCAAATACAACTTCATAACCATTCATAATCTGCTCTTCCGCCATTTCTATACTTTTTCTGATATTTCTGTTTACTTTAATGGTTTTCATTATCTATTTTAATTTTTAATTCATTAATATTTTTTGAATCAAGGCTTATTGATCTGCATTATTTTTGATTATCCCGGCATAATCATCGTTGTCGTGAGTTAGCCGTCGTTTCATTTCCTGGCCGCTGAGGAGTTCATCGTATCATTTATTTCTTCTTGTTCAATACATCAATCAGCGTAATCACAGTTCCAATAACCACAGATGCAACCTTTAAAATAATTTTTTGCATTATTCATATTAATTACCTCCTTTCGAGTTTTTAGTTTTAGGTTCTTCATTTATTTTTTCTATTACCTTATCTAATACTGCTCCTGCTATCATTGGTACTATCATTTGCAATAACTTTTTACCTGTTTCTTTTGAGATTAGCATTGTTAAAAAATTCATTTTAGTCTCTTTTTTTTTAGTTTATATAAATAGAAAAGAACTATTCAAAGTTAAATACTTTGTATATTATTTATAATGTTCGCAATGTTTTGGAAATGATTGTAAGATTTAAGATTCTAGCTTGCAGAATCCTACTTTTAGAAATGTGATGCTATGAATATAGCATGATTTGAGAAAGATTTTTACTACTTGACCCTGAATTTAGACTTATCAGCGAGAATGCCATAGCTTGAGGTTCCGAATACAACTGGACCCTGTATGATGAACTTCCCAACTAAGTCAATATCTGTGATGTTATCTTCAAACTTCTTTTTAATTTTTGTTACTTTTTCGATGATGCCTTTTTTTGTAAACTTATGCGGACAATTATTTAAAATATCTTCAACTGTAACAGATTCTTCTCCGTTAGTTTTTGCCTCTAATATATATTTATACAACTTCATTGCAGCCGGTTCTAATCGGAAGGGTTTATATTCTCCTAAAACAATTTCATTTGAATTAATTTGCATTTTATCTGTAAAAGCAAGTTTTAATTCCTTTTGAGTAAAATCGACAATATCGGTATATTTCATTTTATCAAAACTTTTATTCTTAGTCTCTTTTCCAATAATGCTTCTAAGTCTTACATATGGAAGCTCTGCCAGTTCAAGTTCTTTTTCCTCTTTTTTTGTCTCAGGGAAGAAGTGTTTGAACTCCTGATTTTCGTGTGTTAAGACATGAAGAAGTTTATCGTTTTCCCTTCCGAACAAACTCATAGCAAAAGCCATATCAACACTCATTGATTTTCTGCCTCCTGAAATCGAACAATATAAAATATTATTACTGTCTTTTGATTTTTCATTTATAAATTCGCAGAGAGTATTAGGAAATAATCTATTAGCTTTATCATTTCTGATATCATTAAGTTCTATGGAAAGATCTGTTGCTACTTTTATGTGATTATACTCAAACTTGGGATAACTTATTTTCTTATACTTTTCACACATCCTTTTTATCTCATCCCGTAATGGAGGATACGGATCTTTTTCTCTTTTATTATAATATTTATCCATCCCAAGAATAACATCTCTTCCTCTTGTTGTAGTAACGACATATAATTCATCTACCTTGATTTTCTTTTTTATGGACAGACAGAATAAAGTCTCTGTAATAATTTGAGGTGTCAGACCGCAGACACAGATGAGAATGTTTTTCATTTATAAGTATATTTATAATTTTTTTCTATTAAGATTTACTCAATACATATTGAGTATTATGCACAACAAAATATTTAAATTGCAGCAAACAATTCACTATAAATTTGGATTCGTATCAGTTTGATTCTTAAATTCTTTTATAAAATCTTCAAGTTCAGTCAGGTTAATATGTTTTATATTAAAATCCTTTATCCTTTCTTTGGAAGAAGATTCCACAGGACGGAATAGAGTAATCAGATGTATTTTCGAATATATTCCTGAAAGATTTTTTATCAGTCTTAATTTTTCTACAATCTCTTTATTCAATTTTCCGGTTTTGCATTCAAAAATGTATACTGTCTGATCCTTAATTCCGCAGAGATCCAATTCATTTTGATATTCAGGCTGAAGATTATCTCTTATGGAATATAGCTTTACATTCATCAATAGTTCATCAAATAAATTCTCATCTTTTAATTTATGATAAACAAAATCTTCCATCCAGTGACCCATAATATAATCAAACTCATTTTTACTATTTATATTAAGAGTACTTTCATTTCTTCCTTTTTTAATATTCAAAAGCCCTTTTTCTTTTTTTAAATTATACCAGAAATAAAGGCTATTAGTATCATCTTTAGATTCAAGAGAATATAACTTTTCTTTTAACTGTTTATTTATTTTGGGTACTACATTCTTGATATGTGAATAATTTTTAAACATGAATTCGCGAATATTAGAATATGTTTCATTATCAGGAAATCTTAGATTTCCTGATTCAATAAAATATCCGTAAATTGAAAAATAATCTTTAATTGGAAAAGATATATTTATTTTTTTTGTTTCGGTAGTTATTCCTTTTTTAAAAAATATTGAATTGTGGTTTTGTGAATCAATATAAAGAATGTCTTTATTCAGATCCGAAAATAATTTAAATCCAGCAAAAGACATTATCTTTGTACCTGAAGTAGGATTTAAAATCAATTCTGATTCCGGATATTTTTCAATTATATTTTTCAATACCCTTAAGCATTGATTATAATCATAAGGTTCTACTTCATAATTATCGTAACTATATCCGTTCAGAGTTTTCATTAATTTTTCAATTTGCTTTTTAGAGTCTTTACTGAATACCAATAAATTCAAATCAGGATTTATAAATCTTGTAGCAATATAAACCGGAGCCGGCTGTCCGCCAATTAAATTTATAAGGATTTTCATATTTACTTAATCTGATTAATTAAATCTGGTGGCAATTGTATTTTATTATTCTCTCTGTATAGCTTTCCAATTTCATATTCATTTTCGCCTGTCTTATTTGAGATGTCATATTGTTTGGAATGTATTATTGCTGATATCTTAAGTTCACTTGCCTTAACTGCGCCGATCCATTCATTAGTTTTATCCATGCTGTTCGATACAATAAGGGCATGAGTGCATTCATTAAAAATTAACTGATTTTTCAAATCGATCTTTCCACCGCAGTCAACTAAAATATATTTTTTGGTTTTCTTTATATTTTTTATATCACTTACAATTTTTGCAATGAATTCGTCATTGAATGTTTTTTTTGCTCTGTAAAGTCTGCCTTCCTCTGCATTAATGTCACCAAACCAATCACCTTCTCCGTCCGGACATGCTCTTACAATATAAAAGTCTTTTCTGAATTTACTATTTAATTTTTTGTTAAGTTCTTTTCTCAATTCTCTGATGAACACAGATTTACCGCTGTTGGCAGGACCGACGATACAAATGACTTTTGATCTCAGCTTCACTGGCGCACTGATTTTCTTTTTAACTTCTTTTAATTCTGAAAAATATCTTATGATCTTATTCGGCGGGATTACATCTCCTTTCTGAGGAGAACTGATATTGTGAGACTGAACTACAACTGCTCCTACTCTTGGATCAAAAGTAGCCACCCATTTCGCTATGTGAAGTTCATGACTAAGAAAAGCAAATAACCAGACAGGAGCTTTACCTGAAATAACAACACCTTTTGTATAGTCCAGACCTATAGGTAATTTGAGATTTCTGAGATCTGCCGGTTCAATTAATCCGTTATCATTTAAATGAATTTCAAGGATCTGAAAATTTTTAGTCGCAGGGATGATATTCAGAGAAAGATTTTTAGACATTGATGAATTTAAAAGTTAAAAATTCTAAGTATGTTAGATCCTTATCGGATTTTTATTTTATGCTTTTTTAGCTGCATACTTCCTCATCTCCTCCTCCACTCTGTCAGCAAGGATCATTTTTATCAGTGACTGATAAGGCACATCTCTTTCATTTGCCATTGCCTTGATCCTGTTTAAAATGGACGAAGGGATTCTGATAGAAATGGATTCGGTTGAATATTTCAGATTCGGGAATACGGCTCTCTGAGCTGTGTTCCAGTCGATGTATTTTGAAGAATCTTCTTTTGCCCAGAATTCTCTTTCTTCATCCTCTGTTTTGAATTTTGGAATCGGCAGTAGTTTTTTTTTCTTAGTATTCATTATATTTTTTCCTTTCTGTTTTAGACATGTCTCTCGCGGAAATGATTCTTATTCTGTTTTTCCTGATAGTAAAAGAAATAAACAAATTTCTGCCGGAATCAGATTTTCCAAGAGCTTGATACCTTTGTTCCTTTTTACTTGAATGCAATATATCATGATTGATATACAGCGGACTGTTTTTAAATACTTCTTCGCATTCTTTATTAATTACACCGTGTTTGCCTGAATTCTTATCAAGATTTCCTTTGTCCCATTCAAAGCCCTCTATGTCCTTTAGTTCCAGCATATGTATATGTCAAATATATACATAATATTTAATATAGCAAATATATAATTTTATATATTTAATCCTCCAAATCTTATTATCCGGAATAACCTTTAAATATTATTGATTTTCTCTTCTGCTATGAAATTGTAATTTTCTTCTTAATGATAAATTCTTTTAATAAAAGCAGGAAAAATATTGTATGCTCTAACTTGTTTCCGGGAAATTATTTTGTAATCGCTTTTATTAAGGAATAAGCAGGTTTTCTTGGTCTATACTATATTTTTATCACTTAAATTCTAATTCTCAAAGTAAATGCAATGCCGTTTTGGAGGACTTTATCTTTCCAGCCCGACAACTCTACAATGTCTCTTACACATCTTCCGTAATAATCTTTTTTAACATCAGTTTTAAAACAACTTCCCGGTGTCATAAATACAATGGGTTTCTTAAAAGGGTTTAAACTTAATGCTAACTCTTCACCAAGCTTGCCGTACTTGATATTCAAATCATAATATGAATTATCAGCTGTTATTTTGTCCTCAACCGAAGGAAGATAATTACTCAGTGTAATAAATCCATTTGAATCATCCGGCTCCTTGAATCCTTCAAAATTATCAAATCCATTTACTTCAAATTCCCCGTAGCCGCTTGATTTCTTTTTCCCGAAACCGATGTTGAAGACGTCTTTTAAAATGTTTTCACAATCGAAATTCTTTTCATTAAATTTTTCTTCATAAAGTATTTTTATAAATATTACAGTATTGGTTTTAGTAAATTCATTTCTCTTTGAATTAATTAGTTCTTCTTGTACATAATATGGTGCATAAGAAAACAACTGACTTTCTTTACTTGAAAATGTTTCTCTTGATATTTCAACACTTGTTCTTAAGTCTTCAATGTATTTTGGCTGTTTAACATCGACTTCTAATATTGATTTTTCTAATTCCTCTTTTTCACCATTCAGCGCAAAATTAAATTGTTTGAGAGTTAAAAATTTCATTTTCTTGGAATCTTTATACTTTAAAAAATTCCTTATTTTTTCATCTTTATTAGTTTCTTTCTTTTCATTAGAAAATGGCAGCAATGAATTTGGCAAATAAATAATTTTATCTCTTTCAAAAAAAGAATTAGAGACAGTAAAAACAGGACATCCACTTCTGTATGATTCTAAAAATTCTTTCAGTTTATCTTCTCCAATCAAGTCTCTCATTCTCCAGCAAAAATGACCGAAAATAGTGTCAGATTGGAGTTGGGTAAGGAGACCGGATTTTTGGGAGAGGTTAAGAATATATATTTTTGACATTATATATCGATTTTTTCAAATTTCAATTCCTCAAATTTTACTTGTCCGTATCCTCTAGATCCTGAACCACCAAGAAATTCTAACTCAACAATTTTTATTGCTTCTTTAATTTTATTCTTGAATTTATCTTCCAAATCATCCTCAAATATTCTAATCATTATTTCAAAATTAAATTTTGCTCCAGCTGCAATTCTTTCTTGTATTCTATTACCTCCTTGAAAAGCAGATAATTTTTCTCTGTCTATCTTTACTTCAATTTTTTCTTCACCTTGAGCAAATTCCTCATAACCTGATACAAGATTAGCATCTCTGATTATTAAACGAGTCGGCTCACTGGTATTTTTAGGACTTCCATTTCCAAATAATTTACAAATCAAAGAATCTGAATCCTGATTTTGGGATGGTCCTACACCTTTTGGTTCTATTGTAGTTTCACCATGTTTTAATTCCAAAGCCATTCTTAATCTACCTTTCAGACTACTTCCAGGTATATATGGCATATTAGTTACAGGATTTCTAATTACTGGGTTATCTATACCACCAATTTTTAGTGCTTCTTTTGAGCCGCCAATATGCATTCCAGTTAGCAACTCTATTATTGAACTACATTTAATGTAATGTTTTAATTTTTTCATTTTATTTAATTTTATTTATTTAAAATAACCTATTAAGCTCTGAAAATGAGGTATGAAACCTTTTTTAAAATTTTCGTCTGATTTGATTGCCTCCATAATATTAGTTTCTAAAAACTTGTAAAATTCAATAGATATATGCTTTTTTTCTTTCGCACTATTCGCTAATGGAATTATTTGTAATAACTCAGTTACGGCTCTATTAAAATCATTAGATATCTTTAATTTGGATTCAATTATTTTACATTGATCAAAATATTTTCTTATTTGAGAGCTTTTATTAATATTTGGGTTTATTGAAAAAAAATTCGCAAGCATTTGTGGAAAATCAATTATTAATTCTTTTTTAAGATTATATCTTTTTTCTTCACTTGATTCTTCATTAAAATATCCTTTTTTAAATTCAATAAAATAATTAGATAATTCATTCGATTCTTTAAAATTTTTTGATTTTACTCTCTCCCCATCAAAATTATCTAACTTTTTCATAATTAATCTAGCTTTTAAAGCATTTTTTTTTCCATCAGATTTTATTTCAGGCTCGTATTCAACAATATCCCCAATTTCTGGATTGTTATCTGAATATTGATTAACATGACACCAATAATCATTATCAATAAAGAAGAATCCTCTATCTGCAATTACTTTTGTGATTTTCCCTTCTTTCATTTTTATCGCTTTAATTTATAAATTGCCCCGCATATTGCCGGGAATAATATTTTTTCTAAATTTTTATCTTCTTGATTTAAAGTAAGTACTTCTTTAAAAAATTTCCCCACATCTTTATCTTTATATTCACCATTTTTGTCCTTCAAATTCCTGTTTATCATATATGTCAGCATAGGATGCCACATTAGTTTACTTGTATCTCCTTTTTCTCTGTATGATTTCAGATTTTCAATCAGCCTCATCAAATTTCTCATTACCCCCATTGAGATTCCATCATTCTTATTCTTCTCATTATCATTAACCCACTTTGAAAGCAAATATGTATAACTTTTTAGATTATCTAATTCAGAGTTTTTTAGTTTTGTGTTAAAAATAAATGAAGCAGATTTGTTTTCAGAGTTATTAAAGCAATTTTCCTTTACATCTGTCTTCTCGCCCTTCTTCACTAAATTCTGGTTTTCATCAGCAAATAAGTTCACTAACTTAACCGGAGTATGATCTTTGAAATGAGTAATCGAATAACTTATGTGAATTTCAGTATTCTCACAAACAAATGTCTTAAACTTTTGATTAAATCCATCAACTAAATTCACAGCTTCACTTTGCGGAGTTATCAGCATCAAATCATCTCCGCCGGCAAATATTGTATATGTATTAGAATATTCGTTTCGTAAAAATTCATTCAGGTAAAAGCTGAAAAAATATTTTAAATGATTACTCATTGTCGTTGTCCTGGATATTGCTGACAATGTATTCTTATTAATCTCATCTTCCGGTTTATCCTTGTCTCTATCTAATCCCAATGCCATTATCAAACCAAGATTATCAATATCACCTTTTATCATAGCTAAATAATTTACACCTTCTCCCTGTTTAGCAAGTTTCCCAAACGTCATTACTTTTCCGCTAATATCATCCGGATCTTCATCTTTATTAGATTTATTATCCCCTGTATTTTTTTGAACATAACTGGCAACTTCAATTATTCTAGAGTTTTTCAAAAAATCTAATTTCCCGGACTCCTTTTTCTTGACTATATCAATAATACTTTCTAAATCAGGATTGATAAGGATCTTTTGAGATTCTTTCGACCCTTTATAATTGTCTAAAGGAAATATATCATTGACAGTTAAACCATCAGCATTTATTTCAACTATTACATTATTGTCTGTTATTTTTTCACCTATTTTAAATTCGGATTCAACTTGTTTAATTACTGTTCCAATATTCTTTAACTTAATTTGCTGACCTTCTATAATAGGTTTATTTGTCAGCTTACATTTAATATTATTTGTATCATTCTCATCGGGGTCGATAAATTTTTTATTTATCACAAATGGATCTTTATTTACATTTTCATCGGGGAATAAAATTGAAGAAAATAATCTCTTTCTGTTATCCAATAACTTTTTATTCGCATCTTCTACAATTTTTCCGAATGTGATTTTCTTCTCTTTTAAATCCTCATAATTAAATTTCGTATATGCACAGTTGAATGAAATCTCTGCATTAAAGTTATTCCAAAGAAATTCATCAATTTCATTTTTAACTTTATTAAAAATAGTATTAAAATCTTTTTCCTTATCATTTTCATCATCATAATCCTGCGCTATAATATAAAACTTTCCACCGGCAAGCATAATCAGATTACATTCAGTTAATCCAAGTTCATCCAAAAACTTTGTCGCAAAGTTTCTTGAAAGTACCTGAACAAAAATTGATCTTCCTCTTAGTATTTTTGCAACCCCTTTTGTGGAATGTAAATCAAAAATATAATCCTGAATTCCTGGGATATCTCCTATTATCAGATTGAGCTTTTTAGATCCCGGATTGGATTTATGAATAGCCAAACTCAAACCGCTGACATCCTTTGAGTGATTGTATAATGATATATCCGTTTCATCACTTCCCGTAAAATCCGGTACACACCAGAAATACTTTTCAAAAAGTGTAAGAAGTAAATTGACTATTATTGAAAAATCTTCTTCAGACTCATAAAAAGAAAAGATTTGCTTAAGGTCGTCCCTGAACTTTTCAAGATCACTTAGTTTATATTTTTGATTATCATCATATTCAGTAAGATCTGGAATCAGTGTTTCATAATTATTTTTAATTAAAGGAAGCTGTTTGAAATATAATTTTTCACCACCTTTGGATTTTAAAATTACTTTTGCCAATACTGATGAAAGGAATTTATGCCTCCAAATGTTTTGTCCATCGGCTTTTTCCTCCTTTTGCAAATCAGGTCGTTCACTTGCTGATAAATGATCGGCTGATTGTACAATCTTTTCTGTATTTGTAACGGGAGAGTGATGATTTAAAATAATCCCTAGAAATATATTATAGGAATCATCATCACCCAGTATTTTAACTACCAATGGCTTGAAATCAAAACTTTTATCTTCAAAAATATCAAGTTTATTCTCAAAAAAATCTTTTCCAACTTCGGTATGACGCCCTGAAACTTTAGTACATCTTTGCAAAAACTTCCCCAAATCATGAAAAAGCGAACCAAGTATAAGTATTTTTTCTTCTTTGTTATACATTTAAAATTCTTTTATACAAAATTATAAAATAAAATAATTAACTTCTGCTTCCGCAATGTTTCGGAAACATTGTTATTTTATTATAGCTTATTAAAATGAACTGTATTAAGAGTGTGTGATTATGCGGACTTTATAATAGTAATAGCTGCGTTTTCTAATAATCGCTTTCCTTATACGATAATTTCTTTCATACTTTCTTTACTGTTTAAAGAAGTTATATTTTTTTTGTTAAAAAGTAAATAAACTTTTATCATCTGACTTCCTGGACACATCCGAATCCCAGACTGCAGTGTTTTCCAAATCCTGCTTCATAACTTGTTCTTATAATTTCGGGATCAGCTTTTATTTTAAATGTCATATAGTATCCTTTTATTTTAGTTTCCTCCGCTGTCCCCTCTTTTATTGTTATCAATTTGGATTTACAGTTACCTTTTAATTCAAAGGAATCTACGGTTCCTAATTTTAATACATTGGAATCCTTATCATCAGGAGCTGATCCGTTTTTACTCATCAGAAGTGTAGTTTGCTTTTCCAGAAGATTTTTTTTCAGATAATTAAAATATTCAGGATCCTCCGGCGACAAATATTCCTGCGACTGCTTTCCATTATGAATAATACTTCTTGATAATACCATAGGAGAAATAGTTCTAAATATCATTTCCTCTTTTATCTCCGGCTCAGGAACCATTTCTACCGTATTCACACTAAATTCCGATTCCACATTTTTCTCATATATATTCATCTTCTGATCCATGAACATACCTATAATAAATTTTTCCACAGTTTTGTTACTCATCATACTGATGTCAAATTCAAATCTGCTGCACTCAATTTTCAGAAAACTTTTTCCGTATAAGCTCACAAAACTGCTTTTCGGAATATTAAGCTTTGAAAAAGTAAACATCTTGAACTTCTTATTTCCGCTCATGAATCCTGAATCATGAAGCCACCTGGAATAATTACCGTCGGAATTTTCTATGGTTTTGTATATGAATGAAGAAAGTAAGAATTGATAATTAATAGGAATAAGCTGATCCGGTTTGTTCTGTTTGACAGATAATCTGATTCTCATAAATGTCCTGATAATTTATTCCATTATAATTATTTAAGTCTATTCAATCAAGAAAGAATTCTTTGCATTGCGCTCATTTATCTTCTCTAATAAAAAATTGTTCCTGATCATTCAATTATTAATGTTTTTATCCAACTTTCATATATTTTACTATTAACATTTTAATGTTATTATGATCTAAATCATAAGATTTCTTTTTAAAAAAGGTTCAGCCTATTTTAAAGAAACAGTAATCTCCCTCTGAGCTCGTGTCAAGTCACGAGACGGGGTTGGTATAATGGTAATTAATTTTTTTCTAATGATCAGATTCCCGCCGGGAGCACGCGGGAATGACATTTTTAATTGGAATTAAGAATTACTAATTACGAATTACGAATATATTTTTCGATTAATAAATAGATTCCCGCCGGGAGCGCGCGGGAATGACATAAATGGGGAGCGTGCGGGTATGACTTTATATGGACATACTGAATGATAGTGAATCCGTTTTCGGTTCTTTCTTTTTTCTTATTACCTTTATGCCTTCGTGTCTTGGTGTTAAAAAGCGGTACGGAGATCTTCGATCGGCTTATTTTGCTTGAAGACTCAGTTGATAAAAAAAATCCTGAAATTAATTTCATTTCTCTATTAATTTCAGGACCTTGGTCTTTTTAATAATTATCAATAAATATTTTCAATTTTTCTTTTGAATCAAAAATATTTTGGACTGCATTGACATTACGGCACAACGATTATTTCTACGGCTTCTGTAGATGCTCCGAATAAAGAACCGTCTTTATTCATCATCATCATTTGAAAATGCTGCCAGCCTGTTTCAGTTGGTTTGACTTTAAAGTTGAATGTAACTACCTCGCCGGGCTGAACATTTTCCGGAAGCTGAATATATCCGATTCCAAAGGAGTTCATTGTAACCTGATTTAATTTACCGTCTACCATTACCAGCGCCTCATTACCTTTTATCCATGCTTTATTTCCTGTATTGGCTATTGTCACCGAAACATCTTCCTCAGTATTAAGTTTGAGTCTATCCGGAATTTGAAGTTTTACAAAAATGGAATTGTTCGTTCCGGTTGCTGATTCGCTGCTTCCTTTACCTGTAACTATAACATTAATTTTATCAGAGATCTGTCCGAAATATGAATCCCCTTTTTTCATCATGTACTGAAGTGTATAATTTCCCGGAACGGACGGAGCCGTGACATAAAACTCTATTGACGAAGTCTGTCCGTTTTCGATTGTACTTGATAAACTTACGGGAGTGGTATTCCAGTCAGGATAAAGTATACCGGAAGGTTCTGTTACCGGAGCCAGTGTATAGCCTTCAAAAGAATTCCAGGGATATATCCCGGTGTTTTCAATTGTAACTGATACTTTATATTTTTCATCTGCATTCATACTTCCCGGCACTGAGATGTTAATAAATTTAGATTCATTACCGTCCATTTTATAATTTACCGATTCAGAAACACCGCCTACTTTTATAACATTGACAGTGTATTCACCAAAATAGTTATTGTCCTTTGTCATTGCCCATCGTGAATTATAAATACCCTCTTTGTAAGGAGCAGTGATCTTAAAAAGCAAGATTGCTTTTTCACCGGGATGTATTTCCTTTGGCACTGCAATATTTTTAATTCCCCATACATCAGACATGTATTTATTATCGGATTCCACATAAAGAGACAGCATGTAGTTTTTATCATTACTCCATGTGTTCTTTCCTGTGTTTAAAAATGTTATTGAGGCTGCATATTCCTCTCCCGGCTTAAGAGATTCCGGAAAATCAACAGAGACAATCTTTGAATTGTCATCTGATACAGAAGATCCGTATACAGAGTTTATATCCTGGGATTTTAATTCAGATACTGTCCCAAGTATTAACATCATACAAAATATTGTTATTACATTATGTAAATTTTTCATATTTTTTTAATTAATAAATAAATTTTAGTTTTAAATTTTATCTTTCTGATACAGAATTTAGTGATTCAGATTTTAGACAGGCAGCTATAATAAGCATATAATTCTTATCATTAATAAGGGTATTGAGAATGCCATTATAGAAATGGTTAAAAACAGGTCATTTATTGATGAATATTTTGTGTTATTTTTATAATTCAGACTATTATACTTGCATGAATGATAATATTTAGGAGCTGATATGAATAGGAATGAAAAATTTTCCTTTATTTATTTTTTCTCGTTTTCTTTTTGTCTTAGTGTCTTAGTGACTTAGTGTCTTGATGTCTTGGTGGTAAGAATGATAAGATTCCCGCCGGAAGCGCGCGGGAATGATTTTAGTGGAATAAATTGGAATGAGAAAGAATCAGTTTTCAGTTCTTTTTTTTTTTTAAATCTTTGTGTCTTTGCGTCTTGGTGGTAAAAATTTCTCTGTTACAGAATTGAAAAATTATTTCTTCAGTTTCTCCCGGAGTGTCTTTAATGCTACTGTTACTCTCGGTCCGGCTCTGAACATTATGTCATCATCTATAAGTATTATGTGATCCTTTCTTACAGCATCAGTATTCCCGAGCTTTTCCCTGATCTCTTTTATCAGGGTTTCATTCTGCTGAACATTAAATGTGTCAGCCGGAAAGATTATGTATCCCGGGTTTTTGCTGATGACATCCTCATAATTTACCGACGGATATTCGAGCATTTCTCCGGAATATATATTCTGCAGCCCGGCATGCTCTGTAATCTCGCTTATGAATGTTTTTCCGTTAGTTGTCATGAGAGGATTGAGAGATATGAGTATAAGGGCTTTTCTGTCAGCGTCAGAAGTATTTCCTCTGATTTTCAGTTCATCGGAAATGGTTCTAATCAAACTATCCGCTGCTGCCTTCTTTCCCGTGATGATCCCGATGTCGCTGATCATTTTATAAATTCCGTTTATGTCTTTCGCATTGCTGAGAAATAATTTCATACCCATATTTTTCAGCGACTGGTATGTGGGATTGTTAACTCCGCTTACATTGACAAAGATGAGATCGGGTTTTAATGAGGAAATTTTTTCATAATCCGGACTCAAGTAACTTCCGGTGTTAACCTTTGTCTTTGCAGCCGGCGGATAATCACAGAATTCAGTTACGCCGTACAAAACCGAATCTGCTCCCAGGGCATATATGGTCTCAGTTATATTCGGTCCGAGAGATATTATCCTGACCGGATTGGAATCAAAACTTACTTCAATTCCCGCGTCGTCCTTTACCGTGAATTTTGCTTTGGTTTTTTCAGATGGTTTGGAGCAGCTGAAATTTACAGCGCAGTTCATAACAAGTAACAGAAAAAAAACCGCGCGGGATAATGATTTATATTTCAGCAAATTAAACTTCTAAGTCTTTAATTTTTTCTTCTTTGCTGCGGGGAACAGAACGTTATTAAGGATAAGTCTGTAACCCGGCGAATGCGGAAACATATTCAGATCAGTCTTTGGATCGCCTACTGCATGCTGATAATCCTCCGGATCATGTCCGCCGTAAAATGTGAACGTTCCCCTGCCGTAATTGCCGTGAATATATCTCACATAATCAGTACCGTCTTTCAGAGCAAGTATCGTCACATTTTTTTTGATGAGACTTTTCCGGAATCCTGTTGTCTGTCCGAGAAATCCGTTTATAAGCGAAGTATGGCACTGATTAAGCATTGACGGAACCGGATCAAACTTTGCGGAAAAATCCACAAGGGTAAAATTATCATTGTACTGACCCATTGTAAGAAGCTGTGTTGTTACGTCTATATTAGAATATTCATAAACCAGAGGATTCATCTCAACCGAGAAATTTTCAAAAGCCAGACAGTCAGAATAATCAAGTTTTGAATTTGCCTGCGGATCTGCAGGATCTCCGTCAAAAATAGATTCGCAAATATCCGTATTCTGCGCTGCAAGCGCTATGTCGTAAGTATCAGTCGCCGAGCACATTGCAAAAAGAAATCCGCCGTTGGCAATATACTGTTTAAGCTTTTTTACAACTGCAAGTTTCATCTGAGAGACTTTTTTAAAACCGAGTTTCGCAGCCATGTCTTCATTTATTTTAACCTGATTGAGATACCATGGGGCTGTGCCGTATGATGCGAAGAATTTTCCGTACTGACCGGTGAAGTCTTCATGGTGCAGATGAAGCCAGTCGTAACCTTTTAACTTATCAGCGAGAACTTCTTCGTCCCACAGTTTTTCATATGGGATTTCCGCGTATTCAAGTACAAGCTGAACAGCATCATCCCACGGGACTGCATTCGGAGGAACGTACACAGCGATCTTTGCGACTTTCTCAAGTCTTACTACATCCATATTATTCTTTTCATCCTTCACTTCGGCATATACCTGAGCTGTCTGCGTTCCGTCCAGCAGTTCGTAAGAAACGCCTTTCTGCCTGCATTCATCCTCGAGTTTCGAAGAATAACCGAACATAAAAGAACCGCCTCTGAAATTCAAAAGCCAGTCCACTTCTCTGTTGGCAAGCAATTGTCTGTATGCAATACCGTATGCTTTAAGGTGATTCGTCTGGGTAGGCTCCATCGGTATGAGTAATTTAACCTGTGCTGAAACCGGAATTACAAAAAGGAATGAAATTAGTAGTATTAAAAAACTTTTTATTCTGTTATTATTCACAAACAAATTTACTTTTTAATTAGAGTTAAATCAATAGAAACGTAATTATTTAATTTAAGTAACAAAACTTTTTTTATTAATGTTATTTTACGAATGAATATTCTTGCAATCGAATCATCATGTGACGAAACTTCAGCGGCTGTACTGGAAAATGAAAAGGTGCTCTCGAATATCATTTCTTCACAGATCTCTCACGGGGAATTCGGAGGAGTTGTTCCTGAACTTGCCTCACGCGAACATCTGAAAAACATTGCGCTCATCACACAAAGTTCTTTGGATGAATCGGGTAAGCGTCTTAAAGATATGGATATTATAGCAGCCACTTCAGAGCCGGGATTAATTGGTTCTCTGCTTATTGGAATGAATTTTGCAAAAACTCTGGCTTTCTCGCTCAATATTCCTTTTGTTCCTGTAAATCATATTCAGTCGCACCTTTATTCAAACTTTCTGAACGGGCAGGAAAGGGAGTTTCCTTTTCTGGGACTTATTATTTCCGGAGGTCATACTTTGCTTATAGTGGTCGAAGATCTTTTTCAACATAAAATAATCGGATATACTGTGGATGACGCCGCAGGAGAAGCCTTTGACAAAACCGCAAAGCTTCTCGGTCTCGGATATCCTGGCGGACAGATGATTGACGAACATTCAAAAAGCGGAGACAGGACATATCATAAATTTCCCATGGCCGTTGTAAGAGGAAGCGATTTTAATTTTTCATTCTCAGGTATCAAGACTTCAGTTTTATATTATCTGAAGAAAATTGATTTTGAAAATAAAAAAACCCCGCAGCTTGTTTCCGATATCGCGGCTTCATTTCAGGAAGCTGTAGCCGAGAGTTTATTTAAAACCGTTTTAAAAGCTTCAAAGAAATTCAACATAAAGACGATCTCCGTTTCCGGAGGCGTTTCAGCTAACAGCAGAATCCGTGAAAAATTTGCAGAACTTGAGACAAGGGGTTTCAAAATTTATTTCCCGGAACAACAATATGCGGCTGATAATGCAGCAATGATTGGTATTACAGCTTATTTAAAATATCAGAATAATAATGACAAAGAATATTTCAGGAACGTATCACTAAAACATTTAGCAGGAGCGAGACTCGATTATGAGAATTTTTAAACAGCGAATACCGATACTGATACTGACAGCTTTTATCTTTGAGCTTTTATTCCTGACTGCCGGCTGCGGCAAGATCAGTCAGGGACTGCAGAGAAGAAAATTCGAATTTCTATACAGGATGAATAATGATGTTTCCCTGCTGAAAGAATATACTGCGGAGATAAGCAGATATGAAGACCTGGATTTTTATGAACAGCGCATGAATAAATTCTATGCCGATGTAAACAAACTTGAAACAGTTAACGGATACGGAGAATCAAGAATACTCAAGGAGGATCTAATGAAACTCATAGATGATAATATCAGGTCAGTTAATGTTCTGCGCATGAAACAGTTCCCTCCCGGTGAAAATCTCAGCGGTGAATACGAGATACTTTCAATGAAAGAAAAAGTATATGATTTTCTAGACCGGATCAACGAGGAAATAATCCGCGTCGGAAAAGATTAGTTTTTATCTCAGCACTACAAGTTTCCTGACCTCTGATTCAAGGGATTTGGATCCGTTGATAAGCAATTTATAAAGATAAGTCCCGTTGGCAATATTATCCCCGTCACTGTCCTTTCCGTCCCAGCTTACAGTATTGAAACCTATATTTGCAGGAATATCTATCTGCCTGATTAGTCTTCCGGAGATTGTATAAATTTTTATTATGCAGCTGCCGGGATCTTCAAAACCTGTGAGATCAAACATGAAGTTAGTTTCACTTCTCATCGGATTGGGAAAATTGTAAAGTTTATCTATTGTGAAATCACCGCTGACATTAAGAGAGAAATCAACTGTATCCGAAGTTCCGTCTGAATTACCCGACAATATCCTTAACTTATTTTCTCCTTTGATGAGTTCAGGATAAAACATGATCTCATTCTGAAAGACAATTCTATTCTCCGATTTTCTGCCTGAATTGTCAGGAATTTTTCCGGTCTTATCAGCTGCGTTACTCCTTATTATACTGACTCCGTTCAGGAATACTTCCCTCAATTCCGAATGTGAATCAGATGAACTCAGATCCGGATTATTATTAATGACTATCTTTATTTCAGGCTTAAGACTTACGTTATCTCCGTTTTCAATTCTTTTCCCGTCACTGAAAACTTCAATACCGGCAGTTCCTGATGATACCTGAGTAAGATTAAAATAAACATAATTATTAAATGTAAACGCTTCGTTGAAATTTCCTTTCGGCAGAATTTCAACATAGAACGTTAACGGACTAACATTGCCTGTTCGGAGAGATGGAACAGTGAACTTTGATTCATGAACGACTGAATTATTTTTCTGAACAGGAACATTCACTGTATCGGTTCTGATCAGATAATTATCGTAGTTTTTCAGCATGTAAACTTTCGCCACATAACCGGGAATATCAAGGTCTCCGGCATTATAATATCTGAATCTTACTTTTATTTCCTTTCCTGAATAAGCAGTCGAATCAGATTTCCAGAGTTCATCAAGTTCGGCGGAAGTCTCAGCCGGATTTCTGTAATTCAGTTTGAATGAAGTCAGCGCCGGAGAACTGTTCCCGGTCAGCGTATCTATTGTCAGTTTCCCTGTAAGGTTAAGCGTTGGATACTGAACCGCATTTACTGAAGAAAGGTCGGTGTTAGCATTTGTGGAAATATTCTGAAGCAGCAGATCAGAGCTTCCGTCATTCTTAACTCCATAGACATCAAAGAGTATTTTATTTGAAGGCAGAAGCACATTATTCCATGAGAAATTTTTCCATGCATTTGCAGGACCTGAATTAATTGTTATTGATCCCGAGATATTCCTGAACTTCTTTATAAGCGAGGATTCGGATAATGTCCAGCTCGTAATGTATCTGTTAACAGTTTCGGATACATCAGACTGCGAAGCTCCGAGATATCCGATGAAGCTCCACGTATCAAAAAATCCGATCCTGAAATTAGCTATCTTTGTGCTACCAAACTGCGCGAATTTGCTAATGACATTTGTATTGAGCAGAAATGTATTGGCAACATAAGCGGCATTCAGTCCCATGAGATAATGAGTAGTGTCAAAAGTGTTAAGGAAATTCAAAACAGAATCTGAAGAATTTGCAAAGAGCATTTTAAAATTTCTGAACTGCAGAATTTTACCGTCCACTTTCCTGACCTTAATTAGATTCAGACCAGTATTCCCTCCGGCATCAATGTGGATGCTTTTATCAAGTACGGAAAAATATGACGCTTCCGATCCGTTGCTGCCGTAAGATTTCACATAAAGGTTTCCGTTGAATTCGTTTATCTTTATGCCGTTAATATTATTGTCAGAATTATAAGATGTGTTGCTGAGTTCGTATTGCGCGAACTGCGGTGAGCTGATCCTGTAAATTGTTGTAACAGTGTCTGATGCATCCTGCTCCGATTTATCCGAAGCTGACAGAAGCGGATTGTATTTAAATATCTGAACCGAAGACCAGCCCGAACTGTCGCCGTCAATAACTGAATTCGTTCTCCAGTAATAAACCTTTGAGGTATCTCTTACCGGAAGCAGTGTTTTGAATTTTGTAATTACACCTGAAGGAGAATTATTAACGAACAACTGCTTCACCGGAGAATTAAAAAGACCCGTTGTATCTGTCTGAAGAAGAAGAGTTATATTCTTCGGTGCTTTATTTATAAAAGGATTAAGTCCGGTATATTCAACAGTGTCCTGTCTTACAACGGAATTGTTTACGGGTTTGAAAGGCACGAATGAAACATTCTTCACATTGATATCAAAGTTAATCGTATTATCATTCTTGTTTTCATTGGGGGAATAATTATTCAGGTCCAGTATTACAGATGCCTTGTAAATCCCTTTAGAATTCAGTCTGAAATCAAAAGAGACTGAATCTTTATTTGAGAAGTTACGCAGCATTACATCTTTTGTTAAATACCTGGTAAAGTTTTTATTAATCAGTAATCTTACAAGACAAGAATCCGAATTAGTGCCGATATTTTTCGGATAGATCTTCAGAGTAACATTTTCATTGACTGACGGATTGCTGCTGGAAAGTTTATAGTCGCTCTGTGAAATTGAAAATTCCGGATATCTGGGCATCTGTATCTTTAATGCAGGATCACCCATGAGAGTATAGCAGTTTACCGAATGCCTGATGGAAAAACTTATTGAATCCGATTTAAGAGTATTGGTTGCGGATTTAATGAGGTCACCGACTCTCCTGACAGAATCTTTAGCGAATGCTTTGTAAATGCTGGTATTCATAAAAGATCCTGAATAAATAAATCCCCAGCCTGCTGTTGCAAAGAAAGCAACCGCTCCTTTATTATTCATATTCATAAATCTTTCCCCGAAAGATCTGAAATTCGGCTCCCCTACTTTTCCTGTATAACAAGTCATGCTGAAAATTATCGGGAATCTTCCGGAGTTATTTAATATTGAAGGATCCTGAAGTCCGATCTCCCAGTCCTGGCTGCCTGCATGTCCCATGAAATTTACCATCAGAGTTCCCCTGTTGATCTGATTTTTTATAGAATCGGAATAATTAAAAGTCTCAGCACCGTTCAGATCATTTCTAAGAATATTTACAGGATTTCCCTTTAAAGGAACCGGCAGAACGTAAGGATTTATAAGCGAGTCATAATTCAGAGTATAGAAAAGATTCTGCTCATCCAGATTTACGCCGCCGCCTATAAAAGTAAAATCCTTCCACCAGGACTGAGACTGCTGGGTTTCATAAGTAATGATGTTGTTAACCATATTCTGCGCTTCAGCAGAGGTATAAGCCGGCAGTCTTCCGATAGCGATCTGATTATAATAAATAAAAGTACCCGTGTTTACGTTTGAGAAATAATTATCGGAAGAAGGATTTCCTTTTACGGGAACAAGATTATTTGAATAAACAGTTGCCGAAGAATTCTTCTTCGGATCAAGCGAACCTCTGCCGAACAGACAGATATATTTAATTCTTGGAAGCTGCCAGTTATAATAAACATATCTCGTAAAATTCCTTACAGCGTCCGGATCTTCAATACCGTAATTGAAAATATCATAGATGTCCTGCATCTCCGCTTTTTTCACTCTGAAGTTGTCATAAGTCTCCCTGTGATTCTGAAGCTGAATAACCTGCGATTCAAATATCTTCGGATAAATAATCAGATAATCCACGCCGTTTGATGCTGATACCAGATCAGGCACCTGTCTCTGAATTATCCTTATAGGTTTTTTAGTAATGTTCTTATTGATGATTTCCAGGATACAGTTTTGTTTCGCCGAAAAGATGAGCGTATCTGAACTTACTGAATATGCACTGATCCTTATATTATTTGATACATCGTAAATATAAACAGGAGCGGATGAATTAAATCCTGAGAGTTTAATTTTTTTTGAGACAGTGTCAGCTCCCGCAAGCTTCATTTTCGCAAAACTGTTTCTGAATTTAAGTTTCTGCGGAATGTTCAGTTCAAACAGGTCAATGAACATGTTACCGGAAAATCCTCCGTTTGAAGTATAAGTCGCAGTAACTGTATTTACTGAAGATTCGGAGAGAAGACTGTCCGGGAAAAAAATTGTTGTATCAATCCTGTCAAAGTCATTCCGCGTAAAAGTGGATACAGCGGTTCCGTTTATTTTTATCTGGAGTGTGTGTTCATTGAATACGGTAAGTGAAACATTCTGAGGATAAGCGAATACCCTGAGTGAAACAGTTGATTGATTTTTATACAGCAGCGGAAGCGAGAATGTATCAGACAGACTCTGAGTATTACCAAGCAAGGTCCAGTACCATGATTCTCCAAGATATCTCTCATTTGTAAAATTACCGAAATCATTGGAATTAGTTGCCTGCCCGATCCAGTAAATTTTATCCTGCTCCCTGTGAAGAAGACTGTTTGAAAAATTAAACGAATAATCACTTGAAGAAGAAAAAGAAGAATTTGCCATTCTTATTCCGTTTGATCCGCCCCAGTCAATCCAGTAAACATTTGTATCCGAATAAAGACTGTTCCATTCATTGGTAACATACATAACCTGATTATCCTGATTATAAACATTCGACAAACCACCGTAATTTCTTGTTCCGTAAAAATCTATATAATCGGAATCATTGAAAACACCGTCAGATTCTCCGTAAAAATACACAGGTATCTGACTGCCTTTATTATAAAGCTTGACTGTCCGCGGATCGATACCGGAAGTGCTTATCCCTGCATTGGTAAAATCGGTTTTGGTAAGCCTGCAGATCCCGTCATCGGCGACATATAATTTCAGATAAGTTTTATTGGGAGTGATCCAGTTGTAATTTTGAGAATAAAGAAGACTTGAATATCCTGAGATAATAAGTAGGGCGAAAAATAAATTTTTCATAAGATAATTATGGGGTTCTTAATTTAAAATGGCAAGAAATTCTATTATCACCTCCCTGGTTTTTTTAATAAATTTTATTTAAACTCATATAAAATAAGAATAAATAATTTAAATTAAAACGTTTTCCTTATTCACCGTTTACACTGAAGTATATAATTTTTCACTGTATATATGTTAATAAAAAAGCCGGACAATACTGCCCGGCTTTTTATTAACAGTTATTTTCAGAAATATTATTTGATAAGTGACATCTTCAGTACTTTGCTGATGCCGCTGTATTCAATTCTGTAGAAGTATATTCCGCTTGAAAGATTTGAACCGTTGAAATCTACAGTGTAATATCCTGCGGTTCTGAATCCGTTTGTTATGACTGATACAAGTTTACCGCTGTTATCATAAACAGAAACATTTACGTTTCCGTCTTTCGGCAGACTGAAATCAATCTTAGTACTCGGATTGAACGGGTTCGGATAGTTCTGCGATAATGTGAACTGATCAGGAATGCCTACGGTTACTTCACCGTTCAGATCAAAATATTCGTAGTTTCCGTTGTAGTCAATCTGTTTCAGTCTGTAGCTGTAAGTTCCTGAGTTCAGATTCCTGTCCGTGAATTCATAATTCTTTGCCTCAGCTGTCGTGCCGTTTCCTGTTACATTTCCTGCCTTTGTCCAGGTTCCGTTTGCTGATCTTTCAATATCGAAACCTGAATTGTTTGTTTCATGAGCAGTGGACCAGTTCAGGATCACATTCCTTCCGCTGACTGAAGATACAAATGAACTCAACTCAACTGGGAGCGGATTATCAAGCCAGGTTTTAAATACCGTATCAGCAAGACTTCCCGTGGATCCGATTATGGTGTCTTTTCCTGCAACAGTTCCTGTATAACAGTACTGTGCTATTCCGCTTGCATTGGTAAATGCAAATCCTGCTCCGGGGTTTACACCTTTTCTCAGGTAGTCAACCCTGACTCCAACTACAGGATTATTGAACTGATCGAGAACGAGTCCGTCCACGCAGTGCTGTGTGTTTATTAAGTTCGATGCAGTATCAGGAGTTACATTGAGACTTGCAACTGTTGCTATCGGTGCAAGCGACAAACCTCCCGGATATCCGTAAGAGTCATCATCATTGAATCCGTACTGGAATGCTCCGAACGGAAGAGTTGCGGCTAAATTATGTGAGCCGATACTGACAATTACCTGCGCACCGGAAAATCCGCTTGCTCCGATAGGAGTGAATTCAACTACGGGAACAGGCACTCCGTCTAGTGTAAGTGATCCGACTACTGAATTAGGTGCAACCAGGTTTATATAGTGAGCTACATATCCGGATACAGTTGTAAGAGTATAACCTGCAAGATACTGTTCATATGGCGGTATTATCATCATAAACGGATCTCCCGGATTGCCGGAAAAGCTGGATCCGTTTGAATACTGACAGACTAATACAGATTTATCTGAAGTAATTATTGTCTGAGCCGTTAAGACAGTTTCAATAAATTGTCCTGCGTTTATAGGTGCCTGAGGAACTCCGGCTATTGTTACATTTGTGCCGTTCTGATTTGCAAGTATTCTCCAGGTATCTCCGTTTACTCTTGATCTGAGGGGAACAGTTACGAAATTCTTTCCCCAGGTTGAAGTCGGCGGGAGCATTTCACATATGTGATCACAGTATACAAAACCGCCGGCAATGTTGGC